>CAYMKU010000001.1:0-139855 GCA_964391015.1 uncultured Ignavibacteriaceae bacterium
CTTCATATCCTTTTACACAAGCTCCATATCCTTTTACACAAGCTTCATATCCTTTTACACAAGCTTCATATCCTTTTGCACAAGCTTCATATCTGTTGCTTAGAAGCAAGTGGTATAAGATATGAGAGAAGAAAATTTAGATGTTTAGCATTTGTAATTAGATTTTTAATAAAATCAATTAGAGCAGAAGGAAAAGTAGAAAGAAGTAAAACATAAAAAGCGTTTGTAAAAACCATAAATAGAGGGACACCAACAATATCAATTGCTGGTTAGCTCCCATAAACAACAAATCAATGAACTTGATGATAGAATTGCAAGGATTAAAGGAGCAATCGCCGGGCAGTATGACAGAAATTCGAATGAGTTCAGGGGCTGTGTGAAGTACTAAACCCTTCCCTCGCCCTCCCCTTTACTAAAGGGGAGGGACGGGGTGGGGTTTGTTACCTTAACAATATCATCTTTTTTGTATTAACAAAATCACCAGCTTTCATTGTGTAGAAATAAACTCCGCTTGAGAGATTAGTAGCATCCCAATCTACTTTATATGTTCCACCTGACAACTCCTCATTCACTAATGTAGTAATCTCATTTCCTAAGATATCATATATCTTAACTTCAACGTTTGACAAATACGGAATGGAAAGCGTAATAGTTGTATTAGGGTTAAAGGGATTGGGAAAATTCTGTGATAATTCAAAAGACGATGGAATTTGAGTGGGGTTGATTTCCCGGATAGAGGAAGCAAACTTATAAAGGATTGTTCCATCATCGCCAACTGTCCACAATTTGTCACCTACAGCATGAAGAGAATATAAGTTGCCATTCATATCTGTACATTCTGATGTCCAGGTAGTTCCACCATCATATGTTCTGTATGTGTGTCCATAATCTGTAACAATCCATGCTACCGAACTGCTTAGAGAAAATACAGCTCTTTGATTATCAGTCCCAACCCACTGTGGTTCCCAATCAGTACCTCCATTGGTTGTATGCCAACACTGCGAGTATTGCCCGGCAGCCCAGCCATTATTTATATCATAAAAATGAATAGAGTTAATCGTACTCCAGGGAGGTCCTTGAGAATTCCATGATGAACCGCCATCTGTTGTTTTCAGTATTGATCCTGATCCGCCTGAACCACCAGCAGCCCAGCCTGTTGTAGAATTAATAAAGAAAACAGAATTAAGACTACTGCCAGTACCAGGATCTTGAATTGCCCAATTCGAACCGCCATTTGTAGTCTTTAGTATAATACCCTGAGAAGAATTACCGCCAACAACCCATCCAAGGTTATCATTGGTAAAATAAATCCCCTTTAAATCATGGGATGTAGTTGAGTTTTGTGAATTCCAGTTAGTTCCACCATTTGTAGTTTTCTTAATAATACCTCCGTTAGCTATAAACCAGCCTGTTGAAACATTAGCAAAGAATATTCCATTAATTGTACTCGAAGTATTTGTTGTTTGGGAACTCCAGCTTGTACCTGTATTGGTGGTTTTAAGCAAAGTGCCATTGGAACCGGCGGTCCAGCCTGTAGATGAGTTCACAAAGTAAACTGACCTAAGACTATTATAAGTACCGCTGTTTACTGTTTGCCACGAAATGCTTTGAATGTTTAGAATAATATTAGTCGAACCCGGTTGTACAGATTGATTCAAACCAGTAAAACAATATCCCTGTGGTAAATCGTTAAAACCCAACCAGTAATTATAAATGCTGTTCACGACATTAAGAGTAAAATTTCCATTAGTTGGATTTGATGTAGTTACAGTTGCTCCGCTATCCCATGTAGAAGCATATACTCTAAACGATTCATTATTTGGAGCTTGACCATTGACTTTAACTTGCCCTGTTATTGTAGAGTTCGCAAGTAAAGCTGTTAAATCAATACGCAGACTATCATATTGATGAAGTGAAATTGAACCCACTTGTGGAGGAAAGTATGTTGGTGCTATTCCATCAGGCGCTACAAGCAATTCCCAGATAGGATTTGATGTAATTTCACTTAGTGTGTAACCGAATTGAAAAAAACCATTAGCATCTGTAGTTGTATATTTATCGCTCCGACCATATTGTGGAAACGAATAGATTTCAACATTTGCCAGTGCTGGACCACTCTGCGCTTTCAAGTAACCAACAACCTTTGCTGCAGGCTGAACAAAAGTAAAATTAATTCCTGTATAACTCGTTGTCATGATTAATGTAGTATCGCTTGGGGATGAAACGTATGGTGAGAATTGACTTAAAACAGAGAATTGAAATTGTTGACCGGTTGCAGACGAGTTAAAGTTTATTGTATAATTACCGCTTGTATTAGTAATTGCCATCCAAAAACCACCTTGCTGAGACTCTCCTACTACCAAAATATTGTTCGAGGCAACAGCAGGAGGCGGCGTTACATTACCTGAAACTGTAAAAGTAGGTGAGGTTAATGGCGTTACAGTTCCCCATATTGATTGCCCAATACTATTGTTTGTAAATTTGAAAATATATTTTGCAGGTGCAAAACCCAGATTCGGTCCTCCGAAAAAAATATGTCCGTTGACAGCACCATCCAAATCGCCAGGCATTCCATTTCCGCCTGATATCCCATCGGTTTGAGTGAAGTCCCCAAATAATTGTTTATCAACTGAAGGATCAATATTTCCGTTATTATTTATATCCACCCATAATTGACCAACAGCAGAACCTCCAACAGGAAGATTATATTCCCACCAAAGACTATCGCCTTGAATGACAGAAAAGTTAGCAGAATAATTGTTGACTTTAAGATTAGTAACTTGTGCTTGCACAAAAGTGCTGAGAAGTAGAAACACGATAAGCGAAGTGAACCAATAAAAGCTTTTCATAAAGCATTCCTCTTATTTGATATAGTTATTATCAACATTTCTTCTTCGGGAGAGTTTTCGGCGTGTTTTCTTAGGAATGTTTTGTAACCTATCTCCGACTTTTAACTCTCTCGGAATAGATGAAATTTGTTAATCAAAATTAGTTAATAAAAATGACTGTTGTCAAGAAGAATGTTTTTGTAAAGGACGATGCATCGTGCCCCTGCAATTTTACCTGAGAAGCATCATCTTCAAAGTGCTTGAGTAATTACCAGCAATTAATTTATAAAAATAAATTCCGCTTGATAATCCGTTTGCCTTAAATTCTACTTCATAATTCCCGGCTGGTTTGTATTCATCAACAAGTGTTGCAACTTCATTTCCGAGTATATCATATACTTTTAATTGTACGGACACAGCGCGCTGTGTCCCTACTGATTGAATACTAAACTTTATCTTTGTAACAGGATTAAATGGATTAGGATAGTTCTGATATAAATTAAAATCATTCGGCGCTGAACTTTCATCTTTAATTCCAGTTAGTAATTCCGGAATAATTTCTTTCATGCTTCCCGGGAAGACATAAGAACCAAATCCAATTGGCGAAAGATTGATTACAGAACTCGGAGATGTTTGCTTAACTATCCAATTGTTTGGAGCAATCCACGTTGTGTCATACAAAGTATAAAGAGGTATAGGTAAAATAGGTAAGGGGAGATAGCTTAAAACTGTACTCAACAAAAATTTCTTGCATGTAAAACTCCCCAATTCAGTTGTAATAGTTTGATCAGCCAGCCGCTTTCCCTTAAGTTCGTACCGAATCGGAAAAGTTAATGTATCAAACGTTATAGATGTATCTTTAGAAAAAATTTGATAATGGATGTTTAACACTTGTGCAAATTTGTAATACGCAAACCAACCTTCAAAAGATTCAACGGCTAATGAATAATTGATATTCTTTGAGCCAACATTTCGATTTCCAATCCCACTAAACAGTGAATCAAAAGTAAAAAGACGATAGTACTTGTAAGCATCATTATTCTGAAATGAAAGATAAGATGTATCAATATACGGCTGGAAAGGAAGTGTTAAAGCTGCACCAGATTTTGATAAAACATAACTTGCATTCTTACCTTGATAATTCTGAACAACAGCAAATGAATCCACCTGATAATATGTAAAGGAACTTACTGGTTCATTCAAGCTGTCTAACGGTGTAACTCTGTAAATCCAACTAAATCCCGGTTGAGTCGGAAAATACGACTGTGCTAATTGTGAGAATGAACTCATATTTATCAGCAGCAACAAAATAAATGTATAAACAGATTTCATATACTTTTCTCGCTATGAAAATTAAAACCACTTTTTTCTTTTAAAGAATACAATCAAGCTGATTGAAATCAAAAACATGATTAGCATAATAAGCAGATAACCATATTTCCAATTTAATTCAGGCATATTTAAAATACTCACTTGCGTATTGAAATTCATTCCATAAATTCCAACAATAAAGGTAAGTGGAATAAATATGGTTGATATAATCGTCAGCAGTTTTATAACCTGATTCATTCTATGGCTTGCATTGCTAAGATGAACTTCGAGAACTCCATTAATTATTTCACGATAATTTTCAAGCGTTTCAATGTTATTTTTAATGTGATCATGCAAATCACGTGTAAACATTATAGTTGTTTTTTGAATTAGCGGGTTTTCACCTCTTTGCAGATAATACGTCATATCACGCAATGGATATACTGCTCGCCTCAGCTTAAGGATATTTTTTCGGAGGTTATGAATTTCTTTTAAGAAATTTTCATCAGAAGTATCCAATAATTTTTCTTCAAGAATCTCTATTTTATCATCAACATATTCAAGAGTTACAAAGTAATTATCAACAATCGAGTCTAACAGTCTGTACATTAAATAATCAGCGCCGGCTTTTCTAATTCTGCCTTTCGCAGTTCGAATTCTTTCTCTTATAACATCGAAAACATCGCCAACATTTTCTTGAAAGGTAATTACATAATTATTACCAAGTATAATGCTAACCTGTTCTATATTTAATTCGTGCGTAGATTTATTCATATCAATCATTTTTAAAACCAGAAAAAGGAAACTATCGAACTCGTCATACTTTGGAGTATGATTCACGTTAAGAATATCTTCAATTACTAATGAGTGAATTCCAAATATCTCACTTACTTTTTCAATCAGATATGCATCATGCAAACCAGCAAGATTTACCCATAGAGTTTTGGCATTATCCCTCAACTGTTTTAGTTCATCTAAGTTTTGGATTCGCTTTTCTTCAAAATGATTTTCATCATAATCAAAAACAGTAATAATTATCTTATCAACTTTTTGATCGCCTGTAAATACAGGGCTGCCAGGAGATAAATCCTTTTTTCTTCCTCTATATTTTTTTGCTGTCATTGTGATTTTTAAGATTGGAAAGTTTCTCGGTATAAAAATAAACAAAAAGTCCGAATGAACTTAAACATTTTAATAAAAAATCTTATAATTACAGAAATGCAGGTATATTAAAGCACGCCTGTAAGCTGAAACTTGAGCTTTCCGGTGAATGAGGTAAAATGAAATTCGATTATATCAGGTTTGATTCCTTCGACAAAACCATAAGAGCCATTATCATCAGCAACTAATTTATTCCAATAGAGTACTTCCCTCGAGTTGGTGAGAACAGTAATTTCAACTGAACCGTAAACATGATCCACAACAGATATAAATATTCGGCTGTTTGAATAACTGATGTCTGGATAATCAATAACCATCTGAGATATGCTTTCTGCATTTAACAGAAAAGTGTATGAGTTATGATAACTTGACTTATACGGTTCATTTATGTTTCCAGAATTATTTTTGGGTGATATGACTTCTTCACGGCAGGCGTTTAATATGAATGCACTAAGAATAAAAACTATCAGCAAATAATATTTATGGTTTTCCTCTTTCATTTAACTGAAATCTAAAAAAGGAAACCAATTGTGTCAACTCGAAAATTATAATACTGTGATGTGATTAACCTAAGGATTTGCCCAAGCTGGAAATTCATTCAATCCAAATAAAACCGTTCCAATCAGATAAACTAAAAGACTTATAACTATCACACCAAAAAGATTCATCACAAATCCAACCTTTGCCATATCCATAATCTTCAATCTTTCACTTGCAAAAACAATTGTATTTGGCGGTGTTGCTACCGGCAGCATAAAAGCCATTGAAGCCGAAATTGTTGCAGTAATCATCAACAAAAGTGGATTAATTTTAGCAGCTACTGAAATTGAAGCCATAATTGGTAAAACCATTTGAGCAGTTGCAGTATTAGAAGTCAGCTCAGTTAAGAAAGTTATTACAAGTGCAACTGATGCCACAATAATGATAGGCGAAAGATCGGTCAACGATGCCAGTTTTACCCCAATGAATTTAGAAAGTCCTGTAGATGTAAAGCCATCTGCAAGAGCAAAACCTCCGCCGAACAGTAAAATTATACCCCAAGGTACTTTGTTAAAAACCGTTGTGTCTAAAATTGTTTTTCTTTGATTATCATTCTGCCGAGAAGGAATAACAAACAGCAGTAAAGCCATTGCTATTGCAACCGTTCCATCATTCAAATACTTTGAAAAAGAAACCAGTCTTTCCCACCCAGGAACTATCATGAATCCAAGATTCATATCAACTCTAAAAATCCATAGCATGGCTGTTGTAAAAAAAATAATTGCAATCGTCAATTCTTCAAACGAAATTTTCCCAAGTGATTTATATTCTTCTTTGATAAAATTACGATCAATGTTGAGCGATTTATCATATTTGTAAAAGACTTTTGTTAGGAGAAAAGCAGCAAACAAAAGCATGATTATCGAGATAGGAATACCAAGCAGCATCCAATTTCCAAAACCTATTTGCGGAGAATTGGGAAAAGTGATTTTAAGTATTCTTACAAATGCAAGATTCGTAGGTGTACCTATGAGTGTACAAATTCCACCGAGTGAACATGCATAAGCAATTGCTATCATAATTGTAACTGAAAAATTATGCGTGGCATCTTTTCCAAATTCATTTTCCAATTTTGCAATTATTGCTAATGCTATCGGCAACATCATTATGGCAGTAGCAGTATTTGAAATCCACATTGATATAAATGCCGTTGCAGCCATAAATCCAAGTACGATTGAATTAAGACTTCCCCCGAAAAGCGTTATGATCTTCAAGGCAATTCTTTTATGTAGTCCCCAATTCTCCATCGCTAATGCTAAAAGGAATCCACCAAGAAACAAAAAGATAATCGGATTTATGTATGCGCTTGCTGTTTTTTCTCCATCAAGAATTCCAAGAATAGGAAATAATATTATTGGTAAGAGGGACGTAGCAGCGAGAGGAATTGCTTCCGTAATCCACCACACAGCCATAAGAGATGCAACAGCTGTCATCTTAGTAATGTTGGGAGTGGACGAATCGAGGTCTAGGAAAACTAAGACAAAGATGAAAATTAAGGATCCAAGAAAAAATCCTACTTTTTGAAATCGGGACATATTTTCCGATTAAATTTTTTGATAAAACCTCATACTAAATTATCAGTTTTTCTGTTCAGGCTTTAGAGCTACCTCAACATAATTTTCCTTATTAAAATATTTTTCAACACACTCTTTAATGATTTCCGGATTTAATCGGTCAATTCTTTCAGCATACTCATAAAAATCATCAAGGTCATAATTGTACAAGTAGAATGTCCATAACCTATTTACCCAGAAATTATTTTCCTTCAGATTTACTTCCCATTCTCTGCGTTGAGTCTCTTTCACTTTGAGAAGGTATGACTCATCCAACGGAAAAGATTTCATGCTGTCTATTTGATCAAAAACAGTTTTTACCAGTTCATCTATTCTATTCGGATCACATCCGAATGATATTGATGCCATGTATTTTTCAACTGGATACTTTTGAAGCATTTGATTTACGCTGATGCCGTAAGTCCCGCTCATCTCTTCTCTAATTACTTCTCTCAGCTTAATATTCATTGCATCTACCATTGCAGTAAATTTGTGAACTTCCCACGGAGTCCAATCAAGGTTTCCAGTAAATATTAAATTAACAATGCTTTTATTTTCAATTCCCTTTCGAACCTCTTTATGTATAATTCCTGTAGGAGGAATTATTCTTACATCTCTCCATTTTTCATGTCGATTGATCGAGGGCAAATTCCCAAGATATTTTTGAATAAATGGTTTTACCGAATCCACATCAAACGAACCAACAAAAATAAATGTGAAGTCTGAGGCATCTGCAAAACGATCTTTATAAATTTTATAGGATCTTTCCGGATCTAGTTTGTTTAGAGTTTCTAAGGTCCATGGCATTCTTCTGGGGTGATACTGAGTGATGATAGAATTAACTGTATCTTTAAAGGCAGATTCGGGATCTTTATCTTTATTTTTAAGAAAGTTCTCCAACTTGGTTTTGTATGAAAGAAAAGCATTACTGTCAAGCCGCGGCGAAACAAAATTCAGATAGATTAACTGAAACATTGTTTCAATATCTTTTGTAGAAACAGAACCGCTTAATCCTTCAGCTAATTCACCGATAAAAGGAGAAACATTTACAATTTTACCTTTCAAATATTTTTGCAGTTCAATAAGATTCATCTTGCCGACACCGCTTTGTGTAACAATAGATACAGCAGTTGAGGCAGGAATATAATCCGTATTCTCAACCAATGAACTTCCCCCCTCACTAAATGCCCTAAATAAAATTTCATCTTTCTTAAAGTCCGTTGGCTTAAGAATTACTCTGACGCCATTTGCCAATTTAAGTTCTGTTATTCCTAACTCTTCGATTTTATTTTCATCAACAATATCTGCAGAGTTTAGCTTTGAATCAATAAGGGGAGAATCATTTAACTCATCTTTGTAAGCGGTGATCTGACTTTTTTTAACATCAGCAATTGTCTTTTTCAAATCATTTTCATTCGGAAGCTTTATGTTTTCTTTTTCCGGTGCTGATACAAGCACAACATAATTTCTATCGGAAATTAAAGAGCTTGACAACTGATTTATTTCTGTAAGTGAAATTTCAGGCATCAATAATTTTGAAAGGTCATATTCGAACGATATACCGGCAATTGGATTTGCATTAAGAAAATGCGATGTATATTGATTAACAAACACATTGGAATTGGTGCTTTCACGCTCACTGAACCTTTTTTCCATTCCTCTCAACATTTCTGATTTTTGTCTATTAAGTTCAGCCAAAGTAAATCCTGTTTGGCGAACTCTTTCCGCTTCAGTCAGTAAAGAATTCAAAGCTATTAATATTGAATCTTCTTTGGGAACTGCCGCAAGCACATAAAAGTTTTTACTTCGTATAAAGTTACCTTTGCCTGAATAAGCATAAAGAAATGGCGGTTCGGGTTTCTGAGTCAATTCTGAAAGTCTGTTGTTAAGCATTCCATTGTACAAGTTTTCTATTAGAGTTTGTCTGTAATCTTCTGTAGTTTCAGTTTTTGAAACAGGAAATTTATAATATAGACTAATTGAAGTTTGAGGTAATTCTGCATCAGAGTTTATTGAAAATAAAACTTCATTATGGTCTGGAATTGGGTATATAATTCGCTCTTTTGGATTGTTGGATTTTGGTATTTCAGAAAAGATACTTTTAACTTTTTCTTCCAGCCAATTTTTATCAATATCGCCAACCGCAACCACTGCCATTAAATCGGGACGATACCAATCTTTGTAATATTTCTTGAGCGTCTCGTGCTTAAATGATTCGATAGTTGATTTTTCACCGATTGTTAACCGCTCTGCATATCTCGAATTCTTGAATATCACTGGCGCTTGCTTATCAAAAATTCTCGCATTTGCTCCTCTGCCAAGTCGCCACTCTTCGATTATAACTCCCCTTTCCTTCTCAATTTCAGTAGAATCAAAACTGACATTCGTAGCCCACTCTCTTAAAATTTGAATTCCTTTAGTTACCATTTCTAAACTATCAGATGGAACTTCAATCATATAAACTGTCTCATCAAAACTTGTGTAAGCATTTACATCTGCACCGAATCTCATTCCAATTGATTCTAAATAATTAATAATTTCATTCTTGGCAAAGTTTTTTGTGCCGTTGAATGCCATATGCTCAACAAAGTGCGCTAATCCTCGTTGGTTATCGTCTTCAAGAATTGACCCTGCATTTAAAACCAAACGAAGGAAAACACGTTTTTCAGGCTTTTTATTGTAACGTAAATAATAAGTTAATCCATTCCCCAATTTTCCAATAGAAATACTTGAATCAATAGGAAGCTTATCATCTAAGGATAAATTCTTTTGACTGAAGATACTTGTTATGGAGAGACAAAATGCCAAAACTATTATTTTGAGATAATTCATATTTATTCTTTCTAATTAGTTTATGCAAATTTAATGAATGCTTTATAGGTTTGGAAATGGTGTAAAACTTACAAATGTTGAAATTAAGTCTTTTCAATAGCAGAATGATCACTTGACTCAATACTCATATTTTACTTTCTCCATAAACCCCAACTTTTATATATTTGACCTTCGAAAATGAATAGCAAATACGAAGCAGTAATTGGACTTGAGATACATGCTCAGTTATCAACAGAATCAAAAGCATTTTGCGGATGTTCAACAAAATTTGGCAATGCTCCAAATACTAACATCTGTCCAGTTTGCTTAGGACATCCAGGTGTTTTACCTGTACTAAATAAAAAGGTAATCGAGCATACTGTTTTAATGGGATTGGCTACGAACTGCATAATAAATGAACAGTCTGTCTTCGCACGAAAAAATTATTTTTATCCTGATTTACCGAAAGGTTATCAAATATCACAATACGAAGAACCAATTTGTGAATATGGATTTGTTAATATCAATTTGAAGGATGGAGCAAACAAGCGAATAAGGATCAAACGAATTCACATGGAAGAAGATGCTGGTAAATCTATTCATGATCGTGGTAATGAAACCTGTATTGATTTAAATCGTTGTGGTATTCCGTTAATTGAGATTGTAAGCGAACCGGATTTAAGCTCAGGAGAACAGGCGTCAGCATATCTTGCAAAAATTCACCAACTTGTTAGGTATCTCGAAATTTGTGATGGTAATATGGAAGAGGGTTCTTTTCGATGCGATGCAAATATTTCTATTCGTCCTAAAGATTCGAAGGAACTGGGAACAAAAACAGAAGTAAAGAATATGAATTCTTTCAAGAATGTTGAGAAAGCAATCAACATTGAAATTGAGAGACAAATTAATTTGGCTGAAGATGGTGAAAGCATAGTTCAGCAAACTTTACTGTGGAATGCGGATTCGAACGAAGTAATTCCAATGCGAACTAAAGAAGAAGCACAAGATTATCGTTATTTTCCAGAGCCAGATTTATTCCCAATTACAATTAGTTCAGATTGGAAAAAGGAAATTTCTGAATTGCTTCCCGAATTACCTGATAGAAAGAAGGAAAGATTTATTAAAAAGTATAAACTACCAGATTATGACGCAAGTGTTCTAACTCAGTCAAAACAAATAGCAGATTATTATGAATCTGTTTTAGAAAATACTGATGATTTTAAATCGGCAAGCAACTGGATAATGGGTGATGTATTAAAAATCTTAAACGAAAAAAAGATTGAGATTGGAAATTTTTCAGTTTCGCCAAATAACTTGGGTTTGATGATAAATTTAATTAATGATGGAACGATTAGTGGTAAAATTGCAAAAGATATTTTCCCAATCATGGTTGAAGAAAAGAAAGAACCTCTTGAAATAATAAAAGAAAAAAATCTTTTCCAAATAACTGACAACTCGACATTACAGAAAATCGTTGATGAAATTATTTCACAAAACACTTCGGAGCTGAGACAATACTTCGATGGAAAAGAAAAAGTGTTCGGTTTTTTTATCGGTCAGGTGATGAAAAAAACACAGGGCAAAGCAAATCCAAAAGCAGTAAATGAAATATTGAGTACGAAATTAAATCAATTAAAAGAAAATATAACATAAAAATAATGGAGCTATAAATTGTCATTTAAAAGTGGACTTAAAAAATTCTTAGGAATAAAAACTGAAGAAGAACTAAAGAGAAAAAAAACTTTCCCGGAAAAAGTTAAGGAGTTTTTTGAATCTCTGTTCTTTGCGGCACTTGCGGCACTGGTTATTATCACATTCATTATTCAAAACACCAGGATCCCAACCGGTTCAATGGAGGACACAATCCTTGTCGGCGATTTTGTTCTAGTAAACAAATTTATCTACGGTGCTTCATCACCAAGATATATCCCATTTACCGAAATTCAGCTGCCTTATTTTCAGCTGCCAGCGCTAAAAGAACCAAAAGCAAAAGATATAGTTGTTTTTGAATACCCAGGCGATAGAGATCAGTTAAGAGCAAACGAGCTTGGTGTTAATTATGTCAAACGCTGCATTGGAATGCCTGGTGATACAATTCAAATTATTGACAAAGTAATTTTTGTAAACTCAAAAGAGTTTTGGATTCCTTCTCATATTAAATATTTAAATCCGTATGTAAGACCAAAAGAATATATTGAACCTCGAATTTTCCCAAAAGGGATGCCCTGGAATGAAGACAACTACGGACCTCTAATAATTCCAAAGAAAGGTTATACGCTTAAACTAAACATCGAAAACGTTGAGCAATGGAGAACTATAATTGATCGAGAATATGGAAAACGAGTGGTAGATATTAGAGGAAATGTCGTAACAATCGAAGGTATCCCGGTTACTTCATATACATTTAAAAAAGATTATTATTTTATGATGGGAGATAACCGTGATGACAGCTTAGACAGCCGTTTCTGGGGATTTGTATCAAGAGATATGGTAGTTGGTGAAGCTTTCATAACTCTTTTCTCCTGGGATAGAGAAATTCCTTTTAGTGATCTGTTTAGATTATTAGGTTCTGTTCGTCTTGATAGAGTATTGAAACTTCTTTATTGATTTTTACCTCATATAAGATGAATATCCTTAATATCGAATATGAAAAATATAAATTACAGAATGGGCTTGAAGTAATTCTGCATCAAAACAAAAAGCTCCCCTTAGTTGCAGTAAACATTTGGTACAAAGTAGGTTCATCTTACGAAAAGAAAGGTAAAACAGGTCTTGCTCATCTGTTCGAGCACATGATGTTTCAAGGTTCTAAAAATGCAGCAAAGGAAATGCACTTTCGACACATTCAAGAAGCGGGTGGAACACTGAACGGCTCGACTACTTTCGATAGAACAAATTACTACGAAAAAGTTCCTTCTAACTCATTAGAGCTTGCGCTTTGGCTCGAATCTGATAGAATGGGTTTCTTACTCCCTGCTCTGACCATAGAAAAACTGGACAATCAAAAAGGAGTGGTTGCCAATGAAAGACTTGAGCGATACGAGAATCAACCATATGGATTAGCATGGGAAAAAATTCTTGCTGCACTATATCCTGAAGATCATCCCTACAGTTGGCCAACAATCGGATATTTAGAAGATATAAAAAACTATTCCTTAGACGACGTTTCGAATTTCTTCAAAAATTATTACTCGCCATCAAATGCATGCTTAGTTGTAGCCGGAGATTTTGACTCAACTCATTGTAGGGAATTGATCGAAAAATATTTTAGCGAAATTCCTTCGGACGGTTTTATCTCCAAAATAGAATACGACATCCCTAAGTTGGAGAAAACGATTCAAGTAAAATATGAAGACAATGTTCAGCTTGAGAGAATTTATCTTGCCTGGCATTCTGACAAAGCTTATGCTGAAGATGATGCTGTACTCGATACACTTGCTGATATATTAAGCGGTTCAAAAAATTCCCGCTTATACAAGAGCTTGGTTTTCGAAAAAGAGATAGCCCAAGATGTTTCTGTAATGCAAATTTCCGGTAGGTTAAGTGGAATATTAATGATTGTTGCAACAGCAAAACCGGGGAAAAATATTATCGAAATAAAAAACGAAATTTTTAATGCACTTCACGAAATTCAAACTGAAAATGTTAGCAAACGCGAATTACAAAAATCTAAAAATGGAATTAAAACAAGCTTTATTAATTCACTTCAACAGATTGATAATCTCGCTGACCATCTTAACAGTTACAATTATTTTCTTAATGAACCGAACTCTTTCCTAAAAGATTTAAATAGATATGAGAAAAT
The DNA here is from genome assembly GCA_964391015.1 of uncultured Ignavibacteriaceae bacterium. GTDB lineage: Bacteria > Bacteroidota > Ignavibacteria > Ignavibacteriales > Ignavibacteriaceae > XYD12-FULL-36-8. Next base: position 14,010 of record CAYMKU010000001.1, read on the forward strand.
TGACCAGGAAGCCGTGAAGAGAACTGCAAATGATTACTTTTCAAAACCACACATTGAACTTACTGTTGTACCCCTTCAAAAAGGTTTATAATGAACTTTGACCGTTCTAAAATCCCACAGTCAACTGAAGAAATAAAATTTACACTTCCTGAAATACAATCATTTTTACTTTCGAATGGATTAAATATTTTGTTCGTTCAGAGAGATTTTCTCCCAATTATCAGGATGAATTTAATAACTTATTGCGGCAGTATTTTCGATCCCATAGGAAAAAGCGGTCTTGCAAATTTATTTTCAATGGTGATTGATGAAGGTGCAGGCGATTACAATTCTTTGGAACTCAGTGAGGAATTTGAAGTCTTGGGAAGCAGCTTTAATTCAAGCTGCAACCATGATAATGTTGTGCTTTCAATACAATCGCTTTCCGAGCATTTCGACCGAACACTTGAGTTACTCAGCACAATCATTCTGAGACCACAATTTAATGATCCAGATTTTCATCGCGAAAAAAGAAAAGTCGAAGTAAAGTTATTGCAGCAAAAAGATGAACCTGAAGAATTGGCAGATCAAGCATTTGCTCATTTGATATATGGGGGAAATAATTCTTACTCAGTTCCAATACTTGGTTATGAAAATAGTATTAATGAAATAAATATTAATGAGATTAGGAATTATTACAACAACAATTTCACGCCAGAAAAATCATGTTTGATTGTTGTCGGAAATCTTTCTAAGGAAAAACTTATTGACCTTTTAGAAAAGTATTTAAATGACTGGAAGAATAAATCCAAAATGTTCGCTCCGAAGTTTGAACAATTGAAGAATAAAAAAATGATTTCGGTTTTGAATAAAGAAGGCGCTGTTCAAACTGAAATTAGAGTTGGTCATCAATCATCAAAGCGAAATTCATCCGATTATTACCCCAAATTTTTGATGAATATGATTTTGGGTGGGCAGTTCACAAGCAGAATAAATTTAAATCTTAGAGAACGGAAGGGATTTACTTATGGAGCTACATCCAGCTTTTCCTATTATAAAAATTCCGGAGAGTTTTGTGTATCAACTTCAGTCTCAACAGAAAACACTTACGCTACAGTCAAAGAAATTTTATTTGAATTGGAAAAAATAAAGCAAGGTGCAACAAAACAAGAGCTTGACTTTACAAGATCCTCGGTCATAAGAAAATTCCCCTCGCAGTTTGAATCTGATTGGCAGATAGCTTCAAACTTATCCTCACTCGCAATTCATAATTTGCCGTACGATTATTTTAACACCTACATTGATAAAATAAAAAATGTATCGGAAGAGGAAGTAAACCGCGCTGCGGTTGAAAATATTAAGTTGAAGGAATTATCAATTGTGCTTGTAGGCGATGAAAAGAAATTAATGGATTTATTTACAGCATCTGAAATTGGAAAAGTTCAAATAATCAATTCAAAGGGAGAGATAATCAGCTAGGATTCATTTTTTGAACTCGCTTATCTGTTCAGATTGCTTTACAAACTTATACCCGATTCGAGTCAACTTCATTAATTCATTAGTCAGAGACTTGTACGAATCTAATGAGAGAGCAACCCTGGTTATCTCATCTGCTTTTGCATTCCTAACAATTGAACTAAATCGCTCCTCCAAATTTGCTTGGTTGTTATCAATAAATTTTAATGAACCAGCTGTGAAAAAACAAATTTTCCTTTTATCGAATTCTTTTTTTAAGATTGAATAATTTTTTGATTCATAAATGTTAGAATTTTTATCAATCACATAAAATAAAGCATGTGGAAAAGCTACTACAAGATTTTGTGCAATTAGCTTCAATCTTTTCTCGGAAAAATCGTCTTTTAATCTGAACTCCAAATCAACGATGTCGTTATTCAGCATGACGGCATAATCAAATCCATTTTCCCACAACCAATTTGAATAGATGGAATTGGACTTCGATGGCAGAAGCAAAGCCGACATATCCCGCGTTGTGTTAAGCATCAGAGAATCGTAATCAGCTTCTCTATTTTCTCGTCCGTAAATAAATAATGATGCCCTATTCTCTTTTCGCTGAATTTCTTTATCATATCGGAATTCAGCTTTTAGCTTAATATCATTAGCAGATAAGATTTGCGATAATGTTATTCCATTAATTTTTTTTTCTTCTGCAGCAATGGATAGATCATAATCCTCAAATTGTTTGGTTAACTCGCCTAAGATTTGTGCAATAGGCAAATCAGATGGAATGATAATTTTATACGTCAAAATATTTGTTTTATCATTTACAGCTTTTATCCATTCCTCTTTTATTGCAAAGCTGTAAAGTGACTCCTTAAATTTCTTATCAATTTCATTGCTGCTTAGTTCAGATTTACTATGTGCATTTTTCCCAGAATAAAAGAATGAGAGAGCTAAATGTACTATAAGCAGAATCACCGAAACTGAGAAGAGTATGATTAATAATTTTCTAAGATTGAGCTTAATATTCATTTTGAAGATAGAGCAAAAAATTATTTGTGCTTAAAAATAGGTTTACGTTTTTCTAGAAAGGCATTAGTTCCCTCTTTAAAGTCTTCTGTTCCACAGCAAATTGCAAACAAGCTTGCTTCATATTTTTGTCCTTCAGTATCGGAGACTTGGTCAACCGCATTGATTGCCTTTAATGCCATTCTTACCGCATGCTGTCCCTTAGTCGCAATTTTATGGGCCATTTCAATTGCTTTATTTAATAACTCAGCTTGAGGATACACGTGGTTAACAAGTCCAATACGAAATGCTTCGTTAGCATCTATTAAATCTCCAGTGAGAATTATTTCAGCAGATCGTCCGGAATTTATTAATCTTGTTAATCTCTGAGTTCCTCCGTAGCCAGGAATTATCCCTAGGTTTACTTCCGGTTGACCAAACTTTGCATTTTCAGATGCTAACCTAATATGACATGATAGAGCCAATTCACATCCACCTCCGAGTGCAAAGCCATTAACGGCAGCAATAACAGGCTTGTTCATGTTTTCGATTGAGAAAAATATCTCCTGACCTTTTTCGGAAAATGTTTTAGCCGAGATCATATCAAGCTGATTTATTTCGGAAATATCTGCACCAGCAACAAATGCTTTTTCACCGCTTCCTGTTAAAATTATAACACTGACCGAATCATCATTTCTAAGCATCACAAAAACTTCTTTAAGTTCATCCAATGTTAGCTCATTCAGTGCATTCAGCTTATCGGGGCGATTAACTTTTACGACTGCTACATTTTCTTTTTTCTCTACGATCAGATTTTGATAACTCATTTTTCACTTTCTTAAAATATTACAAATAGTGGTAGTCTAATTTTCAAATCCGCTGAAATGAATTGGTTGTTCTCAAAATAATTGTAAGAAGCCAATAACTCCATCAAGAACATTGACACGCCTGCTCCTGCACTAAATCCAAATTTATAATTCTCTTTATAAAAATTATTTTTTCCTGAAGTTAATTTAAATTGATGAAGTTCCTTTAAATATGAAAAAGATGCTGATGCTTCAACTAACGGGATTAGAAGAAATGCACTTTCCAATAATGGCGAGAAATAATATCTAACTCCGGCATTAATTGGAATTGCAGTTGTCGAGAAACTGGAATAATCAGTTGACTCATAAAATCCCTGTGAACCAGGATACTGTTCAAATCCTACTTTTGCAAATAAGAAAATTGGAATGAGCTTATTATCCGTATATGAAATTTCCAAATTTAAACCATAACCTAAATCGGTTGTTCCTGCAAACTTGCTGATTGGTAACCGTGGTCCAACGCCGAAGGAAATAAAAAATCCTTTGGCTTTGTCAGCACTGTATGATGAGCTAAAGATTGATATTATTAAAAAGATTGAGATGAGTATTTTGTTCATGCGATAAATTTTTTCACGCATCAAAATAACAAAAATTCAGATTTATTAATCTATCAGGAAGGTTTTCTTTTATTGACTAATAGGATTATGAACAAGCTGAGCAGGATTAATAAATAATTGGATGAAATTATAAAGTAAGAAATACTTTTATCAACCGTAAAAAATCCTTCCCAAGAATTATAGTTAGCTGCGAAAAGAAGATTTATGAGTGAATATGACATAGAACCAAACGCTAAAATGCTAAACCAAATTATCGAAAAAATTAAAGTAACAAATAGATATACGTTATTGAAAAACTTAATTATGACAGCAACAATTAAACAAATCAGAAAAAATGCTGCAATACTTTCATAGTCTAAAATTATTTTTTTCACGGGTATAAATTCATAAAGGAAGAGTACTATAGGTATGATAAGTAAAAGAAAAAAATTACCCTTGAAATTTTCCTTGATTATCGATAAAAATAAATAAAGCATAATCAGTTGGATTGAATTCCAAAGAAGATATACTGGGTAATCAGCAACCGAAGAAAGACCGAACTCATAAAAATATTCCGGATCACCAACTTCAATTTCATTTGTAAAAAACAATGCAGCTAAGAATAATAGAGTTGTGAATATAAAAATCAGTATCACCCTCCCAATGTGCACAAAATGAGGATGAAGAAACGAATCTTTAATTAGTGATAAATGTTCCCTTTTAATCACAACAAGTAAAGGCAGCACAGCACTCAGGTGGAATCGAAAACCAAGTAAAATTATAAACGTATCAAGCTCAAAATATTTTAATGCAAACCCAATTGCGTTAACAATAACAATTGCAAGTAATAATCGAACAGAACCAATTTTATATTCCAAGCTGCTCTACTCAGATTCCATCTGCTTAATCTTATATTGAGTTCCAACCCCATGTTCATAAACCATTTTACCGCCATGCTCACCTGTTTGAAAAACAAAATACACTCCAACCATTGCTAAGGTTAAAATTACATAGCGAACCACGCCTACAAAATTTTTTTTGAAGGACACAAATGTTCGTAATACAAGCAGTACTGCAAAATACCACAGAGTAAGGTTTGCATACATTTCATGCTCTTCCAGCAAACCACTGCTTTGTTTATTCCAATATTCAAATGCTTCTTCGGCTTGCCTTCCTGTCATTACAGCAGCTAACGCACCAAGCACACCCAGGAACAAAAGCAAGTGTGCGGCTTTTGAAAGAAAATCTTTCTTAAAAACAATTCCTAATAATTCAAACAAAAAATATCCGAGAAGAAAAGCAATTGGAAAGTGAACTACTTTGGGGTGAAATACCGAAAGAAACTCCATTTAAACCTCCGAAATCAGATTATAATACTCTTTTGTTTTACAAATAGTAAAATAATTTACTTTAGAGTGACAAAATATTATGTATAATTTAATTACCCGCACAATACAGAACCACCATTAACATTCAATATTTCGCCGTTAATATGACGTGCTAAATCCGAAGCAAGAAATATAACTGAACCAGAAATATCCTCAGCAGAAGCTATTCTTTGAACTGGAATACCAAGTCTAATTTTCTCTTTATACTTTTTATCGTTAAAAACATCTTTGCACATATCAGTATCAACCCAGCCAGGCGCAACACAATTTACATTTATATTGAATTGTCCCAATTCTGCAGCAAGTGATTTTGTGTAGGATATCATTGCTCCTTTAGATGCTGCGTAATGGGAATGAAATGCTTCTCCCCTTTGCCCAGCAGTTGATGAAATATTAATTATCCTTCCAAATTTATTTTTCTTCATCAAAGGGATTGCATGTTTGGTCATCAAAAACATGCTGGTAAGATTCGATTGCATAGTTTTGTCCCATTCGCGCAAAGTCATTTTATCTGCTTCACCATATTCCCAAATACCGGCATTGTTCACCAGAATATCAATCTTTTGAATTTTACTGACAAGCTCGATAATTCTTCTTTCAAGATTCACTTCGTCAGTAAAATCCATCTTGTAAAAAAAGATTTTTCGTTTTTTATCTAATCGCTGTGCAAGTCTATTAGCAGCATCAACATTGGATTTGTAAGTGAAATGTACCGTAGCACCAGCTTCTGCAAAAAATTTAACGCAAGCTGCGCCAATACCCCGTGAACCTCCTGTAATCAAAACAGATTTGAAAGATAATTTTATCATATCAATTAATATTTCACTTTGTACAAAAATAATCCTTTAGCTAGAACACTTTCTCCGGCAGATTCCCGGTCTCTCGATTCAAAGATGTTCTTAACGTAGTCTTCATCATAATTGTTTTTAACTGCATTGATCACTGTTCCGACAATCGTTCTAACCATGCCGTGCAAAAATCTATCGGCTTCTACAAGAAAAAATATCATTCCTCGAGTTTCTTTCCAACGCACAGAGTAGATTTCACAAATTTTATTTTCTGTTTCAGAATTCTTTTTACAGAATGATGTGAAGTCATGTTCACCTAAAAAAGCTTGCGAGATGGAATTGAGTTTATCACAATTTAAAACACCATGATAGAAATAAGCATACTTGTCATAGAAAGGTGATTTATTTTTCGTAATAAGATATAAATATGTTCTTTTCTTTGCATCAAACCTTGAGTGAAATTCATCATTAGCTTTTTGAATATCTATGACTGAAATATCTCTTGGAAGGATTGAATTCAATGAATATTTAAACTTGAACAAATCAAGCTCTTGTTCAGTTTCAAAATTTGCAACTTGACTAAGAGCATGAACACCGGCATCAGTTCTGCCGGAACCAATTAAATTTGCGTCTTCATTAGTTAATGTTCTTATTGCTTCCACAATTTTTTGTTGAATTGTAATAGCATTTTCCTGACATTGCCAACCGGCATAATCAGTCCCGTCATATTGAATAAGCAGTTTGTAGTTGTTCAAGTTTGAATAGAAAAATTATTTAACACAAACAGTTTTAATGTTTACAAACTCTCTTATACCAAAAAGAGAAAGCTCTCTTCCGTAACCTGATTCTTTTACACCGCCAAAAGGCAGCCGTGAATCCGAGCGAACAGAATCATTCACAAAACACGAACCTGAAATTAATTCTTTTTCTGCAATTCGTTCACCTCGTTCAACATCTTTTGTAAAGACGGCAGCTCCTAATCCAAAACTAGTTCCATTTGCAGCTTTGATAGCTTCTTCTTCATCTTTAACTTTTATTAAAGATGCCACTGGTCCAAATATTTCATCGTCGTAAGCCGGCATTCCGGGAAAAACATTTGAAAGCACAGTAGGAGGATAGTATGCCCCTTTCGTGTTAGGAATTTTCCCTCCGAGTAAAAGTTTCGCTCCTTTCTGAATACTCAATTCAACTTGTCCATGTAATTCATCTCGTAGATCAATTCTTGCTTGCGGACCCAAGTGGTTTGATTCATCAAACTGATCACCCATTTTTTTAGATTTCATTTTTTGAACGAATAATTCTTCAAACTTATTATAGATTTCTTCAACAATAATAAATCGCTTCGCAGCGATGCAGCTTTGCCCGCCATTTATTAGCCGCGCATTAACACAAATTTCTGCGGCGGATTCTAAGTCAGCATCTTTCAAAATGATGTATGGATCGCTTCCTCCTAATTCCAGCAAAGTTTTTTTGACTTCACTTCCAGCTATGGAGGCAACCGATTTTCCAGCGGGCGTGCTTCCCGTTAAAGTTACAGCTTGAATATTTTTATTTCGAATTACACCTTCAACTTTTTTTGAAGAGATTACAAGAGTTCTAAATAAGTTTTCAGGAAATCCAGCATCCATAAAAATTTTTTCGATTGCAAGAGCACATCCCGTAACATTCGATGAGTGTTTTAGAACACCAGCATTTCCAGCCATCAAAGTTGGCACGGCAAACCGAAAGACTTGCCAAAATGGGAAGTTCCAAGGCATAATAGCTAGTATAACACCAATCGGTTGATAAGAAATGTAACTTTTAGAAAAATCTGTTTTTACTAACTCATTTGCCAAAAACTTTTCAGCATTCTCAGCATAATAATCACAAACCCAGGCACATTTTTCAACTTCAGCTTTAGATTGCAGAATTGGTTTGCCCATTTCTAATGTCATTAACCTTGCAAATTCATCTTTTCTTTCACGAAGAATCTGTCCAGCGTTCTTCATAAGCATAGAGCGATGATTAAAAGCAGTAAACTTCCATTCATTGTATGTTGAGTTTATCTGATTTAAAATTTCAGAAACATTGTTCTCATTCATTTCCTCATATTGCTTAATGATTTCTTCATTTGCAGGATTAATTGATTCTAACATTAGAATAACCTAAGAATTGTTTACTAAAACTTAGTAAATAAAAATGGATTTTGCTTGGGATATTACTTTTGGTAAGAAATTATATAATTTACAATGTGATGTTTGATTATATTTTTGTTGCTTCAACTTTATGTGTATTCATAGACACTAAGAGTGACCCCATTAGAAGCATCATCTTGAGACTTGGAAAAATTTATAGGCGTAAGTAAACAAAGGAAGGGCGTATAAATGAAAAGGATTACTATGAAACAAATAATTATCTTGACTATTAAACAGGACTTTATTATTATTACATATTCCCGCTTAAAGATTTTATTATCTTTTTGCCCCCCAACTCCTCGTGGGTTGGGGATTTTTATTTTCGAGGGCATCCCATGCTAAACCCACCAAAACAAAAAAAGGCAATATTTCTAATAGATGGATTCAATTTATATCATTCTCTAACGAATCCCGATTTCGGTCAAAGGTTACTAAAGTATAAATGGTTAAACCTTTCGAAATTGTGCAGATTGTTCATACAACCCCACGATGATCTTAAAGATATTTATTATTTCTCAGCTACTTGTACGTGGAATCAGGACAAGGCAAATAGACATAGTATTTTGATTCAAGCGTTGGAGTCCACAGATGTAAAAAAAGTGATGGGAAAATTTAAGATGGTAACTAAAAGATGTCGAGCAACTTGTAAAGAAGAATTTAAGACACACGAAGAAAAAAGAACAGATGTTAACATTGCAATCAAGCTATTAAAATTGGCATATTTTGATGAGTTTGATATTGCTTATTTATTAACAGCGGATAGCGATTTAGTGCCTGCTGTAGAAGAAGTAAAGTCCCTATTTCCACAGAAAGAAGTAGTCGTAATCATTCCTTTTGGTAACTCTGCAGAGGAATTGAAATCAGTATGTAATTCAAGTAAAAAAATTAAAGAAAAACACTTATCATCCTCTCTTTTCGATAGGGAAATAATTCTATCGGATGGTCATAAAATATTGTGCCCAATTGAATGGCAATAATTTATTATTATCTTAAAACGCAAAAAAATGAATTTAGAATTTTTACCTTTGACATTAAGTCTGTCTACTTAATTCGCTTAATAATCACAAGCGATTTATCATCGTTGTACTTCCCCTTTTTGCTGAACTTAATGACATCCTCCAAAACTGAATATGCAATTTCTTTAACAGATTTTTGCTTCAATGATTTTAATTTATTCATAAACCGATCTTCTCCGTAATAATTAAATTCCTGATCGGTAGAATCAATCACTCCATCCGAATAAATGACAAGAAGATCATCCTTCAGAAAATTTATGTTTTCAATGCTGTATTTTGCGTGAGGGGTTGGACCTATAACCGGGCCTGTCGGGTTTAATCTTAATACATCATTCGAATTACCTCTGATGAAGAAGGGCGGATTGTGTCCGGCATTTGCATAGAGGAAAAGTCCGCCTTTATCGGCAGAAAGCTCCCCATAAAATAAAGATGCAAATTTATCATCGGTGAAGATTTTGTTCACAAGCTGATTAACGCGTTTCATCAAGGGAGATATTTTTATTTCGAAACTGCTTGCCATTCTAATTGCACCTGAGATATACATTGCTTCAGCAGCGGCACTAACTCCTTTGCTCGCAGCATCACCAACAACAATACCCAATCGCTGACTATCATCTCCGACTTCAAGATAATCGAAAAAATCACCGCCAACTATTTCTGCAGGACTTGTAATTCCAAAAAGCTCGTAGTTATGAAATCTATATTCATGTTCCGGCAAAATACTTTTCTGAAGCTCGCGCGCTTTATCAAGATCAGCCCTAAGATTTTTAGCACGGATAGAATATTTCCTCTGCTTAATTTGTGAGGTGAGCGCTGTGGCAAGAATATTCAAAGTATAACGAAGCTCTTCGTCAATTTCATCGCTGTTAAGAGCTAAAAGATATTCGTAATAAACTTTATCATTAACTCTAAGTTTTTCACCAACTCCTGTAGCAGAATATTTGAAAATACCTTTTTTTCTTAAGATTACATTTGTCTCACGACTTAAAATTGTTCTTTCTTTAGCAATCAAATCGAAAACCGGATAATCTTTCAACAGTAAAACAAAACCCGATGATATTTTATCAACATTGCCGGTTTGAATTAAAAGTTTGTATGCAGCTTTTTGAGTGTTAAGCTGCCAAATTCTTCCGCCTGTTATGTTGGTTTCTTTTTGACCGACAATCTCTTTTAACACAGCTGTCAGCATATCTTTCTCAGAATCGAAAGATTGTGAAGCAATTGTTTCAACTGTCTTGTATAATTTTTTTTGATCCATAATTATTAAAATGTTGATTTACAAACTTGTCATTCCGAATTTATTTCGGAATCTAGTATTTTAAAAAATAGATGCTGAAATAAATTCAGCATGACTGAAAAGAATTATCCCAAAAATCCTATTCGCTATAAAATTCAATCATATCTTGAATTGCTTTCTTACATACAGGACAGAATATTTCTGCATTCAACGCTCTCATAATACAATTATACATTGGACGATAAATTCCTTTTTGAACATAACCGCCGCCCTCAAACGCACCAACTTTATTTTTGTAATCTTTAGTTTCTGGTGTTGGAATTGGAATTCCATCATCAACTAAGTTTTTCCATTTTGAATCAAAATCAACAAGGGTGGTAAGGTTCGGATCTACTGGTTCAACTTCGAGATTATAAAAATTTTGATAGGACACATCATCAGTAACATATTCATCGGCAAGAGACGCAAAGCCATGCCCAAATTCATGTACAAAAACCTGTTCTTCATAACGATTATCACTCATACAAACAGAAAAATAATTGTAGATTGATCCACCGCCATATTCTTTTGTATTAACCAAAATATAAATCTGATCGTAAGGAACGTTTGAAGCTGCGTTTCTAACTGCTTTATTATCTGTAGTCATTAAGTAACGTTCTGTTCCAAAAGTTGCAAAGTTGGTGTTGAATTTTGTTTTAGTCCAAATTCCTTTTGTAGGAAAATCGGTTCCCGATTCATCTGAAACAGCTTCGATTCCCCAAAAATTAAACTTGCCTTTATTCTCATTATATGGCGAATATTTGAAAAAGTAATCAACAAATTTTTTACAATCTCCTTTAAATTTATCCAATTCACCTTGTGTATATCCATCAGGAATCAAAACTATGTCAACCTTATTTGAAGATTCACCGGAATTGAAAATTTGAAATGAATTAAACTCCTGCGTTCTTTCCTTTTTTATAAAATAATCTTTAGGATCGATCGCATACTCAAATTTTTTAATGAACTGATTATTTCTATTCCTGCTGAAGAATTCAACTCTAACTTTATTTCGGGGATAGGGAACGACAACTGTTTCGTTAAAAGTTCTGTATGTAGTTTTTGCTTCTTGAGTTGTTTGCCATTCGCCAAAAAGAGTGGAATAGGTTCTGGAGTAAATTATTTCATTTGAAACAGAGTCATAAACAACAGCTTTGTATTTGCCGTAATTAAATTTATCTACAAGATAAACTTTTGAACCGCCCCAAAATGGTTCTTCAATTAGTTCGTCTATAGAATAATATTCATTTTCAAAATTACCAGTATGAAAATAATCTATGCGGAGTGACTTATCTGAGAAAAAATCTCCGAACTTTGTTTGGGGAAACAGTGATGTAAAAGCTAAGAACCAAAAAAATATTTTCATAAACAATTTCAATTTTATTAAATGGTTTTTAAGTGACTTTTCTGCTGCCTGGTTTAACCAAAGGAATTCCTTGTTTGCAAAGATCACACTCTTCCGGCGTAAATGAAACCGCATTCACTTTCAGGGCACTGAATTGCGAGTAACCAAAATTTACTTTGTCATTACTTCGATCAACAATATACCCAACTCCTACAACTTTGGCTCCAAATGATTTCACAATTTCCATAACTTCAAAAACAGATCCACCGGTAGTCACAACATCTTCACAAACCAAAACCTTCTCATTTTCTTTTAACGAGAATCCTCTTCGTAATGTTAATGCAGACTGTTCTCTTTCAGCAAAAATAAATCTCTTGTTCAGCTGACGGGCAACCTCCTGCCCAACAATAATTCCACCAAGTGCAGGAGCGATTACAGTTTCAATCTCAAAATTCTTGAAGTGCTCTACAATCTTCTCACAGATTTGAATATTGTAGTCAGCGTATTGCAAAACTTTCGCACATTGGAAATACTGGTTGCTGTGTCTTCCGGATGTCAGCCGAAAATGCCCTTCAAGCAGTGCTTCGGTTTTGCGGAAAATGTTTAAAAGTTCTTGTTCAGATAAGCTCATAAAATCCTTTGTCAAATTTATAAATTTTTAGCGAAGTGATTCTATCTTCGCCGCTAATTCGAAGTCTTTATTTGTAACGCCACCCTCGCTGTGTGTGGAGATCGAGATTTTCACTTTATTCCAACTATAAAGCAGCATATCCGGATGATGATTCATTACTTCCGCTGCTTCTCCAATTTTGTTTAAGAATGCAAGGGCTTCTCTAAAATCTTTAAGTTGGAATTCTTTGATAATTTGTTCCTCGGAATAAATCCATCCAATGAGTTTATTCAGTTTACTTCTAATTTCATTTTCGCTAAGTAATGACACGGCAACTCCGTTGGTTAGAAATAAAAAAGCGTATTAAAAATTAATACGCTTCTAATTTAAGAATTATTTCGAGATTTTAACTCTCTTCTGAACCAGCACTTTCCTTTTCTTTATCAGGTATATCAATTTGTGATTCCTCATCAATAAATACAATGTGATCAGTATTCTCAAAATGCTTTGCAATTATTTTAGCGCCATCCTTAAATGAGCCCCTAAGTATTTCTTCGGCAAGTGGATCTTCAACATATTTTTGAATTGCACGTTTTAATGGTCTTGCACCATATTTCTGATCAAAACCCTTATCAACCAAAAAGTTTTTGGCCGATTGATCAAGGTTCAATTCCATTTTATTGTCGTGCATATTTTTGTACAAGTCCTTCAACTCAATGTCAATAATTTGAAGTATATCTTCTCTATCTAAATTCCTAAAGACAATAGTTTCATCCAAGCGATTGAGAAACTCGGGATTGAACAATTTTTTCATTGCTTCTTCAACCGTATTTTTCAGATGAGAATATCTATCTGCTTCCGATTCACCACCAAAACCATAAGAACCGATATTTTTAAGATCTCGAGTTCCAATGTTAGAAGTCATTATGATTATCGTATTCTTGAAATCCACTTTTCTTCCAAGACTATCAGTAAGAACTCCATCATCCAATACCTGGAGAAGAATACTGAAAATATCTGGATGAGCTTTCTCAATTTCATCAAACAAAACAACCGAATAAGGACGTCTTCTAACTTTTTCAGTTAATTGACCGCCTTCTTCATATCCAACATATCCCGGAGGTGCTCCAACTAGTCTGGACACTGCAAATTTCTCCATGTATTCACTCATGTCAATTCGGATTAAAGCATCTTCAGAATCAAATAAATATTTCGCAAGTGCTTTACACAACTCAGTTTTTCCCACGCCTGTTGGGCCCAAGAAAACAAAACTTCCAATTGGTTTAGTGGGGCTTTTCAATCCCGCTCTTGTTCTTCTAATTGCCTTGGATAATTTTTCAACCGCTTCTTCTTGCCCAACGATATAACCTTTAAGTGCCGTTGCCATGTTCAATAATTTTTCGGACTCAGTCTGTGCTACTCTGTTAACAGGAATTCCCGTCATCATAGCAACTACAGTAGCAATATCTTCTTCTGTAACATCATGAACTATGTCGCGGGTTTTCGCATCCCAATCACGCTTAGCAGTTTCAAGCTCATTCTGAAGGTTTCTTTCTTTATCTCGAAGACGAGCCGCTTCTTCATAATCCTGTTTTTTAACAACAGAAGTTTTTTCTGCACGAACTTTTTCAATTTCTGCTTCAAGATCCAAAATTTCTTTGGAGACTTCAAAATTGCCCATGTGAACTCTTGAACCGGCTTCATCAAGAACATCAATCGCTTTGTCGGGAAGATGTCGGTCTGTAATGTAACGGTTGCTTAATTTAACAGCCGACTCAATCGCTTCATCTGAATACTTTACATGATGATGTTCTTCATACTTGAATTTAATATTAGATAAGATTTTTATAGTCTCGTCGTAAGTTGGCGGTTCAACCATAACCTTTTGGAAACGGCGATCTAAAGCACCATCAGTCTCAATGTATTTTCTGTATTCATCCAACGTTGTAGCGCCGATGCATTGAATATCACCTCGTGAAAGAGCAGGCTTAAACATATTTGAAGCATCAAGTGAGCCTGAAGCACCGCCTGCGCCAACAATTGTATGAAGTTCATCAATAAAAAGTATTACATCGCTTGCTTTTTCCAATTCATTCATTAATGCTTTCATTCTTTCTTCAAACTGACCACGATATTTTGTTCCTGCCACAAGCCCAGCTAAATCAAGCGTAACCACTCTTTTTTCCTGAAGAATTCTTGGAACTTTTTTTTGAACTATCCTTAATGCTAATCCTTCTGCGATTGCAGTTTTTCCAACTCCCGGCTCTCCGATTAGTACGGGGTTATTTTTCTTTCTTCTGCTTAGTATTTGTGCTACTCTTTCGATTTCTTTCTCACGACCAATGACAGGATCAAGCTTATCCTCATGGGCAAGTTTTGTAAGATCACGTCCGAAATTATCCAACACCGGAGTTTTAGTTCGTTCGGCTTTTTTATCAGAAACTGGAATTGGTCCGGCTGGATCCTTTGGACTTTTACTGCTCAACATTGAATTTAACTCTGCTCGCGAGTTTTCATAAGTAACATTAAACTGATGAAGTATTTGGGTTGCAATATTGTCTTCATCCCTAAGTAGTGAAAGCAGAAGATGTTCAGTACCGATAACATCTGCTTTATAAATTTTTGATTCAATCTGGGTAATCTTCAAAACTTTTTCAGCTTGCTTTGTCAAAGGAATATTTCCGATGGTCATAGTTCCGCCAGCAGTTCTAACAGTATCTTCAATCGCTTTTTTCAGCTTAATTAAATCACAATCGAGGTTTCTCAATATTCTAACTGCAACACCTTGTCCTTCTCTAATAATCCCGAGCAGCAGATGCTCTGTTCCAATGTAGTCATGCCCTAACCTTAAAGCTTCTTCGCGGCTAAGCCGAATTACTTCTTGCAATCTATCCGAGAAATTTCCGTCCATTTTTTACCTTAAATCTGTTGTAATTATATAAACGCTTTTTCTTGCTTAAATGTTCATTTAAATATATAAATAAATAGCTAATACCTCAATTTAATGCGGATACATTAAGGTTAATTGATTCAAAACGATAACAATCAAGACTTAAACTGTCAAATTTGTAGTCAAAAAGGGGCAACAATTATACCACTAAGCTAAAATGTTCGTTTTATTTGTTTTGAAATTCGTTGCATTTCAAAACCTATTTTGATACAGTTTATTATTCAATTCGAGTTCTAATTTTACATTGAACAGTAATAAAGATTTAACATAGGGCTGGCTGCTGGAGGAGGATTTTTAATAAGTATCATTTGAATTAAAACCCAAAACCAATATTTTTAGCATCAAATAAAAACAAGATAAGATGAATTATTCCCAACTTGCCGAAGAAGCAATAAAGGCAAAATCAAAAGCCCATCCTCCCTATTCAAACTTTCATGTTGGGGCTGCACTTCTAACTCAAGATGATAAGATTTATTACGGTGCAAATATAGAAAACAGCTCATACAGCTTAACCATCTGTGCTGAGCGAACTGCCATCTTTAATGCTTATTTAGAAGGTGAGAGAAAATTCAAAGCAATAGCAATTGCAAGTGATGCACCAGATTTTTGTCCACCATGCGGTGCTTGCAGACAGGTGATTAGTGATCTTTGTGGAAATGTTGATGTGATAATGGTAAATCACAAAAAAGATATAAAGGTACTTAAACTTTCCGACCTTTTACCTTTTGCTTTCGGAGATAAAGACTTAGTATGATCGAATTCTCACCTCACTCAATGCCTAAAGAAACTGGATGGATTGAAGTAATTGCTGGCTGTATGTTCAGCGGTAAAACTGAAGAACTTATCCGTCGTTTAAGGCGCGCGCAAATTGCAAAGCAAAAGGTGAAAATCTTCAAACCAAAAATTGATGTACGATATTCAAACAATTCAATTGTGTCTCACAGCGAACAATCATTACCATCTTTGCTTGTGAGTGATGCTAAAGAAATTCTCTCCCTTTCAGATGATGCACAAGTTATTGGAGTTGATGAGGCACAATTCTTCTCACAAGAACTTGTTTCGATTTGCAATCAACTTGCTAATAGAGGAAAGCGAATAATTGTTGCTGGTTTGGATCAGGATTACAAAGGGATTCCTTTCGAGCCGATGCCGCAGCTGCTTGCCGTTGCAGAGTACATCACAAAAACCTTAGCAATTTGCGTAGCTTGTGGAAATCCTGCCGACAAAACCCAGCGCAAAACTGCATCGGCTGAACGAGTTATTGTCGGTGCTGCAGATATTTATGAAGCACGCTGCCGAAAATGTCATTACATCCCAAACGAAAATTAAGGTGAATTATGGATTTTGTACTTTCACTTTTGCGAGGAGCTTTAGGTTTACTTCTTCTGTTAGGAATAGCGTTCCTCTTCTCCAACAATAAACGCAAAATAAACTGGAGATTAGTTCTAACTGGAATAACAATACAGATAACTTTCGCAATTTTTATTATTCACAGCGAAACTTTACGTGGATGGTTCTTTCCACTTGGCTGGCCAAAAGATGTAATAAATTGGCTTGGTTCTGCAATAGTTAGCTTACTTGGTTTCACAATGGAAGGAGCAAAATTTGTATTTGGAAATCTCGCAATTAATAACGGGCCAGATAGTTTAGGATTCTTCTTCGCCTTTCAGGTTCTTCCAACGATAATTTTTGTTTCCTGCCTGACCTCTGTACTCTATTATCTGGGAATATTACAACTCGTTGTTAGAGGAATGGCGTGGGTGATGGCTAAACTTTTAGGAACAAGCGGTGCCGAGTCGCTGTCAAATACTGCAAATATTTTTGTCGGACAAACTGAAGCTCCATTGTTGATTAGACCATACATTAAAACTATGACAAACTCAGAAATTTTGACAATTATGATTGGAGGAATGGCAACGATTGCTGGAGGAGTCATGGCAAGTTACATTCAAATGCTTGGTCAGTCTTTTGCAGATGCAAAAGGGATTGGTCTATCTGAAGGACAGATAAAATTTGCGATTCAACTTTTAGCTGCAAGCACCATGGCTGCACCAGCATCTTTGGTAATATCAAAAATATTATTCCCGGAAGTTGGCGATCCAGTCACAAAGGGCACAGTAAAATTAAAAGTTGAAAAAAATGCCTCCAACATAATCGAAGCTGCCGCGACAGGAGCTTCTGATGGTTTACAACTCGCCTTAAATGTTGGTGGAATGTTGCTTGCATTTATTGCTTTAATTGCTTTAATAAATTATCTCCTAACGGGCTTAGGCGATTTACTAAACATGAACGCTTATTTGCAATCAACCTTTGGTCAACCGCTTTCAATGCAATTGCTTTTCGGACTAATTCTAAAATATCTCGCATATGGAATTGGAGTTCCGTGGAATGATTCATTACAATTTGGAAGTTTAATCGGAACAAAAGTAGTGCTTAACGAATTTGTTGCTTATTTAGATTTAGCAACCTTAATCAAAAACGGTGCAATGAGTGAAAAAGGAATTATGATGGCAACATATGCACTTTGCGGATTTGCAAATTTTTCTTCCATTGCAATTCAGATAGGCGGTATTAGTCCAATGGCGCCCGAGAGGAAGAAAGACATTGCAGCGCTTGGATTAAAAGCTGTTCTCGGTGGAACGCTTGCAACTTTAATGACAGCCACTCTTGCCGGATTGTTAGTTTAATTTTAAAGCAGCATGATAGATCTAAATTTTAAGTACAAAAATTTAATTGATGAGATCAAGGCATCAGCACCATTCAAACCTGAGCTGATGATAATTTTAGGAAGTGGTCTTGGTAATTTTGCCCAGAGTGTTGATGTAATAAAAACTATTTCAACATTAAGCTTACCGGATTATCCAAAATCAACAATTCAAGGACATGAGGGAAAAATTCATTTTGCTGAAATAGCTGGAAAAAAAACTCTGCTCTTCCAAGGAAGAATTCACCTTTACGAAGGTTACTCTATTTATCAATGTATATTGCCTGTCTTCATTACTTATAAATTAAATTGTCGAAGGATTATCTTAACTAACGCAGCTGGTGGAATTAATAGATCATTCAAACCTGGTGATTTAATGTTGACTATTTCATTCAATGGCCTCATGTTGAAAAAGGAGCTAACCTCCTTAATTGGGATTGCTTCAGAGGAGGGAAGAAAAAATTTTTACAACCTGCCATCACTAAGCTTGAACAGCAAAATAAAAGCTGCTGCCAAAACAGAAAACATCGAACTAAAAGAGGGAGTTTATTTTTACACCAAAGGACCCAGTTATGAAACACCTGCAGAAATCAGATTCATCTCAAAATTTGGTGGTGATTCCGTGGGTATGTCAACTGTTCATGAAGCAATTTATGCAGGATACTTAGGAATAGAAACTGCTTCAATTTCGTGTATTACAAATTTTGCGGCTGGTTTAACAGATGGAAAACTCTCACATACCGAAGTTACTGAAACCGCGAATTTAGTTCAGGACAAATTTGAACGTCTAATTAAAAAAATAATTCAAATTTTATAGACACACTTTGAATTATCGCAAGATTATTGCTTTTTTGAATTTTATTTTAGCTGATTTCATTGACTTTCAAGACCTATCCTGATAATTTTGTTGACCTTATTTTAATAAATCAACCTTAAAAGATTTAACTTATGAAAGAATTTAGATTTAAGCTTATTATTATTCTTGCGGCGATTGTTTTGGTTGTTTATCTCCTTTGGCCTACATATAGGGATTATTCAAACACCAAAAATATAAATGAAACAGTTGAGAAAAAGCGCATTGAGCTGAAGAATACCTATCCTGAATTGACCAAACAGGATCTACAAAAAAAATTAACTGCTGTTGAAGACAGCATAAGAGTTTCCGATCCTTCGATTGTTGAAGCAAGACAAAAAAGGATAAAGCTTGGTTTGGATTTACAGGGCGGAATGCGCGTTGTTTTGGAAGTAAACACTGCTAAACTTCTCGAAAAATTAGCAAAAAACCCTGATGATGTTTTCAAAAAAGTAATGGCAGAAGCTGAAAAAGAAGTTGCCCTATCCGATGAATCTGTTGTGGATATTATAGGAAGAAAATTTGAACAACGCCAGATTAGATTAAGTCGTTATTTTGGAACAATACGAGAGGATGATGCCGATATTCTAAAAAAACTTAAGGAAGATGCAGATGATGCTGTAAATCGTGCAATCGAAATTATCCGAAACCGTGTTGATCAATACGGAGTTTCAGAACCATCTATCAACAGGCAAGGTTCCCGAAGAATAATAGTTGAATTACCTGGAGTAGCCAAAGAGCAAGAAGCAAAGAATTTATTACAGGGTACTGCTTTACTTGAGTTCAGAATTCTCAAAGACCCTGAATTTGCAATTTCAATTATGCAAAAAATTGATAATGTGCTGGCAGGAAAAAACCTTGAAGACACTACAAAAATTGATACCACATCGACAGCTAAAACAGAAACTAAAGATACAAGTCTAATTGCCGCTGATACCAGTCAGAAAAAACAATTATCCGAAGAAGAATTCAAAAAAGAACATCCTTTTTTTGCCATTGCAATGTTAGACCCCCAAGGCAGATCTGCAGATGCATATGTACGTGAAAATCAAAAAGCTATATTAGCTCAATATCTTAGCCGTGAAGATGTTCAGAAAGTTATACCGAATAATATTGAATTTATTTATTCAGCAAAACCGATTGGTGCTGATAAAGGTGAAAATATTTATATGATGTATCTAGTAAATAAAGAACCTGAACTCACTGGCGGCGTTATTACTGATGCACAGGCAAACATTGATCCGAATACTTCGTCTCCAATTGTTAGCATGGAAATGAATAGTGAAGGAGCAACAGAATGGGCAAGAATTACTGGAGCCAATGTAGGAAAGCGAATTGCAATCATGCTAGACGGTGTTGCTTTCTCTGCTCCTGTTGTTCGTGGTAAGATTCCTGGTGGCAGATCTCAGATAGAAGGTATGGCAAATATGGACGAAGCAAAACTTTTGGAAATCGTTCTCAAAGCTGGTGCATTACCTGCTCCAGTTGATGTTATTGAAGAAAGAACTGTTGGACCTTCCTTAGGACAAGATTCTGTTCAAAGCGGATTTAATTCGTCATTAATTGGATTTCTTGCTGTTGGGTTGTTTATGATTATTTATTATCATAAAAGCGGTTCCATTGCAACTGTTGGCTTGATGTTCACTATCATGTTAATATTAGCAATTTTAGCTGGCTTCGGAGCCACCCTTACATTACCAGGCATCGCAGGAATAATTTTGACAATGGGTATGGCAGTAGATGCGAATGTTCTTATCAACGAAAGAATTCGTGAGGAAGTTTCAACAGGTAAAACGATTAAAGCCTCAATTGATAGTGGATTTTCAAAAGCTTTTCCAGCTATAATTGACTCCAACATTACAACTTTTATAACGGGTTTAATTTTATATCAATTTGGAACCGGGCCTGTCCAAGGTTTTGCATTAACTCTCATGATTGGACTTGTTACTAGTTTATTTGGTGCTTTATTCATTTCAAGATTAATCTTCAATATGATGATCGCAAAAGGAATGAAGATTAGTTTAGGTTAAAAGGTCTTAAGGAGAAAATCAAAAAATGCGTATATTCGAACATCTTAATGTTGATTTCATGGGTAAAAGAAAATTCTTTTACATCCTATCTACATCACTATTTTTACTCGGTATGTTAAGTATCGTTTTTCGTGGTCTTGAATTTGGAATTGATTTCAAAGGAGGATCGGAAATTATTCTGAAATTTGATAAACCAGTAAATATAAGCACGTTAAGAACCGAAATAGAGAAAATTGGATTGGGAAGCATGGAATTAAAAACCTATGGCGGTGATAACACTGTTTTAATAAGAACTGAATTACAGACAATCCCCGCGAATATCTATCCAAAAGTTATTCAAAATATTCAAAATGAAATTGATAAGGCAATTCCAGGTATTGAAAGAAAAATTACCGATTCAACAGTTAACTCTGTTACTTTCAATTTCCCGAATCCCGATACAACAAATTTCATATCTGAAAAGTTATTTGCAGCAGGTTTTCAGGCAGGTAAAATTTCAGAAGAACCGACAAATACAAAAGTGGGTGTTAGCATTGGAATTTCCGATTGGATAAAAGAAAACCTTCGGGAACAGATAAAGAATAATTCTTTCCAAGTTTTAAAAGAGGATCAAATAGGACCTAAAGTTGGGAAGGAATTAAAAACAGATGCAATTTTAGCAGTGTTTCTTTCTTTGATTGGGATTTTGATTTATCTCGCTTTCAGATTCAAGTTTATTTTTGCATTGGGTGCCGTTATTGCATTGTTCCATGACGTGTTAATAACACTCGGATTGTACGCCATCCTTTACGGATTAATACCCGGTTTAAATCTTGAAGTTGACCTTGCAATAGTCGCTGCGTTTTTAACTCTCGTAGGATACTCGGTGAACGATACCGTTATCGTTTTCGATAGAGTGAGAGAAAATCTAAAGATTCACAAAACAATGCCTCTTTTTGATGTATTAAACCTCAGTATTAATAGAACAATGAGCAGGACAGTTTTAACAGGCGGAACTACATTACTTGCAGTTTTTGTAATCTTAGTTTTTGGCGGAGAGGTTTTAAGGGCATTTGCATTTACTTTATTCTTTGGAATAATTATAGGAACGTATTCTTCAATTTTCGTGGCAAGCGCTATAGTCTTAGAATATGTTAATAAGACAAAGAAAAAAGTAGAATTTTAATTACAAATTATTTTGAGTGTTTAAAGCCGATGTCTGTCATCGGCTTTTTTATTTTATTTTGGAACAGAAACAATTACAAACTGAGAACTCCCAGGAATTATCTTAAAGTTAGCTAGAACAGACGGCAGGAAAGCTGACTCCCCTTTTGAAAATTCGCTCAACCTAAATTTACTATTGCCCTTAAATAAAATTTTTGTTGCACCTTTTAATACAAATAATATTCTTGGACCCGATTGATTTTCAAAATTCAGTTCCTTTCTATTTGAATCAAATATTTGGATTTCAAATTCCTTCGCATCGGTTTTATAAATGACTGATTTCCCCTTTCTACTTCCTTTAAGAATTTTAGGCAACCCATATTCGTAATTCAGAACCTTTAACAGTGTTTTAATATCCTTAAACTTCGGAGTCAGACCAACACGAATAACATTATCTGAATTTGTCATACATTCAAGTATATTCCCTTTAAGATATGCATGTGGAACTCCGGGTTTGATAAATATTGCTTCCCCCCCCCTCAGATGAACAAGATTAAGGAAAAACAGAATTAATAAACCAATATCATTGCCATATTTTTTATGAAGGACAAGGAAGTACTTATCAATTTTAGATTTTCTTTTTTTATTACTTATTCGCTTATTTAAATTCTTAATAACTAAATCTAATCCTTCAACATCCAAAATTGATTTGTTAATAATGAGCGTAAAAATTTTTTTGAATATTTTTTTCTTATCACCCTCTGTCAAGGAATCTATGACAGCCCGTCTAAAAATATTACTCTTGTCATGCTGAACTCGTTTCAGCATCTTAATTTTAGATCCTGAAATAAATTCAAAATGACGTTTACCATAAATTTCTTTATACTTTTCACCAATATAATCTTGAATTTCAGGATATATTCTTAATGTCTCTAGTATTTGATTGAGAGGTTTAAACCCAACCAGCGCAGTAAGAGAATCAAGTGCTATTGCGATTTCAATCTTTTGATTTGCATCGGGATAATTTATCGGATCTTTTTTATGCAACGTGATTGCTTGTCTTTTGGTTGGATGTACTTGAATTGAAAGCGCATCATTTGCTGATAAAACTTTGAATAGAAATGCAAGCATCTTAGAAAATCTTTTAGCAGTTCGCTTACCCAATGTTTCCATCGGATATTGCTGAATTACTTTAGATAACTCAATTTCCTTTCCTTCAACAATAATTTTGGATGACCCATTTGTATGAGCACCCATCCAGAGTTCAGCGTACGGTTTACCCTTTTGAACTTTCATTCCTAACAGTTTAGGAATAAATGCATTCTTCCCTTTCATCCCCCATTCGTAATATTGAATAGTGTTTCTGAGTTTGTACGGTTGTGGTTTGAGCATGGTAAAATTCAATTGTTATAAAATACTAAATCCACTTCCACAGTTTACAATCCCACCGGCTGCTTGTATCATCAACAAAAATCGGTTCAATGAATTCAACAATTCGGTCAATAACAGTTACAAAATTATTTTCAGCAACCAGTTTATTTCTTGAGAGAAAGGCTGACCAATACTTTTGAAGCTGAGTATCCGTTTTGAATTTTATATTATAAATTACTTTGCGTAATTGGACATTAGTATTACGATTATTGAATGTTGTTTCTATCGCTTCTTTTAGAACAACATTGTTAAAATGATAGTTTGAGGCAAAAAAAAGAATATCGTAAAAGTCTTTCATTCTGCTTGTTTGAAGTTGCAGTGAAACAACGGCTTCAAATTTTTCAGCTATCGCACTCTCAACAGAATAAACTTTCAATCTCGGCGGTTGAAATTCTAGAAGCGTAGGGTATTCAATTTCAATTGGACCAGAAGTAATCTTATCACCGAAGCCAATATCAATCTGCACTCGTTCTCTTGAGTTTTCAAGGTAGGCAAAAAATTTAATTCGAACTCCATGATAGTCATCATCCTCTGCAATATCTTCTGACTCAATTGACACGGGGTCAAATCGAACTCCATCTTCGAATTCAATCCGAAGAATTTGACCGACAATTTCTGTTATTTCTTTCCTATCATTAGGAATTGAAGAACCGAGAAAATCTATATCCCTTGTCGGACGCAACCGACTAATATCATAAGCTACAAAAAGCAACGCCCCTTTAAGAATCAGAAAATTTTTATATGGTGATTCAGAAAGACGATAAAGAAACCTTTCTTGAATATATTGGCGCAGAAGACTTTGGTATTCTCTTCCCGTTTCATGAGAAATGTTTCGCAAACGTTCCTTAACGGATGCAGCAATATTTTTTACTTCCTTTGTCATGTAAGAATTGCTTTCACCATCAGCTCAAGTTTCTTTTTTACTCCACAAATTTCAGCATATTCTAGAAGTCTTGAAATACTTCGCTCCTTCCTGTTTTTAAGATATTCCTTCAGTGATTCAACAGCAATATCTTCTCCAATTTTATTTATGTACCGGAAAAGATCACTAATCGTCTTTTCTTTGTTATAAATTCTGATTGCTCCGCTTTTCGTTTCTATTACTTCAATTCCACTTTCATAATACTTTTGAGGGAAAAAATAAACTTGAATTGGCGGATATTCAAGTTTGAAGCTTGGTGTATTGTGTGGAACAGCTACAGTTATATATGATGGATTAAATGTAGTCAGTCCATGATAATCTGCCGCCGAAGTAAGACAAATAACCGCTTTCTTGTGAGAATTGCAAACATCAGCAAAACTGCTGTGTTCATCCCAAGGATAGTTTACGAGTTTGTAAAGACCCGGTTTAATTTTTTCAATTAGTTCTTCTTTTACGGCCTTAGATATAGTCCTTGTTTGAATTCCGTTTTTACGGAGTTCTTGCATTCTCGCGAAACCTTTGTGGGCATTAAATATTTTGAGTAGTGTATCCATATTAAATATAGTTGAATCATTTCTTAGGCAAATATACATAATCTGCCTAAGATTCGATTCATACTTGCTGGTTCTTTTTTACTGCCAATAGAAGTAATTGGCAGTGGTTAAAAATAAAAAGTGGAGTTTAAAAAGTAATATGCGATATGCGGATTAATCATTTATCAGATTTCATTAAGTTACACTTTGCACAAAGTATTTGCGCGTTTTTTAATGTGGTTTTACCACCCTTTGAATGAGGTTTAATATGGTCAAGATGAAAATTATTTATAGTTAATCTCTTCTTACATTTTCTATTTGAGCAATGACCACTAGATTGATACCAGATAATGCGACGTTGTTCTTTACTAAAAGTACGAAACGGATCTTTCTTTTCGAAACAATCAGACAATACAGTATCAAGAATTCTCTCCCTTTCTCGCCTCTGATTAATTTCATCTGTGCTAGACATAACTGTCCGCAAATAATTAACAAATATATCTTCGCCTTCTTCGATTTTAGATGTTTGAAAATTTTTCTGTTTATCTTTTACATTATCAATATTGTTGCCTAAAGCCAGTAGATATGCTTGGGCTAATTTTTTCTTTTTTCTGTCAGTTAGTACAAGTTTATCAACGTACTTCCATCTCCTTTGAGTGATGAATTATTTTCCATGATGGGACAAGAGATTTGAGTTTTTTATCAATTCTCTCTTTTCGTGTTTTCCATTCGAGCTCGTTGTACAAATGAAATCCCCACAAAATGATAAAAGTGACTTGACAAATATAAGACAGGGAGTATCACTAAGGCAAAATTCTAGTTTAGAAAGTGGTAAAGAAGTTAGATCGAACTCAAATTACCTTCACCAACACCATCGTCATATCATCACTTTGTTCGGCATTACCTCTGAATAAAGTGATTGAATCCCAAATTTCATTCATCAATTCAGTAGAGGTTGTGTTGGATTTATTTCTTAGCAGCTCAGAAAGTTTTTCTTCACCAAAAAGATCATTTCTTTCATTCATAGCTTCGGTAATTCCATCTGAAAAGAAAGCAAATATTTGGCCTGACCTGAAAGTGACTTTTTCTTCAACTAAGCTGTTCTCAAAAATGGGCCCGCTCTCCAAACCAATGCCTATTCCCTTAGATTTATAAGAATTAATTGAACCATTATTAGCTGTAATAAGGGGCATATGTCCAGCACGACAAAACTTCACTATATTCGTGCTGCTGTCAAACAAGGCAAGAGTCATTGTAACAAACCAACTCCGCTCTAGAGATTCGTACAGTTTTTTGTTTATATCAATTAAAATCTGCTTTGGCGATTTATCAAGCGTACATGCCAGCTGAATCATTGTTTGCAGCTTTGCCATATATAATGAAGCAGAAAGTCCTTTACCTGAAACATCTCCCACAACCACAAATATTTTTGAGTCGGATACTTTTATAAGGTCAAAATAATCTCCACCGACTTGCATAGCAGGAATCATCTGTCCACAAATATCGAGTTTGTTAACTTGAGGAATACGGCTTGGTAATAACCCCTGCTGTATTTTCCTTGCTAGATCAAGGTCTCTCTCAATTGAGAGCTTTTGTTTTTCAGCTTCATAAAGTCGAGCATTTTCTATTGAAATCGCAGCTTGGTTTGCAACTGCATTCAGTAACTCTAAATCTTCGTGAGAAAATTGCGCACCGGAATGTTTTAATCCGAAAAGCAACAATCCAACAACTTTGGATTTTACTATCATCGGAATTAATGTATAGATATCATTCTTGATTAGGATTTCACTTCTCTCCTTACAAACAGAAACAAACTCCTCCCTTTCAACTGCCGGAAGTTTTGAAAGCGCTTTCTTCTGCTCAATGAATGAAAGAATAGCTGATTGATTTATCGCTAAATCCTTATTCTTAATTCCTTTTCCTCTCACTAAAATCAAATCCCCAGTGCTATTATGGCTAACCATGATTCCAAAGTTGTCAATCTTCAATGCATTTGTAAATGTATCGAAAGTTTTATCAAGAATATTTTCAAGTCCAACTATGCTCGAAACATCATTACTGAATTTTACCAGGACTTTTTGATAAGCAAATTGTTCTGGATAGAATTTTGCTGTCAGGAAATTTTGAAATTTATCCTTTGTTGATTGAAAAACCAATGCAAAGATGATAAAAATAATTCCCGCTATAATTCCCTGGTATTGTGTTCCTATCGCCTGACTTATTCCTTGACCTAAAAGATAAATCACAAGAAAGTACGCTGCAGCAATTGTTAATGTAGCGGCGCCATATATTATTGCATTCTTTACTACTATACTCACATCCATCAATTGGTACCTGAAAATAGAATAACCAAATGCGATTGGTATGAGTGCCATCAGTAAAATGGGAGCGTAATATTCCGGCGAATTAAAAATTGTATCAGAAATAGCAGGAGCAACAAAACGTGTATAACCCAAACTTGCCATTCCTAATGTATAAGCGAGGAGGATGATATAGATTGGTTTACGTTCAGCTTTTTCCTTGATGCGGAAATAATTGATATACAAGGATATTAATCCGACAATCAGTGCAGATATTATCAGAAAATTAATAACATTAATTATTCCAAGAGAGACGTTATTAAATCCTTCATGTGGATAGACAAAAATATGACGGATAATGTATGAGGTTATAATTAAAACAATTGGGGCAAATTGCAAAATTCTTTTTGCCCATTTTTCTTCAACTAACTTGAATGGACGTGGAAATTTCCAGAAGAACTGCAAAATTAGAAATGGAGCATAAAATCCACCAATCGTCCAGATATAGTCAAGCAAATAAAAGTAGAATCGGTTAATCTCTGTTCCTAAACCTAAAAAGTAAAGTGATGTAAATAGAACAATAAAAGCCGCACTGATTTTGTAAAATAGTCTTTGAACATAACCATCAGGTCGTGCCATAAGTACAACGAATCCGATTACCAACCAAATCTGAGCCATTAGCATAAACGCCAGCTGATGGATTTGAATTAATTTTTTAATCTCAACCTTCGTTTCGATCAGCTTACCGTTTTTTCTTATCGTATAGGCTGCAAATTCTCCGCTTTTGAATTTATTTAAAATTCGTTGAGCATCGTAGATATTTTTAATCCGAATTTTATTAATGGAAACCAGCTGATCTCCATCACGAACCCCAGCTTTCCAAGTTACTCCACCAACTTTAACTTTATCAAAAACAATAACTAAGCTATCTTTTATTTCTTTATTTGGAACCCAGAGGCACTCATCATTAGAGGTTGAATTAACTACAAGAATAAAAGAAAAATTTACAAGCCCTATGCAGAACAATAGGATAAAAGAGACAATAACTATCCCTTTTTGATTTCTCTCCAAAAAATTTTTTATGTTCTGCATAATTTTGTGAGTAAGAATATAATTTAATTTTTTATTTAACTCTGATAATCATCAGCGTAATATCATCTGACTGTACAGCACCATATGCAAATTTACTAACTTCGTTTTGAATTGCTGCTGAAATTTCCGATGCGGATTTTTCTCCTAAATTTAGAGATAATTGTTCTAACCTTTCGTCGGAAAATTCTTCTCCATTCTGATTCATTGCCTCTGAAACACCATCGGTAAATAAAATTATTACATCATCTTTTTCAAGCTGTATATTTTCAGACATGTATGGAATCATAGTCTTCATCACACCAAGAATGATCCCTCCTTTATCTAACTTTATAATTCTTCCCTTTCTTATCAGCAATGGCGGATTATGGCCTGCATTAACATATAACATTTGCTTCTTTTCATTGTCAACCAATGCCCAGAAAAATGTAATGAATTTTCCTTCCGTAGTGTTTTCGGAAATAAGATCATTTATTAATCCTGTCGCATCGTCAATTTTCATTCCCTGCTTGCAAATAGTTTTTAAGAATGCTTGCAAATTCGCCATCATCAAAGCCGCTGAAACACCTTTACCTGAAACATCTGCCACTGCAATGCAAAAATGATTTTCATCCAGAGTAATCACATCGTAATAGTCACCACCAACTTGTTTGGAAAATACTGTATTTGCAACCACATCAAAATTTTTGAATTGTGGAATCTTATGCGGCAAAAGGTTTCGTTGAATATCTCTTGCAATCTCCAAATCCTCTTCGAGTTTTTGCTTTTCCAATGCTTCTTTAAACAGTCTTCGGTTTTCAATTGAAACAATCGCTAAGCTGCTTACTGAATAAATGTATTCGATATCAGATTCTGAATAATCAGTTTCGCTTGCTCTCTTTCCCAAAAGGATTAATCCTTTCGTTTCACCTTGAAGCTGCATAGGAACAATAAGTTCAATCCCAAATTTTTTAAGATCAGAATATTCTTTTTCAATTTCATTCTTGATAATCGAATTAGTTATTAGTTTAATATTGTATTTATTTAAAATAGTTATTAATTCATCTTGTGGAAATTTGGATTCTAAAATTTTTATACTTTTCCCTTCTAACGAAACAACTGCAAATTTTTGCACAAGAAATTGACCAATGACAGAATATACTAAAAGTCTTGCAACTTTAGTTGATTCGGAAAACAAACCGAATTCTTTACTCAACTCGAACAAAGAATTGAGACGACTAATTCTTGAATCAAGAATTCGATTGGTTTTTTTAAGTTCAGCCAACATTAAAGAATTCTGAATAGCTGTTGCACCGATGTTTGTTATAGTATGTAAAAATTCTATATCATCGTCCGAGTAAGGAACTTTACTTAACTTTTCTCCCAAAGCAATTATTCCAATACATTCTTGTGATGAACAAATCTCGTCGAAAGTTAATATCCTAATTGTTTCTAAATATTTTTTGAATTTATCACTGTATAAGTCGGATTCACTTTTAAGCTCTGGAAATTGTTTCAAGAATTTTTCTTCAATTCCTTTTTGAGCTACTGGTTTTAAAAACCCATTAGTCTTTAGTGCAATAAACCCTCTGGTAGCAAGAAATTTTCCCAAAGAAGTGAGAAGAAGATTATTGAGAATAAAATCCAGATCAAGACTTGAGTTTATAACTCTGCTTAGCTCAACAAGGGCTTTTAAGTTCCTTCTTGCCTTAAGGTCTTCAGAATCACTCATTTTATTAATTAAAAGAATTTAATTCTTTAGTAAGAAAAACTTGATTGTATTTTCCTGGTACAGATTTATATTCTACATTATCCATTAGCGATTTCATCAGATACATTCCTAAGCCGCCGACACGCTTCTCTTCAAAATATTTTTTTAGATCAGGAGTAGGCACAGTATCAGGAGAAAATGGAGCACCGTGATCAGTAATTTCAACGGTAATTTTCTTTTGAGAGCATTTTATTTTAATGTTTATATCACCATCAGGAAAGAATTTATATGCATGCTTAATAATATTGGTGCACGCTTCGTCAACAGCAAGCACAACATCCCCAGCTATATCTTGAGGAATATTAACTTCTTTAACAACCGAACTGATGAAATCTCTAACAGTAGTTAAATTTTCTGTGCGGCTTTTAATAAGAAGTTCTTTTTCTTTTGATTTAGATTTATTTGTTCCCACTTTATTTTTTCTCATTAAATTTTTGAACCGCTTCTTCTTCTGTTTTGAATATTTCATAAAGAAGCGGAAAGCCGAGCAAATCAAAAATGTTAAATACTTTGTCAGTCATACCCGAAAGCTTAATATCGCCGCCATTCTCTCTAATCTTCTCGATAAAAGCCATAAATACTCCCAAACCGGCACTGCTAATGTATGCCAAATCTTTGAAGTTCACGACAATCTGATATCTCCCCTTATCAACGAGACCGGAGAATGTGTTTTCCAAAGATGGAGCCGTATGAGCATCCAAAAATCCTTTGAGATAAACTACGTTTATGTTTCCCTGATCTTTGATTGAGGTAGTGAATTCTGCCATTCTTGTTCTCCAATAAAATTAAACTTTTGTTTCCACTTAAAAATAACCAAAGTTATATCATCATGCTGTGTTGTATCCTGCGAAAAAAGTGTGACACCTTTAATGACTTCATTTGATATTTCTTCAGCGGTTAAATTACTGCTTTCAAGCAATATTCTTTCAAAATTTCTTTCACCGAAATCTTCTTTAAAAGAGTTTTTTGCTTCGGTTATACCATCTGTAAAAAGCACTAACACATCATCTTCCTTCAAATCGAGCTTTATCTCCTCAAGCGTATTTGCAAAATATGAAGTATAGTCTAACCCAAGCGCAAGCCCCGAAGGTCTAATATCTTGTGCATTTCCATTGCGGATTAAAAGAAATGGACAATGGCCTGCTCGTGCTAAGAATAATTTTTCTTCACCCAAACCTATTATACCAAATGCCGCACTTACAAAACTCCGTTTATCTAGGGTTCTTTTCAGAATTTGGTTGGCATTGATAAGTATTTCCTTAGGTGACAACGAGATCTTAGAAAGAGATTCAAATATTCCCTTCACCTCAGCCATTATAAATGCGGCACTAATGCCTTTTCCCGAAACATCAGCAATTACAAACCCAAGTTTGCTTTCATTTATTTCAAAAAAATCATAGTAATCGCCGCCAACCTCAAATGCAGGAATAAAGGTTGCTGAAATATCTAAACTTTTGTATTGTGGATTTTTACTTGGTAATATTTTTCTTTGAACTTCACGCGCGACATCCAATTCTTTTTCGAGTCTTTCTTTTTCAATAGATTCTTCAAGCAATTCAGCATTTTCTATGGAAACAGATGCATAATCAACAAAGGTGTTAAGAGCATCTTTATCCTCATCATCAAAAATTCTATCTCCTTTCTTTGCTGCAAACAAGTATCCCTTAATTTCCGAATGCACACGAAGAATAGAAATAGTTAAGCTTGAATATTTTTCTGACAATTGAGGAATATCGCGAAGTGAACTTAATTGATAAATAGTTTTTTCTAATTTATCGTGAGATGATTTTGAATCATTCAAAATATATTTTGTGAGAATATCCGCATCAACAAAACCAATATTTTTGTTTGCAACAATTTTGTTCTCACTATCATGTTTTAAGAAAATCCAGCTCGCATCAGCATTACAAACCTTAATTGCAATATCAGTAATTGTTTCTGCCAAATCATTAAAGTCTAAAACTTGAGTAATTAGCCGGCTAAAGAATTGGAGTGAAGAAACCTCCTTTGCCTTTCGATCATATGCCTCTGCAGTAGGAAGATGAAACAAAGTAGTAAAGAATAGAATACTGAAATATACAATTCCATAAATCATCATTAGATGCAGAAAGGTATTAAGAGCAGGCGAAAAACCACTTAAAATTTTGTAGTGAGTGGTATCATTACCGCTTTTAACAAGATTCAAAATGAATAAGGTAAGAATAACAACTGAAAGGACTAGCAGCAACACTTTTTCCTTTTTTGCTAAGAATGCGATCCAAGAGATTCGAATAGAATTTATTGAGATAAGAATTATTGAAATAATTATAAAAGTATTGTTTATGTAAGACATCCCCTCAAAGTTATCCAGAAACGCTGTTACCAGCGCTAACAGGAAAAATACTGTCATGGTGTTAAAGTAAATGCTTCGTTCACGTTTCTGCCTAGTAAAGTAAAATTGTTTGAATGTTAAGTAAATGTAACTTAAAGAGCTAACAAAAATTGAAACATAAAAAAATGAGATGATGATATAAATCAAATCTGGATTTTTAATCTTATCGCTAAGATTATTATAAAACAAATTAAGAATCGCATAAGAAAAAGTTATGAAGAAAAACATGATCGCATTTAGAATGCCAAGGTTCATAACAAGCGAAAGCAAGTTGAACTTTCCATTCTTTGCGAAGTCGTTTATCGAAAAAACTAGAAGAACAACACCTGAAACGACTAATGCTTCATTCAAAACAATAAGGAAAACAGACTCTAAAGGCGCAAAGAACAGTTTCAAAAGAAACAAAGCTACTGAAATAAGCAGCAGTAATTGAACCTTTAGATTTTTGATTAAACTTTCAGAAGATATATTCACAGTCATATAATTACGGTACGATTAAATTATTTCCTACTTCTAGTAATTTTAATTTGAAAATAGAATAATCGTCTATCCATTTAAAGAAACGTTAGATAAACGGCTTAAAATACTGATGAATGTAAAAATAAGTAAATCCTATTTGAATATTACTTGGTGGTTTTCAAGAAGGGTTTTGGTATAGCTTGCATCTTCGTGACTTTGCAGTTTTATAACTCTACTACTAAAGCGTTTAGATACGAAGATCAACAAAGCAATATGGAATGAACTAAAAATTAAATTTCTATTGACTCAGTGTTTTTTACTTTGGATGGTTCTTTTTTCAAATCCTTTTGAAGCCGCAGCAATTCCTCTCTTAATTTTTGCATTTCCTTTTGAAATTCTTTCATTTCAAGCTGGAAATCCTTTTGATTAAAAAACTTTGGGTCATCCAAAAATTGTCTGAACAAATTCGAAAGAGAGTCTGCTTTAAATTTGTACACATCATTTTGGGTAAAAGAAGAATCTCTCAGAAAAGCATCCGGGTGAAAAGGAATTTTAACATTTGGAATATTAAAGTTAAAATTATAATTTTGAGAAGAATCTTTTACATCAACTCGAACTTCAAATTTTTTCTTGATGTTCTCTCCATTAGGAATTTTAACTGTAAAAGATTGTAAATTCTTAGTAGCTGTATTTATTTGATCTTCTAGATCCTCAAAATTTGGTAACGAAACTCCTGACCAATCGAAATCTATATCAGGTACTCTCACACGACAAATATTTGTGTCTATGTAAACTTCGAATTTACTATCTTTGCCGCCTTTAGTCTGAAGCTTAACTATATTTTTGTCAATGTTCAAAACAAAATTTTGATGACGCAATTCTTTTTCAGTTTCTTTCAAATTCTTTTTAAGTTCAGCCTGCATTTTTTTCATGTTATCATTGAATTTCTTTGTATCGAATTTGAATGACTCAATGAAAATAGTATCAGGTGTCATAAAAATATAATCACTGTCGTTCGCCGATTTAACAACCTCTGCAATTTCCATCAATTGAGGTTTATCCATCTTGTGAAATGCCTCTGGCACGATCTTATCATACTGTTCGTTGTTACATTCTTTAGCGAAAGCCATTACATCAGCAAATATTGCTTTGTTATAATTCCAAAGCTTGGGACTAATAGCAACCGTGTTATTCTCATTTACGAGCACCTGAGCTTGCATATCCTCTGCATACGATTCTAAAATAGAATCTATCTGACCCTTCTGTTTTTCGTTTAGATCAAGTGCGGAGATAAATTTCTCGAAATCATTATCGCTATCAGTTATCGAAGCCGTCTTTATCTCAAAATATTCTGACCCATCGGTGTTAGTGCCAAGGAACAAATACTGACCTTTTTCCTTATCAAGAGGCAGTTTACGATGTAAAGCAAAGTTGAAGATATCTTCGTTGGTCAGCCCAGCTGTAATAAACAAAGGTTTTAAGTTATCTGTATAAAGACCAGCTAATTTTGATTTTTGTTCTTCTATGACTGATTTAAAAAAATTGGGATTAGATTTTAAGAATAACATTAAAACTACTGTTACCAAAGAAATGCTGAGCACAGGAATCCATTTCCCAAATTTAAATTTGGACGGACTTTCGGAATCAAGATTGGCAATTAGCTTAGTTTCAAAGTAAGGAGATTGCTCAACTCTTGTGAATGACTCTTGAGATAATTCCTTAATTCGCTTCAACTCATTAAACTTTTGTTGAAGATCTTTCGATACTGCAAGTTTATCTTCAATATATTTTATCTCTTCTCTGGTGAGCTCGCCATCAATGTAGGCAGAGAGCATTTCATATTCTTTGTAAAACTGATTCATAACATCAACTCCTTTTCATAAGGTTTGAGGATGTTCCTCAATCCTTCGCGTGCTCTAAAAATTCTGGACTTAACAGTACCAATCTCGCAATTTACTGTTTGAGCTATTTCTTGATAGCTTAATCCTTCTAAGTCTTTCAGCATAAGCGGAATTTTCAGCTTATCTGGTAACTCATCCACTGCTCTTCTCACAATTTCTGCCGTGTCTTTAGATTCATGCGAAGAATGATAAATTGGTTCTTCCTCTTCTTCCTTAATGCTTGTAAAAATATTCCGAATCCTTTTCTTTCTCAGATGATCTTTACACTTGTTCACTGTAATTCTGTATAACCAGGTTGAGAATTGAGATTCAAAACGAAATCTCTTCAAATTTTTATAAACGGTCAAAAATACATCCTGTGCAATGTCATCAACAGCATCAGTGCTGCCAAGAGTTAGGTAAGTAATATTGCGCACTTTATCTTTATGACGTTGAACAAGTAACCTAAAAGTTGTTTCATCTCCCTCAATAAATCGTTTTATGAGTGAGAAATCATCATCTAATGAAAGAATTTGCGGATTTTGCAAGTTGTCCTTTTTCTTGTTGAATTTCATTTTTTTAGACGTTGATGGTGGTTAATTGTTCCATTATGATGAATAAATATAACTAATTACTAAGGATTGAAAAGTGATGATTTTTTTCCAAAGTTAAAAAAAGCGGTACGAAGACCGCTTTGAGTAAACCCTCATCCTAACCTTCTCCCTTAGGGAGAAGGGATTTTTATTATTTCACCATCATCATTTTCCTCATGTCTGTGAAAACGGGTATGTCTCCTTCTCCTATCACTTCAATTCTGTACAAGTATATCCCGCTTACTATGTCTCCATAATAAAATGTTTCGAACTCCCGTATCGCTTCTCGTCCCTTCGTTGTTTCTTTTGAATTCGGACTGAAGTCTATCTCGTAATACCCCACTGATTGATGATGATTGACCAACACCCTTACCAACTCTCCCAATACATTATAAACCATTACTTTCACATACCCAGGTGATTTTAACCTATAAGGTATCGTTGTACTTGGATTGAATGGATTCGGATAATTCTGCAGCAGCTTATACTCCTGGAGGGACTTCTGCCATCCCCGTTATGGTTACTTGCACTTCCTCGCTTGCCGCTGATTGATGTATTGCACTGTCTATGGCTGTTAGCTTGTAATAATACTTATTCGGTTCTTGTTTCTTTCCAAGCATATCTACAAAGAAGGTGTCTGCTGTTACACCTATTATCTTTGTAGTATCGTAGATGAAGTTAGGAACAGTGTCCCTATAAACACGGTAACGGAAGAAGTCGGCTTCTGTGTTTTTGTTCCATTTTAGAGTTACTGCTTTACCTTGAACAGAGGCAGTAAGATTTCTTGGTGGTTTTGGTGCGAGGTCGTGATAAGTATAGATTTGTCCATAAGGACCACCAAACAAACCAATATCACTTCTTGAACCATCAACATCCAAAATACTTGGATCACCCTTATCTATACCAGGCGAAAATGCTTGAAGATGATGATCGAAATTAAATTGTGGCGATGGAATTGTATCTTTGACGAACATCGGATCCGCTACTCTATCACCATAATTTAAACCATATAAATCATTTTCATTATTCCAAAATATATTGTAATTCATTTTAACAAACGGGGGGTAACCCCTTACTGAGGTATTTGTGTTGTTTGCATGAATGTTATTTATGATGATTGTATTATCATTTTCAGTATCAATACTACCTTGACTATTCAAGTTGGTTCGTTTTTTATACATTATGATGTTATTCCTTATAAAAGCAGTGTCCTGAAGTAAATCCACAGAAATATTTTCTTGAAAGCCACTAATGAGATTATTGAGAATGTAAACTTTTTTGGGCCAGTTTAGAGCTATACCAAAGTATGGGTTATTAAAGGGACTATTGTAAATAATGATATTGTTTTTAATAAAGTATGTGCCGCCGATCGCAATACTAACAGCTCTATTATTTTGATTCATGAGAATAACGCAGTTATCCAAGTAACTTGTACAAGTATCCGATAAGCATCCCGCATCATACCCAATCACTAATTCATTCATTAAAATATTTTTTACGCTGCTTGATCTTTTTAATATCACAACTCCAACACCAGTTTTAGTTATTCTGCAGTTACTAAGTGCCAAATAATCATTAGCCCAAACTGCCCAGCTTACTAAATATGCACCCTTTCCATAAATATTAAAGTTTTCGATGCTACAAATAGCGCTTGTAAAAATAGTTGTATCTCTTAACCCTCTTCCATCAATCACAGTGCTATCCATGCTGCTACCTATTAGGGCAATTTCCTTGTTTATAATCAAGTTTTCTTTATATACTCCATTCGCAACATAAACCGTATCACCGTTTTGGCAAATGTTAATGCACTTCTGTATGCTGTCGCTTGCAGTTGCCCAGCTTGTGTAGGGTAGTGTGCTGCTTCCGGTTTTGCTTACAAAGCGGATAGTGCCAGTAAGCAGTTGGCAATAGGCAGTAAGCAAAAGTAATAATAAAACTATTTTAGCTTTCATTGAAAACTCCGTCGTGAAAGGTGAAACATGAAAGGCAAGAGGTAAAATGGAAAAAGGATTGAAAATTTGGAATCTTAAGCATAAAATATCCTAAAGATTTCTGAATGTTCATTCGGAACTTATGCAAATGTCAGCTTAAAGACAATCAATTGCGTAGTTGGGTGCTTCACAAAACTAAACAAGAAAATAATTGTGTGATATTAACCTCCTTTACTTGCTTTAATAAAGACATCTAATTAAATTTTCATTGAAATTTTAAGGAGTTCTTCATGAAAACAAAAGTCAGTGAGCGTTACAATGCTGTTTTAATTGAGCTTAAGGGTAACGTAATGGGTGGAGAAGATACGAAAGAATTTAATGACCTGCTGCATAAGTTTATAGATGAAGGTAAAAAAAATATTGTAGTTGATTTGCATGATATAAAATTTATGAATAGTTCCGGGCTTGGAATGTTAATCGGCGGTTTAACTACTATGAAAAAAGCCGAAGGAACATTCAGATTATCTCGCGTTACCGATAAGATTGAAAGTTTGTTAATTATTACCAAGCTTATCACGATATTCGAAACTTATAAGACTGTTGATGAAGCGGTTGCAAGTTTCAAGAAATAAAAAAATTTAAATAACTTTTTTGCAACTCCGGATGTTTCATTCGGAGTTTTATTTTGTCCCGTAAGATGGGATTTATTACCTACCAAAAGGAAAATTCATGAGCGTTACAGTGCTTGTCGGCAGCCAATGGGGTGATGAAGGCAAAGGAAAAATTGTCGATATTTTAAGTGAAAAATATGAAATCGTAGCACGGTATCAGGGAGGAGCAAATGCCGGTCACACTGTTGAAATTGGAAACAACAAATACATCCTTCACCTTATTCCATCGGGCATTTTAAGAGATGAAGTAGTTTGCGTTATTGGAAATGGGGTTGTAATTGATCCAACAGCTTTACTTGATGAAATAGCACTTCTCGAAAAAAATAAAATCAAGGTTGATGGAAGATTGTTTATAAGTCATAATGCTCATCTGATAATGCCTTATCACAAACTTCTTGATTCAATTCAAGAAAGCGGTGAAAATAAAATTGGAACAACAGGCAGAGGCATAGGTCCGTGCTACATTGATAAATACGCTCGCAAAGGAATTAAAATAGTTGATTTGCTGAATAAAAAAGTTCTTGAAGAGAAAATCAGAAAGAATCTTGAAGAGAAGAATAATCTTTTAAAAAAAGTTTATGAAAAAGAAGAACTGAATGTTGAAGAAATAATTAAACAGTATTTAGAGTTTGACAAAAAAATTGACAAGTACATAAAAGACATTCCTTCATATCTTAACAATGCAATCGCAAAAGGAAAATCAATTTTATTGGAAGGCGCCCAAGGTGCTTTGCTGGATGTCGATCATGGAACATATCCTTTTGTTACTTCATCAAGTCCTACATCAGGCGGCGCTTGCACAGGAACAGGAATCCCGCCAAATAGAATTGATAATGTGATCGGAATAGTAAAAGCATACACAACGCGTGTTGGTTACGGTCCCTTTCCAACCGAATTACTCGATGATGATGGTGAGAAGTTAAGAAAAATTGGTGTTGAGTACGGAGCTACTACTGGAAGACCAAGACGATGCGGTTGGTTCGATGCATTTTTAGTTAACTATTCTGTGATGATTAATGGGATAGATGAAGTTGCCATTACTAAACTGGATGTGCTAAGTAATTTTTCTGAAATAAAAGTCTGTACCGGTTATAAACTAAATGGTAAATCTTTGAAATCTTACCCAACCGATTTTGAACGGTTTCAAACAATTACTCCAGCTTA
Source organism: uncultured Ignavibacteriaceae bacterium (assembly GCA_964391015.1). Classification (GTDB taxonomy): domain Bacteria; phylum Bacteroidota; class Ignavibacteria; order Ignavibacteriales; family Ignavibacteriaceae; genus XYD12-FULL-36-8. Next base: position 53,228 of record CAYMKU010000001.1, read on the forward strand.
TGAAACACTGGAAGGATGGAATACGGACATTTCAAAATGTAAATCGTATGACGACCTTCCTAAGCAAACAAAGCATTATTTAGATTTTATTTCAAAGAAATCTGGGATGAAAATAAAGATAGTATCTGTTGGACCCAGAAGAGATCAAACTTTTTTTATGAATTAATTAACACTGAATAATTGCACACGAGTTTTGAATTCGATCGAGTAACTTTTCATTCGCATGAAATAAATTTTATGTAAAGGAATTTTGCCTCATGAAAATGTCCGGTGGACCAGCTTCTGTTAATTTTAAGGTAATTTTGTTGGTAATTGCAATTCTCATTGCCGCCGGAACATTACTCTATACACAAAATTTAGTAATCAAACTTCAAGAAAAAGAAAAACAGATAGTTGAACTATATGCCAAGGGTATAGAATATATTGCTAACACAACCGAATCTGGAGCTGACTTAACATTCCTTTTTGAAAACATAATTAAACCAATTGATTTCCCACTTCTGATTACGGATAAAGACAATGTAATCAATCTTACTGATAGATCAGTAGTAAGAAATGTAGAATATGATACCACTATGTCACAAACGCAGTTAAAGAATTTCTTTGAAAAAAAAATAAAAGAAATGGATGAACAGCATAATCCAATACTGGTAACTTATGCCGACAGTATTATTCTGCAAAAAATCCACTATGGTGATTCCAAACATATTACCCAACTGCAGTACTACCCTTATTTACAAATTCTAATTGCATCTTTATTTGTTCTTCTCGGATATATTGGATTCAGTAATATTAAGAAAAGCGAGCAAAGCAACATTTGGGTCGGAATGGCAAAAGAGACTGCTCATCAGTTTGGTACTCCAATTTCAAGTCTTATGGGCTGGGTCGAAATGCTGAAGATGCATTATCAAGATAAAGATAGGGTTATAGATATTACTAATGAAATTACTGATGATGTAGAGAAATTAAACAAGATAACGTATCGGTTTTCAAAAATCGGAGCAGTGCCTGAGCTTAAAAAACTTTCTGTGTATGAAACAATTTATAAAGTGAAAGATTACTTTGAACGACGCCTTCCTCAACTGGGGAAAAGCGTTGAGATAGTTTTAAGCGGTGATAAAAATGCTACCTCAGAACTGAATGCAGAATTATTTGAGTGGGTAATTGAAAACTTAATAAAAAATGCCCTGGACGCAATTGATCATAAGCAGGGAAAAATTGAAATCAGGATTAAAGAGCTGCGAAAGGAAATAGAAATTGAAGTCACCGATAATGGTAAAGGAATTGATCTGAAAAGAAGAAAAGATATTTTCAGACCCGGATACAGCACTAAAAGACGGGGCTGGGGTTTAGGTCTGAGTTTATCAAAAAGAATAATCGAGGTTTATCACAAAGGGAAAATATTTGTTAAGAGTTCCGTTATCGGTGAGGGAACGACATTCAAAATAATACTAAAAAAATCTTAGCTCATTTCTAGCATTCGTTCAATCGGTTTTAATGCTTTCCAAAGAATGTCTTCATCCATTGTAATTTCCGGTTTGCCATTTTTCATGCAGAGATAGAGTTTCTCAAGTGTATTCAATTTCATATAAGGACATTCGTTGCAACTGCAATTCTTATCAGGCGGAGCAGGAATAAAATTTTTATGGGGTGATGCCTTCTTCATCTGATGAATAATCCCAACTTCAGTTGCTACTATGTAGCTTAAACTTGAATCTTCTTGTGTGAATTTTAATAGCTTACTAGTTGAACCTATAAAATCTGCACGATTTAATAGAGTATCTTCACATTCAGGGTGGGCAATTAGTTTTGCATCTGGATATTCGGTTTGCAAATCAATTATCTTTTTTTCACTAAAAGTTTCATGAACAATACATGCCCCATCCCATAAAAGCATTTCTCTGCCAGTTTTTTTTGCTAAATATTTTCCCAAGTTTCGGTCAGGAGAAAATAATATTGGCTGATCCTTCGGAATTTGGTTAATGATTTTTTCTGCATTACTTGAAGTACATATAATGTCACTTAGGGCTTTGACTTCTGCAGTACAATTAATGTATGTAATAGCAGTATGAGTTGGATGCTTCTCACGAAATTGTTTAAACAAATTTCCAGGACAACTGTCGGCTAACGAGCAGCCAGCTTCGAGGTCAGGTAGTAAGACTGGTTTGTTAGGATTAAGAATTTTCGCCGTCTCAGCCATAAAATGAACACCAGCAAATACAATCACATCAGCATTGGTTGACTTTGCCCTCTTTGCTAATTCTAAACTATCTCCGACAAAATCAGCTAAATCTTGAATTTCAGATTCTTGATAGTAGTGAGCTAAGATAACAGCATTTTGCTCTTCCTTTAATTTCAGAATTTCTGCTCGGAATTCTATTTCCACTTCAGAATCATAGATATTATTTATCATATTTTATTAAAATTGTTCAAAAACTAACTTAAAACAATTGCCGTTTAGCAAGATTAATATAACTGTGAAACTTGATAATAAACAAGGAATTATTTTCAGCGATAGGTATGATTAAATAAAACAGTCGAAATTTAAAATTGCTGATCCCTGAAAATAATTTTTACATCACTTATGATAATATTACCGTAAAAGTATCCTTTCTTTTGTAAGAATTACGATAACTAACTAAATTTTTCAGAATGTATATCATTCAAACAATATTCGAGGAAGAAAAAGTGGCATAAGGATTGATACTTCTCAACCGAGAAATAGATAATAGTTTTAAGCATAGCACCCCTCCACAAGATGACACTCAAACTGTCGGACTTTTGCCCTCAAAGCCCGACAGTTTTCCCTCTTTTAAACCATTTATTTAACGAAGCAAAATCATCTTTTTGGTTTCGATGTGGTTTCCAGCTTTAAGTTGATAAAAATAAATTCCAGATGCCAGCTTTACATCTCCAGATACTGAATTAAATTCAACATCATATTTTCCCGCTGGTTTATATTCGCTAATTAAAGTGGCAACTTCATTTCCGAGAACATCATAAACTTTCAATGTTTGCCAACAGGAAACTGGCAACTGCCAAATAATTCTCGTGCTGGGGTTAAAGGGGTTAGGATAGTTTTGTTCTAAATCAAATTCTTCAATTAGATTTCCATCTTTTTCAACTGACGTAATCACTATTGCTACTTCGTTTGAAATATCGCTTTCGTTATATCCTCTATCATAAGCAGTAATTACAAAATATTTGTTGCTCGAAGGAATGGAAGAGAATGTTACCGTTGTTACCGTATCATTAATAATTCTGAACTTAATCACATTTTTAATATCGCTTACATCAACCGGTGATTGATCATCCATATATAAATTGTAATAATAAGCAGTATCACCATCAGAAGCAGGCAAGGGCTTTTTCCATCTAAAAGTGTATGTAAGCGAATCATTCGTTGTAATTGCTAAATTATTTGGCGCATTGGGCTTAACATTATCTTTCCATGGCATTGGCGGAATATTGGTTGGATATAAGTACTGTCCTTGCTTAACAAGTTGATAAATATTTTTTTGATTTGTCTTAAAGCTTGAAGTTCTGAAAAATGTTTGTCCTTTACCTCCGAATTTTCTTGAGGAATCAATCTGGGCTAAAATTTCGGATGCAGGCCAATCACCATCACTTGCAGTCATTCTGTATGCGGCTATTCCCGGGTAGATATGTTTACCATTTGAATTGTTTATCCAATCCATCGCAAGAGAATCAAAGCGAGGGCATGTATTTATATCCCAATAAATCTGAGGTGAATGATAATCATGCTTATTAAGCAACAACCATCTCCTTGAATCCTGATAAGTATTTGTATAACTATCCCAGCCTGAATTACAAACTGACAGATCCTTGTATATTCCAATAGGGGCACTGCCAACTTTCATTCTTGGCTTAACAGCTTTTATTGAATCATAAATAGCCATTACAAATTGTGTGATATTATTTCTTCTCCAATCGGCAAGCAGTACACCTTGCCCATACGTAGCATAAGTAACAGCATCATCAAAATCTGGATTCGGATAACGGATAAAATCAAAATGAATTGCATCTATATTGTACTTACGTACCATCTCCATTGCAAGATTAAGCAAATATGTTTTTGTCGCAGGAATCCCTGGATCCATCCACCATTCACTATCATACAACTTGCAAAGCTCAGGATGGCTTAACACAACGTGTGGTGGATTTGTACTTGGCGGCGTTCCAGTTCCATAAACTTTGTAAACATTCCACCAAGCATGAACTTCGATTCCTCTTTTGTGCGCCTCGTCAATTGTAAATTGGAGGGGATCCCAACCTGGATTTGAACCCAATGTACCAGTCATTGATTTTGCCCATGGTTCAATTGCAGATGGATAAAGTAAATCTCCTCTGGCTCTCACTTGAAACATAATAGTATTAAAATTTGCAGCTTGAAGTAAATTAAGCAAACTTGTCATTTCGTTTTTTTGATTTGTTTGTCCAGTCGTAGTAGGATAATCAAGGTTGAATACAGTTGTTAACCAAACCGCTCGAACTTCTTGTTTTGGCTGAGGAAATAAACTGAATTGAAACAGTATTAACATCATCATTATTTTTTTACACATTTTTTACTCCGTTATTTTTCCAAGTTTAATCCGTTACATTATTAAAATTTCTATATTTTATAATTTAAAGCGTTTAGTCCATGTTTTAATGAATAGACAATCTCATTTTTTGTTGCATGAACATCCAGCAAAATTTTTCCAATATCGCTAATCAAGACAAAATTTATTTGACCATTTTTATTTTTTTTATCTGCAAACATATTCTGATAAACCCTTTCAAAATTTACAGATTTGAGAGATATATTTAACTTAATTTTCAACAGAAGTTTTTCATACAATTCAAGTTTCTTTTTTGTTAATAAACCTTTCCTATACGCTAAATAATTTGCGCAGGAAATTCCAGCAATGACTGCTTCACCATGTTTTATTTTATTCTTTAATTCCCTTTCGAATGCATGTCCAAATGTATGCCCAAAATTTAAAACCTTTCTTAATCCCAATTCTTTTTCGTCCTGAGTCACAACTGAAAGCTTATAATTTATTGACTCCTTAATAATTTTTGCAAGTACAGTCTCTTTTCGTTCCAAAATTGAGTCTATATTTTCATATACTAATTTATAAAGCACATTATTGGTTGTAAGAGCATATTTAATTATTTCGCCGAGGCCTGAAATCAATTCAATTTCAGGTAATGTTTGAAGAAAAGACGTATCACATAAAACAAATTGCGGTTGATGAAACGAACCAATTATGTTTTTATAATAATCAAAATTGATTGCAGTTTTTCCACCAATTGAACTATCCACACAAGCTGTTAAAGTAGTTGGTACATGAATAATCTGAATACCACGCATAAAAGTTGAGGCAGCAAAAGCAGCTAAATCACCTGTAACTCCCCCTCCAATTGAAATTATAAGAGAATCGCGCCCAAACTTTTTTTCAAGGAGGGTTGAATAAATCTTTTTTAATTCCGTAAATGATTTGGATTTTTCACTTGCAAGAAATGAGTAAAAATATTTTCTAGCTTGGTATTTTCCGAAACAATTTTTAATAAAATCTCCGAAATGCTTCTCAACATTTTTATCTATGACAATAAAAATATTCTGAGGCAACTTCCTTGATTCTATCAATTCAAGAAGGCGCTCAAAAATTTTCTTCCCGATATATATAGGATAAGAACAATTTTTAAATTTAGCGTTAATAATTTTCACTGCGTATTTAAAGGAAATTGTTTTAATAATTTAACAATTTTATCTACTGTCTTACCAACGGAAGAGCTATCGGTATCAACTACAATATCCGCCTGTTCATAGAATTTAGTTCTTTCAATAATCAAATCATTTATTTTATTCACAAATTTTTCCTTGTTAAAGTCTTCAGCTTCATTTATTGATAAACTTGGACGATCCCTTTTATATATTAATCGTTTATAGAAAGAATCTGTAGATGCTTTCAAATAGATCGTTAGCCCTGACTTTTTAAGTATTGCAAGATTATTTCCATTTGCCATCGCTCCACCGCCCAACGATACAACTAGGTTAGTTTTCGTCGACAATTCTTCAAGCATCTTAGTCTCAGCTTCTCTAAAAAATTTTTCTCCATCTTGTTCGAAAATTTGCCTTACTTTTTTACCCACTTTTTTTTCAACAAGCAAATCGAGATCACATGAATCCCATCCAATCGTGTTAGCTAAAATCGGACCTATAGTGCTTTTACCTGCCCCCATAAATCCAGTAAGATAGATTATTTTATTTTCCATTATCGGTCAAAATCGGCATGAGATTAGAAATAAAAAGCCAACCCAAGAACAAAAGTAACACCATCAACATTAATTTTAGAATCGAAGGAATCCTGGGCTAAACGAATACTATTTCCGTTATAGTTGACTTGATTCTTGCTGTATTTGCTTTTTACAGAAAATTGAGGATCCCTAAATTTCATTTCACCATGGATTGAAATAAATTCTTTTACAAGATAATCCATCGAAATGCTTACATGAATACCGTATGCGGCTTTTCTTCCTGCATTTGATACTTCTACATCACCAAATTTTCGAATATGGGAACCAATATAGTACCCCAAACCTCCACCCATTAAAAATTTAAACTGCTCTGTAGAAAATGGAAGAAGGTAGTAGCCAGATAATTCTACTGGAACCAGTTGAAATCCATCTTCAACATTTATTGTAACAGTACTGTTTCCAAGAAACACAGTTAAGTTGGGTCCAATTGCAGACGAGGTCATATACTCAATGTTTAATCCTAATATTATTGATTCAGCAAGTCTATATCTAAGATCAACTCCCGGATTGAAAATATTTTCTACAGGGAAAGAATTATTTCTCAGAAATAAATCAGAAGAATTGGGAGATAAAAAAATTCTTGCACTGGTATTATAAACAGCGTTAATACTTATCCCAAAACTCTTGTTGAATTGGGCAAACGTTGTCGAATAAAAAATTAGAATAATTATTATAGTGCTTCTTACATTCATTGAAAAATAGCAATACCCTTAGAATATAAACTATGAAGTTTAACAAAATAAAAAACCCCCATCATTACAAGCAATATGATCGGGGGTAATAAAAAATAAAGTATAAAAATTAACGACCAAAAAAGACGTATCGCTTGTCTTCTATGTCAGCATCTTTCTTAATTTTTTCCAGCCATTGATTAACATACATACTTCTCTTTTCCTGATAAAGCTGGTCTCTGATTGTGTTCCTCTGGGACGAATAGGCAGAGGAATCAAACGAAGATCTTTCTATAACCTTAACAAGAAATTGCCCTCGATAACCCTTTATTGGATCGGATACCTTGTTTAGCGGTTCTCGTACAGTAGCATCAATAACAGCATAATCTCTCCCAATATTCGGAATTGAGCCGTTAGGACTGAATTGACCAGTAGTATCAACAATTAATCTTTGGTTTAATACCTTTGCTTTGAATATATCGCCGTTGATTTGAGATTTTATTTTCAACGCATAATTTTTTGCCACCAGGTATTTCTTTTCCCGTATAACTAATGGTTGGACCACATTTTTAACTTCATCAAAAGATTTCACTCCTTCGTTAATCACTTCTGCAATTCTACAAACAACGTATCCGTTAGATACTTTATAAACTTCGCTCACGGAATTCAATCCATTCTTGAAAGCAAAATCAACCAACCCTTTATTAGCACCTATTCCAGGTATTGAATATGCATCTTTTACAAAAGGCGAACTTTCCTGAACGCTATAGTTCATCAGCTTAGCTTCTTTTTCGAAGCCATTTTTTTCTGCAACGTATGTAAAATCTCGCGCTGCATTTAAGTTCGCATCAATAGTAGATGCAGAAGTTTGAATAGGATTTACAATTTTTTCTACAACATATTTATTATTTGATCTTCCAGTAACTTTAATTATATGATAACCATAATTAGTTTTAACAGGTTTTTGAACTACTCCAATGGAACCAGAAAAAACTGCTTTTTCAAATTCAGGTACCATTGCTCCTTTACCAAACCAACCAAGGTCACCGCCCTTGCTACCACTGCCTGGATCTCCAGATTTTTCGATAGCGATTTTTTCAAAGTCCGCGCCAGCAATTAATTCATTATAAACTTTATTTGCTTCCTCTAGGTTCTTCTCATCACTACCCATTTTATTTATAAGAATATGTGATGCCCTTACTAAAGCTTCAGTTGATGAAACTACAGAAATAAAATTATATAAAATATATCCTTCCAGTGTACCAACTGGACCGATAAGATTACCCGGCGAGGTTTTATTCAACAAATCAATTACAGCAGGAGAAAAAGAATTCAACGGCAAAGTATCCTTTGAATAAGGAACAGTAGAATATATTTCTACGAAAGATTTAAAGCTAGAAGTATCTTTTTTAAACCTTTCAGCAACTGTTTCTAAGTTTCTTTTAATTGTGGCAGAGTCATCAGCTGAAGGCTTATTTGCAAACAGGACATACTGAAATTTTCTTTGAGCTTGATTCTTATATTTATCCAAATTCTCGTTATAATATTTTCTAAGATCATTATCGTCAAATTTAACCGTTGAATCAGGGTATAAAGAGAGATCAACTAAAATATATTGAGCTTTAATCTTCTGATTTTGCTCCATGAAACGATTCTTAATATCTGCCTCACTGATGTTCACAGAAGCAAGAATGAAACTTTGCAGCTTCTCATTTAACCGATTTTGTCTGACATATTCTTCTGCTTGAAGTAATGCTGCCTTATTCCTTTGATCAAAAATAGCTTGATCATATGCTTGACGATTAAACTTACCTGTCGAATCAATAAAATTTTGTTTGAGAAAATCCGGTGGGTTTTCGCCTAAAATTATATCTTTAATTTCTTCGTCAGAAACAGTTATTCCAAATTTATCTATTTGTTCAGCAAGTAACTTTTGAGTAACTAAAGCATCCCAAACTTGCTCTCTCAATTGCTCCAAGTTTTGTTCATCAACATCTTTACCTGTTTGCTTTTTTTGATTCTCCCTCTGCTGGTCAACCGCCTTAACAAACTCTTGATAAGAAATATCCTCACCATTAACAGATCCAACATTATTAGTTTTTCCTCCAAGCGCTTCTAAAATTCTGGAATCAGAGATTACCATAAATAAGACAAATAAAGCACCGACTGTAATGATGAAGGCGGGAGCTAACCCTCTCATTTTTGCCATCATTCCCATAACAAAAGATTCTCCGTTTAATTTAAAATTTAGAGTGAAAAAATACTCAAATAGCTTTTATAAATGAAATTTAATACTAAATTTTAATGTATTTTTACCATTGAAAATATAAAAAAATGCTATCTTTCACCTAAGGCTTTTGTTTGACTTTAAAAACCTTCAAATTTATATTATTTGAAGAACAAAAATCAGAGGATGAAAATGACAGATAATGGAGACTTTTTAAAATCTGTACCGATTTTTTCAGAATTAGATGCCGAACGGTTAAAACAGATCTCGCAGCTTGGCAGCAGAAAGTACTACAAAAAAGATTCAACCATACTCTCCGAAAATGAAACCGGTTCAGCGCTTTTTGTAATAATTTCAGGTAAAGTTAAAGTCTCAAGAGAAAGCGACGACGGTAAAGAAGTAATACTTACAATTCTGAATGAATCTGATTTTTTTGGTGAAATGGCAATTCTTGATGGATTGAATCGCTCCGCAAGTGTAACTGCAATCGAAGAATCAGAATTATTTTTAATCCAAAGAACAGATTTCTTAAATCTTTTACAGGAACATCCTGAAATTTCGGTTTCTCTTCTTCAGGAACTTACAAGACGACTTCGTGCATCTGATTTAAGAATAAAATCATTATCCTTAAGAGATGCTGAGGGCAAAGTAGCTTCTGTAATCCTTCAATTAGCAGATGATATTGGAAAAATAAAACAAGGTAAAGTTGAAATTGAGCGCCTTCCTTTTCAACATGATTTAGCAAATATGGCTGGAACCTCCAGAGAAACAATTTCTAGAACTTTACATTCCTTTGCTAAGCGAGGTCTGATAGAATTAGAAGGAACAAGGTTACGAATAAATAACTACGAAAAATTTAAAGAGCATTATCGTTAATTCTATGGATTGCAAAATTGATCTTCATACTCACACCAATCATTCGGATGGTTATTATAGCCCAATAGAACTCGTCCAAAAAGTAAAAAAAGCTGGACTTGATATTATTAGCATAACTGATCACGACAATCTTTCTGGAATTTATGAGGCAGCTTCAATAGGAAAAGATTTAGGGATAGAGGTGATACCAGGATTAGAAGTCAGTTCCGATATTGCCGATAGAGAAGTACATATTCTTGGATACTTTGTTGATCCAGATAACAGAGAACTTGAACGATATTTAAAATTCTTCCGTGAAGAACGATTAAAAAGAGCAATAAGAATTGTAAACAAACTCAAACTTCTTGGATTTTCCATTTCAATAGAAGACGTATTGGAACAATCACAAAACTCAGCGATCGGCAGACCACATATTGCTCAAGCTATGTTAGAAAAAGGATTGATCTCAAATTATTACGAAGCTTTCAACAAACACATTGGAAACAATTGCCCCGCTTACGAAAAAAAAGTTCATATTTCTCCCCAGAGCGTAGTGAAAATTATAAGTGATGCTGGAGGATTATCATTCATAGCGCACCCAGGAAACATGCCTGAAATTTTGTTAAAAGAATTAATTGAAGAAGGAATAGACGGAATTGAAGTAATTCATCCCTCTCATAATGCCCATCAAGTCAAGTTTTACAAAGGTATAGTTAACGAATATTTCCTTTTAGAATCTGGAGGATCTGATTTTCATGGGGGAAAAAGAGAAGATGAAAGCAATCTTGGAAAATATTACATTTCTTCAATTTCCTTAGAAGCAATGAGAAACAGATTAATTAAAAACTCTGCATAACAATTTAAACCCACAAGACATGAATTTGATAGAAGGAAAAATTTCAGCTTCAAGCTATAAATTTGCAATCGTTCAAAGCAGATTTAACGAAACTATAAGTGAACAGCTTCTAGAAGCAGCATTAGACTGCCTTCGCAGACACAATTGCGAAGAAAGAAACATAACTGTTGTTAAAGTTCCTGGTGCATTTGAAATTCCAGCAACGGCAGATAAGCTTGCTTCCCAAAAAAGATTTGATGCAATTATTTGTCTTGGTGCTGTGATCAGAGGAGCTACCCCACATTTTGAATACATTTCATCTGCGGTTAGCAACGGCATTGCACAAACATCCTTAAAGCACGGAACACCTATAGTTTTCGGGGTTTTAACAACCGATACTATTGAACAAGCAATAGAGCGCTCGGGAACAAAATCCGGCAATAAAGGTTGGGATGCTGCATTAACTGCTATAGAAATGGCTGATTTATTTCAAAAGCTTTAACCATAATTTTTGCGCTTTCAGCTTAATGAAAAAATATTTAGATTAAAATTGTACTTCCATAATAAATTATTTCTCAAATCGAGGTTCGAATAAGATCTTTCTACTTTTCATTTCCAACAACCATTAAAGTAAAATGAAAATTATCTTATCCTTCTTATTCGTGACACTTTTCTCAACAATCATCCTTTCACAGCAGCCAACCAATTGGAAAAATTATACAGATATGAAACAGATTAATTCACTCCAATCTTTAGAAAATGGGATCTGGGCTGCAACAGGAGGCGGTGGGTTTTATTATGATTTTCTTGAAGCCTCATATAAAAAGTTCACTAAAGCAGATGGATTATTTTCAACCTCACTTACTGCTGTTTGTGTGGATAATTACGGGAAAATTTGGTTTGGTAGTAGCTCGGGAGCATTAAATGTATTTGATCCTGCCGATAACTCATCATATACAATTCTTGATATTTATAATTCAGACAGAGTAAATAAGCAAATAAATGAACTTAAAGTATCGGGAGACACGATATTTATTTCTACTGAATTTGGATTATCTCTTATTAATTCAAAGTCATTAGTTTTCTATGATACATTTTACAAATTTGGAAATCTCTCGTCTTACATTCGGGTAGCCAGTTCACTGAAACATAATTTAATTTATGCTTGTACTGAATTTGGAATCGCAGTTCAGAAAAATGGAGCAACAAATTTGTCCGCACCCGAATCATGGAATATTTACAACACAAGCAATGGACTGCCATCGAACGTAGTTCGAAAGGTAATTAAATTCAACGATACAATAATTGCGGCAACAGATAAGGGTTTGTCATTATTCAATGGAACTACATGGCAAACATTTTTACCGAGCTTCAACAACATCAATATAATTGACCTCATCATTTTTAACGATTCACTCTTCATTTCTCACGGAAACGCAATCTCTGCTTATTACCAGGGAACTTTAACTTCGATCTTCACCAGTCCATTTGAAATCAGAAAGATCAACAAATCCAAAGCAGGCCTATTTGCCTCAAGCCCTAAAGGTGTTGTAAAAATCGGAGCGGGAAATAATTATGTTATTTATGTTCCGAATGGTCCTGGTGCTAATCAATTTCCGTCAATGTCCGTTGACGGAAACGGCGTGCTATGGTGCTCAAGCGGAAAGGACGGTCAGGGAGTAGGATTTTACGGCTATGATGGAAAGGATTGGACATTAAAAAACATGGCGAATGCTTCTCTACCTTCTAACGATTATTATTCTACTTACTCGGCACCAGATAATAATTCTTACATCGGAAACTGGGGTAAAGGTTTTGTTAGAATTAGAGAAAACGAATTAAATATATTTCGCCCTGAAAATATACCTATCCAGGGTATTCAAAACGATCCAACATTTGTAGTGATTACTGGTTTTGATACAGATTCAAAAGGAAATTTATGGCTGCTTAATTGGGGAGCCGCTGATAGAAAAATAATTAGTATGCTTACAAAGGATAGTATATGGTACAGCTTTACAATTCCGGTAGAATCAAATCAGTATTATGGTTCACATTTTAATTTCGCCATTGATCAATACGATACAAAATGGTTCTGCAGTCAAGATGAGCACAAAACAGGTTTGTTTTATTTTAATGAAAACAAAACCAACGATAATCCAAATGATGACTACTCTGGATTCATAACAAAAACAAATGGACTTAATGATAATACTGTCAATTGTATTGTTACAGATAGACGTGGTGAAATATGGATTGGAACTAGTCTGGGCGTAAATATAATTGCCAATTCATCATCAGTATTATCAAACAACCCTCAGTTGAAACTAAGCTCGGTTTTTATATTAAGACAGCAAACAATAAATTGCATTGCTGTTGACCCGCTTAATCAAAAATGGGTGGGAACTAATCAAGGTTTGCTTCTTGTAAACTCGGATGGCTCCAAATTATTAGCAACATACGATTCAAGAAATAGCGCACTACTTTCTGATGTTATCCGCAGCATTGCCATTGATGAAAATAATGGTATAGTATATGTCGGAACCGATGCAGGATTAACCTCCTTCGAAACTTTATCAATTAAACCACAGGAAAGTTTCTCGGAACTTTTTGTTTTTCCTAATCCATTTTTGTTAACAGGTGTTGGTGGGAAATTAAAAATTGATGGATTGATTAAAGACACTGACATAAAAATCATTAATATTAGCGGAAAGCTTATTAAACTCATTGACGAAACTTCAAATCCGGGTGGAGGACGTGCAATTTGGGACGGAACAGACTCTGAAGGAAAATTAGTTAACTCGGGAGTTTATTTTATTGTGGCTTATGATAAAGATGGGAATAATGTAGCAAAAACGAAAGTTGCGGTTCTTCGAAAAAATTGATTAAACCTTTCTGAAAATTATTTCACCAAACTACAATGATTGATTTAATTAATGTTTCCATTCAGTTTGGAGGGAAATATCTCTTTAAAGACTTTAGTTTTAAAATACATTCAACTGATAGAATTTGTCTGGTCGGTGCAAATGGATCGGGTAAATCTACTCTCTTAAAAACTATTATTGGTGATATTTTACCTGAAACAGGAACTATCCAGCGACAGAAACGAATTACGATTGGTTACCTGCCCCAAGATAACATTGTTCATAAAGGCAAAACTCTAATCGAAGAGGCAAGTTCAGCTTTAACAAATATTACTTCCTTAAAGGAGAAAGAAACTTCTGTCCTAGATCAAATGAATTCGAATGATTTGGATAATGAGGAACGCGAAGAATTGGTGTTTCAACTTGGTGAAATTCACCATCGTCTTGAAGAATTAGATTTCTACAGCACCTCTTCAAGAGTGGAAAAGATACTTAAGGGTTTGGGATTTTCTGAAGAAGATTTTGGAAAGATGACAGAAACTTTTTCCCAAGGATGGCAAATGAGAATTGCTTTATCAAAAATTCTCATCGCCCAAAATGATATTATCCTTATGGACGAACCCACTAATCATCTTGATCTTGATTCACTGCAATGGTTAATCGGTTTTTTAAATAACACAAAATGTGCTTTGGTTGTTGTTTCACACGATAAACATTTCGTCAATTCAGTTACTAATAAAACGCTCGAAATATTTCAAAATAAAATTACCCACTTTAAAGGTAGTTATGATTCTTACTTAATATTTAAAGAAGAAAGAGATGAACTTTTAGAAAAACAATACGAGTTACAACAAAGAAAGATTAAAGAAACTGAAAGATTTATTGAACGATTCAGATATAAAGCAACAAAAGCGAAACAGGTTCAAAGCCGGATAAAGCAGCTGGAAAAAATTGAATTAATCACAACTCCATCATCAAAAAAAGAAATTTGGATAAAATTTCCTGATGCTCCGCTAAGCGGCAAGGTGAATATTGAACTAAAAGAAATATTTAAATCATATGATGACAAAGTGGTTTTTGAGAATCTTAATTTCACAATAAATCGAAAAGATAAAATTGCATTTGTTGGACCAAATGGTGCGGGCAAAACTACGCTTTCAAAAATTATTGCTGGAATTATACCATTTGAAAGTGGTGAAAGAAAGGTCGGTCACAACACCATAATTTCTCATTATGCTCAAGATGTTGCTAATCAATTAGATCCAGAATTAGATATCATTGAAACTTTGGAAGGGATTTCAGATCAACTCACACTCGGAGGGTTACGCAGTCTCTTAGGGTCATTTCTCTTTAATGGTGATGATGTCTTCAAGCAAATAGGCGTTCTTTCTGGAGGAGAAAAAAGCCGTGTTGCACTTGCAAAAATTCTTTTGACGGAATCAAACCTTATTATTCTTGATGAACCCACAAATCATTTGGATATGACCTCCAAAGAAATCCTACAAAAAGCACTTGTGGGTTTCAATGGCTCCATTATCTTAATCTCTCATGATATTGATTTTCTGAAACCAATAGTTAATAAGATTGTTGAAATAAAGAATCGAAGCGTAACAATTTTTGAGGGTGGAATAGAATACTATCTTTACAAAAAAAGCTTAGACGAAAATATTAATAACCCAGAAAGAATTAACAGCAAACTGACAAATGAAAACAAAAAGCAACAAAAAAAACGTGAGGCGGAAATCAGGCAACAAATCTATTCTGCTACAAAAGAATTAAAAGATAAAGTCAAAGCTGTTGAGAAAAGCATTGAAGAATTAGAAGCAAAACACAAAGAACTGCAGGAATTATTATTTTCCTCTGAGATTTACACAGACATAAAATTCGCAAACGAAAAGAATTCAGAGTTTACAAAAATCAAAAACGAATTAGAGCAATGTTACAAGGAATGGGAATTACTCTCAATTGAAATTGCAGGAATCGAAGCTAAATTCTCTTAAATTTTTACCCCCAAGAACTCTTCAGCCAAAACAATTCCTCCATAAAGTGCCGCATCATCAGCAAGTTTGCTTTTAATTAGTCTAATTCCTTTTGCTGAATCAGCAAACACAGACTTGTAAAAAGATTCCTTGACCATAGGCAGAATAGCTTCTCCAAGCGCTTCCATTAAACCGCCACCCAAAACGATAGTATCTACATTTAATAAATTATTCACATTAGCTGCCACCATGCCAATTACTTCACATGCGTTTTTTAAATGTTCTGTTACGATTTTGTCTTTTCTTCTAATCGCTTCTGCAAGTGCCCTACTTTTTATTTTCTCACCGGATAGAACTAGTTTACCAATTACACTTTTTCTTTTAGTCCGTTTGTCTTCAAGAATATTTCGAACAATAGCAGTTCGACTCGCAACTGCTTCAAAGCAACCATTTTTGCCGCAACCACACATCGGTCCATTTTTTTGAACTATCATATGACCAATCTCTCCGGCCATAAAGTTCGTCCCACGGTAGATCTTTCCATCAAATATCAATGCACCACCAATTCCTGTTCCAATGAACATAGCAAACATATTCTTGCTCTTTTTCCCAACACCAAATTGTTGTATGCCTAAAGCACCGAGGTTTACATCGTTCTCAACCAAAACAGGATATGGAATTTTATTTTGCAATTTTTCTTTTATATAAAAATTTTTTAATCCCAAATTAGGTGCTAAACCAATTTTACCTGTTTGAGAATTCACTGAACCGGGAATACCGAGACATACAGCTCTAATTCTCAACTCCCTCACACCTGAAATTGATATTACTTTACGTATTATTGATACTAAGCTTTCAATGTAACTTTTTTCGCTTGAATTAGATTTGGTAGCAACTTTAGCTCGAGCAATAATTCCATCTTTAGAATTAATTACGGCAGCTAATATCTTTGTGCCACCCATGTCTATACTTATAATTGAATTATTTCTCAGAAGTAACTCCGACTTTAAAGTAAAATGATATTCTGTTTATTTGAAAAATTATCAAGAAATCTTATGTTTTGCAAAGCTTTGAAAATTTATAAAAAATGAAAGATAAATTTCCAATTAAACGATTAGGGCAAAACTATCTTCGTGATGAAAATATTATCAGAAAAATTATACTTGAAATCTCACCAAAAACGGATGAACTGATCATTGAAATTGGGCCTGGTGAAGGTGCGCTAACAGATAATTTACTCAAACAAGCACGTGTGATTGCAGTAGAAGTCGATAAGAGAAATATTGAACTACTAAATAATAAATTTCATAATCTTATTATTATTAACAACGACTTTCTAAAGATAAATCTGAAGGAAATTTATAAAAATCATGGAAAGAAACTCCGAGTAATCGGGAATATCCCTTATAATATCACCTCTCCAATTATTTTTAAGCTGATTGAAAACAGAGAAATAATTCACGACTCTGTCTTGATGATCCAACATGAAGTTGCACAAAGGATAATAGCAAAGCCAGGAGGCAAAGATTATGGAATACTTTCAATTATCACTCAGAATTTTACAAAGGTAAATCTATGCTTCAAGGTTTCTCCAAATGTTTTTTATCCGCGTCCTAAAGTTAATTCTGCGGTTATTCATTTATTTTTTAAAAATGAAAAAGGAGAAAAACGGTATGATGAACTTTTTGTTAAGATTGTCAAAGCTGCCTTCGGAAATAGGCGAAAAATGCTTTATAATTCTTTTAAGAATAGTATATTTGGACACTTAAATTTTAACCAAGGCGGAATTAATTTGACATTGCGTGCAGAAAAACTTTCAATTGATGATTTTCACAAGCTCACAAAACTTGCTTTTGAGCAAGCTGGTTCCTTCAACCTAGAATAATACTATAATCATTTAAATTCTTTGATTGATGCCTAATACCCTTTCACTAATCAATAAATTGAAAGCATATGACATAATTGTTATATTTTTTTATCTATTTCTGACCTTCCTCAATCTTATTTTTTACAGTAGAATAGAGTTATGGCAAACATTTATAGCTTTCAATACTCTTATCTCTGTATCAGTTTTAATCTTGGCATACACCGCCGAGACTTTCCGCAATAAAATTTTACGAATACTACATTATCTTTACTTGATTCCGTTAGTTCTCATAACTTTCAAAGAAATTTATTTCCTAATTCGAGCACTTCGCCCAAATGACTATGATTATATTCTAATTAAAATTGATCGATGGCTTTTGGGAGGAGATCCAACTGTTTTTTTATACAATATTTCTCATCCGATTCTGACTGAACTTCTTCAAATTATTTATGGCATGTTTTACTTCCTGCCAATTTTCCTCGGTTTTGCACTACTTAGAAAACGAAAACTTGTTGAAGCTGACTTCGCAATTTTCACTGTTATTTATGGTTTTTTCCTTTCATATATGGGCTACTTTGCTTTGCCCGCAGTTGGACCAAGATTTACGCTTCATGATTTTCAAAACGAAAATATAGAACTTCCTGGGATAATAGTTACAAATTTTTTACGCGAAGTAACCAATTCGGTTGAATCAATTCCAAAAGGAACTATGAATCCAGAAAGTTTAGTTCAAAGAGATGTTTTCCCAAGTGGACATACGATGATCACGCTTGTTGTAATTTATCTTTCGATAAAACTTAAAAGCCGCGCAAGATATTTCTTGGCACCAATAGGAATCTTACTCATATTTGCAACCGTATATTTACGTTACCATTATGTGATTGACCTAATTGGTGGATTGGGTTTTATGCTCTTTTGTGTTTTTACTTCACCTATACTTTTTAATTGGTGGAGTAAAATAACAGGTAGATTAAGAATCAATCTTTGAGATAGTAAGTTACTTATGAATGATAAAAAAAATAACGTTAAAAAAATTTTTGATACTATCGCAATTAAATATGATTTCTTAAATCACTTGCTTAGCTTAGGAATTGACCAATATTGGCGGAGGAAAGCGCTCAAACTATCTGAGATTAACAATAAAACATTTCTTTTAGATGTTGCATGTGGTACAGGTGACTTTTCAATAGAAGCATATAAAATGGGAACCAGAAAAATAATTGGAGCAGATTTTTCTCATAATATGCTTCAACTATTTTCAAAAAAAAGTGGTTGGATCATCGGGAATACCGTACAAATGGTTGCTGAACAAATGCCTTTCAAAAGCAACTCATTTACAAATATCATAGTCGCATTCGGAGTCAGAAATTTTTATGACATTCAAAAAGGTTTTAAATCTTTCTATGATGTGCTTAAAACTAACGGCAGAGCTACAATTTTAGAGTTTCGTCTCCCTTCAAATTCATTTATAAGAGCCCTGTACAGATTTTATTTTAAAAAAATTCTTCCTCTAGTTGGAGGCATAATTTCTGGAAATAAAAGTGCATATAAATATTTACCCGATTCCGTTGAAGAGTTCGATGAGAAAATAGATATTTCAGTTTTTCTAAAATCGGTAGGTTTTAATCGAATTGAATCTCACAACTTGTCTTTAGGAATCGTGCAGGTTGTAATAGCAACAAAGTGAGATAACTCGTTTGGAATATTATTCTAGAATTAACTCACTACTTAATACTATAGTCAATCAAGTTTTGAGTAACAGTACTACTCGTATCACGAAAGTCAACTCCTAAGCCCATAAGAAAATTGATCAGAGCACTGTTCCCTTCACTTTTCACATTACCGATATCTGGTACTAACCAACAATCGGCAATATAATTTTTACCCGGTGATGATGAATTCAACCGAAATGTCAATGTGAATTTTACTTTTAATGCAAGCTTATTCACTTGACCACTTGATAAATTTATCATGACTTCTTCAGGAGGATCAATTACCGTAGCAGAAACATCAACAATTGTTGTTGCTGCACCAGAGTGATTTATCTTAAATACAGTCCAACTTCTATTAATTAAAAGGGGAAAAGAATATGTCAGAAGTTCTTCATCAAAAACTATATATGGCATTTGGGTAATTAATGATGAATCAGTTACTGAAGCTGCAAAACCGGTAGTATCAACAAAGTAATAAATGCCTGAGAGTGTATCCCTAAAAAATGAAGTGTCCACATTGGGAACAGAAGATATCTGAAGAGAATCAATCAAAATTTTATAAGGTGTACCTTGAATTGTCGTCTTTCCTTTGTAAAATAAAATTCTTGTACCCGAACTCTGACCAGTCGAATCATTTCTAATATAGGAATACTTATAATTTGTGCCTTCATTCTTAGGATATGAATTTTGTGTAATCTGAATTTCATTCGTTGAAGGAGAGACTATTTTATCCTCACTTTTTTTGCATCCAGTAAGAATGATTGATGAAACCGCAAACATTATCCACAAAATTTTAGGTCTCATGTTTCTCTTCTTTTGTTATCATTTTAAATAATGCCCGAAACGCTAGGGAGCGATGACTAATCTTATTTTTCTCTCCCAGTTCAAGTTCCGCTGTGGTTTGATTATGCCCATCAGGTAAAAATAGCGGGTCATAGCCAAATCCATTTTCCCCTCTTAGCTCGTGAATAATTTGGCCCCCAATTTCTCCTTCTGATTTTAGTAAATTCCTCCCGTCAAAATAAACAGCAGCGCAAACAAATTTGGCTTTATGCGGCTGTGGCAAATGCAAAAGTCTTAAAATCAATTTTCTGTTATTCTCTTTATCAGTTGCATTTTCACCAGAGTATCTTGCTGAATAAATTCCAGGTTCGCCATTTAACTGTTCAACAACTAAACCGGAGTCATCTGCAATTACAGGAACACCAAATTTTTTATAAACATATTTAGCTTTCTTAATTGCATTTTCTTCAAACGAGGTACCATCCTCAACTACCTCTTCAACATCATTAAAATCATTCAATGAAAGCAACTCAAATTCTTTTTCACCAAGAATATGTTTTACTTCTTCAAGCTTACCCAAATTTTTTGTGGCAAAAATGATTTTTTTTACTCCGGTCATACTCGCGACAGCAATTTTTTAAGCTGCATACTCGCATCTTCCAAAAGATTTTGCGAATCATATATTTTAGACTTACCATCTTTAATGACCCACTTTCCATTAACCATTACATGCTCAATATTCTTTCCTGTTTCTGAATAAATCAATCTTGAATAAACATTTTCATCAGTATGGTGAATGGGATGAGTTGTTCTATCTATATTTAGTAGAACTAAATCAGCTTTTTTCCCGACCTCAATGCTGCCGATTTCATTTTCTAAATTCAATGCTTTTGCGCCATCTATTGTTGCTAATCTAAAAACAGTTTCAGCGTTCATTGATGTCGCACCATACCTCGGTTTTTGAATCAATGAAGCAAGACGCATTTCCTGAAACATGCTTAAATTATTATTGCATGGGGCACCATCAGCACCAAGAGAAACCGAAATTCCCTTCTTTAGAAAAAGAGGAACCGGTGCAAATCCGGATCCTAATTTTAGATTTGATGATGGACAATGTGAAACGCGAACATTCTTTTTCTTAAGCAAATTTATTTCATTGTCATTCACATGCACACAGTGAGCTAATACGGAATTATTATCTAATAGCTTCAACGAATTAAAATACTCAATGTTGTCCATCCTGAACCTTTTTCTTACGGTTTTTACTTCATCAATATTTTCAGATGAATGTGTATGAAAGATACTTTCCGGGAAGTCTATCATCATTTCTTTTGTTTCACTCATAAGTTTTGCTGATGACGATAATGCAAAGCGTGGAGCAAAACCATATTTAATCCTTCCATTTGCTTCGTTATGAAATGCTTTCGATAGCAAATAAGATTCTTTCAATTCATTTTGTGTATTAGATTTAAACTTCGGGAATAAATCATTTATATCAATCATACATTTGCCAGCAAACGCTCTTATACCCGATGATATTAACTCATCAAAAATCACTTCTTGATAACGTAACGTTCCCATGTCAAGTATAGTTGTTGTTCCTCCAAGCATTAGTTCATTGATTCCTAACCTAACAGATGCAGCAAGTGATTTTTTATCATGGGCATTTTCATAAGGAAAAATTTTTAACTGAAGCCAATCCAATAACTCCAAATCATCAGCCATACCGCGAAATAATGTTTGGCAAAGGTGCACATGTGTTTGCACAAATCCGGGAATGAGCGTCAAACCTTCAGCATTAAGAACTTCGCCTTTAAATGATTTAATCTTCTTTTCTGAAAACCTTTCAATTGATTTAATCTTATCGTCTTGAATTTCGATACAATAGTTTTTTAAAATTCTTCTTTGTTGATCAACAGCAACTATTCTTTTCGGAATTATTAAAATGTTCGACATTATTTCTCAGTTTCCTTCTCTTGATAAATTTCTTCCATTATTTCAAATGCATAGCGAAGGTGAGGAATTACAATTGACCCTCCAACAATCAACGCAATATTAAAGCTTTCCATCAATTCCTCTCTCGTCGCTCCTTCAGTAATCGAGCGGTCAATGTGATAAAAAATGCAATCATTACATCGCAAAACCATGGAACCAACTAATCCCATAAGTTCTTTCATCTTTACTGGTAATGCTCCGTCAATGTATGCTTTATTATCTAACGCAAAGAATTTATTGAAATCTTTGAAACTGGAATTCAAAATTTTTTCATTCATGTCTAAACGATATTTACGAGTTTCTGTAGTGTTTTTTTTCATAAAAATTTCTTTACGTTATACTAAATATTAAAATTACGTTGGAAAGATAATAAAAATTTTGGGTAAGGAACTTTATTCCAATCTCTTTTGAAACCGGCGTGAACTCAAAAATAAAATAAGCAAACCCATAAAAAGTAAAACCACAATGTCCGTCCATAATTCATAAAACCCAATCCCCTTTAGTATAACCCCACGAATTATGTTTATAAAATAACGAAGAGGGATGACATAGCTAATGTATTGAATCATTACAGGCATATTCTCAATTGGAAAAGCAAAACCTGACAGATATACCATCGGCATCAGGATAACAAAAATCGAAATCATCATTGCCTGTTGCTGAGTTTTGGAAATTGTTGACACGAATAGACCTAATCCTAAAGTAGATAATATGTATAAAAAAGATGAAACAAATAGAAATATCAAACTTCCTCTGACTTCAATTGCAAATACGATCCTCATTGCAACTATAACAATAATAACCGCAACAAAGCCAAGTATCATAAATGGTATTAGTTTTCCTAGGATTAATTGATGTGGCTTAATTGGAGTAACTATTAATTGTTCAAGTGTACCAATTTCTTTCTCTTTGACTACAGCTAATGAGGTTAATAGTAAAGTTATGATGCTCAGCAACAAACCGACAATTCCAGGTACCATAAAATTTCTCGTTTTAAGTGTCGGATTATACCAAACTCTAACTTCCGAGGATATTTGGCCTGATGGAATAATTTTCTTCCCTGTTTTATCCATTGATTTAAGCACTAAATACTGTGAGTACTTTGAAATTATCTGAACAACATATCCAGAAGCAATTGAGGCAGTATTTCCATCAGATCCATCAAAAATTGCTTGGAGTTTCACAGTTTCTCTTCTTTCTATTCCCTTTTCAAAATTTTGCGGAATAACTAATGCGAATAAAACTTTCCCTTTATCTAACAGCTTTGTAACTTCGTCATAATTTTCCGCATGATAATCTATAGAAAAGAATCCAGAGCTTTCAAATCTCTCAATCAGTTTTCTGCTTGATGAAGTTTTGTCTTGGTCATAGATTAAAGTGTGAACTGAATTGACATCAAGAGTTGCAGCATACCCTAAAAGAATTAGCTGGACAACTGGCGCAACCAAAATAATTCCAAACATCCGTGGGTCACGTTTGAACTGTAAAAACTCCTTTCGAACAATTCTTAAAATCGTTTTCATCTCACTAGATTTAAGTTGTTTTTTCTTTCTTCATAAGAACCACGTTTGAAAGTCCAAGCATTATCAATGCAAACAGAATTAAATAGATTACTTGCTGCCAAAATGCTTCCAATCCAACTCCTCTAAGTATTATTGCCCGAAGAATCACAATAAAAAACTTTGTAGGCGTGATATTCGTAAATATTTGGATTATAAATGGCATACTCTCAATAGGAAAAATAAATCCAGATAAAATTACAGATGGCAGCAATGAAGCAAATGTTGCAATAGAAAATGCCACTTGCATCGAGTCAACAACTGACGAAACAAATATTCCGATACTGGTACATGCAAATAGAAACATTAACGTGGTAATAAATAAAAGTAGGATACTTCCTTTAATTTCAATTTCAAATAACAAATATCCTACAATTAATATCATCGCCGCATTTAATAATGCTAAAAGCAAATATGGAGTTGTTTTGCCGAGTAAAAGTTCTAACGATCTAATTGGAGACACATTAATTTGTTCAATGGTGCCCCGCTCTTTTTCACGAACTAATGAAAGCGAGACGCTAATGACAGCAGTTATAACTAAAATCATTGCTATCAATCCAGGAATTAAGAATTTCGTCGTTTTCAATTCTGGATTGTACCAAAACAGTGGTTCAAATTTTATTGGAGTATATTGCTTGATACCATAAGTTGCGAGAGTCAGACTCATTTTTTCTGCATTGAATTCCCTCAAAGCGGCATTTACATAATTTTGAATGATGACTGCAGTGTTACCATCAACACCATCAATCAAAAATTGAATTTTCGCTTCACGCTTAGCATAAAAATCGGAAGCTAGCTTTTCAGGAAGAACAATTACGCATTGTGCTATTTTGCTATCCAGAACTTTTTTTATTTCATTCTCGTTCTCGACGTAACCAACTAAAGAGAAATACTCTGTACTCGTTAGGGATTCAATGAATTCTCTTCCAAAGCTCGATTTATCTCTATCATAAACCGCAATTCTAACATGATGTACATCGAAATTAATTGCATATCCAAAGACAATAAGCAGAAACGCTGGAAAGAAAATTAAAATAGAGAGCATTCTAATGTCTCTAAACAAATGTTTAAACTCTTTTTTAGCTATAGCTGATAGTCTATATAAATTCATTCTATTTCGGCGAAGTTTCCAAAAGGTGAATAAACACATCTTCTAATGATGGCTGAATTTTATCAATCCTATCAACTTCAATATGTGCATGGTAAATTAAAAAGTTTTTAACTTGATCAACTCCAGAAAATTTATCATTAACCATAATGTGAATGTGATTTCCAAATATAGACGCTTCACTAACGAAGTAAGCTCGGCTTAGAATTTCAAAAGCTTGGATTAATTGATCACATGCAATTTCGTATATCTCAGAATTCAAATAATCCGATTTTAATTTTTTTGAACTACCCTCAGCTATTATTTTTCCAGCATCTATAAGGATGATATTTCCACAGTATTCTGCTTCCTCTAGATAATGAGTCGTAACTAAAATTGTTGTGCCATTAGTCGATAGGTTATTTATCAAATCCCAGAAAGATCTTCGAGAAATTGGATCAACTCCACTGGTCGGTTCATCAAGAAAAACAATTTTGGGACGATGGATGACAGCTGTACCTAACGCAAGCCGCTGTTTAATTCCGCCAGGCAAGGAGCCAGTTAAAAATTTTTCTTTACCTTTCAGGTTAGCAATTTCTAATACCCATTTTTTTCTTACAAGCAGTTCGTTTCCATCTAATCCATAAATACCACCAAAAAAATTTATATTTTCCTCAACAGTTAAATCGTTATACAATGAAAAACGCTGAGACATATACCCTATATTGTTTTTTACTAAGTCAGGGTGATTTTTAATACTGTAACTGCCAACTAATGCATCACCCGAAGTTGGTTCAAGCAATCCACATAACATTCTAATTGTGGTTGATTTGCCAGCGCCATTCGCACCTAAGAATCCAAGCACCTCACCTTCATTCACAACAAAATTGATACTATCAACCGCCGTGAATTTTCCGAATCTCTTTGTTAAGTTGTTTACCTCAATGCTTTTCATTCGTTATTTGTCCCTGTTGATTAAATTCATAAATACATTTTCAAGTGAGGGATCTATTATTCGGTGATTTTCAACAGGAATATTATTTTCTTTTAGTAAAAACAATATGCTACTGGGCTCTTTCGAAAATTTATCAACCATAACATTTATTCGATCGCCAAAAAGCTGAACTTCAGAACTCGCCTTAGCCCTAACCAATTTATAAGCATCTCTAGCTTTTGAGGTAACAATCTCAATTACCTTTTTGCCAATTGATTCCTTGACCGATTGCGGTGAACCAATGCTTATGATTTTTCCTTTGTCGATAAGAGCAATTCGATTGCATCTTTCAGCTTCGTCGAGATAAGGAGTGGACATGAAAATTGTTATGCCTTCTTTTTGTAAGTCTGCAAGTATTTTCCAAAAATCTCGGCGAGAAACAGGGTCAACTCCAGTTGTTGGTTCATCTAAAAAAATTATTTGGGGTTTGTGAATAAGACTACAAGACAACGCAAGTTTTTGTTTCATACCGCCGGACAATTTATCAGCGATACGATTTCTGAAAGACGTTAATCTTGTAAACTCCAAAAGCTCATTTCTTCTTTCTTCGAATTTCCTAACGTTATGAATCTTAGCAAAAAACTCGATATTCTCATCAATTGAAAGATCACCATACAAACTGAACTTCTGAGAAAGATAGCCGATATTGTTTTGAATTTCTTTTTTATTTTTTTTGATGTCTGTACCTAATACCTCAATAACCCCTTCATCAGCAGTGAGAAGCCCGCACAGACACCTAATTGTTGTAGTTTTCCCGGCTCCATCTGGACCGACAAAACCAAACATCTCCCCTTTTTTAATTTCGAAGAAAACCTCGTCAACCGCTTGAATACTTTCGAATTTCTTTTTAAGATTTCTTACTGCTATGATATTTTCATTTACTTCGCTATCCATACTTTGTCTATTGAATTATAACTCTTGCATCGGCTGGCATACCGGTTTTTAATTCATGGTTTAGATTAGGTATCTTAATTTTTATACCAAATACTTGCTTTGTCCTTTCATCTTTTGTTTGAATATTTTTGGGTGTGAATTCAGCTTCAGGTGAAATGAAAGTCACAGTCCCTTCAAAAATTTTGTTGGGAAATGCATCAACAGATATTTCAGCTTTTTGGCTGAGCTTTACTTTTCCCAATTGAATTTCACTAACATAAATCATCAATTCTACTGTTGATAAATCTGCTACTTTAAATAAGGAAGACATTGCTGCTACATTTTCACCGACTTCGACGTACTTTTTTACAATTGCGCCTTTTATTGGTGAAGTAACATAACTGTCATTAATATTTTTTCTAATCAATTCTTCATTAGCGAAAGATTGTTTAAGCTTTGCCTCAGCTTGTTTAATCTCCTCCGGTCTAGCAAAGTTTTTCATCTTAGCAAGATTTTCCTTTGCAGCATTGTACTGCGCAAGTGTTACTTCGTATTTTGTGTTGTACTCTTCAAGCTGTTTTTTCGAAATTGATTGTGACTCGAACAGTTCCTGCATTCTATTTCTGTCCTTATCCGTTTGGCGATGATTTGTCTCAGCTTGTTTTAGTAATTCTTCCGCCTGAATTATATCTTCTATTCTTGCTCCTTTTCTAAGTAATTCAAGCTGTGCTTCTGAAATTAATCTGTTTGCTTCAGCTTGTTTAAGTTGAATCAAAAACGACTCGTCATCAATAAAAAGAATAGTATCTCCCATATTTACCTTATCACCTTCATCGAATTTAATTCTTCTCACCTCACCTGAGATTCTGGAACTCACAGTAATTTCTTTTGTTTCAATCGTGCCGGTAGCTGAAATAGAATTCTTTTCGTCATCATTTCCACATCCAACAAATAAATGCAGAATAAGAAAAACCAAAAAAACAGTTTTCATTGCTCTTCTCCAATTTTTAGACGGTTAAAAATCTTCTTTCCTTTTTCAGTTAAAATTCCTTTCATAAGAATTGAGATAGTATGATTAAGTGCCTGAACCGCTGAAAATTTATTATGCATTAAAAAATGAGGTGTAACTACTCCTCTAATTGATGAGAGAAACACATTAAGCACTAGATTTGTAGGAATATCCACAAAGCATTTTTCTCGCTTACCTTGCTCAATCATTTTTGAAAAATTTTCGATTATCAGTTTAGAACGAAATGTATCTATTTGCTCCCACAAATCTGGCATATGTTTCTGTATTTCATTAAACAATTTATCCATACCCTGCATTAAAATGCCGGCAATCGTCTTAACAATCAAATGAAATTTAGTCACAGCATCATCATTTGTATTTACAATTTGTTTTATAATCTTGGTATTGTTTCCAATGAAATTGAAAATAACTTCTTTCACAAGAACTTGTTTGGATGGAAAATATTTGTAGATAGTTTTTTTGCTCATCTTAAGGTCCTGAGCAACTTCATCCATACTTACTTTATAAAATCCTTCCCTTAGGAATAATTCTTGGCAATACTTAATTATCTTTCCTTTATCCGATTTCATGAATTGTGTCTATAGAAACTATTATCGTTTTTTACGTTTCCAATTTAATAATTATTTTTTAGGTTTCAAATAAAACGTATAGATTGTTAAAAATATCACAGCTTTAATAAGCTTAGAATCCTACATTTTTAAGTTTTTTGTGGTATTATTTAGGGAACTATCATAAAACAGTTATTCAGTTTTGACTAATAATTATTTTTGATTACTTTTTATATAGATTTTTTCTCACAGTTTGGGCTTGATATCATGGATAAGTTAAAAGAATTAATACAAAAATTGTTTAAAATTAGAGGAATACCTCAATTCCTGTTTTATGATTTCATAGATCCGGTTGGTATGCTTAAAGTCAGAAGAATGATTAGTGAGTTTACTAAAAAACATAAATTTACTAAAATAGACTTCATATTAAATTCTCCAGGTGGAAGTCCAGGTGATGCTTATAGAATCATAAAAGTATTAAGAAATCATTTTGAAGAGGTTAATATAATAATACCTTTTTGGGCAAAAAGCGCATCAACCCTATTATCTTTGGGTGGAACTAACATTATTATGAATGAATTGGGAGAATTTGGCCCACTTGACGTACAATTGCGTAAAGAAAAAGAAGATAGTCCTGAATATGACCAAGAAAGTGCTTTAAATGATGAAGCATCTCTCAAACGTATAGAACAAAGAGCTCAGGAACTTTATTTTAGTTTATATAGTTCTATTTATGAAAGTAATAGAATCAGATTAAATAGAACTGAAATATCAAAACAAGTTTTTGATTTTGTATCGGATTTTTATAAACCTCTCCTTGAGCAAATAAATCCTTATAAAATTGGTGATAAAAAAAGAAAACTTGATATCGGTACACAATATGCTAATAAGATTTTAGTACAATACGCACCGAAAAGTATCAGAGAACATATAAGAAAACTTTTTATTGATTACCTAGTAAATGAGTGTCCTGATCATGGTTATATTATTGATGATGAATTGCTCCAGAAATTTTTGCCAAATCTTGTAAAATCTACTTCGATAAGTGAAGAATATAATGATGTTTTAACTGAAATAAGCAATTTTTTAATCGAAGATGAGGATGAAGAATATATTGGCTTTATTCCTGATATAAATTTAATTAATATTGACAATGGAAAAATGATTCTTAATGCTGAAACATCTTCAAATATTTTACAAAATCAGCCAACAAAAGAACCAGTAATAAATGAGGACATAAAAAATGAAAAACTCAATTAATAAAAAAGCAGTTAATAATTTCTCTATTAAGGATATATTTCTAGATAAGAAAGAACACTCTATTCGTAGACTTATCCAAGATTCCGCTGAGAGTGCAAAGGAAATCAAGAAAAACGAGCTTGCAAAACAAACAAAAACTTTCGAGGAAATATTACTTACAAGACAATAAATTTTAATTTTTAACAACTCATCTGATTTCGTAAACAAATCCTTTTCTTTATAACTCTCCATATTTGAATTTTAGGTAAATTATTATTACTTAAATATTAAGTTTTTTAATAAATTGAGGTAGTAATGGATCGACGTGAATTCATTAAAAAAAGCTTGGCAACAGGAGTAGTCACTACTTCGGCTTTTACCTTCGGAAATTATTCACCTCTTTTTGCTTATCCATACAAATCACTGTTTGACAAACCATTTGATCTAGTAGCAATCAAAGGTAGCGAGCCTGATGTAATGTTTGATAAAGGCATTCAATCCCTTGGTGGAATGAAAACTTTTATTAAGAAAGGGCAAACAGTTGTAGTTAAACCTAACATTGGTTGGGATGTAACACCGGAAAGAGCCGCTAATACAAATCCTTTATTGATTAAGAGAATTATTCAGCACTGCTTTGAAGCTGGCGCAAAAGATGTATATGTATTCGATCATACATGTGACAATTGGAAACGATGTTATTCAAATAGTGGAATTGAAAGCGCAGTAAAAGATGCTGGTGGAAAAATTATCTCTGGTGAAAGTGAAAGCTACTACCAAAAAGTTGAAGTTAAGAATGGGAAAAAACTTACTACGGCGAAAGTGCACGAATTAATATTAGATTCAGATATATTTATTAATGTGCCAATATTAAAGCATCATGGCTCAGCAGATTTAACCATATCTATGAAAAACCTAATGGGAAATGTTTGGGATAGAGGTTTTTGGCATAGAAATGATCTTCATCAATGTATAGCTGATTTCACGTCATTCCGTAAACCTGATCTGAACATTGTTGATGCTTACTCTGTCATGAAGAGAAATGGACCACGTGGTGTAAGCCAAGAAGATGTATTAACAATGAAATCACAAATTATATCAGCCGATATTGTAGCTGCTGATGCAGCCGCTGCAAAATTGTTCAATTTAAACCCGGAAGAAATTAATTATATTCGCATTGCGCATGAAATTAAACTCGGGAATATGAATCTTGATCAGCTTAATATTAACAGAATAAAACTCTAACTCCCGGATGAATTTTATCTATCTAAAGAGAGCAAGAGTTTTAATATCGCTACTAATTTTTGTTCTTACTTTATTTATCTTCCTTAATATAAGTGAATGGTTCACTTCCAATGTTTCTAGAATTATTACTTATCTCCAATTCTCACCATCTCTTATCAAATTTTTAAGTATAGCTGGGCTTTCGACACTAGGATTTGTATTCATAATCATCCTCACCTTCACTTTTGGACGTGTTTATTGCTCGTCCATTTGTCCCTTGGGAACGTTACAAGACATTATTTCCTTTATTTCAAAAAAAATAATTAAAAGGAAAGAACATTTTCTTTTAAAACCATATGCGGTCATTCGTTTTTCCATTCTTACATTTGTAATAGTGCTTCTTTTAAGTGGAAGCATTTTTTTTCTTAATCTTCTTGATCCATTCAGCATCTTTGGAAAGATCATTTCAAATCTTGTTCGCCCTTTCCTTTTAAATATTAATAATTTTATTGCAAGTATATTTAAATTTCTTGGTCTTTACTTTCTTTATCCTGTAGAAATAAAACAAGTAGATTGGGTATCCTTTGTTATAGGATTATTTTTTCTCATCGGGATTGCTGTGCTGTCCTTCTATCGAGGGAGGTTATTCTGTAATACTGTTTGCCCTGTGGGATCTCTACTCGGAATAATTTCTAAATTTTCAATTTATCAGATTACAATTGATGAATCAAACTGTAAAAGTTGTAACCTCTGTGAAAGAGAGTGCAAGGCAGGCTGCATTGACAAAAAAAATAAAGTAATAGATTTCAGCAGATGTGTAAGCTGTCTCAACTGCTTTAATGCATGTCATTCTGACGGTATAGTTTATCGTAATATTTTAAAAGAAAATGTTTCTGCAAATCAAGTTGCATTTGATGAAAGAAAGCGAGTCTTCATCAGTTCACTACTAGCTTACTTTGTAAGCTTATCGGGCTTAACTTTAGCCCAAATCAAGATAATTCCAAAGAAAGAGAGCACAATCCCGGTTTTTAAGAAATTTCCAGTTTCTCCACCAGGCTCAAGAAGCATTGAACATTTTACAAGCTCATGCACTGCTTGTCATTTGTGTACAAGTGCATGCCCGACACAAGTGCTTCAGCCATCGTTCCTAGAATACGGATTTTTAGGAATGATGCAGCCAAGAATGGATTATCTGACTAGCTTCTGTAATTATGATTGTGTTATATGCAGCGAAGTTTGCCCAACAGGAGCCATTCAAAGAATCTTACCTGAGGCGAAAAGGTTAAGTCAGGTTGGTAAAGCAGTTTTTGTTAAAGATAATTGCATCGTTTACACCGAGGAAACAGTATGTGGCGCCTGTTCTGAGCATTGTCCGACAAAGGCGGTAGATATGCTGGAATCATATAAAAATCTAAAAGCACCTAAGCTGAATAATGAAATTTGTATCGGTTGCGGAGCTTGCGAGTTTGCTTGTCCTACGAAACCGCATAAAGCAATTTATGTTGAAGGTAATCCTGTTCATTTAACTGCCAAAAAACCCAAAATTGAAAAGTTAGAGCAGAAGATAGATCTGAAGGAAGATTTTCCGTTTTAATAAGCATCCTGCGGAGATTTAAATTGTATTAAATATTGTCACTCTGCGCTTATCGAAGAATAACCTTATATTGTGAGTCAGATTTCGATAAGCCTGCCTGTTGACATCCAGAATCAATCTTACCTTTTCACAGGTTTATTATTAAAAAACCATAACTGAAGCATATATAACATTCGCCGTTAAATCATTATAGAATGGTTGGTATTTTATTATTATTTGGTTTAGAAAATATATTTTCAGATTTTGCTAATTGAATCTACTTTATTTCTTTTTTATTTTCTCCTTATCTATCCACAATGTTTTAAATTTAAAGCTATCATATGGATTATATTTATCTATTAAGCAATAGTTGCTAAAATTTATTATACTTTTTTCTATAAGATTTGATAAATAATTAGCGGGAAAAACTAATTCCCAGGTTGGTTGATTTGATTTATCGCTAATTTCAGTTAATGAATGATAGTGTATATCTGTACTATGAGTGAAATTGAAACCTAATCCAGGAGTTCTATACTCATGCACTAACATACTTCGAAATTTATAAAATAAATTTGCATAACTGAATTTTTGAATCTGATATTCAATTTCTTTTAAATATTTTAATTCGTGCAAGTATTCATCATCGGAAGTTTTATATAACATTCCCGGCAACATCTTTGAAACCTTATTTTCTACATAAGATTTTATGGGCTCATAAATTGTATCAGTTTCATCTTTTAGAAAATAATGAAGTTGAACCAGGCTAATTCTGTTTTTATTCTCCCAACCAGAAAAATCATCCACAAATGAAATAAATCTTTCCTGATTTTTAAATGTGGGATATCTACATCGAGACAGCGTATCCATTAAAGAACATAATAATATTGATTTACTTATTTCATCGTTTTCTGAAAATTTCGCATTAATAATTGATAATCTTATTTTTTCCAGATAATTAAAAAATAAGTTTATTTCATCTTCTAATTTTGCCATAAATCTATTTTGAATAAACCAGGATGTTTTTTCTATCCCATTTTTTAGTTGCAGTTTAGTAAGTATTTTTTTGCAAGCATTTCATTTGTAAAATTAGTGAAGCTCACTTTTTCTTACCACATTTACTACACACAGTAATAACGAAACCATTTAGCTGCCCACACCCTGAGCACATCCAACAATTTAGACCTCCACCAATATTTTTATTTGAACCAGTATTTATCTTAGGAATAGATGGAATAGCAGCAATAGATATTAAAGCAAATATTCCGAATAGTAATCCAAGCACAAACCAGTTAGTAGCGCTTCTATTTTTTTGATTTGCAATATAAGATGAGAAACCAGCACAAATAATCCATATCAATATTAAACTTAACCAGATGTTTTTACCTAGTTAAATAGATAAATAATTAATTAAAAATATTACTTGATGAAGCGTTTTCTATAAGATTCAATTTCTTGAAATTTCTCATTCTTCTAAGTTCCATTCGCATATCATAATTCTTGGACATTCCAGTTCCATCAACTTCCCCTATTTGCTTTATATAATTAACAATATTCAATAAATCTGGAGTAACCCACCAAGCGTATTGATGAAATTTCCCTCTTGCAATGATAAAATCAAAATAATTTATTTTACTTTCAACACTTCTCTTGCCAAAATTTATTGAAGATTTGACATCTGCATCGCTAGCACTAAGCACACCATTTGTGTGATTATGAAAAACCACTATTGTATCTGCACCAAATTGCTTAGCAGAATTTAGCATTTCTTCTATTGATAAATATGAGTTTACTTCTTGATTACTTAATCCTTTGTTTGCCCATATTCCAATAATATCTTTATTCCTGGCTATCCCCACAATACTCCATTCATGTTTTTTGCCCTTTAATAGAATGCTTATCATCGATGGCAAAGTTTCAATCTTTCCAGTGATTTTATAAAATTGCCCCGAGGTTTTCATTTTGTTTTTTTCTTCTTTATCTAACTCAACCATAAAATCTCTGAACCCAAAATGGTCTATTATATCAACAAATCTCCTGCATTTTGCGAGTTCATCCACTTCATTTGAGTTTAATGGTCCTGAATTTATAATGTAATGGAAAAACCAAGAAAATAATCCCAATATTAACGTTGTAATTATTAGATATAGTGTTTCCATTGCTTCCAATAGTAACCAACATATTCAGAATTAATTAATATCTATTTGATATACAAACATACTTTTTAAAAACTGAAGCATCACCTAAACAATAGTTGTATTTAAGATTGTATGCATTTCTCTTGATTTTGAGAAAAATTGTAAATTAATTACTAAGTTGTTAACTCCAGTGTGATAGTGTGGTAAAAATAGCATTTACAAATGCAAAACTTTTTTGATGAACTGCCCCGTAAAACTTTTTTTATTTTTTGAGATATGCTCGGGGGGGCCTTGTGCAATTATTAATCCGCCCTTGTCTCCACCACCAGGACCTAGATCAATTATCCAATCAGCGGTCTTAATTACATCAAGATTATGTTCAACAACTACAACCGTGTTGCCTTTCTGAACAAGTTTATCAAGAACACCCAATAAGATTCTTACATCTTCAAAATGCAACCCTGTTGTTGGTTCATCTAAAACGTAAAGCGTTTTACCTGTACTTACTTTACTCAGTTCTGTTGCAAGCTTAACTCTTTGTGCTTCGCCGCCGGAAAGCGTTGTTGCCTGCTGACCTAATTTAATGTAGCCCAAACCCACGTCATGGATAGCTTTAATTTTTCTTTTTATCCGAGGTAATTCTTCGAAGAATTCTAATGCATCATCTACTCGCATTTCGAGAACGTCTGATATGGATTTTGTTTTGTACAGAACTTCGAGAGTTTCGCGATTGTACCTTTTTCCACGACAAACTTCACAAGTCACATAAACATCTGGTAAAAAATTCATTTCAATCTTTCTTAATCCATCACCACTGCATTCCTCACATCTTCCACCTGGAACATTAAAACTAAACCTTCCTGTTGCATACCCTCTAACCTTGGATTCCGGAAGCTGAGAAAACAAATCTCTGATGAAAGTAAATAAACCTGTATAAGTCGCAGGGTTTGATCTTGGTGTTCGACCAATGGGTGATTGATCTATCTCAATTACTTTATCAATGTTTTCTAATCCCTTTATAGCTTTATAAGAAAGTGGAGCCATTTTGGACTTATAAAGCTTGTTCATCAAAATTTTTACCAGTGTTTCATTCACAAGTGATGATTTACCTGAACCACTAACTCCCGTAATCAATGTTAAAGTACCAAGAGGAATTTTTAGATCGACATTTTTAAGATTATTTCCTGATGCACTAATTAGCTCTAAGAACTTCCCATTTCCCTTCCTTCTTTCTTTAGGCAAAGGAATTTCTTTACTATTATTTAAGTAGGAAAGTGTTAACGAATCAAATCCATTTGTTGAGGAGATTAGTTTTTGAGTTTCACCTGAAATACAAACTTCTCCACCATGTACACCAGCACCAGGGCCTAAATCAATCATGTAATCGGAGCTTTCAATTGTTTCTCGATCATGTTCTACAACAATGATTGTGTTGCCTAAATCCCTTAAATCTTTCAATGAATTTATCAATTTAATGTTGTCGCTCTGATGAAGTCCAATACTTGGTTCATCTAACACATACAATACACCTGCAAGCTGTGAACCAATCTGTGTGGCTAACCTGATTCTTTGTGATTCACCGCCCGAAAGTGTTCGCGCCGATCTGTTTAATGTGAGATAATCTAATCCAACATTCAGTAAAAAATTTATTCGTGAAGTGATCTCCTTAAGAATTGGCTTTGCAACAATAGACTCCCGCCCACTAAGTTTAACCTTCTTAAAAAATTCTCCACAATTAGAAATGGACAATGCTGTAACTTCACTTATTTTTTCCCCTTGAAAGAGAACCGAGAGAGATTCTTTCTTCAGTCTTCCACCATTACAAGTTGGGCATGTAACGGTGTTCATATAAGATTCAACCCATTCGCGAATATTATTCGAACTTGTAGTTTGATAATAATTTTTTAGGTATCCATACAATCCAGCAAAGCGGTGCATATATGTGACTGGCTTTCCTCCGCTATATGAATAAGTAAAAGCCATTTTTTCTTTGCTGCCGTGCAACAAGATTTCTCGCTGTTGAGAGCTTAACTCATTAAGTTTCGTGTCATAATTAAATCCTAAAGTTTTTGAAACTGCTTCAAGCTGGTTAAAAAACCATATACTTCTCGGTTTTCCAAGCGGTGCTAATCCTTCTTCATTAATTGTTTTTTCCCAATCCGGAATAATCAGATTAATATCTAATTCTTTCTTCTCTCCTAATCCTTCACAATCTTTGCATGATCCATAAGGTGAGTTAAAAGAAAAAGAATTAGGAGCTAATTCCTGATAGCTAATTCCACAGTTTATACATGCAAGGTTTCGACTGAACACATAATCTTGATTACCATCATTTATTATTACAATTCCGTTTCCATAATTCAATGCCACATCGACAGATTCGGAAAGACGGCTCCTCGAAGAAGAGCTCACCATCAACCTATCAATCACAATTTCAATATTATGAATTTTATATCGATCAACCTGAAAGCCCTTTGCAATTTCATGAATTTCATTATCAATTCTGACACGCAAAAAACCATCCGATAATATTTCTTCGAACAGTTCACGGTAATGTCCTTTTCTTCCACGAACAACTGGAGATAAAATCGCGATTTTTTTATTAGAAAGGTTTGTTATTATTGTTCCAACAATTTGTTCGGAAGATTGCCTTGTAACCGGTTTTCCGCAATTATAGCAGTGGGGTATTCCAAGTCGAGCATAGAGAAGCCGAAGATAATCATAAATCTCAGTTATTGTCCCAACTGTAGATCGAGGATTTCCAGTTGTTGTTTTTTGTTCAATTGAAATAGCTGGGCTTAATCCTTCAATCAAATCAACATCTGGTTTCTCGAGCATATCGAGAAATTGTCTTGCATACGCCGAAAGCGATTCAATATATCTTCTCTGCCCCTCAGCATAAATAGTATCAAATGCCAAAGAAGATTTTCCGGAACCAGATAAACCTGTTATAACAGTTAAAGAGTCTCGTGGAATCTCAAGATCAATATTCTTAAGATTGTGCTCTCTTGCGCCTCTAATTATTATTTTTTCTTTTTCCAAGGGAAATATTTTTAATTCGAATTGTTATTTTACTGATACACATTCTTATAATCAATTTATAACGATGTGCATCATTTATCTTTTTCACTCATTGTTGCGATTTAGATGAAAATTCAAGTTTATAAAACAATTAGACACTCTCATGAGCTCGAGTTGAAAGAAAAAAAATCTGTTTTCCTTGCCAAAGTATATCCGGTAAATAATGAGAGTGAAGCGGATAACATTTTAACTGATCTGAAAAAAAAATATCACGATGCTTCCCATCACTGCTATGCGTACAGACTAATAAGCGGTAAATCGAAATTTTCAGATGCAGGGGAACCTTCCGGTACTGCTGGAATCAGGATTTTAAATGCGATTGATCATTACGAATTTCAAAACTGTCTTGTGGTAATTATAAGGTATTTTGGCGGGACAAAGCTTGGCATTGGACCTCTTGGGAAAGCATACTACTCATCGGCAGTTAATGTCTTATCAAAGACAGAAAGCATCATAAAACAACTGCATTACCAAATTGAACTAAGAATAAACATTAAAAACATTGATAAACTGATTAGCTTTCTATACTCAAATAAAATTAAAGTTGAACAAATCGAATATGATCTAGAGGTAAAAATAAATTGTTTGTTCCCAGTTGAATCTTATGAGAGCTTGCGCAACAAAATTATCGATTCATTCAGGGAAATAGCATCCTTTTCCAAAAAGGACGAAATTATTTTTGATTAAACCTCCAAAAGTCAAAACATTGCTTGCTAAAATTGTTCGAACTACCGATATTTGATATACGCAATTCTAAAATATTGGGAGAATCTAATCATGACTGCGGAAGAAATAGATCAAAATGCTGCTCGTCTAGCTAATTTAACTTTTGCTTTGCTTTCTACCTGTCAACAAAAAGAAAATATTTTTGCTCAACAGTATGGTTTAACTCAAGCAGAATTCAGATGTCTTAAGTTATTCGATAAAAAAGAGATCATAAATAATAAAACTATTGCTGAAAGAATGGGTTTAAGCGCAAGCAGATTGACAAGAATTATTGATGGCTTAGTAGCTAAAGGTTATACAGAAAGGGATATAAACCCCTCTGACCGAAGAAATATGAACGTGAGTCTTTCAAAAAAAGGGTCACAGCTTGTTCAAAAACTGGATAATGCATATGTGCATATTCATAAGGAACTTATGAATCATATCGAAGATTCTGAACATAAGCCATTAATTAATGCAATGACAAATCTTCTAAGTGCAATGGAAAAATGGCTGGCGAAGTAAATTTTTGATGAATGTAATAAAGTCAGTTTTACTTTTCGCGTTTGAGATAGTTTAAATAAAATTTAGCACTTTCAAGATCAGCTAATAACTCATTGAGATTAGTTAGAGCAGAGTGAGTTTGTGGAAAAAACTCCTGTTCAAAATATTTTACCTGCTCCACATTTGAGCCAGAAATGATTCGTCGTATCTGCTCAATCACTTTAATCATGTTATCAGAGAAATCTTTTTTTGCCTGATCAAGATTATTCACTTGTGGATTATTTCCACCATTTTCTATCACTCTCATCATTCCAACTAAATATTTTGCTGTAAAACATAAATCACGGTAAACACCTAATTGGTTTGAGTCAATTGCAGAGTTATAAATTGCAATCATTTCTGCTTTACGATGAAGCGGATGTTTTGAGAATTTTTCAACCTCATTTACAAAATCGGAAGCGTTGTAATTAATTTTTGTGTTCATCAATGTTTTTACATTTTAAATTTTAATACCGATCCCGATCCCATCTCCGATTGGTAAAATAGAAGTCTTAAGATTAGCCTGGGATGTAAATAATTTATTAAACTCTCGAATCAACCTAGTAGAGTTTTTGTATTCATTTGGAACTTCTTTCGAGCCCGCATACCCATGCCAAAGCAGATTATCAATAAAAATTATACCTCCCTTTTTCAGAAGAATCATGCTGTATTCGAAAAGTCTTTTATAATCTTCTTTATCAGAATCTAAAAATATAAAATCATATTTTTTATTCAATGTGGGAAGAATATCCAGTGCATCGCCAGGAATAATTTTTATTTTATCTTCATAACCTGATCTTTTAGCAAACTCTGTCGCTAACTTTATATTATCTTCACTTTTCTCTATGGTGTGAACGATTCCTTTCTTCCGAAGCATTCTAGCTATTCTTATGGAAGAATAGGCAATCGCTGTTCCGATTTCAAGTACACGTTTTGGGCAGGTAATCGTAACAAGCTGTTCAAGAAATAATGCGGAGTCTGAACTTAAAATCGGAACACTTTTTTCACTTGCAAACTTTTCCATTTCAAGAATAAGCGAATCTTCCTCTTGAATA
Source organism: uncultured Ignavibacteriaceae bacterium (assembly GCA_964391015.1). Lineage (GTDB taxonomy): Bacteria > Bacteroidota > Ignavibacteria > Ignavibacteriales > Ignavibacteriaceae > XYD12-FULL-36-8. The sequence goes on from CAYMKU010000001.1 coordinate 92,980, forward strand.
AATTTTTGTAAATATTTTTGCTGCGAAGGAAATAATATCTTATTCATAAATTTATTTATCAATTTTTTATTTATACTATTTTAATAAGATCATTTTTTTCCCATATTCTTTACAAGCTATCTTAAGAATGTACAGATAAACCCCACTTGCAGCTACAACCCCAGAATCAGTCAGTCCATTCCACTGTACAATATTTTCACCAATATTTGTTAACCCGTTGAACAACGTCTTCACTTTCTGACCAATTGCATCAATAATTACTATTTCTGCGTGTTCAATTGACGAAGCTTTAAATTTAATTGTTGTTTTGTTGTTAAACGGGTTGGGATAATTTGTGCTCAAAATTCCATAGTCATATGGAATAGGAACGGATAAGTTATGATAAATATTCAAGTCACCATACATAAACTTGTAAGTTGAGCTGCCAGCTGGTTCGCGAATAAAATTTCCTAAAGTATCTTTATAAGAAAAATAAAAATCTACTATTGGATTGTTTGGCAATTGAGGAAATTCCTTGATAAATTTTCTTATTCCATCAAACATCATCGACAATGAATCAAAATCTTTCCCATTTGAAGTGTAGAAAAACTTTACGCTTTCCGTATCAACTCCTGCACTATTAAAAAATATTTTATTCAGCTTATACGTCTCATTTGTTAATTCAAAATTCGGGAATGAAATAGCGTCAACTGCAGAAATCAATCCATACCCTCTATCATTATTTGGTGATGAAGAATTGCCTGCTGTTTCCATCAAAATATTTCTTACTTGTATATTTTTCAGATGAGGATGAGCTGAAAGTAAAAGTGCGGCAACACCAGCTGCAATTGGCGTAGCTAAAGAGGTTCCGTTCGAATAACCATAAGAATTAAAATTTGATACCGATGCGGAAAAAACCCCGACTCCCTGTGCAACAATTTCGGGTTTAATTCTTCCATCTGAGGTTGGCCCATGTGAACTAAAATTGGCTAAAACATTGTTTGAATTTACCGCACCTACTGCAATCGTGTTAAAGCCATCAGCTGGAGCGATTATGTGAAACCATGAATTATTACCTTCATTACCTGCTGCGGTTAATGTTACAACTCCTCTCTGAAAAGCCAGTTCAGCCGCTTTGGTGACTATCGTAGTTTTTCCATTCATATCTGAATATTTGTAAGAAAAAACTGAATCATCAAATTCATTATAACCAAGGGAACTTGTAGTTATGTCAACACCTAATGATTCCATCCAAATTAAAGCAGCAGCATAATTATCCTCCTCAACATGGGTTTCGCTTCGAATATCCTCTGTCTTAGCTAAGATAAAGGATGAACTATAGGCGGCCCCAATTAGTGCGCTGTCTTTAGAGCCGCCAATCACAGAAAAAACCGCAGTGCCGTGACTATGCTGCCCAGGTTGATCGCCTGGCTCATCTGCCGTAACAGAATCTTTGAAGATAAAATCATACTCTTTGATAACATTTGAGTTAATTAAAGATTCATGATCTTTCCATTTAAACCCCGAATCAAGAATACCAATTATTATTTTATCTCCTGTAATTCCTTTTTCATGAACCTGAGGAATATCTGAGAGATTAAGTTGGGTAAATGATAAACCATATCGTATCTCATCCTGACTAGATGTTACTTTTACTAAAGAACTTGCTGGAATAATTTCTATTCTCTTAAATTTTAGAATTCGAACTGGCTCAATTTTATCAACAAAAGAAAGTGCAAGCAAATATTCTTTTTGAGATTCACTCAGAAATGCTGTTACAGCATTGAACCATGTCAATTTATTCCCAATCTTAATTCCACCCAATATTATTTCATCAATGTAGTTTTGCTGGATAGGTAAATCTTCATAAGTGATAATATTTTCTTCACCCATGTTTTTAATTCGACGATTGATATTACGCTCTGAAAATGTTTCTAATGCTTTTTGATACTCAACGCTGAATTTGTTCAATAACTCATTAGATGTTATTCCTTTGTCCTTGAAGTAGATGTAGTATTTCTGCTGAGCGAAAGAGAATGAAGTTGATATATAAATTACCAGCAACAGAGTCCATATTAATTTTGTTGAACGTACTGCCACACTACTACCACCTTTTCCACTTCGTTTTTGTACTTTGTCTGAAATCATAGTATCTAATTTACTTTTACTTAACTTTTCTAAAAATGCGATTAAATCTTATTGAGTTAAATATCTCAGCAAGATCTGAAATATCAAATGTGGATTTTACTGACCAGTAAATAAATTCTGCACGCCCAATGATTAAATCTTCCGGTACAAAACCCCAATACCTGCTGTCAGAACTTTTATCTCTATTATCTCCTAAAACAAAATAATAATTTTTAGTTAGGGTGTACCCACGCGACGGCTTGTTATTGATCATTACAACGCTTCCTTCAACGCTTACTGCCTTCTTCCCGAATTCTCGATTTATGGTTGTTTCCCATTCGCTAATATTTCCCGGATTGATTTCAATCTTCATTCCTTTCTTAGGAACTACAATCGGACCATAGTAATCTTTATTCCAATTTTTTCCTTGAGGAAATATTCGGTCATCTGCTATTCCATATTCGCAAGAGTTTTCTTTCTCAATAATTGCTTCCAGGGGAACATCCAAACGAGAATTATTCACAACAACATCTTTATCAATTATCCAAACGCTATCTCCAGGCAATCCAACCAACCTTTTAACAAGTGTCATATCATTCGAGGGAATAATTTCATACTGTTCGCCAGGAAATTGGAAAACAATTACATCATTTCTTTGTGGATTATTGAAAGGTACTAATTTAACGCTGGGCATTTTAATATTTGTCAATGGTAGGTTTGAAGGTGTGCGGATACCATAAATAAATTTGTTTACAAGAACAAAATCACCGGAAAGAATCGTATTCGCCATCGAGTTTGTTGGGATCCTAAACGCCTCAATAAAAAATGCTTTAACAAGTATTGCCAAGCAAAAAGTTAGAAGGAGAATTATTAGTAATCTAAGTATTTTTTTTTTGAGGTTCATGCTGGTTTCAGAAAGTTCAGAGGATCCATTATTTTTTTAGCTTTTAATGAAACCAAACCTTCACCTTACTCATCAATCTGAAGTACGGCGAGAAATGCTTCTTGCGGTATTTCAACATTCCCCACTTGTTTCATCCTCTTCTTGCCCTCTTTCTGCTTTTCAAGAAGTTTTCTTTTTCGCGTAATATCGCCGCCATAACATTTTGCCAAAACATTTTTTCTAAGGGCTTTGATTACCGACTTAGAAATTACTTTTGAACCAATAGCAGCCTGAACATTTATTTCGAACATCTGTCTGGGAATCAAATCCTTCAACTTAGAGCAGACTTTCCTTCCCCAATCATAAGCTTTGCCACGATGAACTATCATTGAAAGTGCGTCAACAGGTTCACCATTAAGCAATATATCAAGCTTCACTAAATCAGATTCTTTATAATCGCTGTATTCATAATCCAAAGAAGCATAACCACGCGACATTGATTTCAGCTTATCATAAAAATCAAATATGATTTCTGAAAGTGGAAATTCATACTGAAGATCAGCACGCGTTGGATCAATGTAGGTAGTGTTTTTATAAATACCCCGTTTATCCATTGCAAGCTTCATGATATTGCCGACATACTCGCTCGGAGTGACTATCTGGCATTTAACATAAGGTTCTTCAACTCGATCAATATCTCCAACCGCAGGCATTTCGGCAGGGTTATCTACATTAATTTTCTCACCATTTTTTGTAAAGACATAATATTCAACATTTGGGAGAGTTGTTATAATTGATTGGCCGTATTCTCTAAGCAATCTCTCTTGAACAATTTCCATGTGAAGCAAGCCGAGAAATCCGCATCTAAAACCAAATCCTAATGCAGCAGAAGTTTCCGGCTGATAAACCAAAGCTGAATCATTTAATCTAAATTTTTCAAGTGCATCGCGAAGATTTTCAAACTCATCAGAGTCCGTGGGATAAAGTCCGCTGTAAACCATCGGTTTAACAGTTTTGTAACCAGGAAGCGGATGTGCAGCTCCATTTCTTACATGAGTAACAGTATCACCTACCTTTGCCTCATGCACATCTTTTATTCCGGCAATTAAGTAACCAACGTTTCCTGCCGAGAGTTCATCAGTTTTTATTTTATTTAATCCAAGAACACCAATTTCTTCAGCTTCATAATCTCCGTGAACCACGAAAAATTTTATTTTATCCTTTGTCTTCACTGTCCCGTTAAACACACGAATGTAGGCAATTGCACCACGATAAGAATCAAAAATTGAATCGAAGATGAGTGCTTGTAATGGTTCATTTGGATCACCTTTCGGTGGAGGGATTTTTTGCACAACAGTTTCGAGAATTTCATCAATCCCTAATTTGGCCTTAGCACTTGCAAGAAGAATTTCTTTCTCTTCACAGCCAATCAGATCAATTATTTGCCCTTTTACTTTATCCGCTTCAGCGCTTGGAAGATCAATTTTGTTGATTACAGGAATTACTTCTAATCCTGCATCCAGTGCAAGATAAAGATTGCTTATTGTTTGTGCCTCAACTCCTTGTGCCGCATCAACAACGAGCAATGCACCTTCGCAAGCAGCTAATGAACGGGAAACTTCATAAGTAAAGTCAACATGTCCGGGGGTATCAATTAAATTTAAGGTGTAAGTGTTCTTGTCCTTAGCTTGATAATGCATTTGGATTGCATGGGATTTTATCGTAATCCCACGTTCTCTTTCGAGTTCAAGATCATCAAGCACTTGGGATTTTGCCTCACGAGCACTAACAGCACCGGTTCTTTCCAGCAGGCAGTCTGCGATGGTTGATTTGCCATGATCTATGTGCGCAATAATGCAAAAATTACGGATGTTATTCATTCGTTCTCATAAATTATATGGCAAATATACTTAGAAAGTTGGTTTGTTGAGAGGAAGAACCATTAAGATTGAATGTGAAATTTTGGTAAGGACAGTATATACGACAAAAACCTAATTATAGATTAATTTAACTGTAGTTGTTCAATTCTATATGTGAATCTAATTTTTTACTGAAAATCGGAAAAAGGATTTCCGAAACTCTCTTATGTCCGATTTCATTAACTTTAATTAAATCACCACAGAAAAGAAATTTCTCTTCTTTATTGAAAGTGTCATAGAGATTTACGTAAGTTTCATTGTCTAGCAATCGACGGTCATTCATAAATTTATGTAATTTGTAAGATAACAAATTCTCAAAAAGGGACCTTGGTCGCGGGATGGGGCTAGTAATTATTAATATTTTATTCAAGGATTTACAATATTCTAATAGCTTCACTGATAGGGTTAAATAATTTTTAAATACTTGATTCCAATTTCCTAAAACCAAACCCAGGAAATAATTAATCTCTCTGAATACAATTCGAACTTTTAAGAAAATTTTATTCTCCCCTTTTGAAGTTTGAAAATAAGTCTCTCTACCCTTACAACTTTTCTCCCATCTGAAATTCCAATCAATTCTCTCCATATGAAATTGTCGGACAAATTTGCTGTTTTTATCGACATATTTAGAATATAGTTTTGAAGAAAGTAAAATAGGTTCAGTTCTCAAATGGAACAGTATCCAATCTGGATTTTCAACCATAATCGCCTCTTTAATTTTCTCATAACTGCCACTGATACTGTCATATCTGATTATTTTTATGGTGATTATTACATCGCTGCTTTTTTCTATATTTTTCTTTAGCAGTTGGTGATAAAGTAAACTTGGTTCAATATTATCTTGCACAGGAAAGCAACCACCAACAATTAATAATTTAATATAATTAGACATATTGTTTTTACATTTCAAGTAAATATCTCTTTGCGGCTAAATATTCTTGTGGTGATATGATAATTCGTTCTATTATGTCAAAAGAAAAACTTCTTTCCCCGCTAAAATTATCTTCATAATGCTTAACAATTCTTCGGGCACTGTCTTTTAAACTCTCCAATACCACATTTTCTTCAGTATAAAAATCCGTACTTATTAATGGAATTAAATAATTTTCGTCACACAATTTCAATTGATCGATTGATAATGTAATTTGTCCGCAAGTTCCATTTGTCATTTTTAATAATCTAATGACCATTTTTTTAAATTTTTCGTCATCATTTAGTCTCAGAAATGGAGAGTTGATAAATAACATGTTATACTTATCCGTTATACTTGATAAATAATTTATCCACTCCCAATATTTTTCTGAATCCTGGTGATAAAATGGGAAATAACAGTTATCATAATTGAAGTCGCAGTGGCCAAAAGCTACCTTGTTAATAATCCTTGTAGAGTACTCAATGATATTTCGAAGATTCGCGAATGATTTTTTATTTTCGATTATAGGAATTATTTCGGAGATATTATTACATTCTTTCTTTAAAATTTCGTTGCAGATTTGTATATCTTTTTCATTATTAATTTTGGGGAGAAACATACATTCTAAATTAATATTACCTTCAATTTCATTAATCGCTTCCAGATCGAAAAAGAAATCACTAGATCCTAGAACATTAACTCGAAAACCAATTTGGGGATTACAAAACGAATTTCTCAATGTCTGGATAGTCGTGATTACTTTTTCTCTATTTATTTTTTTTGCATCTGGATTTGGTAAATCTCTAACCACATCTTCTAAATCGAAGCAGAGCACTGCCTCTAAATCAAATATTAATCGTGCAAATTCAATGATATTAGTTTCGGTAGGTCGGGCAAAATGATACTTCTTTATAAGTAAGTCCATAATTTATTGATGTTCTAAGAACATGTTAAAACAATAAATAAAAAGATGTCTAATTTTAAATTTTCACATTGTTATTTTCCTAATTAGAATCGCGCACAATTCGTAAACATCTTCCAGCATAACATCATCAATCAAATCTGATTTACGGATGTAGTATTTATTCTCACCAATCGGTGCCCAGTTTAATGGATTGGTTGGACCGAAAATGGAAATCTGCGGAGTGTTTGTTGTTCCGGCAACGTGCACAATACCCGTATCGTTAGAAATAAAAAGAGTGGATTGGGAAATTAAAGCAGCAACTTGGGGAATTGGTTTGTTAAGGAACAAATCAAGCTTAAATGGAACATGATTCACAACATAATTTATTTCTTCTTCATCTGAGTTGCTGCCCGTTAAATACATTTTAGCGTTATAATTTTGGTTTAGCAGTTTAATCAGTTCAACATATTTTAAAAGTGACCAGCGATTTTGCTTCTTCCCTGCTCCGCAATGAAAACCAATTACAATATCTTGCTGTGCAACCCCTATTGATTTCAAAAATTTATCTGCAGAATCAATATCTCTTTCATCAAACGTAATCTCTGAACGGAAATTATTTGTGTCTATTCCGAAAGGACGAACAATATCTAAAACTCTATCTGCAACATTTGAATCGGGAAATCTTCGCCAGTCAATATCAACAAGTTTATCAAACAGATATGCACTTTCATTTTGCTTTCCATCCAAGTTTTTTGGTCCAATCCTCGTTTTGGAATTGGAAAATCTGCAAATCAAATTGCTCGTAAATGAAATGGAAACCGTTACCGGAACAATTGCCACATCATATTTCAGCTTAAGAAGCTTATAAAGATGGATGAGATAGTTTGGCAGAAGTAATTTCCTCTTATCAAATAAAAAGAGTTTATCAATAAACCGGTTTTTCACCAACCCAGTGTAATTCTCTGGACTTGCGATAAAGGTAATCCTGCTCTTGGGATATTTTTCTTTAATGGCTCTAAGCAAAGATACACATGCAAGCAAATCACCAAGCTGATTATGCTGGCGAACGATTAAAAATTCCTTTGGATTTGAAAATTGAGTTATCTGTGTTTCATTTAAGGCGAGAAACTTTTTTAGAATGGAGTGAACAAGTTTAGAATAGTATTTCTTAGCCGACATTCATCAAATTCTTACTCTTAATCTTAGTCCTATTCTTCCTTCTCTTTATCTTCATCCCTAATCTCGGTGTATTTCGCATCTTCAATATTTTTGTATTTTGATTGAGCTTCTCGGTTCCCTTTGATGTCGGGATTATTTTTCCGTGAAGATTTTAGTGAGTTCATAAATATCTTAATGAATTTCCAGATAATGTAAAACAAAATTACATAGATAATGAACCTGGTCATTGTGCCCTCTTTGATTCGGGCTGAAAATATTCAACGAAGGTTCTATCCTCACGTAAAACCTGCCTGAACAATTCTTCAAAATCATTTTCACTATTCACAAAATCAATGTCAGTGGAGTTGACAATGAGCAAAGGAGTTGTATTGTATCTAAAAAAGAAATGATTATATGATTCACTTAATTCTTCAATATAACTTCGGGTGATGTTCCGCTCAATTTTTCTTCCTCGCTTTTTTATGTTGTACATCAATCTATCAACGGAAGATTGAAGATAGACAACAAGATCAGGCTTTCTTAAAGTTCGAGAAAGAAGAGGAAACAGAGATTCATAAAGATTCAATTCTTCCCCGCTTAAGTTTAGATAAGCAAATATTCTATCCTTTTCAAATAAATAATCGCATACTAGATGTTCGGTGAATAAATTTTCTTGATTCAATTCCTGCTGCTGCTTAAAACGATTTACAAGAAAAAACATTTGCGTCTGAAACGCATACCGTTTCCTGTCCATATAAAAACTTTCGAGGAATGGATTTACTTCAAACTGCTCGACAATTAGCTGCGCACCGAGTTTATCTTTTACCTTCTTAGCCAAAGAAGTTTTACCAGCACCAATTACACCTTCTATAGCAATGTATTTTACTTCAGAATTTCCGTCCAAAATTTTCCCTTAATATCAACTGATTTTATATTTTGTTTTTCTAATTATAGTTTTAGAAATATCTTCAGTGCAAATATCACTAATTTTTTGCTTTAATGCAGGATGAAAATAATCAGAAGCAATTTCTTTCAGCGGAATCAAAACAAAATCCCGATCTTCAATTCCGTAATGCGGCACTGTCACAAGCTCATTTTCGAAAATAACATCGTTAAAGAACAGAAGGTCAAGATCAATTTTTCTTGGTCCCCATTTAGTTGATTTTTTTCTGCCAAGTTCGATCTCAAGCTTTTTTAGATAATCAAATAACTCAATTAGTTCAAAAGAAGTTCTTACTTTGATAACTGCATTTAAAAAATTGGATTGATTCTCACTCCCAAGAGGTTTTGTTTCATAAACTGACGATGGATTTACCATTTTAATTTTTGAATTTTGACTTAACCTAGCTATCGCCGCCTTAATATAATTTATTCTATCTCCCATATTTGAACCGAGGGCAATAAATGCGGTGTTCAAAAAACTTTTGTCTTCTCCCTTTAATTGCTTAAGATAATTCCGACCTGTCTTTTTCAACTTCAATCTCAACACAATCTACAACTCCGCCTAACGGAGGATTATTTTTTCGTACTCTTACAATAACTTTTTGTATTCTTACAAAATTTCTAAGTAATTCATCTGCAATTCTTGATGCGAGCGATTCAATCAAATAGTATTTTTGTTCAAGAGCCATTTTATATAGAAACTTGTAAACTGCATTGTAATCTATCGTCTGCCTAAGATGATCATTCTTCGCTGCTTCCGAGAAATCAGTATAAATATCAACATCGGCTTCAAACTTACCACCAACACTCTGTTCCTCTGAAAGTACACCATGGTAACCGTAAAAGGTGGCTTTCTTAATCCGAATTATATTGTTCATAAATTTTTCCTAAACTATAAATAGTCATTTATTTCGAATTGCCTTCTAAAGATTTAAACCTAGCTAAGTTTTTGAAGTTCTTTAAATTTGCTGTAAGCAAACCAAGTAAAACTAAAATACTTCCGAACAAAACTCTGCTTGATAGTTTCTCATAAAAGAATAACCAGCCAATTATTAATGCAATTATCGGAGTAATAAAAGCTATTAGTGAAAGCAAGATTACACTCACGCGTTTTAAGAGCCAATAATATGATGTGAAAGTCAATACCGATCCAATTGCAGCAAGATAAATTATTGAAAATAACGCTTTCGAATCCCAAACTAATTTTGAGATATCTTCAGTGAAAAAGCCCATTATCACTAAGGAAATTCCTGCCAACAACATTGGAATGAAATTCATTGATAGAGGATTGAGATGATGCCCGTATTTCTTTAATGTCACTGCAATTCCAGCTTGCATAACAGCACTGGTAACTATTGCCAGCATACCCCAGATATATAAGCCAATATTGACATTCAAACCATCGTAAAAAATTATAACAATACCTGTAAAACCAAAAATAATCCCGAGTATTTTGTAAACATCTATTACTTCCGAGGGAATCGCCATGAAGGAAAAGAATGCTACAAAGAAAGGATAAACAGCAAATAATACTGAAGCCAATCCTGATGGGACAAACTGTTCAGCCCAATAAACCAGCGCAAAAGGAAAAACAAAAGAACCAAAAGCCATTATAAGATATAAGCTAATTGAAATTTTATCGGTTTGAATCCGAACGCTCCTAAATTTCATGATAATTAAAATCAACATTGAAGCAAGAGTGAATCTTAATCCGACAGATACTAAGGGTGTCAGCGATTCAAGACCCAACCTAATTGCACCCCAGGTTGATCCCCACGCAAGGCAAATCAAACTGAAGATGATTACTATTTTTAGCTTTTCATTATTCATTAATTTTCTCTCATCGCAATAACTCCAAATGCTCTGCCTGAAACTTCACCATCTCTGCGATATGAATGAAGCAGGTCTTTCATTTCATAAGAACATAATGACGAGATTTGAATATTCTCTCTAATTAAACCAAATTCAAGCATGATGTCCTTGTTCATGTTTTGAAGATTCAGTAAGTATTTCGAATTCTTTTTGATCGAGTATTGTTCAGCAAATAAAGAAGCAACTTCCTCACCCACTTCATAATTTTTTTGATTAATTGATGGCGCAATATAAGCAACTAAGCTGCTTGGTTTAGAATTAAAATCATTTTCAAGTTTTGATAAAACTTTTAATAAAATTTTCTTTTCAGTTCCTCTCCAGCCCGAATGAACAGCCGCAATAATTTTGTTCTGAATATCAAACAAGAAAATTGCCGGACAATCAGCACTGCTTATTGCTAATCCTAAATTTGGTTTATTTGTAATCATTGCATCACTTTCGCCGCAGTTAATATCTTCCTCAATAAATGTAACTCTATCTCCATGGACTTGTTTTTGTGTAGCTACTGCAGATTCGCTAAGTCCTAATCGCTTAAAAAAATATCTTCTGTTCCGAAAAACTTTTTCTCTAGAATCCTCTACGGACAAAGACATATTAAAATAGTATGGATCACCACGCTTCAGACCAATTTTAGTTGAAAAGCCGAATACAATCTGAGGGAAGCGGTTAAGTAAACTAGATTTTAGAACCAGCATTAGTAGTTTATTTTTCCATAAAAATGACGGACAAATTTAAGTAAATTTTGTTGTGTTAAATAATGGATTGTGTGTGCTATAATGTTCCTCACACAGCAATATTACGACTCACAAAATCAAGCTAATTCAATTGTTTCCACAAATCCATTATTAAATTCAAAGTATGTAAATTAGTACTGTTCTTTATGTTTTTAATAATTTTGAATTAACCAAATCACTCAGGAGCAATTTGAAAATTTTAGTATCAAACGACGATGGAATAGACTCATTAGGTATCTCTGCACTAGTCAAATCATTGAAAGAAATTGCTGAAGTCACTGTAGTTGCACCACAATACGAACAAAGCGCAGTCGGCCATGCAATTACCATGAAAATACCATTAAGGGTAACACCATATTATAAGAATGGTGATTTCTTTGGTTACGCCGTTGATGGAACCCCAGCCGATTGTGTAAAAATGGGAATTAGAAATATCATGAAGGAAGCACCTGATCTTGTAGTTTCAGGAATTAATCACGGATCAAATACAGCGATCAATATTATTTATTCTGGGACAGTTTCAGCCGCTCGTGAAGCTACTATAATGGATGTCCCCTCAATAGCCATCTCTATAACAAGTCATGATGCCAAAGATTTTAGTTATGCCGCACAATTAGCAAAAAGATTGGCTCTAAAAATGAAATCTTATAAGCTTCCTATCGGTACGATGCTGAACGTTAATGTGCCCGATGTTCCTAAAGAACAAATCGCAGGTATTATTGTAACTAAACAAGGGAAAGCAAAATGGGATGACATTTATGAACAGAGAAAAGATCCATACGGAAGAGATTACTACTGGTTAACCGGAAAACTATTGGAAGTTGATACTAACTCTGATATTGACCAGGCAGCTATTCGTAATAATTTCGTATCAGTAACACCAATTCATTTTGATCTAACCGACTATGATACCTTTGAAAAAATGAAAGGCTGGCACATAGAGAGCTTAATAAATGAAAAAGAAACTTGAAATATTCCAGATAGACGCTTTTACCGATTTACCATTTAAAGGAAATCCTGCCGGAGTATGTATTGGTGATGGCCTAACTTCTAGCGAAAAGCAATTAATCGCAAGAGAAATGAACCTCTCCGAAACCGCCTTTATTTCAAAATCGGAAATAGCTGATTACAAACTGCGATGGTTTACTCCAACCTCTGAAGTGAAAATTTGCGGTCATGCAACCATCGCATCTCTTCACTTTTTAAATGAAAAGCGTAAATTGAAAGATGGTGGTCGGATAAAATTTGAAACGCTTTCTGGAATCTTGAATTGCTACCGCAGTAAAAATCGCTATTTCATGCAGCTACCAATTCCTAAAATCTCAGTTTACGTAAATTCCCAGAAGGAATTACTTAATGTTCTTGGATTAAATATAAACCAACTTGATAAGACGACACCATTTCTAATCGTGAATCGGGAAACATGCTATATTCATGTGAAAAAACTAATTGATCTTAAAAATATTCAACCAAATTATAATGAACTTCTAAATCTTGGAAAACGGAAAAAAGAATTTAGAATCATAGTTGCCTATACTAAAGAATCAATTGAAAGAAAAAACTCTGCTCACAGTCGTTGCTTTGCTCCATATTACGGAATAAATGAAGATCCTGTTACAGGTTCAACCAATGGTCCGTTGCTTTTAGTTCTGAAAAAGCTCAAACTTCTTTATCAAAAAAATGAAACCATCAATGTCACATTTGAGCAAGGTGATATCATTGGAAGAAATGGACGAGTAGGTGTTACATTCAATTCTACTAAAAATGAATTATATATCTCAGGTACTGCGGTAACAATACTAAAAGCAAATTTGGCAATTTGATGTTTGGTATTGATAATTTAAAAATCACATTTGCATTTAATCCCTTCTTTTTTTTTCTTGCGGTTGTTCTGCTCATCGGTTTTACAGTTTTTGTTTATCGCTTTACCATACCTCAAATTGCACGGACAAAAAAGATATTATTGATAGTTGTAAGAACTTTGGCATTAGGTCTGCTGCTGCTTGCAATTTTTGAACCAACGCTTACAATCATTAAAAAAAATATCCTTAACCCTATAACTATTTTTTTTGCAGATAACTCAAAATCTATTTTATCTGATGATGGTTCAGAAAAGAACAAAAAGATTCTTGAAGTCTTAAATGGATTGAAACAAACAGATTTAGTGGAAAATATTCAACTAAAAACATTTGGGAGTAAAATTTCCGAGCTTGGCATTGATAGCTTAGATAAAATTACATTCAAAGAAGGGGCAACCAACTTTTCAAACATTTTTAATGCAGTTTCAGAAAGTAAAGACAATATTTCATCAATTGTTATATTGAGCGATGGAGTAATCACCGATGGTTCAAATCCGATTTATACTGCTGAGAAGAGCGGAGTTCCTGTCTTTGTTGTTGGTGTTGGAGATACAGCCAGAAAAAAGGATGTGGAAATTAAGAATGTTTCGTATAACGAATTTATCTACGCTGAGAATCTAACAACTCTATCAGCAACAATTCTTAATGAGGGATTTGCCAATCGAAGTGTAAATTTAGCGCTATACGAAAACGATGTTCTCATTGAACAAAAAAATATTGTATTAAACCCAAATGGAATTCAGAATATATCATTTGATTATACTCCAAAATCCAGCGGAGAGAAAAAGTTAGCTCTTGCCTTATCGCCTCTTGATAGAGAGTACAATCTAGCAAATAATAGAAAAGTTTTTTATATAAATGTGCTTAGTAATAAAGTAAAAGTTTTACTTTTATCCGGAAGTCCATCGTCAGACTTATCTTTTATTAAAAATACTCTGCTTGAGGATAACAATCTTTTCGTTAATTCGATTACACAAATTGGTGCGAATAAATTTCTTGAAAAAAATAACCGGGAACGGCTCTTAGACAGTTCAGAAGTTTTGGTTTTAATTGGATTTCCTTCGAAAGAAACCTCGATTGAAATATTAAATAAGGTCACATCTCTAATTTCCGAGAAAAATATTCCTTACTTATTTATTTTATCAGGCAGCACAGACTTCAACAGATTATCACAGCTTAAAAAGGAATTACCTTTTGTTTCAAGTAATGTTGGAAACAATTACATAGAAGTTCAGCCCAATGTTTCTGCAGATCAATCAAAAAATCCATTGCTGCAAAATAACAGCATAGATCCAATTTCAATTTGGAATAATTTGCCCCCGGTTTATCAGCCATTTGCGGAGTTTACACCTAAACCAGAAAGTGAAATTGTATCTAAAGTTAAGATGAATAACATATCAGTTAATAAGCCGTTAATTCTTACTCGACGATTAGGTAATCAAAAATCTATAGCTGTGCTCGCAAAAGATATTTGGAAATGGAAGCTTCAAACTGCACTTAAAGATCAAGACGTATTAGATAGATTTATTCTTAACAGCATAAAATGGCTCAACAGTCCGGATGATAAAAAACGTGTTCAGATAAAAACCACAAAAAAACTTTTTGCTTTGGGTGAAGAAGTTGAATTCACTGCGCAGATTTACGGTGACGCTTTCAATCCTATTTCTGATGCCGAAGTTAAGGTGAAAGTAAAAAATGATAAGGACAATTTTGAGCTGAATCTGAATTCTCTGGGCAATGGATTGTATGAAGGAGTTCTGCAAACCAACAAGCCGGGGAATTATTCTTTTGTCGGCGATGCAAAGCTAAATAACAAAGTGCTCGGCTCCGATAAAGGTTTGTTTAACGTGGGTGAGGTTGATATTGAAATGCTGAATCCGAAGATGGATTATGAATTTTTAAATTCTTTGGCAAATGTATCAGGTGGAAAATTTTTTAACACTGATGAATCCAAATCACTCTTTAAACTGCTAAGCAAGCTAAATCTTAAATCATCAAAAGAGAAAGTTGATACAAAAGAATATTCCCTTTGGTCAAATGAGTTTTTAATGATCGCAATAATTCTTTTGTTTGGAATTGAATGGTTTATCAGAAAACGTGAAGGGATGCTCTAGTATTCGTCATGCTGAACTTGTTTCAGCATCAGTTCTTTAAGCAGAATGGAAACTTAAGATTCCGAAACAAGTTCGGAATGACAGTTAAAAATGCCCTAAAGGATTTTCTTTATTTACATTATAAAATGTTTAAAAACTACCTTACAGAATTATTCGATTTTATACTTCCGAGATTCTGCCCTGGCTGCAAAAGTAAATTGACTCCCATCGAAAGAGTTGTCTGCACGAACTGTCTATCTGAACTTAGAGTAGTAGAATCCGATTTAATCAAAACCGAATACCAAAGAAAGTTTGAGAGCAAAAAGATTATTTCGGGGTTTGTATCGCAATATGTTTTTGAAAAGGACAAAGAACTTCAACACATTATTCACGCACTTAAGTACGATAAGAAATTTCTCATTGGTAAATTTCTCGGTGAGAATTTGGGCAAAGAATTTACCTCTCAATTTCACAGTTGGAATATAGACTTAATTATTTCGATTCCTCTTCATCACCTCAAGAAAGCAGAGCGGGGATTTAATCAATCTTACTATATAGCGAAGGGAATTGCAATAGCCACCGGAATTCCTTTCAGCACCAGGGCAGTAAAACGAACACGCTTCACACAATCCCAAACAACAATGACACTAAAAGAGCGTGAAGAAAATATTGAGGGTGCTTTTAAGGTTCGGAAAACGGAAAACGTGAAAAGGAAAAACGTTTTACTGGTTGATGATGTAATGACTACGGGTGCTACGATTAGCGAGTGCGGAAGAGTTTTGCTGAATGCCGGAGCAAATTGTATTTATGCTGCTACGGTTGCATTAGCAGATTTTTAATTTACAGTCCGTTTTGAAAGGTGCGAACTTAAAAATCTGAAATTATTAAATGTAAGTAATGCCCTTGTTCATCTGCAGTTATTCAAAAATCATTTTAAATCTTTATCAGGTACAAGTTGTCTGAAATTCCTAATTGAAAGAACGTATATTTTTTTAGATTCAACGCGATAAATTATTCTATACTCACCCTCAAAAACCTCACGAATTTCTTGTCTATTTGCTTCAGGAACTTTTCTTCCTCTTTGAGGCAACTTTGACAATGTCTCTATCCTCTTAAATATTTTTCCAATCATTTTAGAAGCGGCGCTGCTGTCCTCCTTTGCAATATGTTCAAAGATATTTTCTAACCGTTCTACGGCTAAGGACGACCAGAATATTTTCACTGTTAAGACCTCTTACTAAACCGTTTCTTTACATTTTGATGGGAAATTTCCAAACCATCCTTAATTTGTGCCTCAGCTAATTTGATATCTTCTAAAACCTCTATTTTATCTATCATTGCTTCATATTCAGAAACATTAAGAAGTATTGCAGCGCTTTTGCCATTTTGTGTAATAATCAATGGCCGTTTTGTTTTCTTAACTTTGTCAAAGTAAAAAGCTACCTTTGAACGAAACTCCGACAAAGGTCGAATATCCTCATCTAATTGTATTCTATGCATAATTTCTCCTATATTTTATTGTGCGGTTAAATGTACAATATTTTGCACAATGTTTCAAGAAGCGAATTTTGCCGTTCTTTCAGTATGCGAATTATTTATTACAATGCGGCTTGTAGATGATGTGATGACTGCGGCGCAACAACTAACGAATGCGGAAGAGTTATGCTTGAAGCCACGGCTAACCAAATTTATGCTGCTACGGATGCGTTGGTGGATTTTTAGCTTCCATATCATGGATTTATGAAATTATATCTCATCTAATCAAGACCATTTTCTTAGACTGAATAAAGGCACCTGCTTTTAATTGATAAAAATAAATTCCAGATGGCAAGTTGTGCACATTAAAGTGAGTTGTGTATGATCCCCTCTCTTTTTCTTCACACAAAAGAGTTATAATTTCATTACCAAGGATATCGAATACTTTCAAGGTCACATTTGCTCTTTCGGAGATTGTGTAATTGATTTTGGTAGTTGGATTGAAAGGATTAGGATAATTTTGATCTAAAATGCAATGAGACGGTACTTCAATTTGATTAATTTCCGCAAAGGTAATACCGCCATTAGTGGTTCTGAGTATTGTTCCTTCATAACCAACGGCCGTTCCGTTATATGCATCAGTAAACGAAACTCCATATAAGGGATAGGACGTTCTCTTCGATTGTGAAGTCCAAGTTGTTCCCCCATCTGTGGTTCTAAAGATTCCACCACTATTAAGACCAAACCCTACAGCTGTTCCATTATTAGCATCACTAAAAGTGATACTATTCATATTAATTGTTGCGTTAGATTGTGGAGTCCAAGTTGTTCCTCCGTTCGTTGTTCTAAGGATTGGACACCCACCTACAATTATTCCATTATTTGTACTAGTAAAGAAGACGCCAAACAAAGGTGATGTTGTACCACTTAATTGTTGAATCCAGGTTGTTCCACCATTTGTGGATCTAAGAATTGTACCTTCCCATCCTACTGCTGTTGCGTTGTTTAAATCCACAAAGGAAGCACCAAGCAAAGATTTTGTTGTTCCGCTTACTTGTGATGTCCATGTCTCACCCCCATTTGTGGTCCTTAAGATTGTACCAGTTACTCCGACTACCATTCCATTATTAATATCCGGAAAAGAAATACTGTACAAATCTTTTGTTGTCCCACTTGAAATTGTCACCCATGTTATACCAGCATCTGTGGTTTTTAGAATTGTTCCATTATCCCCAACAACAATATCAGTGTTTATATCAATACTCGAAATACTCCTTAAAGTTTTTGTTGTCCCGCTCCATTGAGAAACCCAAGTTACTCCCTCATCTGTAGTTCTGAGAATTGTTCCTGACTCGCCAATAACTGTTATACTGCTTAAATCTTTACAGGAAACACCATACAGCCATTTTGTAGTTCCTTTTGACTGACAAACCCACGTATTCCCTCCATTTGTGGTTTTGACGATTAATCCTAATTCCTTACTGTTATCATAACCAACAGCTATTCCATTATTTGAATCAACAAAGAAAACCCCGAACAAATCACCTGTTGCTGTGCTTGGTTGATAAATCCATGTTGTCCCTCCATCTGTAGTCCTAAAGATTATAGTTCCTTGTCCAACTGTTGTTCCGTGATTTGCATCTGTGAATGAAATTCCGCGTAAGTCGTATCTTGTTCCATTTGATTGTGGAATCCAGATTGTTCCCCCATTCGTTGTTTTGCGAATCGTACCACTATCCCCAACCGCTATTCCATTAATTGGATCTTTATATGAAATCCCCCATAAATCTTCTATAGTCCAACTCGTTTGTGCTGTCCAACTCCATCCTCCATCAGTAGTTTTAACAATAGTTCCTGAATTACCCACAGCAATTCCGTTGTTAGCGTCGCTAAATTCGAGCGCATTTAATGAATATGATGTGATCGTTACCAACCAAGTAATACCTCCATCAGTTGTTTTACAAATTCTGCTACTACCTACAACGATACCATTGGTTAAATCCGTAAATATTACAGCTCGCAAATGATTTGTGGTTCCACTTGATTGTGAATACCAAACCATTCCTCCATTTGTGGTTCTTAGAATTGTCCCAAAATTACCAACCGCCCAACCGTTGTTTATATCGACGAACGAAATGCCAAATAAGTTATTAGAAGTTCCGCTTATTTGTTTTTCCCAAGATATTCCTCCATCGGTAGTTTTCAAGATACTACCTTTCACACCTACAGTCCAACCAACAGAAGTATTAACAAAAGTAACTCCTCGTAAACTATCCGCAGACGGTAATGGGCTTTGAATGAACCATTCTGGAAATATTCTTGGCGAAAATATTAGGACAAGAGAAAAAGTGACAACTATTTTTTTCATCTTTTTATGAATAAAATTTAAAATTTCTAATTCTTTGATGAAAATTAAAAAATTATAATCAAAATGTCTTTTATCCAATTAACATTACTTAAGTCCTATAATTTAACTTTAACTAAGATTTTCAGTCAATTAAACAATGTTCTTTAATTTTGGATATTTCAAATGTGATTTCTGAACGCATTATCAAAATCCACGATTTATAAACTATTTTGTTAATTTTGATTATCAAAATGTTTATTTAAACTGTTTAAATAGTTTAATCCCAGTAAAATAATTACCAGTATAATTCAGCCAGTAATATTATCATGGATTTAATTGATGAAATAATTTATGAAACATTTCGGGACAAGTCATTTACTAGTGAGACTCATGACCCAACCGGATATTTTTTTAAATTTCAAAAGGATATCATTCATAACTTAGGTAAAGGAGAAACCAACTCTATAAAACCCGATCATCAGTATTATTTTGGTAATAGAAAAAATATAATAATTCTTATTGAGAAAGAATTAACAAAAAGGCCTGTCGAAAGTATAAGCAAATACTTATTCCTCTTTGATGCGGGACATATTTTAAAAGACAAACATCCTTTTTTAATTCCCCCCTTCAGTAATATTCCTTTGGATATTTCAGAAACTAAATACATGAATCAAAATGTAAAAGTGTATTATAAAGATTATCAAAAAAATTTCAGCTCAGAGTTAAGACTGTACTTTATTTTTTCGGGCTATGCACTAGACAAGCCCGTATGCAGATATAGGAGCCATCAGGTAATTTATTTAGGTAAACTATTAGAGAGGGAGCTTAATAAGAAAAATATAGCAACCACATTTAACTATAGATTTTTGGAAAGTGGTGCTCCGAAAGTATCTGCCCTTGATGATAAAGATAGAGCTATCTTAAGCGAAGATTTAATAAAATTAATTCCCGAATAAGTTTCAACTTAAAGTGATTAATTTTCAGTTTGATTTAAATGTTTAATAATTTTGTTATGTAATGTTGAAACTTTGACTTAAGTAAAACGAACCTGACTTTGGAGCATAACCATAGGTTTATGTAAAATGAAATACAGTAATGAAGAAATAGGTAAAGTGGAAGTTGTAAAAGACTTTTTGCCGAAACCAGAAGATTTGGTATTCAAAGAAGATACCGTAAAAGTTACACTTAACTTAAGCAAATCGAGTATAGAATTCTTTAAGGAAATTGCTCAGAAGCATGGAAGTCAGTACCAAAAGGTAATTAGAAATCTATTGGATAATTACACTTCTCATTACTCTCAATAACTTTCAAAAGGAAAATCCCTTACATCTTCTCCGGTGCAGACACACCTAAAATCGTCAATCCGTTTTTAATAACTGCACGAGTTGCTACTGCTAACGCCAACCGTGCTTCCGCTAAGTTTTTCTCTGAGCCGATGATTCGGCAAAATGTATAAAACTTGTGGAATGCTGTGGCTAATTCTTCAAGGTAGGCACATATTCGGTGAGTTTCGAACAGTTCAGCGCTTAACAAAACTTCGCCTTCAAATTGATGAAGCTTCTTTAAGAGTGCTTGTTCTTCATTGGTTTTAAGCAAGCTCAAATTATCTACCGAAGGTTCCAGATTTTCATTTTCAACCATTCTAATTATGGAGCTTATTCTTGCATGAGCATACTGCAAATAGAAAACTGGATTTTCTTCCGACTGCTTCTTAGCAAGCGTAAGATCAAAGTTCATGTGGGAAGTAATTCCCCTCATGTTAAAAAAATATCTCACAACATCAGCACCAACATCATCAATCAGCTGGTCAAGCGTGATATAATTCGCTTTGCGAGTTGACATTTTTACAACTTCACCATTCTCTGTTATGGTAACAAACTGATGAATCAGCACTTTCACTTTGCTATCATCATATCCTAACGCTCTTAAACCGGCAAGAACATCGGGGTAAGTCGCATTGTGGTCAGAACCAAAAATATCAACCATCAAATCGTAATTGCGTTTGAATTTAGTTATATGATAAGCAATATCTGGAAGTCTGTAAGTCGGCTCTCCTGTTGCTTTCACTATTACTTTATCTTGCTCATTTCCCAGTTTAGACAGCTTAAGCCAGACAGCAGAATCTTTTTCATAAGACAAATCTTTTTTCTTGAATTCATCAAGAACATCATCAATTTTCCCTTCTTCGTAAAGGGAGTTCTCGTTAAAAAAGATTTTGTGAATTATTCCAAGCCGTTCCAAGGTATTTTTAATCTCTATAAAAATTTCTTGCTCAGCTTTTTCCTTAAACTTCCCTTCTGGTTTCTCATCGATTAATTTATCAGATTGTTCCGAAACCAACTTCTTTGCAATTTCAATGATGTAGTCGCCTTGATAATAATCTTCAGGAAAATCAATTTTATCACCCAGCAACTCCATGTATCGTTGTTTTACCGAATCACCAAGAACCCGCATTTGTCTGCCAGCGTTGTTAAAGTAATACTCCCGATCAACTTCATAGCCAACCCACTCAAGTAAATTTGCGAGCGTATCTCCAACAACTGCGTTTCGTCCATGTCCAACTGTAAGTGGTCCAGTTGGATTAGCAGAGACAAATTCAACATTGGCTCTCTTTCCTTTATACTTCGAAGACTTTCCGTAATCATCTGAATTTGCAAGAATTTCTTTGACAATTTCAGAAATAAATTGGGGCGTGAAACAAAAATTTATAAATCCAGGACCAGCAATTTCTGTCTTTGTAATTTTTGTTTCGTCAATACTCAGCGAAGAAAGAATTTCTTCCGCAATGACTCTCGGTGGTTTTTTTAATTGTTTGGAAAGCAGAAGTGCAGCGTTGGATGAAAGGTCACCTTGAGATTCATTCTTTGGAATGTCAAATGTAAGTTTAATACTTTTTAGGTACTCAAGTTTCTCTGACGCTTCGTTAAATAATTCATGCAGATATTTTTTCAAGAGTTAGATTCCATTCAGATTAGAGGAAAAAGGATAAGAATAGTTCTTCTTTAAACTTTTTTACGAGCTTTTTTAACTTTCGGAGTAATAACATTCTCTTCTTTCAACAAAGGATCCACAACATCAACAGTCGGCGCATCACCCCACAATTTTTCCAAATTATAAAACTCGCGAGTTTCTTTTTTAAAAATGTGGGCCACAACATCAACAAAATCAATTAACACCCAATTCAACGCTTGATACCCTTCTGTGTGCCATGATTTTATTCCTTCATCACGAAGCTGCTTATCAATTTCGTCAGCAATGGCTTTCACTTGTGTATCTGAATCGCCAGTACAAATCACAAAATAATCAGTAATCGTCGTCAGCTTTCGTAAATCAAGAATCTTTACATCATATCCTTTTTTATTAAAAATTAAATCGGTTATTTTGTTTGCAAGTAGAGATGAATCCAAGCTTTCCTCAATTTAATGGTTCTAATTTATTATAATCTTTTCCGATAACAAGAGTTGCATCGAGAAAATAATCTTTATTCAATTGCTGAACGATATTTTTTTTATCTATGCCTAAAACTTCAGCCAGCTTTTCCGTGTTTGCTCTGTTTCCTATTCTATCAATTATCATTGTTTCATCAATGTTGCTCGAAATGTAATTCCCAACCTGAACGACATCAAAATTCTTTTCTCGAAGATAATTAGTAAACTTTGCTGCGACGCCTTCAACACCACATCCATTCATAACTTCCACTTGAATTATTGCCGAAGCAACTTCCTGATTGGTCTTGTTTCTGTTGTCTGAAACATTTCTGATCTTCATGTACAGTGAATAAGAAAGAAATACAACTACAGTTGCTAAAAAAGCGATTATGATAGTAAGAATAGTATTCGAAAACGACGAGGTTTTTCGGGATGATTTATTATTGGAGGTTGAAGAAATATTTCCTTTCACTAACTTTTTCTCAATAAAAACGCTTGTATAATTTTTTAGTCTTGCTGAATAAATTTATCTTTCAAAAAATCCATCACTAAAAAACGGATTATAAAACCTATTTGAATAGAAGCCATATTCAGAATAGTGATAGGACATTGGTAAATTTCTATATTGGACAGAAATGAACACATCATCCCATGGTTTATAATTGAATGCTGCACGCGTAATGTAAAGACCGCTCAATTGATTCTGAAAATCTTTTCCCAATGTTGAATAGGGAGATTGAACAATGCTGGCATCAACTTGGAAATTAATGTTATCCGCTAACTTGAGCATCATACTGTTGGTGTAAACTCCCAATGCTAACCCTTGATTACCGAAGGCAGAATAAGATAAATTAAATGAGTGTCTCATGGTAAAATTATCCGAGTTCAAAAATCCGAATAAAGAACCAGCGCTATTGTCAACTATTCCATCTCTAACGCTTTGAGTGTGAAAACCCGGTTCCTTAAATTGCGCATAAACATTAAGAGAAATTATAACGGCAAATAAAAACATAAGTCTTTTCATTTTTTACCTCTTTAACTACTCAAATTTTAGTAAATCAATTAACAAAATCAATGCACTATAGGGCATAATATAAAATATTTTGATTTATTTCTAAAAATACATTATGGATTTTAACTTCAATCAAATATACAAATAGTGATGTTTCTGATTTTGCTTATTTAGTTTTGACAATCATTTCAATTTCGACGGGTGCATTTAAAGGAAGTTCCGCAACCCCAACAGCGCTTCTAACGTGTTTTCCATTTTCACCAAAAACCTCCTTAACAAAATCCGATGCTCCATTTGCAACTTGAGGATGATTGATAAATCCTTCTGCACTGCTCACAAAGACCGTTAGCTTAATAATTTTGTCAATATTATCCAGATCTCCAATTTCGTTTTTTATCACACTCAAACAATTTAAAGCACAAAGTTGAGCAGCTTTCTTTCCCTCATCCTCAGTCAATTCCTTTCCAAGTTTGCCTTTGAAAGCTAAACTTCCGTCCTTAATCGGAAGTTGTCCTGCAGTAAAAACTAAATTATCAATTTTAATTGCTGGTATATATGATGCTAAAGGTTTGGGAGCAGTGGGGACAGCAAAACCAAGCTGCAATATTTTTTCTTCAATCATTTTTTACCCTTTTCTTTGGAGAAATAGTTTTTGTTATGTTTGAAATGAAAATTGATGCACCAAAAGTACAATATTTTTTTTGAAAGATATCTAAATGAACTCGACTAAATTTAACGAATTTGTAGGCATTGTTAAAAGGTTAAGAAAAGAATGCCCGTGGGATCGTGAACAGACAAACGACTCAATTAAACATGCCACACTGGAAGAAGCACATGAGGTGGTTGAAGCAATTGACAATAACAATTATGAAGAATTAAAAAAAGAATTAGGTGATCTTCTTCTCCACGTCGTGTTTCATACGGTAATTGCGGAAGGAAACGAAAAATTCACTCTGGATGAAGTAATAGACAACATTTCCGAAAAATTAATAAGAAGACATCCTCACGTCTTTGGAGATGAAAAAGTTTTTGATGCTGAACATGTAAAGAAAAACTGGGAAAATATAAAATTACAGGAGGGCCGAGATTCGGTGTTGGATGGCGTTCCAGAAAACTTGCCAGCACTACAAAAAGCACATCGCTTGCAGGAGAAGGCTGCAAAAGTGGGTTTCGACTGGGAAAAGAAAGAAGATGTGTGGAAAAAAGTAATCGAGGAAATTGAGGAGATGCACGAAATTGAAGAATTAAAAATGAAAAATGAGAGACTAAAAAGTTTTGAAGAACTGGATAAGAGATTGGAGAGTGAAGTGGGTGACGTCTTTTTTGCATTAGTTAATTATGCGAGGTTTTTAGGAATAAATCCTGAGAATGCTCTGCGTAAAACTAACAAAAAATTTATTGAACGGTTTAAATTCGTTGAGGAGAAAATTAAATCAAACGGGAAATCTGTTTCAGAATCTTCTTTAGCTGAGATGGATAAATATTGGAATGAAAGTAAGTCAACAATAAAATAAAAGGACTATAAGCTCTCTGAATTCCTGAACTTTTCATAAGCATCAATTATATCCTTCACCAGTTTATGTCGGACCACATCAGACTTATCCAAATAGACAAATCCAACTCCATCAATTCCTCGTAAAATTTCTTTAGCTTGAACTAATCCACTAATTGTTTTTGGTGGAAGATCAATCTGTGTAATATCTCCGGTTATTATTGCTTTAGAGTTCGCACCAAGACGTGTCAAAAACATTTTCATTTGAAGGTCGGTGGCATTCTGTGCTTCATCAAGAATTACATAAGCATTGTTCAAAGTTCGCCCGCGCATATATGCTAGAGGAACTATTTCAATCATTCTTTTTTCAATGTAAGTTTTTAGCTTTTCAGAAGGTATCATATCGTCTAAAGCATCATAGAGGGGGCGTAAATAGGGGTCTATCTTTTCTCGAAAGTCTCCTGGTAAAAACCCTAAACTTTCTCCGGCTTCAACTGCTGGACGTGCGAGAACAATTCGATTTACGACACCTTTCTTAAGTGAAGAAACTGCAATTGCAACAGCAAGATATGTCTTACCTGTTCCCGCTGGACCTATTACAAAACAAATATCATTTTTAGTCGCAGCATCTATGTAAATATTTTGCCCAGAAGTTTTTGCTTTAATAACATCATTTTTTGTATAAAGAACAATTGAGTCAAACTCTTTGGGCGAAATTATTTTTCTTCCTTCAATTGCAAGATCTAAAATCGTTTTTATATCTGATTCTCTGAGAGAACCTTTGGTATTCAAGACATAAACCATCTCCTTAATGGTTTTTTCAACCACATCAACTTCTTCTTTAACACCTTTGATGATAACATTGTCACCGCGAAAAGTTATTACAGCATTAAAGCGGTCTTCAAGCAGTTTTAAATTTGCATCGTTAGACCCCAACAGACTAAGCATATCAACATTATCAAGCGTAATTTTTTTCTCTAAAGCAGTCATTTTAATTTAAATGCAAAAAGCCCTTATCAATTAATTGACAAGGGCTTTTGTGAAGACTTTAAGATCATTAAAGATAGATTATTGAACCGGCGCCGGTTTATAATTTTTTCTAATTTTATCGTACTTAGCTTTTTCTTCTTCTGTAAGCTTTGGAATTGAGAAAACTTGTTTAGGATAAATCAAATCCGGATTCTTAATTTTATCACGATTTGCTTTGTAAATCATTGGCCAAGCAAAACCATTGCCATAATGTTCTGGCTTCTTAGCAATACCCCACAAGTGATCACCTTTTACAACAGTGTAATTGGTTTCCTTAACTTCTTCAACCCACGAATCTAATGATCGTTGCATTTGATTGTGAACTTTATCGAAGAATTCAGGTAAAGCGCTAATCTTATTCATTTTTAGTGCATCAAGATCTTTTTGTCTGTCAGCTTTGGGTCCTTCTTTTCTTCTGTTTTTTCCATCAAGCTCGTTAACTGCTTTTCTGAAATTATCTACATCAGCTTTTGTAGCACCGACCATTGCATATAATTCATTCATACAGTCTTCATAGCTCTGAACTTTTGAAGATTTGAGATTATTAACTTCATTCTGAAGTGCGCTGACTTCTTTGGTCAGGGATTCCTTTTTATCTTTAAGACGGGTCATTTCAGTTTGCCATTCTTCTTCAGTCATTTTATCTTCTTGTGCAATTACAGTAACTGAAAGAAGAAACAGAACTGAAAAGAAGCTTAATAAATATTTTTTTATTTCCATTATATATACCTCCAATTTCAAATTAAATTTCTTATTTAGGCAATTTAGTTAGATTGACTTTTGTTTCTTCTTTGTCCTTTGCACATTGTTGAAGCTTTGCATTTTTATCCGCAATTTCTCTTTCGAGTTTTGCACGCTCATCTTTCAAAGATTTTGCTTCAGCTTCAAGTGAACTTACTTCACTTCTCAGACCTCTAAGTTCCTCCATCTGAGCTTCACTAAGTCCTCCGCAGCCAGCTAAAAATGATGCGGAAGCAGTAATTGCAGCAATTATTATGGAATTTCTCACCGCTTTTGTTAACTTCATACTGTAACCTCCATATATTAAATAATTTATTTTGATTGATTAAAAACTGAAAAACGTACTCGAATTTTTTGTTTATCTACAGCATATACGGAATGACACTAAATTATATTGCATATTTACAAAAATTATGCAATAAATACAATAAAAAGTTTAGGTAAGAAGTATTTTATGTACCTTACAAATTCACATTAACCTTCGTTCAACTAAGCTTGTGAACGAATTGCCTGCAATTATAATATGATCTAAAACTTCTATATTTAAAATTTTTCCTGCTTCAACCAATTTTTTAGTGATTGTAATATCTTCATTGCTTGGTTCTAAATTTCCGCTTGGATGATTATGAATAATTATAATACTTGCAGACGAATTTTCAATTGCAAACTTGAATATCTCTCTCGGATGAACAACACTTGAATTCAAACTTCCAACTGAAATTGCTTCATATTTTGTTACTTTATTTGCACTATTTAAACAAACAACCAAAAATTTTTCTTTCAACTCATCTCTTAGAGCAGGCACGAAAAATTCTGCAATGTCATGTGGTGAAGTGATTTTTTTATCAAGTGACCACTTTGTTTGCGATTGTATTCTTTTGCCGATTTCAAATGCAGCTAATAACGTAATTGCTTTGTCTTCGCCTATACCAGAAATCTTTTTTAACTCAGAAAGAGGTAGGGATACAAGCCCAGCAAGGTTACTGTATTTATTTACTAATTCATGAGCAATGGTTAAAACTGATTTTCCCTTTTTTCCAGTTCTAAGAATAATGGCCACTAATTCAGAATCCGTAAGATTGCTAGCACCTATCTTTTTTAATTTTTCACGTGGCCTATCCTCTGCAGGAAGATCCTTCACAGTCAAGATTTTTATTTCATCTTCCATTAATTATTTAACTTAAACTTATCTAAAAGCTCAAATTTCCCGTTAGTATAATGAACAATATTCATATATCTATTAATTCTATTCGGATCAAAACAAATATTGTTATGAAATCCTACGGAATTGATTCCGGAAATCATTTTCTGTTTAAGTGCATCTGCATCCGAAAAAGAAGTTCGCATCATAGTCAACAAATATTTCATTGTATCATATCCATAAAGTACATTTCTATTCACATCTATATTCGTTTTTGAATAAAAATTCTTTGCGAAGGTTTGATACTCTCGATCATCATATTTCAGAAAATAATCTGAGCAGAAGATTATGTTGTTTTCTAAGAAAGAAGCTGTTTCCAGACCACCTAAGTTTATCCAATCTTGATCACCGTAAATTGGAGCATTTAAGTTTAATTGAGATAAATTTGAAACAATAATTGGAATATCTGTTCGATCAGCAAGAGGAATATAAATAGCTTCTAAAATATTTGACACATCAGATATTCTTTTCATTTGTTCTTTAAGATCAGCGCTGCCGCTCCTGTAGGATTCACGTAAAATTATTTTGCCGCCAAGCCGTTCGAACTCTTGCGTAAAACTGCTGCTCAAAATTGGTGAATACCCATCAACTGCATTGAGTATTGCAATTTTTCTCTTATTCCCGACAAAGTAAACATATTGAGCCATTAACCTTCCCCGTGCACTGAACGAAGGGTTTGCTTGAAAAAAATTGTTATTTGATTCTGTCAGATAATCATCTGTTGCAGTTGGCGAGATAATCGGTAAGTTTAGATCGTCGAACACTTCAAGAGCATCTTTTACTTCTGAACTATAAACGGGACCAACAACGCATTTTAGCACCTCAACATTTTTGAGCTCAGTGTTTATTTCTTCCAATTTATTCCTGCTCAATTCACTGTCACGAATTAGTATCCCTACCTTCCTGTCTCGCCCTTCATTAAACTCTGACAATGCAAACTTAATTCCCTCTAATATTTCTGAAGCGGCTGATACCAAAGAAGGGTTTGATGTAAGCGGCAAAACCACGCCAACAATGTCTGGTTTCACCAAAGTTTTCCTTGGAAGCAGAGTTTTGTCATATAATTCTTGTGCTTCTTTTCTTTCAAAAGAATCGGGAAATGTGCGGATCAATTTTGCAAATGCTTCTTGAGCAAGTCGATCATTTTTTCGATGAAGGTGTATTTTGCCATTCATCATAAGTAAAAATGGTTTCACAGCTGAAAGATTTGTAGAATCGTAAATTGACTTTACTTCAGAGGCAGATAAATAACTAAGAGCAATTTCCTCGGCTTTAGTCCTTGCATAACCTTTCGCTTCAGACAGTTCAGAATCGCTTAAAATAAGACATAATCTCCAAAATGAATCTTTATATTTTTGTTGATCAAGATAGACTTTGGATAGAATAATATTTGCTTCATCAGAATATTTAGTTCGTGGAAAATTATTTAAAAGTTGAAGTAAATTTATCTCGGCATTAGAATAATTTTTTAGTTCAAGATTTATTTTCCCCTCCAACAAAAGCGAAATTGTAGTTTTAGAATTTAATTGATATTCACTAGCGATTTTGTTGAAGTTTTTTAGAGCATCGGTCAAATTGGATTCTTTATAATCTTCTATGGCTTGAATAAATATTTTATTTATTTCATCACCTGGTTGAGCTGAAGAAATTGAATATAAAATTAAAATTAATATCAGAGATTTGTTAAACATCTTTTGAAATTTTTGGTTCAAAATTTCCTAAAATATTTTCTCTTCCAATTAAAGCAGTTTTATTATTAGGATCAATGTTTAGTGCAAGATCAAAATAATTCAGAGCAGACTCTTTTTTGTTTGTATGCAAAAATACTTCTCCCAACTCTGCATAGACTTGAGAAGATACTTCATTTGAGAATTCCATAAATTTAATAAAATGGTTCTCAGCTTTCTCATATTCTTTCGCTCTAAAAAATATTCTCCCAGCCCATTCATATGTACTAATTGCTTTAGAATTTAATTTTATGGATTTCTCAATGGAAAGAACTGCATGTGTATCCATACCAAGATGGTAATAACAAATCGCATAAATCAAATGAAGTTCCCAATATGCATTATGCAACAATTCGGATTTTTTAATATACGCAAGAGCTTGTTCATAATCTTTCAATTCTATTTCTATTTTAGCAAGATACAAATAAGATTCATTAACTAATTCGGAATCTGCTTCAAGAGTTAAAAAATCCAAATAATTTATTCTTGCCATTTCAAAATCTTTTATCATAAAGTAAGAATAGCCCAGGAAAAACAATGCAATTGGCTTTTCTTCAGGAATAAACTGTGAAAAGATTTCTACTGCTTTGTTCCACTTCTGGTTTTTAAGAAGGAATTGCCCATAATAAAATCGTACCTCTTTATCATCAGGATTATTTACAAGATAAGTCTCGAGCAAATAAAATGACGAATTGAGATTACCTGATAGCTCATATAATCCTGCTAATTCAAAATGAATATCTGAATTGTTAGGATATTCGTTAAGTAACTGTTCACAAATCTGAATAGCATGTAAGTATTTTCCCTGTGCTTTAAATTCATTAGAAGAGGCCAATTTGAGTTTTAGTTTATAATTTTTCTCCAAGCACTACTCCCATTCAATTGTAGATGGTGGTTTAGAGCTTATATCATACACAACCCGGTTAATTCCTCTAACTTTATTTATAATTTCATTTGAAATTTTAGCAAGTAACTCATTGTCAAACCTATACCAATCGGCTGTCATACCATCTACCGAGGCCACCGCTCGAAGTGCTAAAACATTTTCATAAGTTCGGGCATCGCCCATAACACCTACAGTTTGAATTGGTAAGAGTACAGCAAACGCCTGCCAAATATTATTATATTCACCAGCTTTTTTAATTTCATTTATAAAAATTTCATCTGCTTCACGGAGTAAATTTAATTTATCTTCCGTTACTTCACCAATAATTCGCACAGCTAAACCAGGTCCAGGGAACGGATGTCTTTCAATAAAATCTGTGGGAATTTTTAAGCTTTGTCCAACACGCCTCACTTCATCTTTGAATAATTCTTTAAATGGTTCGATAAGTTTCAAATGCATTTTTTCAGGAAGCCCGCCAACATTGTGATGAGTTTTTATAGTTGCAGAAGCACCTTTTACCGATATGGATTCAATTACATCCGGATACAAAGTCCCTT
The DNA here is from genome assembly GCA_964391015.1 of uncultured Ignavibacteriaceae bacterium. GTDB lineage: Bacteria > Bacteroidota > Ignavibacteria > Ignavibacteriales > Ignavibacteriaceae > XYD12-FULL-36-8. Next base: position 124,259 of record CAYMKU010000001.1, read on the forward strand.
GCACAAGAAACTTTACGCCCGGAATTTTTTTTGCTTCTGATTCGAAAATTTCAATAAAGGTATTGCCTATGATTTTTCTTTTCTGTTCTGGTTCAACAACACCTTTAAGTTTTGATAAAAACATTTTTGCAGCATTTACATGAATAAGCGGGATATGGAATTTATCTCTAAATAATTTTTCTACTTCCTCGCTTTCATTTTTTCTCATCAATCCGTTATCAATGTGAATACATATAAGCTGATCTCCAATTGCTTTTTCAACTAAAATAGCCGCCACTGTTGAATCAACTCCTCCACTTAAAGCACAAATTACTTTTGACTCTCCAACAGTGAATTTTATTTTAGCAATACTTCCTTCAATAAAATTTTGGGATGTCCAATTGCCTTTCGCTTTACAGATGTTGAACAGAAAGTTTTTAATTATTTTTTCCCCTTCTTCAGTGTGAGCAACTTCAGGATGGAACTGAACACCAAATATCTTCCGATCAGCATTTTCTATTGCACAAATAGGAGAATGATGCGATGTCCCGATGACATTAAAACCACTTGGTAAATTAGTGATGTAATCTCCATGACTCATCCAAATAGTTGAGTCATTTTTTACATCGAGAAAAAGTTCGGAATTTCCTTCAATGCTCAATTCAGTTTTACCATACTCGCGGTTCTTAGCAAATTCGACACTGCCACCTAAGTTTTTACAGATCAACTGAAGTCCATAACATATTCCCAAAACAGGCTTGTTTAAAGCGAAAGCATCTTTGTTCAATTCGGGTGAGTCGGCATCATAAACACTCATAGGTCCGCCAGAAAGAATGATAGCGATAGGATTTATTTTTTTAATTTCTTCGATGCTAATTGTGTGCGAGTGAATTTCACAATAAACATTAGCTTCTCTCACTCTTCTTGCAATAAGCTGAGTGTATTGTGAACCAAAATCTATAATAAGAATTGTTTCGCGAATAAACATCTAAAATTAAATTGGACGAATGAACACTGAGAAGCGGTTTAAGCAACCCACAATTCAATCTGCGAGGTGCTTTGTAAAATACTTACTTGCCAAGCATTTGGCTGTAAGCTTTACTATCAAGTAAATCCTTTAATTCAGTTAAGTCATGAACCTCAACCTTTACCATCCATCCTGTCCCGTATGGGTCAGAATTAATAATTTCAGGAGAATTGGCAAGTGCTGAATTTATTTCTACAACCTTTCCGTTGCATGGGGCATACATATCGCTAACCGTTTTTACAGCTTCAATAGTCCCAAATGACTGTCCCTTTTTGATTTCCTTTATGTTAGGATCTATATCAACAAATACCACATCACCTAATTCACCCTGAGCATAATCAGTAATTCCGATTGTACCGATTTTACCTTCAATTAAAATCCATTCATGATCTTTTGTATAATGTAGATTATCTGGAACTTTCATTTTTCTTCCTCAATATTTTTAAAGTTAAAGTTTTCTAAAAAGTGTGTATCAAAATTACCATTTAAAAATCTTTCATCTTGCAATACCTGCTCATGAAAAGGAATGGTGGTTTTTATCCCCTCGATAGTAAACTCTTCAAGAGCACGTTTACCTCTGCATATCGCATCATTTCTATCTTTGCCCCACACAATTAATTTTGCAATCAATGAGTCATAATATGGTGGAATTGTATATGATTGATAGACATGAGAATCAACTCGAACGCCAAACCCTCCTGGAAAATGGAGCGATTGAATTTTTCCTGGTGAAGGTCTAAATCCATTTGCAGGATCTTCGGCATTAATACGGAATTCGATAGTGTGTCCAACAGGTTTCTGCGGAAGTGTTTCAACTCTTTCGCCAGCAGCAACAAGTATTTGCTGTTTAACAAGATCAACCTGATAAACTAATTCGGTTACAGGATGTTCAACCTGAATTCTCGTGTTCATTTCCATGAAATAAAAATTTTTATGTTTGTCAAGCAAAAATTCAATCGTACCTGCACCCTCATAACTAACTGCTTTGGCACCAAGAATTGCCGCATCACCCATTTTATTTCTAAGCAACTTATCTAAGGCAGGAGAGGGCGATTCTTCAATCAGTTTTTGATGACGACGCTGAACAGAGCAATCACGTTCGCCATAATGATAGGCATTGCCAAATGTATCACCCATAACCTGGATTTCAACATGCCGTGGGTTTTCTATATACTTTTCCAAATAAACATCAGGATTACCAAATGCAGATTCAGCTTCTGTACGAGCCATTTGATAAGCGTTATCGAATTCATCTGCCTCTCTAACAATTCTCATCCCCTTTCCTCCACCACCAGCAGATGCCTTTATAATTACTGGATAACCTATACTTTTTGACAACTCTTTGCCCTCGCCAAGACTTTTAAGGACCCCATCGCTTCCAGGAATGACAGGAACTCCATTTTTACGCATCGTATCTTTAGCAAACGATTTGTCCCCCATTGCTTTTATCATTTCGGGTGAAGGTCCAATAAATTTAATATTGGATTCCACACATATTTCTGAGAAATCAGCATTTTCTGCAAGGAAACCATATCCAGGATGAATTGCATCAGCACCTGTGATTTGTGCAGCCGAAATGATAAGTGGAATTTTTAAATAACTATCCTTGCTTGGGGCGGGGCCAATACAGACAGCTTCATCAGCAAAAGTAACATGCAATGAATCTCTATCGGCTTCTGAGTATACTGCAACCGTTTTGATGCCGAGTTCTTTGCATGTTCGTATTATTCTTAATGCAATCTCACCACGGTTTGCAATCAAAACTTTATTAAACAATTTTTCCTCTTAACGTATCGGAGGTTAATTCGGCTGAATCAAAAACAATGGCTGATTAAATTCTACTGGTTTACCATTGTCCACAAGAATTTTTACTATTCTGCCATCAATATCAGACTCAATTTCATTCATCAGCTTCATTGCTTCAACTATGCAAAGGACTGAACCTTTGGTTACAATATCTCCCACTTGAACGTAAGGATCAGCATCTGGAGCTGGTGCACGATAGAAAGTGCCAACTATTGGCGACCGAATTTCATGTCGTGTTTCAGCTTTTTCTTCAGAAGATTTTTCCTTTCCAGAAGTGCTTGTTTCAACTTCCTCATCAGCAAATGCGGGCGGCAAAACTACATGTGGTTTAGATCCACCATGAAAGCCGCGAACCTTTTTAGCAATTTTAACTTTAAATCCCTCTTCTTCAACCTCTAAATCGGTAATATCGCTTGTATTAACAATTTTTACTAATTTTTTTATAAGATTTAAATCCATAGCTATTCCTTTAATTAGGATTTTACTCTTTCTACATACGCACCGGTTCTCGTGTCAACTCTAAGCAGATCACCTTCATTTATGAAAAGAGGAACATTAATGCTTGCACCTGTTTCCAGTTTTGCCGGTTTATTTGCTCCAGTTGCTGTATCTCCTCTAAAACCAGGTTCTGTTTGTGTAACTTTCAAATAAACAAAAATTGGAATATCAACACTAATAATTTCATCTTTATCAAAAAGCATTTCAATCTCTTCGCTTTCCTTCAAATAATCAACCCCGTCTCCAAAAAGATTTTTAGGAACATTAATTTGTTCATATGTTTCGTTATCCATGCAGACGAGGAAATCACCTTCGCGATAAAGATATTGGAATTTTTTTCGTTCAACTCGAACAATTTCAATTCCTTCACCAGAGCGGAAAGTATTATCTAAAACTTTTCCTGTTCTCAAACTTTTAAGTGTGGTTCTTACAAAAGCACCGCCTTTGCCTGGTTTTACATGCTGAAATTCTACTATTGTGAATAGATCGTTTTTAAATTTAATTATTAAGCCGTTTCTGAAATCCGAAGTATCTGCCATTTGTCCTTTTAGTTTATTATTGGTGCGAAAAAATATCCATAGATACCTTGAAAGTCAAGAAATGAGATTTTAATAATTTTGAACGAAAATTGATGAAAACAAGTAAGTTTTCACCAGTTTTTAATGAAAAGTTATGTGATTTGATAAATCTTTGTAAAAAGTATTTTAAATTTCAAATCCATTGTTGAATTGTAGGGTGAAATTGTACGTTTTTAAAAAGGACAAGCCGGCATTAGCACCGGCTTGTCCTGGGATGTTCTATGAAATAGAAATATTACTTGATGAGAACCATACGTTTAGTTTCAGTAAAATTACCAACTTTAATGTGATAGAAATAAACACCACTTGCTAAGCTAGTAGCATTGAATTGAACTTTATAATAACCAGCTTCTTGGACTTCGTTAACCAAAGTATAAACTTCCTTTCCAATCATATCATATACCTTCAATTCAACTTTACCTTTTTGGGCAAGTTGATAATTAATCATAGTACTCGGATTAAATGGATTAGGATAGTTCTGACTCAATGCATATTCTGAAGGCTGAACAGTTACTTCTACTTCTTTAGAATAAGTAGCAGTACCATCGAAATCAATTTGCTTTAGACGATAGTAATAATTTCCAATTTTATTTTCAGTTACACTGTATTGATAGGAGTTTGTTTGCGCAGAATTACCTTTACCCGTAACAAATCCAACTGTTTGGAAATCTTTACCATTTCTTTTTTGAACTTCAAAACCTTTGTTGTTTGTTTCAGTGGCTGTCTGCCATTTTAATGAAACAACATTTTTAGAAACCTCTGCACTAAATGAATTTAATTCAACTGGTACAGTTTCTGGTGAATAAATCAACTTATAAACACCAATATCAACTCCCTGACGAGCATGTTCGCTTCCGACTTCATCAAAGCGAGCGATTGTGAAATCATTACCATTCACTAAATCAGCTACAAAGTCATCCGTATTGTTTGTATTTAGTTTTCGGGCAATTTCAAGTGTCCAAATGCCTGTTCCTGCATTGAATAACCCTTTTGCAATTACATCACCACGACTGCCAATAATTGGTGGCGTTACGGTGTCATTCTGAACCCAACCTGGAATTTTATCCCCAGCTACCCAACCTGAATTAACAAACGGAACAGATGACGACTGGAACAACCATGACCCTTGGTTAGCTGCAGGGGTGGTTCCCATTAAGGTGGGGAATAATCCTGTTACATTGTCGGTACCAAAAGATCCGGATGTAACTGCATCATTTTGTCTACCTGATGTATTCCAATATTGATCATCAAGGTAAGTTATCGGATTAGTTCTTTGTGCTTTCCAGTGCCAGACATCCATTTGTCCATTGTTTGTTGCATGTGTTGTCTTTTCATTATGACAAGTTCTACCACAAGCAGCTCCAAAATTATCGTTCATCTTCCAAACTAAAGATAATCTATCTTCATCACCGCTTTGAGTCCATGTTGTTCCATCATAAGACCATCTTTTCCTTAATGCACTATTGGAAGGTGCAATAACGCCAGTTGGGTATTCCCTATGCCCATCTAACCAGGAAGCGTATGTATATAATATTGAATCGTTATATAAGAATTTAACCGTTATACCTGAAACTGTTGTTATAGAATTGACAAGATTCCATCTACTATCAGGTACACCATCAATAATTATTGGCACATCAGTTTTTTTAGCTGTAACAGTACCACCTATATACTTAGCTGCTAAACCAGCATGAGTCTCCATAGGATTTTTAAATACACCAAGTCCACCACCAGCATGGCAATTTGCAGTAGCACATGACATACCAGTTGAGGCGTACAATGGAATTGCAGTTTGATGTGTATTTGATAAATTCGGAACTTTAACGTGGCATGATTGACAAACTGCATTTGCATCATTAGTGAAAGTATTTGCAGATGAATTTAAATGACATGGATCGCACGAGCCAAATTGCCCTGTGTAGGTATTGCTTTTAAAGTGTCTGACATGTACAATTTTGTACATTTGCTGATTGAAGTTATCAGTATGGCAAGGTGCACAATCTTCATAACCTTTAGAACCATGATGCTTAGTTGGTCCATTTAGTCCATGACAAGTTGCACACGATTGTCCAGCTATATTTGATGCCATGATAATAGGATCAACAGTTGTAGTTCCAACTTGAATATCTTTTCTAGCAGCTAATTCGGTCGTTGCCCCAAAAATTCTTTTTGCTGAGATATAAACAGTATAAGTTCCGGTTCCAAACTTTGTTAATGAATCCGCTGGAATTATAATTTTAATCGGATTAGTGAAAGCCGTACCAGCTGGCATGCCGCTCCAAGCTGCCGCAGGATATGTCTGAACAACGTAATTGTTAACTACGTTTTGAAGGCCACTCACACGCATATAATCTCTTTTAGGTCCGCTTAGAAGAACTTCAACTTTCTGAATTCCTAAAGCTAATGCTTGTGTCTGCCAATCAAGAACAACACCGCTGTCACTTTTCAATACGATATTTGCTTTTATTGTATCACCAGCATTAAAGTAGCCCGTACCTGGAACGTTTGTAACATCAACAGTCGGTACTAAACCGAGAACCGTTGCTGATGGAAAATCAATATTGATTGCCTCGGTAAAGAACACACCCGAAACATTTCGCCACTTAAATCTTAAGCTGTCCATTCCCGCAACAACTGGAAATCCCAAAGAATTTAAACCATTTTTAAGTTGAATTTTAAATGATGCTTCACCTGAAGTAAGATAGTTAGGGTATGTTTGGAGTGTATCGTTTCTATAACCGGTAGCTACATATTTCAACTCATATACACCTTCGGTAAAATCTTTAGAACCAACGCCTTGAAAATTCAAAGTCTTGACTAAAGAATCTCCGCCCGCTTTTACAGCATATACATCAACATAATATGCCAATGTGGTATCCATCCACCCAACATTAGTTGCACCGCCCGATAATGTCCATTTGCCAGTTTTCCATTCGCATTTCGGTTTTCGTTCAGCGATAGACACTCTAACTGAATCCGGAGTGATAATCGTCCTTGTCCAGGTTGTATCAAAAGTAACCCCTGTCCAATTCAAAGTTTTAAAAGGAGAATCTCCATTGGGGTCTGTAAACCATTTAAACGCCTGCCATGGAAATGGTGCGTTTCCACTCTCAGGTATTTTCCAATTACCTTTAAGTTCAAGCTCTTTAATGTAAACAGAATCATTCTCAACAACAGCAATAGTACCGGGATTTCTGAGTGTGCCTACGTTATGAAGATTCTCAATTTTGACCGTAAGTGCTGTTAGTGTGGTGATGTCTGCATGAAGTATATACATAACTGCTAAAGACGTAAATGCAGTAATGAGAAGAAGTAAAAATCTTTTAGTCATAATGCCTCCTATTTTTGGTTTATGAAAAGATTTTAAATATAGTTTTGGCTAGTTAAACCTAAAATCGTCAGTGCTATAACAATAATAATACCAAAAGCAAATACTTAACAATTAAAGATTATTGATGAAAAAAAAAAAATACAAAAATTGAGAAGGGTATTATTAAAGATGAGAAAAATATGGCGTAACAATCATCACCTTTTGCAAAATATTAACTGTTGCTACACCAGAATTATAAGACACCTAAATCAAAGATATATCATTGTTTCAGATAGATGGTATCTCGATAAAATTAAAACCTCACTCCCAGCGATATATACTGTACACTTTTCAACAGGCCAAAGTCCTGATAAGCATAATCTAATCTTACTTTGAAAGCGTTAAGGATTCTATAGTTAATTCCTGCCCCGAGCGTAAATCCCTGTTCACCATCTTGTTCAAACAATGATTTATAGCCACCACGAATGAAGAATGTTTCATTCCATGTATATTCTAACCCAGCATTAATATATTCGGAATTATCATTAGGATGAATTGCATCTGCTGCAAGTGTTAATCTATTTTCTGAAGTTTTAATTGCATCGACTGCAATACCAATTCTAAAAAGCAGCGGAAGTTCGAACTCTTCCATTTGCAAATCAGTATTAATTAAATTACCATCGCCTGCACCAACCGTAGTTGTTTGAATTATATCTCTACCTTCCATTTTCATTTTTGGTCCAAAGTTAGAAATACTCGCACCCAATCTAAATTCATTTAAAAATGGAATTACATATTGAGTTCCAACATCAATGGCGAAACTTTTTGCAGATTCATTCCAAATGTGTTCTCCAATATATTTTGCATTAAAACCGATTGAAAATTCATCTGTCAGATTTCGAGCAAAGGAAAGACCTATAACAATAGACCCAGCAGAAAATAACTCTCCTGTTCCTTCGGGCTGTTCCAATGTTCGAACCGGCATATCATCCATTGACAAGATAGAGATGAAAGCGCCAAGAGTTCCTAAATCGGACACATTGAGTGCAAACCCTGCATAATCCATTTTAACATCTAAAATCCAATCAACATGATTGAATGATGCTTCCTGCGAATTTATTCGAGAAAGTCCCGAAGGATTCCAGTACATGGCATTAATATCATCTGCAGAAGCTGTATATGCACCGCCCATTCCAATTGCTCTTGAACCAACACCTATTTTAAGAAATTGTGCGGCGGTTGTTCCCGTTTTGTTTAATGAACTGCCTGTCTGAGAATTAGCATCAACGATAAACACTATAAAAAAACAAACAAATATTTTTGTTATAAGTGACATTATAATTTCCTCCTTCATCATTTAATGATTGCTAATTTTATTAGCTTTTCACCAACACCTGGAGCATCTATGTGCGCAAAATAAATTCCGTATGCAATGCTAAACCCATCCTTATTCAAGAGGTTCCAAAACTCTCTTCCATTTTGAAGTGTGGATTCATGTTCTAGAGTTTGAACATGTTCACCGCTTAGAGTATAAATTCTAATTGTACATTTGGGTGGAAGATTTTCGAAATAAATTCGACGTTCACCCCTTGCTTGTCCAGGCAGCTTATTGGTTGGCTCTAATTCATTCATCCCGACATACGGATTGGGAACCACATAGACGTTATCCAACCCCTTTTTTGCATTTTCCTGCCCATAATAAGCGGACCTCGTTTCAAAAATAAATTGATCTACATTAAGAAATGGTCTTTTAGTTTTGATTAACAATAAATCACCATCGGTTGGAAGAATTGGTACCTTTGGTGTATCGGGGTTAAATATTGTAACACCCCAAGTTAAATTGCTAACTTGACCGGAAGTCCCTGGCTTAAAGAGAATTATTTCTTCGCCAGGATTCCATGATGAATCTCTTGTGCTTGGGAATGGCTGATAGAGATATGTGAAAATTGTTTTCGGTACCCCTGTTGTAATTTCCTTAACAGAATATTTTACCGGAACTACTCGGGTTCCGCCAGTAACTTGAACTAAAGCAGTGTCAATATTCGTTGAAGAAAACCTAAGCTCATAATCAGCGGGATAGATTTTACTTCCCGTTATAGAACCTTGTTTAACCTGAAATTTAAAATTTGTTTTACCTTCTATCCATTTTGTTTTAGAGGTATCAAGTTCAAGAATCGGATCATCATTAATTTTCAATAACATTCCATCGAAGACTGCATTTTCATCTTCAAAATCTAAATTTGTACTCTGAAAGACAGGATAATAATGATAAGTTATATTGTAACTTTCACCGCTTCCCATTGAACTTGCATCAGTTCTCCGTATGGCTCCTTTTGCATAATCAATTATGTAATCAACATTATTTGTAAAGATTGTTCCAGCAACTTTATCCTTAACAATGACAGAGTCCATGAATATGTTTGAATTGTCAAGTTTAGTAAACTTTGTGTCATAAACCACGAATGATTCTGTTATTAGAACCAAGTTTAGAACAGAATAATTTTTCTTAAAAATTTTCCCTGATGGAACAACCAGGCTGTCTTCAAAAAATATTTTATACTGCCCGTTTTCCTTCACAGCAAGATCATCAAGAATTTTAACAGACACTTCACCAGTTCCAATTCCCGGATTGTGCTTCAGGTTCACATCAGAAGTTTGCGGCGAAACATAACCGCTTGCTCTTGGACCAGGAATAACTTGAACAGTGTTTATATCAAACCTTAGTTTAGATGTGATTGGATCAAGAGTAATTTTCTTTGTTGTTTCAGTTGGAGGAATACCTGTTGAGTCACCATGATCGTATGCTACAACAGCATAATAGTAAGTTTGACCGTTAATAACATTATTTGTATCAACAAATGAATGTTCAAGTCCTCTGTTATTACCCAGATAATATTGAATTCCTCTGCCCTGATAAGCTACAGGATGATAACCTTTCCAAACATCAACAATGTTTGATGACCAAATTCCATCCCCTGTCCAATCAACAAACGGCTCACCAGCATCATACTTTGTATTGTTATTCAGATCTGTAAACGGTTCATCGCGGATTCCGACATCCCATTTTGCCTCAAATCCTTTATAATCTTTTAATGGCTGACACAGAAAGCTGGATCCTTTTCCGTCGGTAATGATTTGAATATCTTGAAATGAAGGATCGGTGCTTCTATAAATTACATATCCTTCAAAATCCTTTCCAGTAATCGGATCAACGCTCTCTTCAGCTTTTGAATCCCAATACAGAGTTACTTTCTTATCATCTGGAACAGCCATTACTCTCGGTAAAACCGGTGGTTTGAAAAATTGGTAATTCTGATTATAAATTGTTTGAACAGTTTCCGCTGAGATCAATAAATCAGATAGATCTTCGCCACAAAGCAAAGCCATAGAAATTCTTTTGGTTTCGCCTTTTTTAAGCGATATATATCCTGAACCAAAAATAAAAACAATGTCTGCACTTTGCTGGATATCTCCAAAATTCCGTGGTTTGGAACGGTTCCACATAGAGTTATCATCTGAGATTCTATCGCTTGCCCAGGACCAACTATTAAAACTTGTAAGGCCAATTTGATCTGCTTCATCAAGATCAGTCAATTCAAAATTTTTCTCTCCAGGGAAAAGAGGATCTAATGCACCATTTATTAATCTTCTCCCAGCAGTTGGAACTCCATCTCCTTCACCAGTATCGCTGGTATTTGGAATACCATCAATTCCAGTATCATCCACTAATGGATTCCAATCACCATCATTATCCAAACCATCTTCCTGACTTTCATCAATCATTTCATCACCATCATCGTCAATTCCGTTAACAGAGTTTCCTGGACTTTCAAGAAACTTACAACCAAGATAACCAAGGGGTAATCCTCCTCTGCCTGTCATATCAGGATCCCAAAAGTAAACCATACTTCTGGCATAAACAGGAATATTATCAACGTTTACATTAGGTGTAGAATATGGTGGTATAAAAAAACCATTATCATCGGTGTTTTCAGGTGAACCGCCCCCAAGGTCGGGATCGCCATAGATTCCGAAAAAAACTGTATCTAAGTCTTTATCGCTTACATTAGTTATGGTGTAAACGAAAAAAATGGTGTTCGCAGCTAAGGCATTACTCCATTGAAATGCTCTGCCATCTACTTGAACACCCAATCCTTTTTTGGAAAAATCATTTACATAAGGATAATAAGGAAACTCTAAATTATCTCTATCATCCATTGCCCAAAAAACTTCGAGGTCAGCATTAGTCGCATCTTGAGAGAGATAACCAGGCCAAACATATTTTCCTAAGGTAGGATTATACCATTCGCTGGGCCAACTATCAGGTTTGCCATCCCCATTGAGGTCATCGGCAGGGTTTGATGCAATGTCATTAGACTTGGGATCAGAATACCCTATTAATGGCTGCCACTGCCAAAGTTTACCATCTGGACCAACTTCTCTTAGTTGCTGTTGAGGATAATCCCATAGTCCATCAGAAATAATTTTTATCAATTGTGTTGTGTCGTTTGCATTCGGGACTTGTGCCCCAACAATTGGACAAAATTGAAAAACATAATCTAAGTCTCTCCATACAAAATTGTTTACCCCTCGCAGTACATCATAACCAGGTCCTATTCCACCATAGTTATAAATATTTGTAGAAATGTTATTCCCATTCATAAAGAAAGACTTTCTTCTATCCAGCCCAGTTGTTCCAACTTTATCAAGTTTTTCGATACCCGTTTGATAACTCTGGGGTTTCTTAATCTCAATATTTGAGATAGATGAAGAATTATTATTCGTTCTACTATGAATTAAAGTTTTTATTGCTTCATATTCCCTTTGCCTTCGTTCAATCAATGATTGACTGAAAGAAATATGGGCAACCAATATTACTGTTAGTAAAGTAACGAATAGATTGTTTAAGACTGACTTTTTCATTTAAAAATCTCCATTTTTACTTTTTCAAAACTCAAGTGAAAAACCAAGTTTAACTTCTCTTGGCGGAAGATAAAACTGGGGTTGAACAAAATATTCCTGTGCAGAATGAACTCCAGGAATTTCCTGGGACAGTTCGTTTGTCGCCTTAGCAGAACCTTGTCCGGTTAATAATGTGTAAGTAGCTCTGCCGGTATCAGTATAAATCAATCGTTCATTCAGCACATCAAAAAGATTGAACACTTTCAGAAATACTGTTAGGTTTAATCCATAAAGGTCGAAAGATTTTTCAGCAAGCAAATCAACATTAGTTTGTGTAGGTCTTCGTTCACTATTTGTTTTAAGATAGATTTGTTTTCCTGAGATTAACGGAGTATATGGTAAGCCTGTTCCAAATCTTCCAATTAAACTAAGATTCCAATTATTGCTTTCACCAACCGATATTGTCCCATTTAATGTATGCGATTGATCCCAACCTAGAAATACAGGAATTTTTTCACTCTGCCTGCCAGATGATAAATCGAGGAAAAATGCGTCGGCATCAACATCATTACCTTCGGCAACTTGAAATGTATAATCGAGAGTGACACCAAAAATACTTTGCGGGGTTTTTCTTTTTGTAAGCGAAAACGTTATTCCTTTTACATTACTGTAATCTTTATTTACATATTTAAAATATGTTTCATCTTCACTTATTCTGATTTGCTGATAAGCTAAAAGATCGCGAACATCTTTATAAAATCCAGTAACATTAAATGCAAGATCCTCAAATAGCTGTTGCTGTAAACCGAGTTCATATGTGATTGTCTTCTCTGGGTTCAAGTTGGCATTTCCAAGCACAGGAGTTCCTAATGTAATATTATATTCAAATGTCGGATTTGTGTAAAGGTATGCAAATGGCGGCATCTGGAAAAAATGCCCATACGAGAAATGAATAATTCCTTTATCTGTGATAGGGAATGAAACTCCAACTCTTGGACTTAATTGATACTTGTATGGTGCATCAGCAATCAATTTCGATTTATCAACTAACGGAGAGATATTTGGATTTTTGGGTGATGGATTATTAATATCGGTAGAATACTGCGAGTTAACATCGAACCCATCATATCGTAAACCAACATTCAATATTAATTTGTCGAATTCCATTTTGTCTTGAATATAGGAAGAAAACACCGTTGGTCTTTTCGTATATTGCTCAAAATTTGGGCTGTTGGTGGAAAGATCAATTGTTGGTTTAATGTAAAGACTATTATCGCGTAACACAGTAAAATAAACGTAGTCTAATTTGTGAAATGATAGCTCAACTCCACTTTTTATTTCATGACTATTTGATATTTGGCTTGTCATATCAAACTTTGCATTCCACGTCATAGTTCTTTGATAAAACTGATCGTTCTGCGTACCGCCAGAAACGAAAGTATAGTTTGCAACTGTGTAGCTTCTATCTGTTCTATTGTAACGTGGATCAGCATGTAATTTTGAAATGTCCATACCAGGTCGAAAATCTACTGAGTTATTACTCTCATCTAAAAGCGGAAACAAATAGCGTTTATAATCATTTAGATTTAATGCAGCTCGTACGGTATAAAAAGTAGAATTACTTAAAGCATGACGGAATTCGAGAGCGTTTAACAATCCCCAGTCATACCTAGTTGGTACAGCATCAGGATTGTATTTATAATTGTGATCATAGATTTTATACTTAGATGTCGAATAAATCAAATCATAATTAATTTTCATTGTTGAAAAAGGCTTGAAAGTAAGTTTAATAGTACCATTGTAATCAATACTCGGATTCAGCGAAACTGTTTTGCCATCCCCTGAAGAAAAAACCCTAATATCATTTGGATCATTCGGATTTTTATAAATAGTATCGGAAGGAAGGTGTTGGCGAACACCATAAAGATAACCATCATCTTCATTATATTTTTGTGAGATGAAAAAGGAAAGCTTATTCTCCAATAGCGGAAAAGGTCCACTTAAAGTTAATTCAGAAGTAAATGAATTTTTTAAGTTCACCTTTTTAATGTTATAAAAAATTTCATCCCGCATACTTATATTATCCCCGCTGTAAAAAGAAACCATACCTTTGTAAGAGCTCCCGCCTTCCTTTGTAATTGTATTAACTATACCGCTAAGCGCATTTCCGTATTCCGCATTGAACGTACCGCTGACAACTGATAATTCTTGAATTGCATTGGTTGCGATATTTACTGATCTGGTGTTATCATATGGGTTTGAAATAGAAACCCCATTAATTGTGTAAGCTATTTCGTTTGTCCTTCCTCCACGAATATGAATTTCTCCATCAGTTCCCTGAACTATTCCTGCTTGTAACACAAGTAATTGGGAAATGCTTTCTACAGGTAAACTTTCAATTTGTCCTGCATCAATGGTTGTTTGGGATGAAGTTAAATCTTTTCTAATTAGTTGTGATTGAGCTTCTACAACAATTGTTTCAAGTTCAATTGATTCAGGAGAGAGTTCAACATCAATTTTTGTGGTGAAATCAACCGAAATTTTAACATTTACAAACTGTTTTTTCTGGTAACCTATTGCCGAAAAATTAACTTTATAAACACCTGGGGGAAGGTTATTGACTATGTAAAAACCTTTAAGGTCTGTAGCAGCACCAAATCCCGTCCCATCAATTAAGACGTTTACTCCAGGAATTGATTCTCCGGTTTGAGCATCCTTAATTGTACCTGAAAGCTTCCCAGTTGTACCAGCGAATGAAATATTAACTGAGACTATGACAAAGATAAAGTTTAAGATAGTTACAGGTTTTAGAAATTTTTTGATCATGAATTCCTCCGAGAAAAAGAGAATGATTTTTTGAAAGGTGTGGCTGAATATAGATAGAGTTTGACATTAGCCAATTCAAATATTAAATGGATGAAATGTTATTAAAAAAATAAAGAGAACATTGTGAATTATCAAGCAAGAGAGCAAACTAATTCAAATTATTAAAGTTTAGATACTTAAAATTCTGATTAAGAATTAAAGCAAATAAAATAAAAAAAGCCGTGAAGTATAATCCACGGCTTTAGTAGTTAATCCAGTTTCTCTTCGTTTGAAGTAAACAAAAGAAACCGAGTTGTTCGAAATTGCTCTTACTTAAGCAACGTCATTTTAAGCGACTTGCTGAAATTTCCATATTTCATTGTATAAATGTATTGTCCACTTGCAACAGTATTGCCAATATTGTTTGTTCCATCCCAAGTAACTTCATAACTACCTTTTTCAAATTCTTGACCATTGATCAGTGTTTTAACTTCATTGCCAAGTACATCATAAACTACAATCGAGATTTTTTTCTGCAATGGAAGAGAGAATCTGATGGAAGTTGTTGGGTTAAACGGGTTCGGATAATTTTGCTCTAAGGTGTAATCGTTTGGAGTTATAATTCCCAAATCTGTTTCTTTGATTCCAGAAATGGTTGATTCAAGCATTCTTACAGTAACTTGATCCGTATT
>CAYMKU010000001.1:139955-239038 GCA_964391015.1 uncultured Ignavibacteriaceae bacterium
CTATCCCAGCCATATTGAACATTATCGGAGTTATTAAAATTAATTAAAAATGGATCATAATCCCGATCACGAACTCCGTTATTATATATAATTCCGGCAATCTCATCACTGCCATCCCCATCCACATCAGCAGGTTGAATTCCCATATAAGCTACAGCATCATAATCTCGGGTTTTCATAAACTCAATATAATATTTGGATAAGCTGGTATCTGGATACACATATGTATTTGCTCCAGATGATTTAATTGTCCAAAAACCTAAAAAATTCCACATGTGGTTTACAATTTCTTTTGTTCCATCGCCATTTAAATCTGCAGGAACAGAATGCCAATGTGAAATTGAAAAAGCATTACTGTTAACTGGAACTTGTGCAGGATCACCACCTTCTAACTGCCAGCCGCCAAACCCAGGAATATCTCCTGAAATTCCAAGTACATAAATTCTGTGATCACGATTTGACATAATTAATTCATCAAACCCATCATTGTCAGCATCGAAAACATTAGCAACTTCTCGATTGGTTCTAAATGCACCAACACCTTGAGCTGTAAATGCATTATATGGAAGTGAAATACCAAAAACATAATTGTTGCTATTCGTAACACCATCCCATTCCCAAACTTGAACTTCAAAATCTGCAGTGCCTTTGCTAATTGGGAAAATGATTTCACCTTTTCCATCGCCATCTAAATCCCCAGTTCGAACCCAACGAGGTGTACTACCGCTTCCTGTGCTTCCATAAATCTTTGGTGAAGACCAAACAACTTCAAGATTGCTACCATTTAATTCCATCACATGTACTCTGCCATTATTTTGATAGTCTGTAGCAATAACCTCGGGTTTTCCATCATTATCAAGATCATCTGTTGCAACCCAAATTGAGCGAATACCAAAATTTCCAGCAACACCAGGATTATACCATGGCATCAGCGTATCCTTTGCAAGGGATGCACGGTTAAAAGTAGCAATATTATTTAATTGCTGAGCACTTGCTGTGCAAACCAAAACAAAGAGAACTGAAATAACCAGAAAAAAGTTTTTCATAACCACTCCATTTAAATTTGTTAATTGACTAAAGTTAGATACTTATCCACTTCTCTAAAAGCTGTAGAGGTTTGATAATCTTTTCTAATTGTTTCAAGAAGCTCCTTGGCTTCTTCCTTATTACCTGCTTCAATATAATTTATTGCTGCTTTCAAAATATATTCTGGGTTTAATGCGTTTTCCTTTGATACCCGCGAGGCGTTCAAAAATAAATCAGCGGCTTTCTCAAAATCTTTTTTGTAAGCATAATATCCAGCCTGCCCGGATAATGCAGTAGCTTTATATATTTCATTTTTCCCGCCGTAATCCTCATAATACTTAAAAGCATCTTCAACTTTTCCGAGCATCTGGTATGAATTTGCCAAATAGATTTTGGCAACCTCACCATTTTCTGTGCTGCCATATTCTGATACTATTTTTTTCAACCCGACAAGATTGGTTCCTTGTCTGCCTTCAATTGCCTCTAAATATGAGCCGGCATCATATAACCCAACTACGCGAGAAAGTTGTAAGCTCGCTTGTTCATTATTGGAAGCTTTATTATTCAAATAAAAATAAATTACCGCTATTACTACAACAAGACCGCCTGCATACATTCCTAAGCGATTTTTATTTTCCAGAAAATAATTATAAACCTTATAGTAAGTTGTGACGAGCTTATCTTCTTTAATTTCTCGCTTGGATAATTTTTTCTTTTTAGTGAGCATTTACTGTCCTTTTTGAATGATCATTATAAAAAATTAGTTTTATTAAACCTTAAGTGTAAATTTAACACTTATCTGTAAAATGTACTATTGATTGCGTCTAAAAATATTTGCAGAAAAGAGTAAACCTGAATATCAAAAATATATATCTAGTGTTAACTAAAATTATGTACGCCCAGAAGGACTTGAACCTTCAACCTTTGGAACCGGAATCCAACGTTCTATCCAATTGAACTATGGGCGCAGTCAATTAAAAATCAGAAAATAAAAAGTTAAATGCTTATGCGAATATGGTTTGAAAAAATCCATGCTTTCCCATTTAAATAAACTTCGGCTCGATACACACCTTTGCTGTTCACCTTAAAAGTAGCCTCGTGCCCTTCCAATGATTCAACAACTTTCCCGTTGCGAATCAGTTTTATTTCACCCTTAGCTTTGGGAATAGTTATTCTAAAATTAATTTTGCTGCTTTTGGGAATTTTATCTCCCATGTGGTAAACTTTATTATAAGTTTCAGCAAAGAATTTGAACCCTCTGGAATCACCATGATAATCATTCGCAATGAAACATAAACCTTTCTCAAGTGAAGCATAAATAACTTTTTTTGCCTTCTCAACAGCTTCTTCCGATCTCCCCCTTTTTATTTCTTCTTGACTGAGAATATGAGTTCTGATTGATTTGAATAACACTTTGTATGGAAATATTTCAACTTCTAAGAATCCCAGCAAATTATACTTATGGGCATGAGCATCAACACCACCAACCCCAACAACTTTGCGCGTTAAATTTAATTCATCCCAAAGTTTCAAGGTTTTCTTCTGCGGAGTATCTATAGTTTTTAAGGGGTGCAAAAATGATTGATATTTATTTTCTTCAGTTAAATTTTCCATCCATTCTGACATGTGGTTCCAAATCTCAATTCCCGTATATTCATCAATATCCCAATCTATCCACGGATAAGACGGATGTTCTTTCATGTGAGTTCTTTTTTCATGTGGATGAGCAATGAAACCAATCCCTCCAGATTCTTTTACTTTTCGAACATATTCAGCAGCAGATAACCTTGTGGAGAATGCCTGATTAATTCCAAATGCGAGATAGTGATTTTTATTTTGTCTATCATTTATTTCACAACCAACAAGCAAAAGCGTATTTCCATACCAACCTTCATAACCTTCCTTAAGTGCACGCAAAGTATTATGATCTGTAAGGAGAATATAATCCAAACCAACTTCCGAGGCAGCTTTTGCAATTTCCGGAACCTCACCTGAACCATCGGAATAAACTGAATGCATATGCATTGCCCCAACATACTCAAACATAATAATTCATTTTCTTTTTAAGTTGGTGAAAGATAGAAATAAAAGGATTCTAAGAAAAGAAAGAAAGACGGAAGTAAATAACCCTGAAGGCAAGCAGTTTAAAAAAGAAAAGGTACCCTTATTCAGAGTACCTTTTACGAAGAAAATTTTTAGAAACTATGGAAGTACATAACTTGCTGATAGATAAGCAAAGGTTGCGCCGTTAGGACCATTACCTCCAAGATTGTTTAAACCTTGTCGGAGTACATCCTCATTAACGGTAGCATCAAGTGAAAAACTGCCAAGTCGGAAGCCCACACCAACTGTTGCACCATTAAATGTTTGAATACCTACTGCTCCGGGGAATAATGTAGCAATCGTTTCAGTAACATTTGCATTTCCGACTTCATTACTTTGTTTTACGGTAGTTGCAATGTAGCCAAGTCTTGCAACAAACCAATCATTCATTTTCCATTCAATACCCATATTCCATAATGGGAAAAGAGTGTTGGTAGTTACATTCTTTGTAGCATTGAATTTGTCAGAGTCTTGGCTTGTTTTAACAAATGCAAAGGCAGGTCCACCGGCCAATAAAAAGTCGCCAACATGATAATTGATGCCTAAACCAACCATAAGTGCCATTCTTGAAGCAAGATCACCTGAAGCTGATTTGGTAGGATCAGCAGGGTCTTGTCTCTCCTGAGTTCCTGAGGACATCATAAAATTAACCACAGGAACAAAAGCCCATTTAGATGAATAATCCATAAATAATCTTGCATTGGCTAGTATTATTGTCTCAGAAACATCCTGATTATTCTGGATATTATTTACTACCGGTGTTTCTAATGAAGCACTTGGTAATACTAAAGATGCGCCTAAATCCAGTTTCATCGAACTTGTTAACATTGAAATTAAACCAAGATTAAAACCGAGTTGTTTCGCAGATGAACTAGTCGAACCTCCTGTTGGAGGAATATTTTCATTATTTGTTGAAGTGTAAGCAATACCAAAACCAATAGCCGTATTTCCCATTGTCATGGTACCAAGTAATTCGAGGTTATTATTTAAACCCGTCGTTCCTGTTACGCTACCAACAATTCCATTCGGGTCAAGTCTTGCAATTCCAAGACCATTAAAATCATTTCTAGTTAGTAGAAAACCAAGTGTAAATTCGGGATTTAATCTGAAGTTTGCTGAAACAAATTGACCTACTCCACCCTTGGCAAATGCACCAGCGGTAGATCCAAGATCGCCAAAAGTGAAATGATCATAGTAAGCACCCCAAGCTGGATTTGCAGTTACAAAGAAAGGGTCAACAATGTATGGGTTATTTCCCATACCGAGAATTCTTGCATATCCGCCTGTTTTCTGAAATGTTTCAGTCTTTTGTGCAAAAGACATAGTAATAAAGCAAGTAAAAAGAACAAAAATGAGAAAGTATCTCTTGAACATATAACCTCCTAAGGTTGTTATAGAATTAGTTATGTTAGAACATTTTCAGAATTTGTACACTAACCTATTATATAAAACATTTAAAGTCAATTAAAAAGTGTGATGAGTTAACCTTATCTAATATATGTAGTTAGTTTTTTGATGAGCGGTTTTTCTTGTTCATATGCATTAAGTTGAGAAAGCTGGGAGGCAAATTCTCTTGGTTAAAATCTGAATGAGATGTCCAGTAGGAACCGAGCATAGCTTATATCTTTTTCGAAAGTGCCCTCATAACTCACTGACAAAAACATTGGACCAAAAATCTTTCCTGAAAGATCAGCTTCGAGATTTTTTTGATTGAATTTAGAATTCGCTGCTAAGTAATTGTAATCAACTTGCGAGTAACCTATAGAAACCGAATAATCAATAAATGAAAAGAATTTCGAAAGTTTTATCTCCCATATAGTTCCATCCACATAATTGCTTGCTAACCGTGAAACCGACAAAGTCGGCGATATATCAATCCATGGAATTAACGAGTAAGTTAAATATCCATTGAAATTTTTAGATGGCTTAATATCCCTTTTAAGAAACCTGTATCCTGCGTTTAACCCTATAAAAACTTTATCAAAAAGTCTGATATTAGTTCCAAATCTTAATCCCTGCCTGGTTTCATTTTCAATTATGCTGTCAACTAAGCTTCTAAAAGTTTCGTAATAAATAACATTTTTCCGAGCATCATAAGAAAAAGAAAATGAAATTGTTCTTGAAGGAGCATATCGTGAGGATAAAAAGAAACTTGTTAATGAAGGTTTGGTTTTTCCGATTCCCCTTTCCAAAGCGTATAGGTCTATTTCAGATGACAAAAATATATTCAAATTTTGCAGAATTGAATTGCTATGCTGTAAGTATGCAAATCTTCTGTCCGTTTTTGAGTTATTCATTTGCTGAAAGAAAGCTATAGTATTCTCTATATAACCATTTTCTATTGAGTCAATTCTTCCAATAAAAGCTCCATATTCAAATAGCTTTGGATCGAACCCAAGTGTTTTGAAATCTGGGCGCGAACCAATTGCTAGTCCACCATAAAAATTCGAGAATTTAGTTTGGACCTGTAATCCATCAACAGAACTTATGTTTGCAATTCGAGGATTTAGAAATCTACCCAGCTTTAAGTTTGTATCGTCATCGAAATTGTATCCGAGCGAAAGGTCATATACTTTCAAATTATCCCACGGTTTCGCTCTGACCTTTTGCCACTCACCAACTTTGTAAACATAATTAAGATAACTGGAAAAAGAGAATCCTGATTCATAAAGATTTTCAACATCATAACGCAGAGTATATCTCCATCTCTGATCATCAGAAGATGATGTTCCTGAACTTATATTTGAGTAAGATTGAATAGAAAATCTCCCACTTGAATTTTCGCGTTGGTGGGCTCTGAAGTTTTGCTTGTTGATGCTAACCACGTTCACATCATTAGATGGTAAAATTTCTTGCATTCTATTCGTATCTAACACGATATTTTCTTCTACTTTTTTAGAAGGAATTAATGCAATTAATTCTTCTCCAACTTTTATAGTAATTCCATTTATTACAATTCCTGCACAAGACCTTGTTGATATAAAATTCACTTGTACAACTGGTTGCAGTTTTTTATTGGTTTTAACAAATAAGGTATCCCCTGTGCTAATTCCCTCAGTACTTTCAAACTGGACATAAACATTCTGCGTCGATTTGTAAGTCACCTTACCCAATCTTTCCATCTTCTGTTGTGCCTGCCCAGCCATAACAAAAATCATTAATGACACAAGCAATTTCAATTTTACTCTTTTACGCAAGCTGATTATCTCTTAATTTACTTTCTGAAAAGATTTTTCCAGCATTTTTAATCCGTTTCCACGTGGATGACAATCGTAACACGCGCTACTTGCATAAATATACCCACTCACACCCTGATGTTTATTGTTCATACTAGTTTGATTGTGCTCATGACAATCTATACATGAAAATATTGTGTAGTTCGATGGATTTGAATGACACTGCGAACATGTTGTCCATTTTCCTTTATGCTTTCCCGAATATATAGGAAAATATGGTCCATCATGATTGAATGTTGATGGCACCCATGTACTCTGACTATGACATGGTACGCAATCCGTCGGAAATTGACTTATCTGATGTGGTGGATTCGTAGTCGTCTGATAATCATTCTGATGACAGCCATAACATACATTCGGTGTATTGTTATAGCCATTTATGTGACAACTCGTACAATTATTCTGTATGGCTATATGCGCCCCTACAAATTGAAAATAATTACTATGTATCGGAAATGTTGCCGGTTTCCAATTCGGGTTTGTCGTATGACATGTCTGACACTGATTAGATAAATTCAATGTTACATGATTTGGATTTGTTGTACCGTAATAATCATTTTGATGACAACTTGAACATTCTGTCGGCGTATTACTAAATCCATTACTATGACAGCTTGAACATGTCACACTTATGTGAGCACCGGTTAGCTGAAAACTTGTGTTATTGTGATTGAATGTAGATTGATTCCACGCTATTGAGTTATGACACATCTTGCAGTCTAATGGATATCCTTGTGCAACATGATTCTGGGCTGTATTGTAATTATTCTGATGACAGCTTACACACTGATCATTTAATCCAGCCGTTGTTCCTTGATGACATGATGAACATTGTATCGAAGCATGTTGCCCGATCAATTCAAACCCAGTTACAGCATGATTAAATGTTGAAGGTATCCATGCCGTAGAATTATGACATCCTTCACATGAAGTTGATATCCCAGCATTTGTATGATTTGGATTTATTGCTGAATTGTAATCCCCTTGATGACAAGCAACACAAGCATTCGAAAGATTTGTGTAATTACTATTATGACATTGCTCGCAATTGGTCGAAATTAAAGCATGGGCACCTGTCAATGCAAAATAATTATTGTGTTGAGGAAATTGAGCCGGTTTCCAATTTGCATTCGTTGTGTGACAACTCGTACATTCTGTCGAAATGCTTAATGTTGTATGATTAGGATTTGTTGTACTAGTATAATTCAACTGATGACAGTCATAACATACTGTCGGAGTATTAGCATATCCGTTTTGGTGGCATTGATTACATTCAACAGTTTGATGAGCACCCGTTAATGGAAAAATTGACGTTGAATGATTGAATGCACCTGCTACAGTTCCTTGTGGGTGGCACGAATAACACGCGCTACTTGCATAAATATACCCACTCACACCCTGATGTTTATTGTTCATACTAGTTTGATTGTGCTCATGACAATCTATACATGAAAATATTGTGTAGTTCGATGGATTTGAATGACACTGCGAACATGTTGTCCATTTTCCTTTATGCTTTCCCGAATATATAGGAAAATATGGTCCATCATGATTGAATGTTGATGGCACCCATGTACTCTGACTATGACATGGTACGCAATCCGTCGGAAATTGACTTATCTGATGTGGTGGATTCGTAGTCGTCTGATAATCATTCTGATGACAGCCATAACATACATTCGGTGTATTGTTATAGCCATTTATGTGACAACTCGTACAATTATTCTGTATGGCTATATGCGCCCCTACAAATTGAAAATAATTACTATGTATCGGAAATGTTGCCGGTTTCCAATTCGGGTTTGTCGTATGACATGTCTGACACTGATTAGATAAATTCAATGTTACATGATTTGGATTTGTTGTACCGTAATAATCATTTTGATGACAACTTGAACATTCTGTCGGCGTATTACTAAATCCATTACTATGACAGCTTGAACATGTCACACTTATGTGAGCACCGGTTAGCTGAAAACTTGTGTTATTGTGATTGAATGTAGATTGATTCCACGCTATTGAGTTATGACACATCTTGCAGTCTAATGGATATCCTTGTGCAACATGATTCTGGGCTGTATTGTAATTATTCTGATGACAGCTTACACACTGATCATTTAATCCAGCCGTTGTTCCTTGATGACATGATGAACATTGTATCGAAGCATGTTGCCCGATCAATTCAAACCCAGTTACAGCATGATTAAATGTTGAAGGTATCCATGCCGTAGAATTATGACATCCTTCACATGAAGTTGATATCCCAGCATTTGTATGATTTGGATTTATTGCTGAATTGTAATCCCCTTGATGACAAGCAACACAAGCATTCGAAAGATTTGTGTAATTACTATTATGACATTGCTCGCAATTGGTCGAAATTAAAGCATGGGCACCTGTCAATGCAAAATAATTATTGTGTTGAGGAAATTGAGCCGGTTTCCAATTTGCATTCGTTGTGTGACAACTCGTACATTCTGTCGAAATGCTTAATGTTGTATGATTAGGATTTGTTGTCGAATTAAAATTATTTAGATGACAACTAACACATTGAGTTGACATTTGAGTATAGCCTGTTTGATGGCAATTACTACAATTAACAGAGATGTGCGCTCCTGTTAACGGAAACTGCGTAGTGTTATGATCAAAACTTGCAGGCCTCCAATTTTGAATTACATGGCATTGTTGACATTGTGTCGGGAAGTTGTTGCTTTGGTGAGGTGGATTTGAAGATGTTTCATAATCATTTCGATGACACGAATAACATGTTGTTGATAATCCCTTGAAATTTCCTCCTTGTTCATGACACGAAAAACAATTCTGAATATTATGCCCGCCAACTAACGGGAAAAAATTATGCGCAAATATCTCAGCCGACCATTTGCTCTGCAACATACTATGGCAATCCAAGCAGTTTGTAGAAAATCCCACAAGTGAATGATTTGGATTTTGAGTATTTCGGTATTCATTCTGATGACAATCTATACAGTTCACTCCTAAGGTCACAAAATTTAAATTCGGATAGCCCGCATGACACTCAATACAATCTGCCTTTAAATGTGAACCTATAAGCGGGAAACGACTTTTCTGATGAAGTTCATTTCGATTTTCAATTAGCCATGTATCTGGTTTATGACATGATGAACAATCCAAGCCAACTGAATTTTGATGAACATCTTTATGACAAAAATTACAAGATGATTGCGCTTTAGAAAAAATCAAATCTGCATGACATGATGAGCAATTAATTGTGCTATGTTGTCCTGTCAATGAAAATCCTGTTTCCGAATGATCAAAATTAATATGAGCAAGGTTTACCTTCCAATCAGTTGATTGATGACAATTTGCACAATCTAATCCCTTCAAGTCACCATGCGGCGATTGACCATAAATTGTCAAAACATTTATTGTTAAGACAATAATTATGAATGACAAGCTGCGCATTTAAAATCTTCCAATCTATATTTAATAAAGGTACTGCCGTTAACTGAAGTGGCTTTATGGCATTGATCACATTTTAGTTTTGAATGAGCGCCTTTAAGTGAGAACTTAGTTTGTTCATGGTCGAACTTTTCCGGTTTCCAATTGAAATAAGAATGACATTTCATACAACTTGATGTTCCGTAAACATTAAACTGACCAAAGTGAACATCGCTGTGACAAGTTATGCACTCAGAATTAGATGAAACAAATTTAAAAACCTTGCCATCATTAGTTTCAACAGTATGGCATTTTCCGCACCTCGCATTTTGGTGTTTTCCTTCAAGAGAAAAATCCGTTTGGGAATGATTAAAACTAATAGTATTCCAATTATCAGTAGTGTGACAAGATGTACATTTATGATCTGGAAGATATTTTTGAGTTAATTCGTTACCGTGAACATTTTTGTGACACTCAAAGCAATCATTTCCAATATTTCGAAAATGCCAGGATTCTTCTTTCATATGACAATTCTGACAAGGGAGCGCAAGATGTGAACCAGATAAGATGAACTTAGTTTCATTATGCTGCTGAATAGTAAAAGTAGAAGGAACAAATCCTGATTCGTTATGACAAACTGAGCAATCCCTTATAGAAACTCCCGAAGTAAGCTCACCTTTATGATAATCAGCATGACAATCAATACATTTTTCATGCTTAAGTTTAGCTGATAAATTTGTCTTATGACAATCATTGCAACGAACACCTCTATGTTTACCAACTAAAGGAAAATTCGTTCTACTGTGATCAAAAGAACCCTGAGCAATTGAGTGGAATGAAGAAGTATTATGACAAGACTGACAATCATTCCCAAATTTTCCCTTGTGAATATCTGTATGACATGATTGGCATGAAGTGAACACAATTCCTTTAAACCTTTGAATTTTTTTCCCGTTTCTTTTTTCACTCTGATGACATTTATTGCAATCCACCTTTTGGTGAGCGCCCGTTAATTTAAATTTGGTATCGTCATGTCTAAAATTAACAGCAGGTTGAAATTTTTCATTCCCGTGGCACGTTTCACAATTACTTCCAAGAGTACTTTGGTGAACATCTTCATGGCATGAATAACAGTCAGTTCCCAATCCTAAATAGGAATGCTGTTTCTTCTTTGATAATTGTGTTTTAATAAATTTATTTTGATGACACTTATCGCATTTCTGATTTGAGTGCGCACCAATCAATTCAAATCCTGTTTTGTTATGGTCAAATTTTTCAGAACTGAAATTAATGATGGAAAAACTCCTTCCGTTGTGTTCACTATGGCATTCAAAACAGTTCTTGGACTTTACACCGATATATGAATGATAACCTCTTCCCTGTTCTTTCAATTTTTTTATTTCAGTATGACAATCCAAACACTTTGCATTAGTAACTTGTTCGCCTAAGACATGACATTTGGTGCAATTGCTCATTCCCTCAAGATTTGAATGGGCTTTTGTTAAATCGCCAGGTGATATTTGTGAATATGATTTCATATTAAAAATCAAAATCAAGAAGATAATTTTTGATATCAGTACTCTGATGCTTTCTTGTCCTTGTCCGTTTAATATTGCTGGGAAAAACTTCACTAAACAAATAAATTTCATGTGATAATTTCTTTGACAAAATATTCAGTGCTTTAGAATCGCTTCACCAAATTTTTTAGTGATTTTCACACCGATTTTATCCAGAAAAATTGTTGGCAATTCACCGCCTGCAAAAATATAAACAAGATCATTTTTTATTTTTGTTAATTCTTTTTCACCAGTTCTTTCAATGATCACCAAGTCGTCATTAATTTCTTTAACATTAGAATTATAAAGTGCTTTTACTTTTCCATTCTTAATGTTTTCATTAACTCTTTCAAGATTCATAGGCTTCAATCTTGCAAAGCTTTCTCCTCTGTATGAGAGTGTAACACTATTGTTTTCGTCTGCAAGCAGAATTGCTGCTTCAACAGCAGAATCA
Organism: uncultured Ignavibacteriaceae bacterium; assembly: GCA_964391015.1. GTDB lineage: Bacteria > Bacteroidota > Ignavibacteria > Ignavibacteriales > Ignavibacteriaceae > XYD12-FULL-36-8. Next base: position 151,751 of record CAYMKU010000001.1, read on the forward strand.
CCACCGCCAACAACCAAAACATTTTGATTGTGGATTAACTCGGGTTCAAGCAAACGATATGCAACTTTTTCTTTTTCTTCGCCGGGCACACCTAATTTTCTTGGTGACCCTCGCCTTCCAATTGTAAGAAGCACTGTTTGAGAGGTATAAACTCTTTTACTTGTTTTAATGACAAAATTTTCTTTTTGTTTTTCAATTGATTCAACTTTTTCCTGTTCATTAATAGTAATTTGATTTTTTGTTAATACAGAATGCCATAGTGTCAGCAGTTCTAACTTCGTTGTTTCAACAAATTTAATCCTACCGTGGAGTGGAAGGTCCATTGCAGAGGTCATCACGATTTTTGCACGAGGGAAATTGAATACTGTTCCACCTAATGAATCTTGCTCGATTGTTAAAAATTTTAATTTTAGCTTGGCAGCAGTAAGTGTAGCTGATATTCCAGCAGGTCCAGCACCAACAATAATAACGTCAAACTCCGCATCAGTTTTAGTTTTTAATTCTTTGGATAAATTCTGAACTGCCTGTTTTCCTTGCTCAACTGCATTTTTTATTAATCCCATTCCTCCCAACTCACCTGCTATAAATAAGCCTCGAATGTTTGTTTCAAATTCGGAGGATACATGCGGCAGGTCAACTCCGCGTTTTTCAGTCCCAATGCACAATGAAATTGCCTGTACCGGACATGCATGAAAACAGGCGCCATGCCCAACGCACCGTGAAGCATTTATTGTCGTTGCTTTTCCGTTTACAATTCCGATTATGTCTTTTTCAGGACATGCTTCAATACATGCACCGCTGCCGATACATGATTCTGTGTCTATGACAGGATGCAACGACATTGGTTCATGTAACCCAAATTCCTTCGCTTTCTGAATTTTTTTAATATTAATTTCTGAAGTGTTTTTATGGCGTCTCAAATAAAAATAAAGTATAACAAAAATAATTACAGCTAAAACAGAATAGGTAATAATATTTTCAAGCATTACTTCCATTTTGAGACAAAGAAATTTTTGATTTGTTTTTTAAATTTTGGAGAATATTTACTTCAATTATCGTGCGATGGAAATGTAACAATTTCTCAAAATTCTTTAATTGATTTTTTACAATATCATTTCAATTAGTAATAATAACCTGTTATTATTACTTAAAGGAAACAATAGTTAATTATTATGAAGAATTTTAAAATTAAAGTCTCAATAAAGATTTTTTTGCCATATCAGCAGAGGAAGAATTCGGTTGTTCCTTAATTAGCTCTTCCCATATTTCTTTCGCTTTATTCTTATTTCCCCTCAACGCATTTATCGCACCTAAATTGTACAGTGCTTGATGATCTTTGCTGTCTATCTTGAGAATTTTATTGATGAATGTTTCTGCCTGATCAAATTCTTGTTTATTGTAGTAGATAAATGAGATAGAAAAAAGCGTTTCTTTATTCTGTGGATTTATTTTCAAAATCTTCTCATAAATTTTTATTGCCTCATCTAATTGATGTGCAGCAGCAAGGAAATCTCCGTAATCCTTCAACGCTTCTATATTATCAGGATTTTTCTCTGCCTTTATTTTCAAATCTTCCAATTGCTTTTTAAAATTTGGAGAAACATTCTCTTTGTTCGGAGGAGCTGATCCAAGATTGTTCAATCCGCTATGAATACTGTCATGTGGCATTTCGTTTTTCATTTTTTCAGGATTGTTTGACATGGTTTTCTTATCTGAGGTCAGAAAAAACAATGATATACCGATAATAATCACTAATGCACTATAAACGTAGATCAATTTAAAATTCATACTTCCTCCTAAAAAATCCATTTGTACCCGAATACAATGGTAACGATTACATGAATAATCATTATACCAAACATAACTAAAGCAAAAGGTAAGTGAATTATATGCCAGTATCTAAAAAGCTTATGCATAATTCTTAACATACCAATTCTTCTGCTCAAAACAACTTTTGATTTAGCTAATTCTTTAATTCTTCTTCTTTTACTTTTTGTAATATTCATCTTATCAATTTCACGATAAATCTCTCGTAAAATTAAAATGGAACTAAAATAATCTTTGAAAACCAAAATTATACTTTTTCCGAGCGAAGCATTTTTATAATGATCAAAGAAGTTTATGCTTTCTAATTTAGCAGTTATTTGACCATTTATTCCAAACTCAGTTTTTAATCTTGAAGTCAAGTCAAAACTCATAGAATTCAAGTCTTCGATTTCCACTTCATTACCTTGAATTGAACGCGGAATTTGTATATAAATAAACCGACCTATAACACCACTAAGCACAACTGCTGTCATACTCCAAAAACTAATTGATACAATTCCGCCAAATTTGAATGCGGTATGGTAAAGAACCAGTACAGGCCCGACAGAACACAAAAAGATGTGAAACTCCAACCAGTATTTTAAATAACCAAGCCCAAACAATTTCCGGTTCCTTTTTCTAATCATGTAAGACGCAACACCAAGTATCATCATTAAAGAACCGATTATACCTAATCCATGACCTATAACACCACTTGGCTTGAGCAAATTATGATCTGGATGGAAAAACCTCTCTTCCATGGATGTGCCATAATATGAATAACCATTGATGAAAAAAAGAATTGTAACCACCAATCCTGTTATAACAAAAAACCAAACGTAAAGCACGTGTAATTTATTATTCAATTATCTATTCATTCAACGTAATTTATAATACATGAATAAGAAATGAGGAACATTTGTAGTCCAAATTAGAACCATCAGTAGCTGTAGTAATATGGAGACAGTAATTGAATTGTTCAATATGGATTAAACTTCCAATTCGGTCAATACGGTATATTTTGTTGAATGGTTTTCTGTAAAATTTGCAATTTTATTTATGAGAATGTTGATCCGTTCATTTTGGTCATCTTCAAATTTTTCATAAGCTTCCATTGAGCTAAAAGTATAAATTTCTTGAAACTGATTTACTTTACCTTTTACTTCATAAACACTATAGTTTTCTAATCCTTCGGCTTTTAACAGATTCTTCAACTCACGAATTACACTTAAATAATCATCTCTCTTGTTTGGAATAATTTCATATTGAACTGAAAAAATCACTTTTGACATTTGTTCTCCATTTTTTGAAAATTAAAATAATAAAATCAACCTTAATCCAACTGTCAAGCAGTTAAAAATCTTTTAAATCGAATTCTCCGGAAAAAACAGTTTTTACTGGTCCAGAAAGGGCAACTTTCTCAAACCTCTCACCGATTCGTTGAAACTCTACAACAAGTTCATCATTCCCCTTTGTTATTATTTTAATCGGTGATTTCAAATTTTTAATCACGGATGCGATTATAGCTGCTGCAACTGAGCCTGTACCACATGCAAGAGTTTCGTTTTCCACTCCTCGTTCATAAGTCCGTATATGCAATGTATCATTTTTAACCTGAATAAAATTTACATTTGCGCCAGATGGTAAAAAATCTTTGTGATACCTTATTTCTCTTCCGATTTCCGACACAGGAAAGTTTTCAATATTTCTATACCTGCTGTTCAAGTCTTTAGGATGTGCCAATACATCCTCAATTTCAATTACTACGTGTGGTGAGCCAGTATCCGCAAAGTTTGATTTAATAAGCTGACTTGATGCTTTAATTCTAAAATTTAATTTAACTCTTGTAGGTGATTTAAGATCGAACCGTACTAATCCATTTTTTAATACTTCACCACTAAAAATTTCATCATTAGCATTAAATATTGCTTTAGCATTCTTAAATTTATCCGAATCTGAGGCATACTGAATAGCACAACGCGCACCATTACCACACAAACTTCCCGAAGAACCATCAGAATTAAAATATTCCATTAAAAAATTGCTGCTTTTTGAGCTCGAAAGCATTATAACACCATCTGCACCAATACCCTTTCGACGATTACAGAGATTTATAATATTAGTTTTTGTGAAAGAAACAGTTTTATTTTTTGTTTTATCAATTACAATAAAATCGTTGCCGGCTCCATTCATCTTTGTAAATACTATCTTTTTCACAGATGTAATTTACTTTAATATGAAGTTCTTATCAATAAAAAAATGATTGTGGGATTGAAAGGTTTTTCGTTGTTTGCAATTTATTAATAATTTCCCCACAAAGAATTGACTTCTGGAATTTGATTCTGCTTCAAAAAAGTGTGCCCCTCACACTTTTTTATTTGGCTGCACCTCATCCCTAAATTTCAAATGCCCCTCATCCCATACGGTCTATTGCCGCTCATCTTCAGAAAATTATATTATTCTAACATCGGCAACTAATCTGGTGTTGAATCCCTTGTTTAAATAATCGTTCTTAAAAAAATTATTCTTTTAGGAAGGTCGAATTAGAACCTTTCGTTAATTGTTGAATCATATTTGATCTGTATCATACCGAACTATTTTTATTAACTTTCATTTTTAACAACCAGGAAGTTCATCAAGTTTAATTCCTGATGTATTAACATTCGTTCGCAAATATTTTTCACCTGTTCCATTCGCAACCTCTAACAAAATTTTCTTCCCATCAAAAACAACATAATATCTGTAAAAAGACTCTTCAATATCATTGATAACTTCGGTTGATGGTCGAGGCGACCACCATTCATGGGGATTACCAACTGCAATAATCTTCCCGGATTCATCTCTTCTTGTATTGGTAACTTTTCTCTCAATCATTTCTATTTTTAATCTGAGTTTACAATTACATACTTATTACTTTGAACACGGGGAAATATAAATTCCATTACATACAAAAAAATCCGTAGTACTACGGATTTTTAAAAAAATCTTAAGCAACATTAAATGTTTATAACCATTTGAAATGACTACAATTAGGGAGAATTTTTATTAATTCGATAGACAAATTGCTTAAACCGTACAGGATTAATTTTGCAACATTAATTTAATGATAAGAACAAAAATTGTAACAAAGAAGTATATTTCAGAAAGACAATATTTTTTTACAGCAGAACTTAGAAAAATTTGATTGTTTTTAAGAAATTTAAATTATCAGATAAAACCCTAAAAGAGTTAATAGTAAAACAGAATGTTAGCGGCAGATAAGTACAATTCAATCTTTTATGATATTTTAAGAAGTTGGTCTAATCCACTTATTCTAATTATTCTTTTGACGTTAGTGGTACTTGTAATTATCTACTTTCTTAACCATTATCTTGTCAAACCATTAGAGCAAAAACATATTCAAGAAAAAAAAGATATCGAGCTAAAAAACAGCAAGTTAATGGCTCAGTTTGCAGAACTTGATCCTGATCCGGTTCTTAGAGTTGATCATGAAGGTAGAATAAATTTTTTCAATAACGCTGCATACTCTTTATTAAAAATCGAGCGCGATGCACAAGTTACAAATGGTATCTTCGAAATTTCACTTGCCGAATTACAAAAAAAAATTGACTCAAATGAAAGTCATTCCTTCGGTTTCAAGTTCGATGGAGTTCATTACAATGTTTTGTTGAAAGGAAATTCTGATCTTGGAATTGCTCAATTTTATTTTCGTGATATTTCAGCAATAAAAAACCTGGAAATTAAATTGAAGCAGCTATCCACTTATTTACAAAATCAGATTGATGAAGAACGATTTCGAATTGCTCATGAATTGCATGATGGTATTGTTCAAGATCTATATTTTGTCCAACTAGGACTAAGGAAAATTACCGATGGATCCGTCGAAGCTATGGATGAATTGCTACAGCCAATTAAATCTCAACTTGAAAATACAACAGAAGAATTAAGGAGAATCATTTATGACCTTAAACCGAAAGTTCTTGAGGAAATGGGGTTAGAAGCAGCTCTAAAAACACTATGCAATAACATAATTAAAGAAAGCGGAATATCCGGTAGTTTTCAAATTATCGGTGTGAATCAGAGATTGGATAAAAAACTTGAAATTTATTTTTATCGGCTTATTCAGGAAGCTTTGACTAACATCGTAAAACATTCAAATGCAAGTGAATTTAGCGTTATACTTGTAAAGGATGAAGATATTCTACGAACAATTATAACGGATAATGGATGCGGAATAATTAGTAATGAAAAAATTGAACAAAAAAACAGTGGCTTTGGATTGTTAAATATGAGAGAAAGAACCGAAGGACTCGGAGGTAAATTAAAAATTGATTCTTCCGAATTGAGTGGCTCAACAATAATAGCTGAAGTTCCTGTTTGGGAGGAATTATAAAACATGTTAAATCATACAATCAAAATCCTAATTTCAGATGATCACGAGCTTTTCCGCAAGGGAATCATCAGTCTTCTCCTCGATGAAAATAAAATTAAAATAGTTGGTGAAGCAAATGATGGAAAAGATTTGATATATAAATATTTTAAGTTGAAACCTGATTTAGTCATAACCGACATATCCATGCCTGAATTATCGGGAATTGAAGCAGTACGCATTTTATCAGAGAAAGATTCAAATGCGAAAGTCATATTTTTATCTATGTACGGCGGTGAGGATTACATATACCATTGTATTAAATCCGGTGGATCAGGATTAATACATAAAAATGTTTCCAAGCAAGAATTACTTCACGCCATTGAGATGGTATCAAAGGGTAAAAAGTATTTTGGGGGTGAGTATTCTGAAGAACAAATTGAGCAGCTTATCCAAGATTACGAAGCGCATTCACACAATCATATTTCAGCAGGGATAGATTTACTAACAAACAAGGAGATGGAAGTACTTTCATTGCTTGCCGATGGGCTTACCAACAATGAGATAGCCGAAAAAATGTATATAAGCAGAAGAACTGTAGAAACTCATAGGTCTAATATTATGGAAAAATTGAATCTAAAATCCTCCCCTCAATTAATAAAATATGCAATTTCAGTCCACGAAACTTTTAAAAAGAAAAATCTTTGATACAGCTTTCTAAAGTTCTAAGTCATTACTTAAAAATCATTTTCTTTCAATTCTAACCAAAAACATACTGTGTAATCTTTAAAAATCCGTAATACTACGGATTTTTTTGCACAAGGGACATTGTATGTTACAGTAAAAAAAGGAGAAAAAATGAAAAGAACATTATTTGTTGTTGTAACTATTACTTTAATAAACGTAAGTGTTTTCTCACAGGGAAAAATCTTGAGCAAAGAAAATGCTAACGAAATGTTTGGAGCAGTATTGATTTCAAATCAAATCTCCACTGAAACATTAAAGTTGCTAGTAAACAACAGTACAAAAGTAATTATGTTTAATTTTATCAATAATGATGTTTATATTTTAGACAATAAAAGAAGAGTATTATTACCTGCAGGGTTCTCTGTGAATAGTTCAGAAGTGTTTCATGTATTCGCAACATCAATTGTCAATGAGTTATTAAGCAGTGGAAATAACTCCGACACATACATAGAAAAACGTCAAGAAGTACTAACTGTTACAAATGGTAATTATACATTGGAATTTGCATGGTTATGCCCACCTTTTTGTGTTGATTAATGGAATTAATAAAAAGTATCCAACTCATAAGCACATTCATATGGGTTTTTGTTCCTATAAGACAATTCAGAACGAGATTTTTCTTATTCTTTCTGGTCTTAGGCTTAATGGATATTGTTTACTTTCTTCTTATACTATCCGTGCGAATAAACAGTCTCTCGTATTATTCAATCGGTATAATTATACTTTTGTATTCCGCTCTAATCAATGTAAAGCAAAATAATAGAATTATAGTAACAGCAATATCCATGAGCATTGGAATCGTTATAATTTTAATGCTGCCCTCTCAAGCATTAATCTTTCAAATGGCAATACACTTAATAATTTTTATTTTCTTCATAAAGATATTGGTAGTTTATTTCAGTGAAAACCGCAAGCTTTTACTATTTCATATAATGTTAGTTATCTATGAATTTTCATTGTTGCTTAAGTTTTTTGTCTATTATCAGGAGGTAGGAGTCGGTCCAGTTTATTACTCTGTTACAACAACAATTGAAGTAATAATTGGTATATCTTTTCTTTTCATCAACGAACTAAATAGCCCTAAACTTACTGTGTAGTTATATTTTCATTACCCTTTCACCAATAAAAATAACTACATGTGGAGGTGGCGGGAGTCGAACCCGCGTCCGAAGTTAAGACTCAAAGAACCTCTACGCACATAGTCTGTTGTTTTTTAACTTTAAGCTACCTAACAGACGAGGATCACTTAAAGTTTGCCTGCTAAAAAATTCGCTTCACCTGCGCAGACAACAGAGTCAGCTATCATACTTAAACGACGTTCATCCAAATTCCAGTATGAGAAAATTTAGTGAACGGCTACTCAATTAATTAAGCAGCTAAGGCGTAATTATATTCGCCAGTTATTGTTTTTCCCAATTTTTTAACGTGTCTTTGGGGAACACGATGCGCAGTTCAATGCTTCTTTAACCCCGTCGAAACCAAATTCACCCCCAAGGTGAACTAACATTTATCAAATCACAAATATCAAACCAAATTAGAATCTTATTTGTTCCATTTGATATCCTGATGACCGGAACATTTGTTTTCATAGCGCGAAAGAACAAAGAAAAGATCGGATAATCTATTTAAAAATATAATGATATTACCACCAACCTTCACCCTATTATTTAATGCCACAACTTTTCGTTCTGCTCTTCGACAAATCGTTCTACAAATATGAAGCAAAGCAGCCGTTCTTGATCCACCAGGCAGTATGAAATTTTTTAATTTTTCTAATTGTGCATCGTAATAGTCAATGGCTTTTTCAATATCCTCATAATATTTTGAAGGTACACGTTTAACTTTCAGTCTAGTTGCTTTATCTGTGGTAGGCGTGGCTAAATCAGAGCCTAAATGAAATAGCTGGCTCTGAATTTTATTAAGTAATTTTTTAATGTTTTTGTTTTGTATTTCAGTGATAGTTAATCCAATGAACGAATTTAGTTCATCAATTGTACCGTATGCTTCTATTCTATCTGATTTTTTTGAAATTCTTTCACCACCAAAAAGACTTGTTTCCCCCCTATCACCGGTTTTTGTATATATCTTCACTTTTTAAATGGCAGCTTTTTAACGTGAACTTTGATTTGGTTCCTGTCAGCATTTTTAGCAAACAAAGTTAAACCATCCTCAAAATATTTTCTTTTTACAAAACCGATTCCAATTTGCTTTTTGAATTTGTGTGAATTGATATTTGAAGTTATTGTCCCTGCCTCAACATTGGAATCATCGAAAAGAACAAACTTCTCAAATTCATCAACTGTATCTTCGAAAGTGAAACCGCAAAATTTTATTTGTACTTTATCATAAGTACCAAGTCGTGCTACAACTTCTTGCCCTATGTAACAACCTTTAGTGTCATTCACAAGGTTTATTAACCCAACTTCGTGCGGATTGTGAAGATCATTAATTTCATTTGGTGCAATTGGGATCCCATTCTCAATGCGGTAGTGGTTGTATGCCTCTTCTCCGATCAGATTAAACCCGAATGGTCCTTTATTTTCCACCATGTATCGGATTAACTTTTGTGCATACGTTGGGTCTGCAAGAATCCAGTAAATCAGTTGTCCATTCAAATCATAATGCTTCATTAAAAAGAAAATTATCCCCTCTGTATTCATAATTTTAATGGTATTTGGCTGAATATTATTAACAACATTTCCGTTTATCAACGTCATAAATGAATCTGCCTGCGGACCAAGGACTTCGAACAATGTATATTTTCCATTGATGTTACTCAACTTAACATCATCAGATATCACATACTTTTGAAGCCATATTATCATTTTTTCCTGATGCTCCTGACTAGAAACCAAAAGCTGATAATCATCCAGATTTATTACAACTGCTGTATCTATTATTTTTCCTTTTTCAGTTATAAAAATTGTTTTTGTGATTTCTCCTTTTTGTATGTCCCTAACTAAATTCGTGCTGATTCTATTTAGAAAATCAAGAACATCGTTACCTTTTAATTCTATGAATCCACAATTTGATATGTCACGAATTCCGACACCCATGTAGAGAGAGTGTAATTCACTCTCCAGCACAGAAAAATTACTTAACCCAGCAACGGTTGAATTGTTGTTTGAATTATTATCAATCGAATCTTTCAACTCTGGAAGTTGGTTTGATCCTGTATTTAGTTCTGTCATAATGTTCCTTAAAATATTAGTAGCTAAACAACGTAAATCATGTCTTGCTAAAACACACAGCAATTAAAGATAGTTAAATAATGATTATTAGAAAAATTCTATCAGCGAAATTTTCGGGAAAAGTTTAATATGGTCTTGTATGTTTTTTATTGAGAAGATTCTGATACATACTATCATTTTGGTTCCACACAAATGGCACAGAATCTCCAGGCGTTATCTTGATTCCATCATCGTAATAAATATGTTCAAAATAATCAGGAAATTTATCATTGTTTATGTTTGCAATCGTCCGCTTAAAATTTATTCCTTCGTATGTCATTAAAAGATGAGGAGGATTTTCAAGTCCATTAATTAAAAAATAATTGTAGCTGATGTTCCCAATTCCTTGGGCATAATGAAAATTAACTTTAATGAAATCAGCTTTACTGTAACTCCATTTTTGGAGGGCCAAATAATTAAATCCTCCGTGAGAAGGAATTGGAGCTTCCCACAGTATAGTAAAACCTTCTCCTTCACATCTAAACAAAACAAGGTAGAAAAAAGCAGTCCCAAGTTTTGTACTGTCAAGATCAATAAAACTTTGGTCATAACCTACAATATTTTTTATCTCAATCAATCTTTCACCTGGTTTTGAACGGGCCACCACTCCAAATACATACTTTGAATTACTAGTATAGTACAAAACAGCAGGATTGGGCAATTCATATGTTTCAGTTCTATCTTCACAAACCAAATAAGAGCCCTCAGAAAAATTGTTTAAAACAAATTCCATTAATGAAATAGTATCACAGGGAAATCTATTCTGAGCTTGTTTTTTCCTAACCTCGATATTATATCGTTGAATATCAGCATCCTTTTCAGGTGAATATGCTACTTCTTTTGTAAGGGATTTTTCCTTGTCAAGCCTTTTACTTTCCTTTGAACAATAGGCAAAAAGAAAAATTATGATTAGAACAGGTAATACATGACTTAAGTTATCAGTAATTGAGCGAATACTTCTCATTTATGTAACCGAGAATTCCTCGATGAAATTAGCTGAACTAATAATACCGAGATGAAAGTGATTTAAATCGAAGTGTTCATTAGGCGAATGTAAGTTTTCAGAATTCAATCCCAATCCCATAAGAACCACTGGTGCTTTAAGTTTTTTTGCAAATACCGTAACGATGGGAATAGATCCTCCTTCGCGAATGAAAACAGTTTTTTTACCAAATGCTTTTTCCATTGCTTTAGCTGCAGTAATAGAAGCTCTGCTATCCAAAGAAGTCATACTCGGAAAACCTCCGTGTAAATTGGAAACTTTTACTTTAACATACTTTGGTGCCAATTTCTTTATGTGTTTCTCAAACTGCTTAGCCACTTTGTTTGGATCCTGATTGGGAACTAATCTCATACTAATTTTAGCTGTAGCTTTAGATGGAAGAACTGTTTTTGCCCCTTTACCTGTAAATCCACCGAAAATTCCATTGCAATCTAATGTAGGTCTTGCCCAAATTCTTTCCAGTGTAGTGAATCCTTGTTCACCATGAAGTTTTGATACACCAACCTCTTTAGCAAAATTTTTCTCTGAAAATTTTAACCTTTTATAATTTTCTTGCTCTTTCTTTGTCAGTTTAAGGACATCATTATAAAATCCAGGAATCGTAACTTTCCCATTTTTATCATGTAATTTTGAAATCATTTGCGCCAACGTGTTAATCGGATTTCCTACAGCACCTCCAAAGGTACCGGAATGCAAGTCACGATCTGGACCAATTACCTCTACTTCCATATAAGCCAAACCTCTTAAACCGTATGTTAATGTAGGAACGCCAGGAGCATAAAGTGATGTATCGGAGATAAGCACTGCATCACTCTTCAGAAGTTCAAGATTATTGTTGATGAACAGTTCTAGATGTTCGCTTCCAATTTCTTCCTCACCTTCTATTATAAATTTTAAATTAAGCGGTAAGCTGCCAACTGTTTTGAAGAATGACTCAACACTTTTAAAATGCATGAAAATTTGTCCTTTATCATCTGTTGCTCCACGCGCATAAATTTTTCCACTTTTTATTGTAGGTTCAAATGGCGGACTATTCCATAAATCAATTGGGTCAACCGGCTGCACATCATAATGACCATAAACTAAGATTGTAGGTTTACCAGGAGCACCAAGCCACTCACCATAGACTAATGGATGCCCTTCTGTTTGAAACAATTCAACACGGCTCATCCCTGCTTGCCTCAATTTTTCCATCACAAAACTCGCACAGTCGTTAATATCTTTTTTATTTTCCGATAGTGTGCTGATACTAGGAATTCTAAGAAAGTCTTTTAGTTCACTTATAAAAGATTCCTTATTCGCCTCAATATATTTTAATGTTTCTTCCATTATTTACCTCCAATTTTATGATGCGAGATTGTCAAACTGAAATTTCTAAAGTTTAATCAGAAAATTTTTAGGGAGTTCTTAATTTTTTACTCTCTTGATCGAAACTTAATTAAATATGAATTAATTCGGAAAGTAAACCAGTAATGTAATGTGTTAGGAAAAATTATAAACTAATATAATTTCTTGTTAAACAATTTAAGCAATGCTATTTTCGCTCTATGCTTTTAATTCGCTACATATTGAGAAGCCACTTTGCTCCTTTTGTATTCTCGGTATTTACGCTCACTTGTATATTACTTTTGCAATTTTTGATGAAGTTTGCGGACAGATTGGTCGGCAAAGGTTTAGACACCTTTATCGTATTTCAACTTATAGCATATAATTTAGCATGGATGTTAGTTTTAGTAGTTCCAATGGCTTGCCTCGTTGCAACTCTCATGGCATTTGGTGCAATGTCTCAAAACAATGAGATTACAATTATCAAATCATCCGGGGTTAGTTTGTGGAAAATGATGATCGGTCCTTTGATTGCAAGTGCTGTACTCTGCTATCTTTTAATACTATTTAATAATCACGTTTTACCTGATGCTAACCATAAAGCAAAGTTGTTAACCTTCGATATAAGCCGAACCAAACCCACTCTTTCATTGGAACCTGGAGTATTTTCTCAGGAGGTTAATAACTATGCGATACTTGTTCGAAAAATTGACAAGAATAGTAATCAACTTGATGGTGTAACTATTTATGATTACACCAATCCAACAAAAATAAACGTTGTTACGGCTGAGGGAGGAAAAATATTTTTTTCAAAGGATCAAACTAAGCTGATTATGGAACTCAATAGAGGTGAGATTCATGAATCAGATATGATGAGAAAGAATATGTATAGAAAACTTGTGTTTACTAATCACCGGATTACAATGGATGCTGATCAATTCTCTTTCCAGCAGTCAACCCCAGGCGGACCGCGAGGTGATAGAGAACTCAGTTCAAATGATATGAAATATATTATTGACAGCTTGAGCATAATCAAAAACAAGCAGATTGATAATCTTACAATTGAATCAAACAAATTTTTCTTTTCAGATTCAATTTCAACTGAACCTCGACCATACTACCAAAAAAATAACAATGAACTTCTATATGCAAAAGCTATTGAAAAAATAAATACGATGAGAAATATTATGATTTCTGATACAAAAAGAGTCCAATTCACACAGGATGAGATTAATAAATACTGGGTTGAAATTCACAAAAAATATTCCATACCAGCTGCATGCATTATTTTTGTTCTGATTGGAGCGCCACTTGGTGTAATGACTCGCAAGGGTGGTTTTGGAATTGCTGCAAGTATCAGCTTATTTTTCTTTTTGATTTATTGGGCTTTCCTAATTGGCGGTGAAAAACTTGCAGATAGAAATATGCTTTCTCCTTTCCTAGGAATGTGGACTGCAAATTTCTTAATCGGAGCCGTTGGTATTTTGCTTACTATGAAATCCGTAAGAGAAACAATTACAATTGAATTTGAATGGATGAAAAAAATTTTTCCAAAAACATGGAGACAACAAGAATCTGTTGAAGAATAAATGAAAATACTTGACCGTTATCTTATTAAGCAATATTTATTGACCATCATTTTTGGATTGCTTGCCTTCACAATAATTTTTGTTGTAATAGATATGATGGAGAACCTTGACGATTTCATAGATCAGAACGTTCCGATAGACATTGTTTTAAATTACTACCTCGTTTTTTCTCCAGAAATAATAAAGCTGATAACACCAGTTGCTATTTTATTTGCCGCATTATTTACTGTTGGCAAAGCTACAAACCTTAGCGAAGTAACAGCAATTAAAGCTGGCGGGGTCAGTTTATTTCGTTTTATGCTTCCTTTCCTCATTACGACTTTTTTTATTTCAATTTGCTCAATCTATTTTTCAGGATACGTAGTTCCGCATGCGAACACAGTTAAAGTGAATCTTGAAAGAAAATATTTAAATAGAGGATTTGTTTTTGCCGGCAGCAATATTTTTTTCAAAGATTCTCCATCCAAAATTGTGAACATTGCTTACTTTGATAACTCTCAAAATCAAGCACATAGAGTAAGCATTCAGGAATTTGACGTTTCTGATCCAACAAAAATGATTTCGAGGATTGATGCAACAAAAATGACATATGATTCTACTTCCAGAAATTGGATTGCTGAGAACGGGACCAAAAGATTTTTTTCATCCCATAAAGAAGCGGCGGCTTATTTTAATCAGCTTACTTTATCAGATTTGAATTTCCATCCAGATGACCTTGCATCTAAACAGCAGAAATCTGAAGAAATGAATTTGGGAGACTTGAAAAAATTTATTAATTCACAAGAAAGAGAAGGAACAGATCCAAGAAGCACATTGATTGAGTACTATTCTAGGTTTTCTTTTTCTTTATCAAGCATTGTTGTTATTCTATTCGGAATTCCTTTAGCGGCAACAAAACGAAGACGCGGTGGCTTGGCAGTTCAAATTGGAATTAATATCCTGGTGACGTTTATTTATTTGGTATTTATGAAAATCAGCCAGGCATTTGGAAAGAACGGGGCGTTGGATCCCATACTAACCGCGTGGTTTGCAAATTTAATTTTCCTTTTTGCAGCGTTGATAAATCTTCCGCGCTTGCGACAATAATTCAAAACTTCCACTTCGAACCAACAGCAAATGAAATTTGCTTAGCAGAGTTCGGCGACACAATTGTTTGAAAATATGAAGTTGCAAAATTAAAATCTATAACATCCGTGCACATTCCCAACCCTAAAGCCCAAGCAAATCCATCTGCCCCGCCAACCGATAAACCGCTTCTTAAATATGGTATCCAATCATACGACTTCCACTCAAATCCAAAAGAAACACGGGGAATTTTACTATTACCAGGCAACTCGTTAAATCCTTGATTGTAGTCAAGTCCTAAAAGCAAAGTTCCGGGAAGAAAATTATCTTCTTCATTTAAGTACCAGCTAAAGCCAAACCTAAACGTGGTGGGTAAACCTGTGGAGAAACTTTCCTTTTTTTGTACATCTCCAATGAATTTATTTTTCAATGAATCCAGTTTTTCATTATCAGTTAAGCCATCAATAAATATTTTACCTTCCGCTTTGAACTCAGCAACATTCTTTGTCCAATTAATACTTCCAATATCTGTTAAAGCAAAAGATAAATTAAAATTATCTTCTAGATAAAGAGAAATTCCAAAGTCAAATCCTACACCTTTCCCTGCAGGCGGCATGAACAAACTGAATCTCGATTCATGTTCTGTTGAATCAAAATCATACCTCACTCCAAAATTATCTGAGAATGCCGTGTAAGCAATTAAATCAGCATTACCTTCAATTTGATTATATGCGCCCGTTCCTAAATTTGTACTTACTTTTTCTATCCCCGCGTAATAATAACCATGAACGAGTTTTAAAGTAACCCCAGCAAGAATTTTTTCAACTGCATCGTCCGGTTCATTTAAAAATTCTTGAGAGTATGAAACACCATAATTGCGAATCCACCAGCTTTTAAATTTCTCATCATTGAAATTATAATTTTTGCCCAATTGATTTCCGTTTAATCCCAAATCAACAATTGCTTGGGGTATTGAAAAATTCCCTCCGGCAAAATCATTAATGGAAAATGCAAACGTTCCCACTTCGATACTCGGTTTCCAAGCAAAATTGAATAGCGCCGCTGAAAAATTTGCAAATACGAAACCACCGCCAGAAAATAAATTATTAAGGTTCTGTTTATCTTCAGAAGTCAAATTTCTGGCCTTACCATTAACTCCGCCAAAGTAGTAATTAAATTTTTCAACTGAGATGAAATCTGTTCCTGAATGAAACGAAATGTAAGGTAATGGAAAAACCGTTGAGAGTTCTATGGAACCCTCCTCCATATTTGAAAGATTTGCAGGATTAATCCCAATTGAATATATCCCAAATGAAGTAGAATTATAAGTTTTTGCTAAACCCATACTTCTTGCATCGACTGTTCCTGAGGATCCGAATTGTGCAAAAGAGGTTACAGAGAATCCACAGGTTAAAACGAAAGCAAAAAATAACTTCTTTCCTACAAAAATATATTTCATGATTATTTCCCCTCTGGATTTACATGATATTTCACTTTACCATAGCATTTTAGATTCAGCCAGTCAGATGATCTAAACTGAACAGTTGGCGGATTGGGATTTTCATTACCAGCGTTTGTCGTACTAACTGTTGTTGATATAATTGCATGATACGCTTTAGATAATTGGACAATTTGGGATGAGTTCAGATTAATGGTATTCAAAGTTACTGTCGGAGCAATTATTTGGCCGGTAATACCATTAACCTGAGCACCAAGAAACTGAAGCGAATCTACGCCACTCTGATTCTTTGTGAGAGTAAATAGCGGTATATAATTCTCATCAGTTAAAGTCACTTTGAAAAACGCATCAATTGGAATTGCATTTTCAAGATTAGCATTCAAATCCGCACCAACTCCATCATTAATCTTTTTCCGCTCCTCTTGACTGAAATTAATATCTATGGTGTCGGCATAATATATTTGTTTGATAGCAAAAATACTTTTCGTAGTGAACTGAGCGGAAAATGTTATTGAATCTAAATTGGTAATGGTTTTGTTAACCTGATAGTTTAATGGATTCATAATTACTTCAGATGTTACAACAATTGAGTCCGGGAGAAATGAAATAAATTCTGCCAAATTGCTGTTAGTCTCATCAAGCAAAAGTTCATGCATTCCATTGCTTAACCTAAAAGAAATACTTTGCCCATCATTTCTTGTTAAAGATTTTTCCTCATCACTATTTCGAATTCCTTTTATATTAAGATTTGAAATTTCAATATCAAAATTATTTTTATGTGCTGACATATATTCAGTTTTAAGATTTAATGCTCCTTCTTTAATAAAAAGTTTACCTCGATAATCAGCTGCATCATTCAAATTCAAAGAAGCAGAGGTTCGTTTATTCCCCAACGATGTTCGCGGCAAAACACCGCTAAGACTGCTGAATTTAAAATCATAATCATTAAGTTCAACATTAACAAATGCACCGTTTATTGAAGATGATGCTGATGGCACAATCTGTAAACTATTTTGATTCTGAATTGGTTGATCCGGTGGCAGCGAGTAGTAATGATCTTTTAATTCATATAATATAGAATCTTTACCAAGTGCTGGAACATCCTTTTGAAGAATTAACTCATTTCCGTCGGGCTTTCTAATGCCTGGAATTCGCAGTGATGATAGAACACTTGCAGTAGAAGGGTTTTGGATTATAAAAGATATAAATCCACTGCTAAATGTGGCTTGAGTGATTTTGATTCCTTCTGGAAAGAAAATAAAAATTGGTTGCAATTGTTCATTTGCAGGCAAAATAAAGTTTTGAGAAACTGAATTTTGATTCGTAACGCTTATATAATTTCCTACGTTTGAACTGCTGTTTATCTTTTCAGTTTGAATCATATAAAAGTCATCGTTTGTCAATGTGCCGGTAAGAGGGTGTTTTGACTCTGGTTTTACCACATCATAAATAGTATAAGTTTTGTTTATTATGGGAATATTCAAATCAACATCCCATTCAGGTAAAATTATTTCTTCAGGTAAATCAACGCAGCTAATTAGCGATAAGATAAGAAAAGTCAAAATTCCAAATAATAATCGTAATCTATTCATAGTAATTCACTTCCTATATTCAAGTATTTATAGTTCCCTTTTCTCAATACAAGACGACTGAGATTAATTATAAAAATTCAATCTGTGTGCCGAAAAAGAGTTTTGAAAGATGGTATTTTGAAAATTGCGAGTGTTAAATTTCTGTAAATCTTACCAATCGTTTTGAGATTTCGTAAAAATTACAAAGCGACTTGTCCAGAAATAAAAACCACCTACACAGAGGTGGTTTTTAAAAGAAATTGAAATGAAATTTTTCTAATTGATTTTTTCGTCTTTAGTCATTGGAATGAACCCGAAATGTTGGGCTGGAGCTGGTTCCAGACGTATTTCACCGAAACGTGCTTCATATTTATCTATGTTATCTTTTAGTGCTTTCATCAGCATCTTTGCATGCTGCGGTGTAGAAATGATTCTAGCATGAACCTTCGCTTTAGGTACTCCTGGAACGATTCGTGTAAAATCAATTATGAATTCCGCTGGTGAATGAGTAATGATAGCTAAGTTCGAATAAATTCCTTCTGCTTCTTTTTCACCAAGCTCAATATTTATTTGTTGTCCTTGCGGTGGATTTGTTTGGTTCATATTTATAAATCGTCATTAAATTTCTATTTACGTAATTCGTCTGCTTTTTTAAAAGCATTTTCAGCATCCTTCTGCATTCCAAGAACGGAATAAACTTTCCCTAAAAGCTCCCACATTGCAGAATCATCTTTTTTATTTTGTACAACCTTCTCTAAATAAGGAAGCGCCTTCTGATATTTATCTTTATACTCTTTGTTATTCAAGTCACCTTTTTCATCGGCAATTTTGTTTATGTTGGCTCCCCACTTAACATAAGTTACTGCAAGATTATAGCTTGCATTGTAATATTCTGGATCTACCTCAAGGGCTTTCTTAAATTGTTCTTCTGCACCAGCAAAATCGTTTTTACCTAAAAGCAGAACCCCATAATTGTAACGATAGTACTGATTATTAGGATCTTTTGCCACGCCTGCTTTAAAAGCATCAATTGCTACATCAATTTTGTTTGCAGCTATATACGAGTTCGATAAAGTAAGCAATAAATCTGCATCATCAGGATATTTTTTTCTTCCTTCTTCACCAACACTAATTGCTCTGTCAAAATATTGCATTGCCTCAATGCTATCAGATTTTACTCTATTATTATCATATTTATTTTTTTTCTCAACCCCTTTTGAATACAAAATCTCACTTAAGAATTTATAACCATCAAGTGCTTGTTCCTTTTCAATCAACTTTTCTAAAGGGTCAATTGCATTATCATAATCTTGTGCGCTCATGTATACAAATGCTAAGTTTTTATATGTATCCGCAGAATCTGGTTCAATTCTTATCGCAGAGGTAAAGGCATCAATTGATTTGTCAAATGAAAGCTTCATACTGTCCTTATCAGCAACTTTAGCTCCCTTCTGATAAAATCCAACACCTTTATTAAATAGATTCGCCCAGAAATATTTTTTGGAAGAGCTAATATTCTCAGAAAATTTGCTGCTTACAGAAAGTGATTTATTATAAGCATCTATCATTTCAGCATATCTTTCCTTCTCACCCAAAACCACACCTAACAAATAATAACCTTCATCACTCTGAGGATTTTTTTGAACCTCTTTTTGCAATGATTCAATTGCTTTATCGTAATTTTTTTGCTGGATATAGAGTTTTGCACTGGTCAATTCAGTTGAAGAGCATTGATAACCGCTGAAAATGACTCCTATGAACAAGATAAGAACGGGAAAAAGATTTTTGATTTGCATAATGTACTCCAAAAGATTCTTATTTATAAAATCAAAGTTACCGTTTTGCACTTGTGAAGTCAAGAAAGTTAACAACTGTCGAGTCATTTTTATCTCCTTTTTCATGATAATTCTTCATAAATGCTTTGGGTTTAAATTGGTTTTCCAAAAATTATAAGATATTTTTCCTAATAAAATTGAGGTGTTTTTTGACTAAAGAAGATATTATCAAAGCTGTCCCAAAAGTTCTTCTTCACGATCATCTTGACGGCGGGTTAAGACCAGAAACTATTATTGAACTCTCCAAAGATTTGCAGTATAATAAACTTCCCACCAAAGATCCCGGAGAGTTAGCTGAGTGGTTTCATCGTGGTGCAAACAAGGGCAATCTTGTAGAATATTTACAGGGATTTGAGCATACCATTGCAGTAATGCAAACTAAAGAATCCCTTGAAAGAGTTGCGTACGAAATGATGGAAGATATGAAAAAAGATAATGTTTGTTATGTTGAAACTCGATTTGCACCTGTGTTTCACACACAAACTGGACTATGGTACGAAGACATAGTTTCAGCTGTACTTGAAGGGCTTGAAAAAGGTAAAAGAGACTTTGGCGTTGGCTACGGCTTAATACTTTGCGGAATGCGTAACATGAAAAATACTTTGGAGATTGCCGAGCTTGCGGTAAACTTCAAAAAGCAAGGCGTAATAGGTTTTGATCTTGCAGGTGAAGAGGGCGGTTATCCACCAAAAAAACATATCGAGGCATTTCAATTTATCCAACGAGCAAATTTCAATATCACCATTCACGCAGGTGAAGCATTTGGTAAAGAATCCATTTGGCAGGCAATTCAATGGTGCGGTGCTCATCGAATAGGGCATGCAACTCATTTAATTGAAGACTTTACTTTTGATAAGGATGGAAATGTGGTTGGTTTTGGTGACCTTGCTCAATACGTTCTGGACAAAAGAATTCCACTTGAAATATGCCTGTTAAGCAATGTTCACACCGGTGCTGTAGATAAAATAGTAAATCATCCGTTTGGTTTACTGTTCAAAGAGAAATATCGTGTTACTCTGAACACTGACGATAGACTTATGAGCGATACAACAATGACTAAAGAATTCCTTGTTGCGATTGATGTCTTTAACTTAAACTTAGAGGATTTAGAAAAAATAACTATCAACTCGATGAAGTCTGCATTCATACCCTATAAAGAACGTTTGAATTTTATTTACAATATTATCAAACCAGGTTATCAAAAGATGAAAGACAAATTACTCTCATTCACTTCATATCCGGAGAATCATGAAAAAACTGTTCACAAACTATAACTTTGAATTTGATAAAAATGAGAAGAAACTGCTTGCAACCTTCTGTAAACAAACTCTTAAACAAACAGTGGGAGATTCAAAATTCTTCGCTGAATCTAAAGCATTTAATTCAATTTTAGAAAAACTTAACGGCGGTTCTGATCCTGTCAAACTCACCAAAGATGAACGAACCCGCTTAGAACATCAACTCGTTGAGAATGTAAAATTTCTTAAAAAGGATTTTGGCAAAAGCGGATTTATAAAAAAATTTCTTTATAGATCCATGATTAAACAATACGAAAATATTCTTGACAAACATTTTAAAGATTGAAATGATTTCTGAAAGTGAAAAAATAAAAATCAAAGCACCGCACGGAATTAAATTATCTTGTAAGGGCTGGATACAAGAAGCAGCAATGCGTATGCTTATGAATAACCTCGATCCTCAAGTTGCAGAAAACTCTGCGGAGCTAATAGTATATGGTGGCAAAGGAAAAGCAGCAAGAAATTGGGAATGTTACGAAGCAATCCTCAAATCACTCAAAGGATTAGAAAATGATGAAACTTTATTAATTCAATCGGGAAAACCAGTCGCTATTTTTACAACACATGAAATCGCTCCAAGAGTTATCATTTCTAATTCTATGTTAGTACCTGATTGGGCAAACTGGGATGAGTTCAGACGGCTTGAATCGCTTGGATTAACAATGTATGGACAAATGACTGCCGGAAGCTGGATTTACATCGGCACACAAGGAATTCTACAAGGTACTTACGAAACTTTTGCAGAATGTGCCCGTAAATATTTTGATGGAACTCTGAAAGGAAAATTTCTTTTAACTGCTGGATTAGGTGGAATGGGTGGCGCTCAACCACTTGCTGCTACAATGAATGGTGCTGCCTTTCTTGGAATTGATGTTGATAAAACCAGATTGGAAAAAAGAATTGAAACTGGTTATCTCGATAAAATGACAGATAATCTTGATGAAGCACTTAAGCTTGTACTTAATGCAAAGACTAATAAAATCCCATTATCAGTTGGGCTATTAGGAAATGCTGGTGAAGTTCTCCCAGATATTTTAAAAAGAAATATTATCCCTGATATACTAACCGATCAAACTTCCGCTCATGATACATTGAACGGCTATGTTCCAATGGGAATGTCATTCGAACAAGCGAAAGATCTAAGAAGAAGTAATCCACAAGAGTATATTAAGCTCGCTAAGATGACAATTGTAAAACATGTTGAGGCGATGCTAGAATTTCAAAAACGTGGTTCAACAACTTTTGATTATGGAAACAATATCCGTGGAGAAGCAAAAGATAATGGTGTTAAAAATGCATTTGATATTCCCGGTTTTGTTCCTGAATTTATTCGTCCACTTTTCTGCGATGGAAAGGGTCCATTCAGATGGGTCGCTTTATCCGGTGATCCCAATGATATTTTTGTAACAGATGAAGCAGTCAAAAAAACTTTTCCCGAAAATAAGTCATTATGCAATTGGATTGACTTAGCACAAAAGAAAGTTCACTTTCAAGGATTACCTGCTCGCATTTGTTGGCTTGGTTACGGTGAACGCGCTAAGATGGGAAAAATCTTTAACCGGCTTGTAGCAGATAAAAAAGTTAAAGCCCCAATTGTTATTGGGCGAGACCATCTCGACTGCGGTTCTGTTGCATCTCCAAACCGCGAGACAGAAGCAATGAAAGACGGTAGCGATGCTATTGCAGATTGGCCAATTTTAAATGCTCTACTAAATGCGATTGGCGGAGCAAGCTGGGTTTCAGTTCATCATGGCGGTGGAGTTGGAATAGGCAAATCTATTCATGCTGGAATGGTTGTAGTAGCGGATGGAACTGAGGAAGCAGAGAAAAGAATAGAAAGAGTTCTAACTTACGATCCAGGTATGGGCATTGTTCGACATGCCGATGCAAATTATGAGCAAGCAATTGAAAATGCAAAAAAGTGGAATGTAAAAATTCCAATGTTGAAATGAACCAATGCCTCTATGAAAGAACTTGAAGATTTAAAAAGTTACCTCCTTAGTAAGAGCACTTCAAAATCTATTGATCATTTTGTCTTTCCACTATTCCAGAAATTATTTTCAGATAAATTCAAGAAAGAAAACGATGCCCAAGGAGCTGATGGTTATGTCGAAGGTAAGTTAGTTATCGAATTGAAATCAGATACTGATGATTTCCTTCCAGGGTATTATCAAGCACTTCATTATGAAAAGAAAGGATTGAGTTTTTCTTCTCTCTGCGTAATTGCTCATAAATTTATTGGTGTTTGGAAAATTAAAGATTTACCTAAGGGAGTAAGGGAACTTGTAAAGAAAGCTGAACCCTTAAAAGCACCAAATGAAATCGGAAGAATCAATGCTAATAAAACAAATAAAGCGCTCAAAAAAGATATACTCGATTCAGCGATATTTCTTTTAGGTCCAACTGATTTGGAAGGTTTTTTTGAAAGTGGAAGTAACACACATTTAAATCAATTTGTACAGGTTTTAAAGAACCTTGATGCTGATAGAATTCAGATAGCACCACACAATTTTATTAGTAAAATCGAACTAATGAAAGATTTTTTTGATGATCCACTACAAGCTATACATTCCTTCTATGCAATAGTTGGTTATTGGAATGCCACATCAAAAGTTATCCAAGTTGGTGATGGTGATTATATAAATGTTACTGAATATTTAACCAACAGGGCGAGTGAGCCGATTTTTATTAAACCGAGGCAACGAGAAAAATTCAAAAAGTTTGTTGAAAGTCATTATGTTTTTGCTAACGAAGGAAGCGGCTTAACCGTTGATTATTATTTCAGCCGCTTCGATGAAGTAATTACAAAAATAAAACCTGAATATGCAATTCAGCACGGAATATTTTTTACCGATAATAACCTTAGCAAGTTTGCTTTGTGGTTTGTACATAATTATTATGAAAAGAAGTTAAGCGATAAATATATAGTCCTTGACCCTGCTGGTGGTTCAGGTAACCTTGTCACAAGCTGGCGGGGACATATTAAACATAAAATTGTTTCTGAACTCCAACCTGATTTACTAAGAACAATTGAAAGACGAATGAAGCTTGATAGCGAAGAGGTTCAAGCGGGATTTACAATTATTCCAAAGACAAGTGAAAACAAAGGATTAAACTTCCTTGATAAATCAGCTGAAGGATATGTTAGCGACTTAATGAAAGAACTCAATCTTAAAAACATTAAGCTTGATAAACCTATTGCGTTCCTCTTAAACCCGCCTTACAAAAATACCGATGAGAACCTAAAAGAGAGAATTAAAGGTGATGCTGTTTATGATATTCATAAATCTATTCTCGACATTACTGGTAATGATGCAGGCAAAGAGAGGTATCTAGCTTTTCTTGGTCAGATATTGAATATATCAAAACTTCAAATGGGTCAGTTAGATATAAAGACTCTAAACTTTGATAATGTTACTATTCCTAAACCTCTTGATAAAAAAATAAAAGAAACTCCTATTGTTTTACTTTTTAGTCCAACATCATGGTTAATTCCAAGACCAACTTATATCAATTTCAGAATGGAATGGGATAATTATTTTGTTTATGAAGATGGATTTATTTTTTTAGGAAATGAGTTTTTCAAGATTACTGGAAGATTTCCCATTTCCTTTACCATATGGAGATACAAATACAATAAAAGTGGTAATAAAAATATCGTTCGGGTTAGAGATTTAACGCACATTACAAAGAAAGATTTAGAAAAGATTAACTGGGCAGCACTACTTGGTGATTTGAAAAAAGATTTAAGTGAATATGTTAGTAGGACAAGAACTATAAGGTTGGATAATTCAAGAGGAGATATCAGAAATACATTGCCTTTATTGCTATCGAATAAAGGAATTTTAATTCAACAACCGAGGTACGACTACAGTACTGCTAAAAAAGAGCATGAGCATAATAAACTCATAAGCGGTTTTCCACTAAGAGATAAAAAAATCATTTTGAACTTAAGCGCAAGTGTGGAACGCCAGTGGGAAACTATGTTGGTTTTTATGATGATAATACACCTGTAAGAATATCACAAGATAACTATTTTAGGATGTCAAATAGACCAGACAAGGTATGGTTCAGATTAGATAACGTTCTTATTAATGTTAATCAAACTAGAATTCAATCTGGCGCACCCGATAAATATGGTTTCTGTGCTTATGACTTGGGAAGTGCAATCGCTACATTTTCTTGGTTTGCCATAACAAAAGCCATTAATGGCCGTTATCCGATTTGGGCAAATCAATATGACATTTGGAAACCAAAGATTACAAAAGAACTCGAGAGAGAATTTTACTCATTATGCTTTGCTTTTAGTTTAGTCGAGAACAGATGTGTCGTCACAAAGTTTGAAAAGGATAATCCGGTTAAAGATGCTCCAGAAGTATTTGTTGACAATCCGTTATGTCCTACAAATTCAGAATCATTTTGGTCAACAACTTTGGAACCATATGTGAAAGAAACGGGAAGTACACTTTCACTTCAGTTAATAGATTTAGTAAAAGATTTATATAAACTATGGAATATGAAATTCTGTAAAAGCGCATTTTTGTACAATGCTGGATTAGAGAATGAAACATACTTCAAATACTTTGATTATGAAGATTTTCTAACGCCCTATTCTGGTTTAATACAAATTAGAAGATACGCTGAAATAAATTCAAAGACTGATTTATTAAATCTGTTTGACCAAGTTTCTGACAAAGCTAAAAATGTTAAAAATAAAATTTATGATTTACTTACAACCGAATTTAAATATTTCGATTAAAAAGAAAGGATAAACTAAATGAAACTAAAAGTATTAATTGCAGATAAATTTCCAGAAAAATATATTCAACAAATGAGGGACCTTGATCTGGATGTCATTTATCAGCCAAAACTTGGGGAAAAGGATTTACCCGAAGCGGCAAAAGATGTTGACATTCTCATAGTCCGTTCAACCATTGTAAATGAAGAAACTATTTCATCAAGCAAAAAATTAAATCTAATCATTCGTGCCGGCTCAGGTGTAAATAACATTGCAATTTCTGCTGCAAATAAAAAAGGAATTTATGTAACTAATTGCCCCGGTATGAATGCAGTGGCAGTTGCCGAATTAGCTTTTGGCTTGATGATTGCACTTGACCGTTTTATTCCTGACAATGTAATTGATTTCAGAAATGGAGTTTGGAATAAAGATAAATATTCAAAAGGCATGGGACTTAAAGGCAAAACTTTGGGATTAATTGGAGTTGGAAATATAGGTAAAGAAGTTGCGAAGCGTGCACTCGCATTTGAAATGAATGTTTATGGGAAAGATATTACCCGGATTGAAGGAGTTCAGATTAAAGATTTCAACGAAATGGATCAGCTTCTTCCTTTGTGTGATATTGTTACCATCCACCTACCGGCTACTCCACAAACCAAAGGACTGTTCAACAAGCAAATGCTCAGTCACATGAAAAACGGCGCCTTGCTTATCAATACATCAAGACATGATGTAATTGTTGAAGATGATCTTCTTGAAGCAATCAAAGAAAAAAATCTTCGTGTAGCCGTAGATGTTTTTAAGGGAGAGCCAGAAGGAAAAGCAGGAGAAGTTAAATCCAAGCTGCAAGATAATCCGAATATTTATGTAACTCATCATATTGGTGCTTCAACTGAACAAGCACAGGATGCTGTTGCAGAAGAAACTGTAAACATAATCAAACACTATGTCCACAGCGGAGTAATTGACCACTGGGTTAACAAAGCAAAAATTATTGATGCGAAATATCAACTTGTTGTTAAGCATTACGATAAACCTGGAGTGCTTGCAGGAGTGCTTGATGTTATAAGAAGCGGTAATATTAATATTGAGGAAATCGAGAATATTATTTTTGAAGGCGGTATTGCAGCTTGCTGCACAATGAAATTACAAAGTACAGTTACTGCGGATATGCTGAAAAAGATGAGCGAAAATCCAAATGTGATTAGCGTTAGCCACGTAGAAATTTAAAACCCAAACCTCCGAGGTTTCTAAAACCTCGGAGGTCTCATAATTACCGAACTATTCACACAAACTTCACATCAATCATATCTTGAATTATTCCGTGGAAGTACGGCAATTCTAAAAGTCGTTTGATTCCTTCTAGATCCTGCTCATCAAAATTGAATACAACATGCTGCAAATGATCGGTAAGATATTTCCTGGAATTCAAAAAAAATACTTGATTCATTCCCTCAAATATTGTCAACGGATCCATAGATGTCATTATTTCTTGATACTTTGAGTGAACCAGCTTCAATAAATCCTCAGACTCGCTTGCAAAAACGAAATTAACATACGGTGCAGAAATCAATTCAATCATTTCTTCGGTAAAACTAATCGCAGAATCAAGATTTCCTTCCTCAAAATTTCTATCTCCAACAACAACCCGATTTTTATTTGACACTTCACTATTTATTTTTTCGAGTGACAGCTGAGCATCCATGTTGTAGATTTCATTAAAAAGAATCTTCGTAAGTATCCCTTCATTGGTCGAAGTATCTCCTGCAAGCGTTATTTCACGAATTAATTTTTCTTTAGGATCGAAATAAATATATGAGTTACTAATTGATTCATCGAATGAAACACCCAAGCTTTTAGAAATGAAAAAATCTTTATGATTTAACAAATCCATTAGTGGGATTAATCCAACTGCACATTTATTATTAGTTATATGCTTTGACAGCAAAGATGATGGAAGAAATTTGAGGTTAGTTTTATCTTCTACAGTTAAAGTAGAAGAAATTATTCGAGCAAAAATATTATCTGGTAAAAAAATCTCCATTGCAAAATAAAAAAGCCGCTTGCACAGCGGCTTACATAAATATTTATCGAATTACGTGGTTTTACCTTTAATTCTTGCAGCTTTACCGGATAAATTTCTTAAGTAGTAAAGCTTTGCTCTTCTAACGTGACCTTCCCGTATCATTTCAATCTTAGAAATTTTGGGGGAGTTATATGGGAAAATTCTCTCAACACCAACACCGCTTGAAAGTTTTCTAACAGTAAATGTTTTGTTGAGTCCTGAACCGCGAATGCTGATTACATCACCTTCAAACGGTTGAATTCTTTCCTTATCACCTTCAATTACTTTTACGTGAATTTTTATTCTGTCGCCTGGATTAAATTTGGGATAATCCATTTTTAATTGATCGGCTAATATTTTACTTGCATCTATCATTTTTTTATCCTTTAATTATTAAAATTTTTCCATCTCTCAGTTAAAAATTTGGATCGTTCTTCTTTCCAACTTTTTATTTGTTTTTCATTACCAGATAAAAGAACTTCCGGAACCCTCATCCCTTTATATTCTGCTGGACGAGTGTAAGATGGAGATTCCATTATATCCCCATCCTGGAATGAATCATTTAGTGCAGATTCACTATCATTGAGAACTCCAGGAATAACACGAACAATGGCATCAATAATCACAAGTGATGGAAGTTCACCACCAGTAAGCACAAAGTTTCCAAGGGATATTTCATCCGTTGCGAATTTTTCTCTGACCCTATCATCAATATCTTTATAATGCCCTGCTATAAATATTATATTATCCTTCAGAGAAAGCTGATTTGCTAGCTTTTGTGTGAAAATTTTCCCTTTCGGTGTTGTGAAAATAACATGTTCGTACTTTCTCTCACTTTGAAGTTTCTCAATGCATTCAAAGAACGGTTCAGGTTTTAAGACCATTCCAGGTCCGCCGCCGAACGGCTTATCATCAATTTGTTTGTGCTTATTATATGCATAGTCCCGAACATTATGAATAAAGATTTTAATCTTTCCTTTATCCTGAGCCCGTCTTATTATACTTGAATTTAGTGGGCCTGTAAAAACATCTGGAACAGCAGTCAAAATATCAATTCTCATCATCTTCGTAAAAATCTTCACCGGGTTTTAACACTATGACTTTATTCGCAATATTAACATTGTCTATGAATTCTCGTACAGCAGGAATTAGAATTTCCTCGCCGGTCACTTTTCTAATTACATAAACATCATTTGCATTTAATGAATAAACATCTACAACCTTACCAAGTTCAACATTATTGCGAGTAACTTTACAACCCACAATATCATGAATATAAAAACGACCTTCTGGCAGTTGAATCAAATCACCACTATCAATAAACACATCTTTACCTACTAACATCTCAACAGACACCTTGTCGTCAAAATCCCTAAATTTAATTATGATGTTCTCTTTCTTCCTTTTAACAAATTGGAGCGAAAACATCTTTTTTTCTCCCCAGAAATCCAGATAGACCTTTTTTAGACTATAAAATCTTTCCGGAGAGTCGGCATAAGACTCTATTTTTAGGAAACCTTTGTCGCCTTCGATAGCAATAATTTGAGCAACAAGAAAAAAATCAATCACTAAAAATAATTTTGCTCAATCCTAATCTAGAATTTCCAGAACAGCTCTTTTTCCATGTTTAGCCGCGACAGCAGTAAGAAGTACTCTCATAGCTGCTGCCGTTTTACCCTGCTTGCCAATAACTTTTCCAACATCATTTTGGCTTACTTTAAGTGCAAGTAAAATTTTCTTATCCTCGTCAACTTTTTCATCGATTATAACACCATCAGGGTTATCTACAAGCTGCTTTGCGATATACTCAATGAACTCTTTCATAGGAAGACGCCTCCTTAATAGAGTATGGATGCATGAGAAATAATGTACAGAAAATTATCTACGTAAATTTCTAAAAATATTTACACAGATTTTTCTTCAGAAGCTGCACCCTTAACTTCTGCTGTACCTTCAGAAACCGTTTCTTGCTTCTTCTCTTCCGAAGCCTTACCACTTTTCTTTTTCTTTCTCGGCTTTACTGCATTAGACTTAGCTTCGCGAAGCTTTTGGAAATTCTCTTTCTCTTCTCTGATTTTTTCTACCGATGCACCTTTTTTTATCAGATGTCTTTCAAGAAGAATTCCCTTTTGACTTAATAAATTTTTTACTGTATCGGTTGGTTGAGCCCCGTTATTTAACCAATATAACGCTCTATCTTCTTTAATATCTAAAGTTGATGGATGTGTCAATGGATTATACAGCCCGATAGCTTCAATGAATTTGCCGTCTCTTGGGGAACGGGAATCTGCTGCAACCACTTTATAGATCGGTTGTTTCTTTTTACCCAATCTTCTTAATCTTAACTTAACTGCCAACTTAAATAACCTCCGTATAGTTAATCATTTTAATCAATTGAATTTTAAATTTTTAAATGACGTATTA
The DNA here is from genome assembly GCA_964391015.1 of uncultured Ignavibacteriaceae bacterium. Classification (GTDB taxonomy): domain Bacteria; phylum Bacteroidota; class Ignavibacteria; order Ignavibacteriales; family Ignavibacteriaceae; genus XYD12-FULL-36-8. Next base: position 182,276 of record CAYMKU010000001.1, read on the forward strand.
CCAAAACCTTTTTTGCTGAATTGACTCATCATCCTTTGCATTTCACTAAATTGTTTTAATAACCTATTTACTTCCTGAATTGAAGTTCCACTGCCTCTTGCAATTCTCATTCTTCGGCTACCATTCAGTATTTTTGGTTTTCGTCTTTCCTGAATGGTCATTGAATTTATAATTGCTTCTGTTTTAATTAGTGCATTGTCATCAACTTTCAAATTTTTTACTTGCGCACCGACACCTGGAAGCATTCCAATCAGCGATGACAATGAACCCATTTTCTTTATGGCTTTAATTTGCTTAAGAAAATCTTCAAAATCAAATTCATTTTTACGTAATTTTTCTTCCAATTTCTCTGCTTCAACATCTTCATAGCTCTCTTGTACCTTCTCAACTAAGGAAATAACATCTCCCTTTCCCAAAATTCGTGAGGCCAATCGTTCTGGGAAAAAAGCTTCTAATTGGTTTAGTTTTTCACCATTACTGATGAATTTGATCGGTTTACCCACCACAGAACGAACCGACAGAGCAGCACCACCTCTTGCATCACCATCAAGCTTGGTGAGAACGATACCATCAAAATTCAATCTATCATTAAATATTTTCGCTGAGTTTACCGCATCTTGACCAGTCATTGCATCAACAACATATAAAATTTCTGTTGGATTTACCAGGTTTTTAATATGCTCAATTTCTGCCATCATTTCTTCATCAACATGAAGGCGCCCGGCTGTATCTATGATGACAGCATTAAAATTGTTTTCTTTGGCGTACTCGATAGAATTCTTAACAGCCTTTATTGCATCTTTTTCTTCTAATGAAAAAACTGGAATATCAATTTGCTGCCCCAATAATTGTAGCTGTTTGATGGCTGCCGGACGATAAACATCTGCCGCTACTAAAAGAACTCTTAGCTGATTACCCTTCAGTTTCTTCGCAAGTTTAGCACTGAATGTAGTTTTCCCCGAACCCTGAAGTCCAGAGATTAAAACCGTAGTAATACCTGATGCATTTAGTTTGATTTCACTTTGACTACCACCAAGAACACGGACCAATTCATCATAAATAATTTTTGTAATAAGCTGCCCAGGAGTGATCGAAGTTAGAACCTCTCTCCCCAATGCTTTAATTTTTACATCTTCAATAAAATCTTTTGCTACTTTAAAATTAACATCAGCATCAAGAAGAATTCTTCTGATTTCCCGAAGAGTATCAGAAATATTATTCTCCGTTAGCTTACCTTGACCTCTAACCTTTTTAAGAGCTGATTCTAATTTTAAAGTTAAATCTTCAAACACTGCTTAATCTAATTCTCTATAAATCTAATAGTGATTGGGGATAGTTAGTTGGCTTTCAGGGCATTCGCACCAGCAACAATTTCCAATAATTCTTTAGTAATCGCAGCTTGTCTTTCTTTATTATATCTTAGCTGTAAAGTTCTTATCAATTCCTTAGCATTTGTAGATGCATTATCCATAGCAGTCATTCTTGCACCTAGTTCAGACGCATTCGATTCTAAAAGAATTCGCCAAATTTGTGCTTTAAGATGTTTGGGAAGCATATAATCAAAAATGAATTTTTGATCTGGCTCATAAATGTAATTAGGCAGATTTTTTTTATCAGTCTGCTCAGTTACTAAAGTAATAGGTAAAAATTGTTCGATAACAATTTTTTGTTGAATGATGGATTTAAACTCATTATAAATTATGATTACTTTATCGAATGTTCCGTCAAGATATTCTGAAATTATTTTCTGAGTAATATTTAGGGCTTCAGAATATTTGAGTGACGAAAACAAACCGAGATTTTTGGCGTAAAGATTATAGTTCCTTTTCGAGAAATAATCATAACCCTTTTTTCCAATACTGTACAATGAAACATTGGAACCGTCGTTTAATTCTTCATTGATATATCTGACTGCTTCTCTAATTATATTGGAGTTAAAAGCCCCACAAAGTCCTCTATCGGCAGTAACAACCACAAAAGCAATATTCTTGATTTCACGCTGAACAAAAAATGGATTTGTATTTAGATCATTCTCAGTAGCAAGGTGTGAAAGAGTTTGCCAAATATCTTTAGCATAAGGACGAGCATTAACTACATTCTCCTGAGCACGGCGTAGTTTTGCAGCAGCAACCATCTTCATTGCTTTAGTAATCTGTTGAGTGCTTTTTACACCTTTAATCCTGCTTTTTATGTCCCGGAGTGTTGCCACTATAATTTAGTCTTTACAAACTTTTCTTAAATGTTGGTAAAAATTCATCTGCCGCTTTCTTAATTTTCTCTGTGGTCCGCAGACTTAAATCTTTTTCTTTTTTAATTGTTTCGAGAATATCATTGTGCTTTACTTCAAAATACTCTAGCGCTTCCTTCTCAAATCTTTTTACGTCATGAATTGATATAGTTTCAAGATAACTATTTGTTCCGAGAAAGATACTTACTACTTGTCTTTCAACTCCAACTGGGGAGTACTGCCCTTGTTTTAATAACTCAACTAATCTTGCTCCTTTGGCAAGAGTTTTTAATGTTGATTTATCCAAATCCGAACCAAACTTAGCAAATGCTTCAAGCTCTCGATATTGTGCAAGATCAAGTTTAAGTGTTCCAGCAACTTTTTTCATTGCTTTGATCTGTGCATTTCCACCTACTCTTGATACCGAGATACCAACGTTGATTGCTGGACGAACGCCTGCATTGAATAGACTAGATTCAAGATAAATCTGTCCATCAGTAATTGAAATAACATTTGTCGGAATGTAAGCAGCAACGTCGCCTTGTTGAGTTTCTATAATAGGCAAAGCAGTCAAACTCCCGCCGCCAAGATCTTCGCTTAATTTTGATGCCCGCTCAAGCAATCGTGAATGCAAATAGAAAACATCACCAGGATAAGCTTCACGTCCTGGTGGTCTTCTAAGAAGTAACGACAATTCACGGTATGCGGCAGCTTGTTTAGAAAGATCATCATAAATAACCAACGCATGCCTTCCGTTATCTCTAAAATATTCACCAAGAGTTGCACCGCAATAGGGGGCAATAAATTGAAGCGGTGAAGGTTCCGAAGCAGATGCAGAAATTACAGTTGTGTAGCCCATCGCACCATGTTCATGAAGTTTTGCTACAACTTGTGCAATTGTAGAACTCTTTTGTCCAATTGCAACATAAACACAATAAACAGGTTTAATTCCAAGATTTTTTGCTTCTTCTGAATGAGTATATTTTTGGTTGATTATTGTGTCAATTGCAACTGCAGTTTTACCAGTTTGTCTGTCACCAATAATGAGCTCTCTCTGGCCACGACCAATCGGAATCATTGCATCAATAGCAGTAATTCCTGTTTGAAGTGGTTCTTTAACCGGCTGTCGTTGAATTACTCCCAATGCCTTTCTTTCAATCGGCAAGAATTGTTTTGTGTTTATCGGACCTTTACCATCAACCGGCAATCCAAGCGGAGTAATAACCCGTCCGAGCATTTCTTCACCAACTGGTAACGATGCAACCCGTTTAGTTCTTTTAACTAAATCACCTTCTTTAACTAAAGATGAGTCCCCAAAAAGGACACAACCAACACTGTCTTCTTCCAAATTCAAAACCATTCCAAAAACGTCATTCGGAAATTCAACGAGTTCGCTTGCCATAACTTGAGATAAGCCATAGACTCGTGCAATCCCATCTCCTACTTGTAGGACAGTGCCAACTTCGTAAATATCAGTTTCACTTTCAAACCCCGAGAGTTGTTTTCTTAAGATTGCAGTTACTTCGTCTGGTCGCACTTCAGCCATAATTTTTTCCTTACTAATTTCTAAATCTTATAACGGATTTGCTTCAACTAATTGCTTTCTCAGTAAATCCAATTGATGTTTAATTGATGCATTGTAAACTGTATCGCCTGCCTGAACAATAAACCCACCGAGGATACTATTATTTATTTGATAATTCATTCTTACTTTTTTCTTGAGCATATTTTGTAGTCTATTCTGAAGATCCTTTTTTTGCGAATCTGTAAATTCAGAGGCAACTAGTACATTAACATTTACAAATCCTAGTTTCATATCTCTAAGCTCTATAAATTTTTCAATTATACTAGTGAGAATTTCTTCGCGTTTTTTCTTCACAACAAATAAAAGAAAATCCATCGTTTCAGAATTGATTTTATTCTTGAATATTTCTTCAATTATGGAAGACTTTAATTCCGTTCTTATGACAGGGTTTTCAAGCATTCTGCTAAGATTCGGATTTTGTTTTAAAACAGAAGAAACAAGCTCAACATCATTAGAGATTGCATCAAGCATATTCTTTTGAACCGACAATTCCAAAAGCGATGATGCATATCGTGCAGATACTCTTTGTTCAGCCATGCTTAGTTCTTGGATATCTCGTTAATGTATTTATCTGCAATTTTTTTGTGAATATTTGGGTCTACTGTTTCGCCTAATACTTTTTCGGTAGTTTGTATTACCAAATCAGCAATCTGTGATTTAAGTTCACCAAAAGCAGCTTCTTTCTTTCTCTCAATTTCTGCAGAAGCTTCGCTCAACATTTTCTGACCTTGCTCTTTGCTTTCCTTAAGCATTTGTTCTTTTAATCTCTCAGCATAGATTCTTGCTTGCTCAATTATCTTTTTTGATTCTTCTTCCGCTTTGATCAAGTTTGCTTGGTTTTCAAAAAGTATTTTTTGTGCTTCTTCCTTGGCTTTTTCTGCTCTTTCCAAAGATTCTTTAATTGCAGTTTCCCTCTGATCCAAAGCAGTTAAAATGGGTTCCCATGCAATCTTTTTAAGTATTACCAAGAGTAATAAAAAAGTGATAAAAGTCCAGAAAATAAGCCCTGGATTAATATCGATTAAGCTGCCACCACCTTCAGAACTTAAAGCCAGTAGCACAAGTGTCGCTGCAAGCATGATTGGTTACCTTTAATTTTAAAAAGTTGATTACGCTTTAACTGCTAAAAGAATACATACCACCAACGCAAAGAAGGCAACACCTTCGATAAGTGCTGCAGCAATAATCATTGCAGTTCTAATTGGACCGGCTGCTTCAGGTTGTCTTCCCATTGACTCTAACGCTGAGCTTGCAAGTTTTCCAATTCCTAATCCAGCTCCTATTACTGCTATGCCTGCGCCAATTCCTGCTCCTAAGAATCCTAAATCCATTTTATTTATACTCCTTTTTTAATAATAATGATTAATGATCTTGATGAATTGCCATCCCAATAAATAATGAGGATAACATTGTAAAAATATATGCTTGAATTAGTGCAACTAAAAGTTCCAGAAAATAAATAAACAACGCGAAGCCAATAGATACCGGAGCTATAAAGTATGTTTTCATGATAAAAATCAATCCTATAAGAGATAGGATTACCACGTGCCCGGCTGTCATGTTAGCAAAAAGACGAATACATAATGCAAAAGGTTTGGTAAATAATCCAAAAATTTCAACAAGTACAATCAGTGGCAATAAAGCAACAGGCATTCCGGGAGGAATTAGTCCTTTAAAGTATCCGATTGGTCCATGATGAATAATTCCGCCAATTTGTGTTGCAATAAAAGTTAAACCAGCTAAAGTGGCTGTAACAGCAATGTTGCTTGTGACAGTAGCTGTCCACGGAATTAAACCAATTAAGTTGCTAAACAGAATGAAAAAAAAAGCTGTTAGCAAATAAGGTAAAAACTTTTCATAACCATGCCCAATTGAAGGTTTCACAACCTCATCACGAACAAATAGTATTATTGTCTCAATTAAATTTGAGAATCCGTGGGGAATTAGCGATTTTTTGTAGGTTTTTGAAACTAATAAAAAAGTCAAGATCAATAATGCAGCAACCACCCAAATAAAAACCACGTGACGCGTTATTGAAATATCCAATCCGAATAATTGAAGGTGTGGAAGATAAACTTTCCCAACTGGAGGAAAATCAAGGTAATTTCCATCCATAACATGATGCAATATCCAGTCCCCACCGCTGCCAGAGTGTTTCGTGGTTTCTTGAGTCAGCGCATCTGTAAAATCAGAGCTAAAAAACATTAAAATTGCTTAATTTTGATTAAGATTAAGGTAAATGATCTCTGTAATTAAGTAAAAAATGTAAAAAAATAGGATTGAAAATATAAAACTTATCCGATTTAATTCCAAAAAAACAAGTGTTAAAACCAATAAAATCAGAGTTAAAAATAACCTAACTACAATACCACCAAATATTCTTCGGAAAAATATTTTTTCAGGTTTGTTTATTCCACTTTTAATTGAAATAATTCCAATTACAGCGTTAAAAGAAGTGATTAGTCCCGCAGTAATTATTGATTTAAAATATTCTTTCGAGAGAATATTTGTGAAGTAGAAGAGGGTTATGATTAAAAAAATTGTTGCAGTTAAAGTAGATGTGATAAGAAAAAATTTTTTATGGGATGTCATTTATCATGTTTCATAACCGACTTAATAAAATGATACATCCCCGTAAAAACTCCAAGAAGTGAAAAAGTTAATGTTAAGTACGGAGAAGTCTCACATTTTCCATCAAGCCAAATACCAAAAAATGCCATTAACGCAATAGTAGCTGCAAGCTGAATACCTAAACCAAGGTAGGGAGCATAATCTTTAAAAAGATCAGAATTTAAGGGATTTCTATCTTTCCCCTCATTAATCATCGTTAATCAAGGATGAGCCGGTCGCTGTAAAAGTTGAACCTTTATCAGACATTTTACTATTTCCGTCGAATATTGCTCCAGCTTCGACAACCAGAATTTTTGTTATTATATCACCCTGAAGTGCAGCTTTAGATTCAAGCACAGCTTTTTCTTTAGCAATAATGCTACCCAAAACTCTGCCTCCAATACTTATTACTTCGGCTTTAATTTCGCCTGTTATTTCTCCAGATTCACCAACAGTAACATTTCCATTCGCAGTTATATCTCCATTAATTGATCCATCAACTCTTATGTTACCATTGCTCGATAGCTTACCTTCTAATACTACTCCCGCCCCAATTATAGTTACTTCATCTTTACCAATGTTTTCATTTTTATATTTCATCAATTTAATTCTCCTTATTAATTAATAATAAATAGCTTTTCAGGATTTACTGGTTGACCATATTTCCAAATTTCAAAATGAAGATGCGGACCATGTGACTTATTTCCTGTATTCCCGCTAAGCGCTATCATTTCGTTCTGAACGATCTCTTCTCTTTTTTGCTTCAAGAGGGATGCGCAATGTTTGTACACCGAAATATAATCATTTGGATGAATAATTATAATCATATAGCCATCATCCACAGTAAAATCTGAAAACACAACAAAGCCACTGGCTGCCGCATAAACTGGTGTTCCGTTTTTGGCAACTATATCTATACCAAAATGACCTTGTTCGGGATTAAATTCTTGACTGATGAAACCATTGATGGGTCGTGTAAAAAAATTATCATTTTTGCTGTGTGAAAAAATTTTATTCCACAAATCTCGAAAAATTAGTAGAATATTCCCCTGGATTTTTGTTTTTAGCTTTTTATTATGATTTTCTAAGGAATCATGTTCCAAAATTAACAAGCTTGAGTCCCCAAGCATTATGGCATACTTTAATCGTTCATTTGTTGTTTTTAATTTTTCAATTTCTCGAGAAAGAAAAAGTATTTTCTTATTTAGTTCAAGGATTTTTACTTGTTCATCTTTCTGATAAAAATTTTTATTTAGAGGCATTAAATTGATAATAAGAAAACCGGCGACAAACATTAAAAGTGAGTAGAGAAATAAACTAATTAACATTTTTTTTGCTGATACATTGAACTGCAAGCTTTCGGACGAAGATTTGTCAGAAGAAGTAATAATAAGAAAGTTTTTAATATTTCTAAAATCTTTAAATTTCAATTTAATATTATATCGGGGCAATTATTTATACTTATTGGTCAATTCTTCAAACTTAATTTTACCTTCACGTATTAATTTCATTTCCGGTCCTGTCAGATCTATTAAGGTAGATGCTTTACTAAAATACTTTTTATTAGAGTAAAAAATTCCTGAAACCTCTGATGAGAATTCTTGTTGAATGATCTCTGGATGATTAATAGGCAGAGAATCCGATCTATTGACACTGGTTGAAATTACCGGCATTTTTAATTCTGCTGCCAGTCTCTGGCAAAAACGGTGGTTCGGTATCCGAAATGCTGATGTATTGCTCTTCAAGATTCCGCTTGTCTTTTTATTCAAATTCAGTATAACTGAAATCGGATTAGGCCATATTGAAAGAAGAAAATCTAAATGCTTTTCAGAGTTAAGCTCAACATATCCGGAAAGTGTTTCTATACTATCAATCAATAATATATAACTCTTTCCTTCTTTCCTCCCCTTTATTTCATTAACTTTATCAAGCGCATCTTCATTAAAGGGATTCGCTCCTAAACCATAAATAGTATCTGTTGGATAAACAAATACCCCCCCCTCAAGATAAATCTTTTTTGCTTTGAGGATCGAGTTTTCAAAATCATCTTCAATGCAGATGAAATCTATTTCTTTAGCTCTGATCACTTAGCATCTTTTCCATTTTCGAAATAATAATTTGAGGTTTTAACTTTTCTCCGCAATCAAATATTTTTATGGGACATATTTCATAGCCATGAATTCCACATGGTTTACATTTTAAATCATCATAACTAATGTACGAACTTTTTTTATTATACGGATAAAAACCAAATTCTGGTATGGTAGAGCAGTAAATAGTCAAAACGGGAATATTTGCACAAACTCCCAAATGTGTAGGGGCACTATCATTCGTCAACAGAAGATTGGCAATTTTTAGAAGTTGAATAGTTTCGGTAATAGAAAATTTACCGGCAGTTGAAAAAACATTATTAACATAACCTCGCGCAAGTCGCTCACATAATTCCTTATCTGCGTCACTGCCAATCACCAAAACATTATACGAAAGCTTTGTGAAATGCTTGATCACTTCGTATAAATATTTCTCAGGATATTTTTTTGTTTTCCAAATACTTCCAGGTGCTATTGCAATTACTTTATCATTAAGATTATTTAATGATATGTACTCATCTATTTTCTTAATAGATGATTCTTCAATTTTTATATGGGGAATTATTCGCCAGTTTTCGGAAGTATATTCATAACCAATTAAATCCAGATTTCGCTGGACTTCATGAATATCGGATTTATATTCCACCACATTTTTATATGTGTGAAATAATGCTGAGTTGGAAAAACCATATGTCTCGCGAACACCTGACTGCATTACAATAAAAGTAGTACGGAAAGATTTATGTGGTGAAAATATCTTTGTATAATTACGTTTTTTAATATCACTGGCAAATGCATAAATCTGATAAAGCGATTTGTGCGATTTTTTTTTATCCATTACCAATACTTCACTTACAAATGGTGAACTAGAAAAAATTTCCTCAGTTGTAGGTATACATAATACATCAATTTCACTGGATTGAAATTTTTCTTTCAGTTTTTCAATCATCGGCAATGTTAAAACAGCATCACCAATAAAAGCTGTCTGTATTACTAATATTCTATCCATTTTTTAGTATTTCCAAAAATTATGCATCCATAACCATTGCTCAGGATTCTTTCTTATTGCAGCTTCTAAAACTACCATATGTCTTTGGCTTACTTCTCTTACTTGTTCTTCTTCACCTTCAGGAAGATTTTGCAGGCTTATTTCGGATATTTGTGTTACATAAGTATTATCCGGTTGCCTAACAGTTATTCCATACAGAATTGGTACCTTGGTTTTAATTGCTAATTGAGCTGGCCCAGGATAAATCGAGGACTGCCTTCCAAAAAAATTCACACGCAACCCATCGGACGGACCTCTTTGGTCAGCAACCATAGCAATAATATTTTTTTCTTTTAATTCTGAATAAATTTTCCTTATTGAAACACCTAAAGGAACAATTTTATTAATCCATCTAGTCCGCGCACGATTAAGATAAGCATCCACATAAGGATTTCTTTGTGATTTAACCACCACATGAAATGGAATATTAATTTTAGTGCTTACGGACAGGGCAATATACTCCCAGTTCCCAAAGTGTCCAGATAATACAATCAATCCCTTCTTTTGATTATAATAATCTTTAACTAATTCAGCATTTTTGCATACTACTGCATTTTCAATCTGCTTCTTTGTCATAAACGGAATAAATAAAATTTCAATCAAAGTTATAGAAAAACTTTTATAGCTTCCAAAAGCAATTTTTTTTATTTCGCTATCGGAATATTCAGGGAACGCTATCCGAAGATTCTTTAGTGTTACTTGTTTGCGAATTGGAATTACATAAAAAAATATGACAGCAATTACTATTGATAAGCGCCTCGAAAAAGGTAATCCTAAAATTCTTACAACTCCAGCAAGGATTAGAAAAAGAATAAATTCTAAAATATTCTTCATTATAGGATGGAAAGTTTTATTAGTCGAATAAAATGTTTTTTCCGGCTCAAAACTAATTATTTGGTTGGTATTCTAATAATCGAAATATACAATGCCACTTTAAGAAAATTAAAAACTGCTTATCCTCCTCGACCAGTTATCATCGCGAAGTTCACCCCGAAGGGTTGAATGTAAAAGTGTATAGTCAGAAAATCCTGTCAGATCGCCAAATACAAAAATTACTCCACCTTCCAACTCATTATAGTACCAAATTTCGTACGGTTTCGTGTCAACTTGATTTGGATAACGTTCAATTTCACTTGGCTCACCATAAATAATAAAAACTCTTCCACGATCCGATTTCCACCCCACCCGGGAAAGCGAACCGTATCTTTGGTTACTTAAGTTAATTCTAATCAAATAATTTTTGTAGTACTCATTCTCAGTCGTCGATAAATCATTATCCTTATCTTTCCAAAAGTTATATAAAAATTCCCTCTTTCCTTCAACACTATTTATCTTCTTGAACTTTTCAACCTCCACTGCTGAAGCAATATATTTCGATTTATCAAACAGATCGTCAAGTTCTTCATCAGACATGACTCCAAACTCGCTTGCTAAAACACCAGATGTTTGTCCTGAAACAGTATCAACAGCGCTTGTTGACGGATTATAGACGTAAAATTTCTTTGTAGAAGATACACCGTAATTTGAAGCACTATCTATTAGCGCAAGTACAAAGGTATAAGTATCCGTTGGAAATTTATTTACTATAATCGAACCGACTTCTACTTTTGACTCATAATTTCTGCTAACAGGTCTCGATTTAGAAAGCACGGCTTTGTCTTTGCTATTATAAACTGTAGAAATAAGTTTAAGCGGTTCTGCAGTTTTTCCCTTAAGCAAATTATATAATTCCGAATAATAAAAAACAACTGGTTGACTTTCCCCAAAAACAGAATTCGGGATAGGATAAATTTCCATACTGTTTTTGTAAAAAATTGATTCTTTGTTAGGGCTATCCTGAATAATTCTTGAGGCAAGCTGGATATCACTAATTGAAATATTTTCAGAGATGAATCTTTTTACTGTTATATATTCAGTAAACTCTTTTCGATTCCTTTCATTTTTAGTATCTCTGCCACCTATCATACATTTATATGTTGCGTGCGGAACAATAAACCCTACTACTCCGATAAGATATTTACTCCCAGTTGCAACTGAATCAACTACTTGATGAGAAACTCTCCATTCCTTTTCAACAATTTTTTGATGGGATATCGTATCCTCAACCAAAATTGAGAGAATACCCTCAACAACCTGGACAGAATCAGATGCGAATATACTCATTGAGTTTTGGTTAAAAGAATAATAGAATTCTACATAATTTGAACTGGAGTCATAGCCGAATTGAGCGTAGTCGAATTCAAAAAGATTTTGAGACTTCCCAGAAGAAAAATAAAGTAGAGTAAAAATTAAAATAAGCTGGATAGGCGTTAATAACTTCATAATGACCTCAAATAAAAAACAAAGGCGTCTCAGATGTGAAGACGCCTTTAAGAGAATAAACAAAATAGCTATTTAAAAGCAAGTTTGATGGTAAATACATGATTTGCAGTCGGAAAATCCTTTATGTCTCTAAATGCATAGTCAAATACTAGTCCAATATCTTCTGCAAATTGATAATCAACCCCAGCACCAGCAGTAAAACCATAAATTGATTGATCATTATTTTCCATTTGGAAATTATAGCCGCCTCTAACGAAAAAGGTATTTAAATAACTATATTCCAATCCCAGATTTAGTCTGTCCTCAAGCGCATTATTTGCAGTGAAAGCTGATCCCAGCTGAAGATTATTCTGCTCATCCAACATATACTTATATGAAAGTCCTAACTCAAAATAGCTGGGTATCTGAAATGGTTCAGCAACAATTTCATAAGTTCCGTTTGGAGCTCCTATATTAGAATTTGGAACTGAAGTTCGGGCTTGCAAATCTGAACCAGAGTAAACCATATTTGATCCTATATTTTTAATAACCGCAGCCAGGGAAAGTTGGGGGTTGAATCTGTACTGAACACCAACATCCACCGCAAGTCCCGTAGCACTTGTATTTTCGATGGATTCACTAATCAGTTTAAAATTAGTTCCAACCGAAATCCTATCCGTAATAACCTTGGAGTATGTTAACCCAATAGTTAAAAAAGATGGAGAATAAGTTTTACCTGTTCCGTCAGGATAATCAGTTGTTGTAACAGGTATATCACCAAAATCGAAGGTCTTAAGACTAAATGCGAGTGAGCCAAGATCACCTAAAATGGAAGATACAGCAAAATATGAAACATTTATATCAGCTATATAAGTCATATAACTAAACACAGCTTCTGTGCTTTGTGCTAAATCCAAACCTGCTGGATTATAATAAATAGACTCTAAACCATACAAGCTGGCATGAAACGCACCGCCAGTAGCAATTCCCCGCGCACCAACTGGTATAAGAAGTTGATCAGCTCCCGTAGAGCCCTTTCTCGATACATCACCAGCAAAAATAGAAGTGGTAATTATTGAAAGAGTAATTAGTATTAGTATTTTTTTCATCTTTTAAGCTCCTGGTATTTTAAAATTTTCATTTATGGGCGGTCAAAATAAAATCAACCGCCCAGTTTCAAAATTCTTAATAACGTTGCAACTGTTTCTGAGGCATAATAATCGAAAACTTAAGAACTTTGTCTCCATATTTTGGAGATGAGACAATTGCTAAATACAAACCGGAAGCGACCCTTATTCCATTCTCATTCTGTAAATTCCAGTTTAAGAATGGAGATGTGGGAGAAGTTTTATCTCCCTGATCTAATGTTCTTATCAATGTTCCGGACAGAGAATATATTTTAATAGTAACTTCCTCAGGCAAGTTTGAAAAAGTTACAAATGGTTCATCAGAGGGACTATTTGTATAGCTTGTTGCAACGTTAAACCCGTACAAAGGATTAGGAAAGACGTTTACTCTATTGAATAACGCTTTTTCTTCCTCAGCACTGAGCACTCCGCCTTTTACAGTTTTAAAAACAAATTCATCACTTGGCGTATATGGATATGTACTAATCGGAACTACCATTTTATCACCGGCAGAGTAAAACTGCGTACTATTTATTCTTTCTAAGGCGACAACATACAAAGCATCAAAATAAGGAGATGCCGCTATCTTTCTCTCATCGTTTGATACTGTGGCACCTGTCGGAATGTTGTAATTTGAACCACCTCTCAGGTCAGCCCAGATAGTATTGGTTCCAGATACAAAACCGCCTTTGTAAATTTGTTGATTTCCATTTGGATCATAAGTTTGATTAAAGATCAAAATGAATTCACCAGTCGTATCAATGCTGGCTCCGGGATCCCAAATCCCATCAGGTTTTCCACCTTCACCTCGAGCTTTCTCAATAAACCCAACTGCAAGCTGTCTCGTCTCTCCAAAGCCGCCGGTCTCTGTTGCGTAATCTTGAACCCATACCGTAAATGGAACATCAACATAGCCAACACCAAATTGTCCCAGGGGTCCTTTTCCAACAGTATCGGAAGCTAAAATTCCTTCTGCATAAACATAACTATTTTTTCTGCTGATTACTGTTCCCTTATATCCATTTATGTATCTATATGCTTTGCCATTTTCACCAAACCTAATTTCTATTCTTCGCAACTTATCAGCACGAATATATTTCCCATTTAAGACTGACAAACCTGGCAGGGAACCAATTTTTTGAGATATACCTGAATCAGAGGAAACATAATATACTTTCGAGTGTGTTGTATTATACCAAGCAGTAGATGTTTGACCCGATAAAGTTCCAACGGCAGGAATTTTTTCTGGCAACTTAACAATAAATCCATCGGTAATCTTTTTTGCAACCGTAGGATCATCTCCGATATAATCTTTTGAGGACTCTATAAGTGTGATTCCTGTAGTAGTATTTTTCAACTTCCAAAACGGTGAATATGGAGCTTGTGTGCTGTCTATTCCAAAAGTTACTTTATATTCATCTCCTGTTAATAATTCCTTATCCACAATATCATATTTTAATTTTGCTCCGCTTCCTCCTTTTGTACTAACGCTAAGTGCTTCAACTGGAGGAGTATATTCATCTTCTGCAAAGGTTACTGTAAATATTCTTGGAACGTTCTCAACTTCACCTACAAATGAACTTGATGACAGATAGTAATCACTAAAAATGAATGCAGAAGTATCAACCGATTTATTCACTAATGCATCATGATTTACTGCATATGAAGTTATTGCGAAATAATATGGCTTACCTTTTATCAGATTTCCGCCGGTGAATGGATCCTTAGTAATCCTAAGTCTGATCCTTCCAGTTTCGTCGCTCCTATAAGTAGTAGAATCTAATTTAGTTGAGCTTGCTGGATACAACAGCTCGATCCCACCAGTATTACCATTTTCCTTATACAAATTGTTAATAAAATCATTCACCTGATATGTTGCAACGGTGGTCTTATTCTGCAACCCGCTTATTTGATCTGCAGTTGAATTGGTTTTATAAGCAAAGACATTATATCCTTTGAATTTGATGTCATACGTAGCCGTCTTTCTTTGATAACTCACCTGATCTTTAGTTTTCCACGTCAGATCAATAAAATTTTCACTTGTACTGGTTTCAACAGTTACTGGAGGCGGAGAAGATGGAGCAACAAAGTTATTATCAAAAATATTCTGAGCACCATCGTCAATTCTTCTGGCTACAGTAATAGAGTTAAGTGCATCTGAACCTTGACCGAAAACATAAGCAACTACGATTTCTTTTTCGTCACCCTTCGTAAGAGTGAAAGGACCAGTGTTTGACATCATTCTGTAATCACCTTCAAGAGTATTGATCCACCCTCTATTCGTAACAGGATCTCCCGAAAACCACAATGTTGGATTCACAGTATTGCAGTCCACACCACCTCTCACCTCACCATAAGAAAAAGTACAAGGATTCGGTGCATCACCCAATCTTGTTTTACCGATTGTATAGTATCTTGCCTCAGTAGCATTGCTGGGATCATTAACGACAGGATCCCCATTTATATACATTACAAAAGAGGAAATTCCTAAATTCTTTGCTCCAGGGTAGTTTTTTATACCCTTAACTTGTCCTCTCACACTATGCGCAGTATCAATAGGTGTATCTATTCCATCATCGTACGTTCCGTTTCCATTCACATCTGTATATGTTTCACCAGCTATATACGAAAGTGGGCCCTGAAAGAAGTCAATTAAAAACGCTGGTGGCTGCGTACCATACTGTTGATGATCATCTGGTCCATTATTATAAACAAAACCAGAGTTTCGAGGAACATCACAGCCGACAAAATCATCGGCAGAGTTTCCTATGTCTGGATCAGCCCATACACCAAAATAACAATCTGTTAAGGTGTTAGGTTCGTTTGCATTGCCAAGCCCTACGTACTTAAATCTATACCTGACAAAGAGGATGTTCCCGATAGCTCCAGCAGAAGCGAATGCAAAAACGGTTTGTCTAATTTCCATACCTAACGGTGCAATTGTGTTCCAACGACGTTGAGGGGTTGGAGTACCATCCCAATAAACACACCAAACAGTCTCATCTCCAATTAAGTCTGGTCTATCTTCATCAGCATCCCAGATACTGTTACCATTTTTATCTACAGGATTGTAAATTCCATCATTATCACCATCATAAAAATCAGCACCTAAATCTACCGCATCTTTCCAATCAATCCAGCTTTCACCGAAAGGAATATCGGAAGCTTTTAAAACATATATTTGAGACCGCGGGTCGGTCTGCCCATGAGCAACATCACCAGCCACATAATCTTGTACTAAGGTGGAGGGTGCAACTGCATTTACAAACATATTGCCTCCAGCCATACCACTTAGGAAAAATCCTCCTGAGAAAAGAGCCACGTCACCAGCAAATTTTCCACCCGCACCACTAATAATGGGATTGGGATCGGGAATATTCACTTCACCTAAAGCCCCAACTCTATTCATAGGCATATTTACATTGTTTATGTATAACCTATAGGCATCTCCAGCTTTTCCAGATTGAATTTTACTAAGCTGAGATGAATTTGGTTGAAAGGTTTTAGTACCTTTCTTGTCGTCTCCCCCGTAAGCAACCACGAATAAAAGGAGTACTAATATCACAACCGAATAAATGTTTGAAATTATTTTTATTCTCATTTTTTCGCCTTATTCTTTTTCAAAAAAAATTCAGAATTATTATAAAGGTATGGTTGAGAAGTTGACTCTCAATCCCAACCTTATTGTTCTTGGAATACCGAAATTTGCTGGGTTTCTCTCATAACTCATATAATCCTGACGATAACCTTCTCCGTTATTTGCAATAATTGCTTTTCCTTCATCCGTATTTAACCAGCCAGTAGTATAAGGGCTTCCGGTTGATCTATAAACGGTAACTATATTATCTGCATCGAGCAGATTCTCAATCCAGATATATGGAGAGATTCTGAAATTTTCGAACACAAAAGATTTTTCGACCTTCATATCAATTCTGAACGAACTTGGACCATATGTTGAATTTATATAACCTCTTGTTGAAGAGATTAATCCGTTATCACCCAACAAATTCCATTTATCCATTGGAGTATAGGGTCGTCCGCTATTGTAAGATAGAACGAAGTTAGCATTAAATAGTTCAAGGAAACCAAGTTCACCTTCCGGAACATAGAAATCAAGATTAACTACCGCTGTGTGTCGTTGATCGAAAGTTAAAGGAGCAATAACTTTGGGCGCTAATCTATCCGTGTTTCTAAAAACTGATGTTGAACTAGAACTAGTTGATGAACCCGTACCTTCAGCAAGCGAATAAGTATATTGAGCAGAAATACTTAAATAGTTTAATCTGCTTATATCCAATGAAAATGCCAACCCTTTTGTAGTTCCAAAATCAGTATTTTGGCTGTAGTAAGCATTAAGGATTTGACCGCCTCCTGTACGTCTAAATTGTGCATTCGCATCATTGACTAAACCAACAATGTTTTTATAAAACAACGTAATATTTAAGGCAGCTACATTTCCAAGTATTTGTCTGAAGCCAACTTCATACTGCGTTGTTTCTTCACTATTTAATCCACCATTTTGTGCACCTTGAGGTTCATAGGTCGTCCAATCATTATAATCATAAGGTCCAGCATACATATCATTCAACTCTGGCAACTGAATAAATTTTCCATACTGAGCGTGAAATACTGTTGATTGAGTAACTGGAAAACCAAGACCAAGCCGCGGTGAAAATTTTAGTTCAGCTTTTTTCAAAACGAAATCTTCATTGTCCCATCCATTTGGATCTAAACCACCTGCATATGGAAGTGAAGGATTTTTCCATTCATAAGACTTAACATCGAAATAATCCATTCTAATGCCAGCGTTAATTACTAAATCTTCCAGCTCGTATCTATCTTGAATATAAGCATAAGCTATCAATGGATTGCGTGGCCTCTGAAGCAGGTAAGGGAAATTTGGATCGTCTGAAGTATAGTCTAATCCAACCTTGTTCTGACCCGTAACATCATATCCATAAACAAAAGGTGATAAGTTTGCATACTTTTGGACATCAGTTAAGCTATCAGCTTGCTCAATAAGAAGCTGGGGATAAATTCCATAACCACGAACCATAGTGTATGTTAACCCGCCACCCAGTTCTAATAAATGATTTTCAACCTGGGAAGTAAAATCAAAATCTCCTGTAAATGCATCATTCTCTCGATGTTGATACAAGCCAGTACTGTATCCATAAGGTCTGAAAACACCATTATTATCTACTGTTCTAGTCCGTTGACCATTACCAAGTAAGGTTACACCAAGTTCATTAGCCCAACGAGCGCTGTCACCATAAGCGAAAAGATCATTTTTAAAGAAAGGATTATATCTTTCGTAATCGAAAGTTCTGTAACCTAAACTCAGGTTCCAAAAAGTTGAACCGCTTATAGTCTGAGATATTTTAGAACTAAGAGAAAGGTTATCTTCGGTAAACTCATCAAAAAACTTGGAATCATTTTTAGTTAATCTAAAATCAAAAACTTTAGCTAATCGTGTATTATAGATACCGCCAAAATTTAATGTGAATTCTCCCATCCTATGATTTGTTTTACCACTTATTCTCCAAACTGATGCAGAATTATTTGGTAAAGTTTCATATGTTTTATTAATCGAAGGAAAATCTAGCGTTATGGCGCTTCTATCGGCATC
Organism: uncultured Ignavibacteriaceae bacterium; assembly: GCA_964391015.1. GTDB lineage: Bacteria > Bacteroidota > Ignavibacteria > Ignavibacteriales > Ignavibacteriaceae > XYD12-FULL-36-8. Next base: position 200,893 of record CAYMKU010000001.1, read on the forward strand.
TTTGTACCAGCCGCGTTCAGCAGAAATAAAGAAAGTGTGTTCAGGAATGTCGGGAATAATTGGACCACTTATCGTCGCTGAATACTCATTAAATCCATATTTATCCGGGAATTTTTCTGTAAGCGAGGAAGCAACTATATCAGCTAAAACATTATAATTTGGCTTTCCAGATTTTGTAGTTACATTTATGATACCAGATTGAGCTTGTCCATACTTAGCTTCATACCCACCAACCTGAAAAGAGATTTGTTCAATCGCAGAATTGCTAACTTGAGCAACTGTACCTCTATTATATAAATTATTTTGAGGAACTCCGTCAACTATGTAAAGTACTTCACTGCCTCGCCCACCGCGAATATTTATGCTTGCATTACCTTCAACACCGCCGCTACCTTCTTGAATAACAACACCGGATTGAAGTGATGCAATATTCTGAACACCTTTTACAGGTATTCTGGAAATCTGATCCGCATCAATAACCTTAACAGTATTAGTCGCCTTTTCCTCAAAGAATTTTTTATCCTCAACTACAATTTCAGGTAAGCTGAAATCAGTAGAAAGCTCTACGTTCAATTCATATGTAATACCCGCAACAACCCTAACTTCTTTTATTGTTTTAGGGGCATAACCAACATAACTTACCTTAACATTGTAAGTTCCGGGAGTAATATTAAGAACGAAATACTCTCCATCAACATTAGTTGCAGCACCTTGGTCGGTATTTAATATAACTATGTTAGCACCAATGAGTGCTTCACGTGTATTTGCGTCAATTACTTTGCCGCTTAATTTACCAACGCCGGTTTGTGCAAAAACAGGAGATCCTAACATTAGCACCAATATTGTGCTAAGAAATTTAATAGTAAGATTTTTCATCTTTTCTCCACCATTTTGTTAATTAAAACTTTTGTCGAACTCTTTATCAACAATTAATAATAATTACATTTACAAAATCTATTTAAATCAAAAAAGGCGGATTACCTTTACTCAAGATTATCCGCCCGCAAAAAACATAATCTAACTCACGCTTACTTCATCAACATCATTTTCTTTGATGCAGTAAAGCTGCCAGCGTTAATCATATAAACATAAAGTCCTGAAGCTAAATTTGATGCATCAAAAACAACTTCATGAGAACCAGCATCTTTTGTTGTATTTAATAAGTCAGCAACTTCTCTACCAAGTACATCAAAAACCTTTATTGATACATTTGATTTCTCAGCCAATGTATAAGAGATTTTTGTTGAAGGGTTAAATGGGTTCGGATAATTTTGAGATAACTCAAAGCTATTTACAGTTAAGTTTCCATCATTTATACCAGACGGTATTGGAATAGCCAATCTCTCATAATTCCATGAACTATTGTTATTTCCAGTATTGTTGGTTGCAAATAAGCTTGTTCCTGGAATATCATCAATCATGTATAAGAAGTTAACTATCATTGAGTCTGAATTGGTAGTGCTGATTTCAAGTAAATTGTTCGGACATGGATATGATTCCTGAACATGTTGACGGCTTGCATTTGGTACTAAAGCCGGTGCAGACCAATTCACTCCGCCATCAATAGAATAGGCATAATAAAGATCTGTATATACTATTGGAGTTGGATCTGTAGCAGTCGGTGTCCAAAAATTCATTGTACTTGAACCAGGCGTTCCAGAATATTCGGGACCCTGCCATAGTACGACAATTTTTGATCCATCTGTACTAATACAAGGAACTGGATAAGCATTACCAATTCCATTACCAGGGCGATTAGTAACCGGATCACCCGGATTAGCATCTATATCTAACTCAACTGCTGTACTTGTTAAAGCAATCCAATGTTTATCTCGGCTATTCCAGTATAATGCAGGAAATGCAAAACCAGTATCTGCTTGAGCCCTGTACGCATATCCATTGATAGTTACGTGTTTCACACCATTGTTATCTACAGCACCATTCATCTGCGCGAAATTTTCGAATATTGGATAATATCCTGTTCTATTGAAGACAGGCGTCAATCCATCTTTTCCAAGTAATTCAAACTGCCATGTGCTGCCTTGATCAGTTGATGACTTAATTCCAACGAAATCGGCGGAATCAGCAGCAACCCCACCTAATCCACCATTTCCACCAAATCCCCAGCATTGTGCTGTAAACAGATGGTTACCATTCGGAGATTTTCGAAAAGTATATTCCAAATTTAATCCAGCATCTAGATATGGCTGAGTTGTTGGATTTAACGATCCAAAAGAACTCCAAGTTACACCTTGATCAGTTGATTTATACAAAAGACCACAACTTGCACCAGCAGGGTTGGTTGAAGTTGTTGCCAAAATAGTCCCATTGTCCAAATAAACAAATTCTGGATATAAGTTAGCTAATGTCGCTGTACCAAAGGTAGGCGTTAATGTGGTCATATCAACAGTAGAGACATAAGTACTTGGGCTTCTATGATATAATACAATTGCTTTTCCTGATAGTGGGCCTGTCTCGCCAACTTGCACACTTCCCCAACCTGCACTCGTTCCAGATGAAACTTCAAAATCTGTAAAACCATCAACTCTGTTTCCAACAATCATCTTTATTTTTCTACTAGATGCCACAGCATCAAACCTTTGCATTGCAACTGCAACAAGATCCTTTTTTCCATCTGCAGTAAAATCATACATGTAAACCATGTTGGGGATGGAATTGTTACCAGCATAATCATATTCAGTGAATATGAGCTGATCGCTAGTAGGTTTGCTGTAATGTTGAGGAGCATCAACAAAATTGTTGATCTCATTTACAGAATTTGGATCTATATGAATAGCTTTCAGTGGTTTCTGTTGGGAAAATCCAACTCCTGAGATGAAAACCAACAAAGCCAAAACTGTGAAAGATTTTTTTAGCATAACGTTCTCCTTTTTTGATGAAATAAAATATTAATTATCAATAAAATCCTGAGAATTATTTACACTACATCAATTAATACACAACTTTTTATATTTGTTTTATTAAAACACGCTTAAAATTACCATTCATGCAGTTTATTGTCAAGTTTTTCAATGATTTTCAACAATTACGAAATTATATCATTTCATCTGAAAGTCAAGATGTAAATTAACCACTAAAATTATTTTTGCACCAAGCAAATATTATCAACGCCGTCTATCAGCAATTTCATAAAGAACTCTTTAGCAATCAACCGCACTGTTTCTATCAATCGGATAGAAACAAGATTTCTCACTTGAATTGAATAGCCATAGAAAAAAGTAATAGAACCTTTATCTACCCAAATTATAAAGTTGCATTAATCTTTTGAACAATTTGTGCTTTTGGAACAGCACCAACTATTGTATTACTAACTTTTCCGTCTTTAAATATTAACAGTGTTGGTATACTTCTCACGCCATAATTAATGGCAGTTTGCTGATTATTATCTACATCTACTTTCCCAATTTTTACCTTACCATCATATTCACTGGCCAACTGTTCAATAATAGGAGCAATTGCTTTACAAGGTCCACACCATGTTGCCCAAAAATCAATTAATACTGGAACTTCAGATTTGAGAACTTCGTTTTCAAAATTTGCATCGGTTATAGTAACAGGTTTCATCTATTGTCCTTTTTAATTTATAATTTTGTCGGCTCACCCTGACCAACATAATTTACAATATCTTCTCCGCCATCTGCATTTATAATTCCGCCTGAAATCCATTCTGCACCATCGTGGCATAGAATAGAAATTACTTTTGCAACATCCTCTGGATTTGTTAGGCGACTCCGTGGGTTTTTTCTTTTTGCCACGTCAATCATCTCTGTATTTCCAGGAATTTTTCTCAAAGCAGGCGTATCAGTCACTCCCGCCATGATTGCATTAACAGATGCGTTTAAAAATCCAAGCTCGGCTGCTAATTGCCGTACGTGAGATTCAAGAGCAGCTTTTGCAGCAGAAACAGCACCATAATATGGAATAGCCGAATGACTTCCAGAACTCGTCATAGCAAATATTCTAGCTTTCTGAGCAAGAAGATTATTCGCGGCAAGATCCTGAACCCAATAGACAAGCGAATGTGCCATTACATCTAATGTCATTTCCATTTGTGCTTTGGTAATAGGTTGCTCATCATCTTTACCGACAAAACTTTTTAACGTACCAAATGCAAGTGAATGCATCACAACTTTAACTATTGGTTTTCCGTGGGACAGGGATTTAAGTTGATCAATAACTTCCCTTCGTTTACTTTCATCGGCAGCATTGCCGTTAAAAAAAACATGTTTTGATCCAACCGCTCTAATTGAGGTCATAATTCGCTCAACATTATGCATAGTTGCTTGGCGGTCAAGATGTACCCCAATTATATTAAATCCATCTTCGGCAAGTTTTAACGCAGTTGCTTCTCCAAATCCTGACGAAGCTCCAAGAATCAATGCCCAATAATTCTGATTGTCTTTCTGCTTCATAAACCTTAAATGATTTTTATTATAGATGAAATTATACAAAATTGAGTTAAGTTATACAATTGGTTCGTGTGAGAATTGAGTGAGTAATAATTCGATGATTGATTGATAAGATTATAATGATAATGACAAGTTAAGCTACCTTACAAATATTTTTATAATTTTACTTCAAATTAAAAATAATCGAGTCTTCTCCAAGAAGATTAATTATCGAAGCAACCAGCTCATCAGAAATCTTTACTCTAAGGTCTTTCAAAAAATAAATATGCGGGTTTCTTCCATTATTACCATTAAGTACATGTACAAATATTGGAAGATTGCCAGAGTTTTCTGCAAGTATATTTTTTAGAGATAAAATTATTTCCGGAGTATGTTTTTCAGGATCAAGATAGATTTTCATGCTGCCAAACAATTTGTCTCTAATCTCGGAAGGAGAATAAGCTTCCTCAATCTGTAACTTTATTGAGTCACCGCTGCTTTCCGGTTTGCCTATGATAAAAATACATTCCTCTTCACCAATTATTTTCTGATACTTGTCATAAGTTTTTGAAAACATGATTGCTTCACAAGAACCAGTAAAATCATCAAGTGTGAAGAACGCCATGTTTTTTCCCGACCTATCAATCTTCGTTTTTAATCCTGTAATCACACCGCCGACACGGACAATATCCAAATTTTCAAGTTGTTCTGTTTCACCAAGGTGTATAGTAGTAAAAGATTTATAATCCAAATCAAACTTTCTGAGAGGATGTTCAGATACATAAAACCCAATTACTTCACGTTCTTTAGCAAGTTGATACTTTTGTGTCCAAGGTTGACATGTTTGCGGTTTAGGTTCAACTACTTTTACTTCCTCAATACCACCAAATAAACTATTTTCAGTTGAAAGTTTCGAATTCTTCAACTTATAAGCATGTGAAAGAGCAACCTCAACCACGTTATTTAGTGATGCTCTATTTTTATTAATAGAATCAAATGCGCCTGCAAATATTAAGCTCTCAATGCATCTTTTATTTATGATGCGTGTGTCAACATTATAACAAAAATCAAAAATGCTATTAAAGTTCCTATCCAAAGCAACTTTACTATGAATGATTTCCTCCACTGCGTTCACACCAACATTCTTAATGGATGATAATCCAAATTTTATTTTACCTGCCTCAACATCAAAATAAACAGAAGGATTGTTTACATCCGGAGGATGAACTGAAATTTTGAGTTTGCGGCAGTCTTCAAGAAATGTCGTTACTTTGTTAATATCATCAAATTCATTTTTAAGATTAGCAGCAAGAAATTCAGCAGTGTAATAAGCTTTTAAATATGCAGTTTGATATGCAAGCAGGCTATATGCCACAGAATGACTTTTGTTAAACCCATAATTGGCAAACTTATTTATTGAGTCAAATATTTCTTCAGCAATTTTGGGATGAATATTATTTGCTTTCGCTCCATTGATGAACTTCTCTTTTTGTTGCTTCATTGCAACAAGATCTTTCTTACCCATTGCTCGCCGTAAAATATCTGCTTCAGCTAAACTCATCTTACCAACTATGTTTGCTATCTGAATTACCTGTTCTTGGTATACAATTATCCCATATGTTTCTTTTAAAATATTTTCAAGAACTGGATGAAGGTACTCGACTTTTTTAGCACCTTGCTTTCTATCTATAAAATCATCAATAAAATCCATTGGACCGGGACGATACAAGGCGTTCATTGCAGAAAGATCATTTATGCTTGTAGGTTTAAGCTTTTTAAGATACTCTCTCATCGGGGCAGATTCAAATTGAAATATGCCAGTAGTTTGTCCTTTCCAAAAAAGTTGATAAACTTTTTCATCGCCCAGATCAATTTTGTCAATATCTATTTTCACTCCGTGATTTTTTTGCACAAGCGAAATAGTATCTCTGATAATCGTTAAAGTTCTAAGTCCCAAAAAATCCATCTTAAGCAAACCAGCATATTCAAGATCTTTCATGTTGAACTGAGTAACAATATCAGATTGTGAAACTGCATTTGCTAAAGGGACATAATCACTGACTTCGCCTGGTGTAATCACTATACCAGCAGCATGTTTTGACGCATTTCTATTCATCCCTTCAAGCACTTTTGCATACTTAATCAAGTTTTGAATTTCCGGTTCTTTTGAATCGCGAACCCATTTTAATTCTGGAACTTCTTTCAATGCTTGATCAATTGTAAAAACTTTTCCAAACTTGGACGGAATCCACTTTGTAATTTTATTCACTGTGGGAATTGGAATCTTTAAAACTCGCGCAACATCTCGTATCACCGCTTTTGAAGAAAGACGGTTAAAAGTAATTATTTGGCTTACAGAATTTAATCCATACTTTTGCCGAACGTAATCTATAACCTCACCACGCTTATCATCCGCAAAATCAACATCTATATCCGGCATTGATTTTCTCTCTGGATTTAAAAAGCGCTCAAAGAGAAGACTATATTTTAACGGATCGATTTCTGTAATTCCTAAAGTAAATGCAACAAGACTTCCTGCAACACTTCCTCTCCCAGGTCCAACGGGTATATTGGAATTTTTCGCTGAATTAATAAAATCCTGTACGATTAAGAAATATCCAGAAAAACCCATTTTCTTAATTGTATTTATTTCAAACTCGAATCTCTGTGTTATTTCTGTTGTAGGATTGGAAAATTTTTTCTTTAAGCCTTCACGAGCAAGCAGTTCAAAATAATCATCAAGAGATTTTGCTTTTAAATCCGTAGGGATTGGAAATTGAGGAAAGTGATAATCATTGAAATTAAGTTCAACATTTATTTTCGATTCGATTTCTAATGTGTTCTCAATTGCTCCTTTATATTTTTTAAATAGCTTTATCATCGCATCCGCAGACTTGAAATAAATCTGATCAGTACCATATCTTAATTGATTATAATCAGCTCCATTTTTATCTGATAACAATAAAAGAATGTTATGGGGGATGGCATGCTCGGGTTCTATGTAATGGCAATCATTGGTCGCTACTAATTTTATATTCAATTCTTTAGATAGCTTTGGCATTCCTTCCAGAACAGCTTTCTCAATCTCCATTCCATGATCTTGAATTTCTAAGTAAAAATCGTCCTCAAATATTTCTTTGTAAATTTTTGCAGTTTGTTTTGCTTTATCATAATCATTATTAACCAAATGAGTAGCTACAATTCCACCCGCACATGCTGAACTACAAATCAAACCATTCCTATATTTTTTCAAGAGTTCAAGATCGATTCTTGGACGATAATAATATCCTTCGGTATGACCAAGAGTTGAAAGCTTGGTAAGGTTTTTATAGCCCTCATTATTTTTTGCCAAGAGAAGCAAGTGGTAATAGGTCCTAGGTCTTTTTTTATTTGAAAAATCTTCTTTTCCTCTTTCAAATCTGCTACCATCTTTGACAATGTATGCTTCTGTACCGATAATCGGTTTTATACCTTCCTTCTTTGCTTTCCTATAAAATTCCGATATACCGTACATAACTCCATGATCAGTAAGTGCGACGGCTTTCATATTGTTTCTTTTGGCTGCTTCGATAAGGCCGTCAACAGTACATGCACCATCCTGGAGACTGTAATGTGTGTGGTTATGTAGATGAATAAATTCTGACATGAAGGGGACTAATCCTCGAACTAAAATTTTATTAATGATTTGAAAAAGAAAAGTATAATACGTGCGGTGGAAGTATAAAGATTTTTGTGGCTAAAAAAAATGTTTGCGAGATTAATTTTTTTGTTGTAATAATAAAAAATTTTTTACGGAAGTTCTTCAGTTTTTACCTGTATGACCAAACCCGCCCTTACCACGTTCACTATGATTTAGATCATTCGATTGAGTCAATTTTGCAGTATAAACTTTTGAAACGATTAATTGAGCAATTCGATCTCCTCGCTTAATGGTAAACTTTTCTTTGCCAAGGTTTACCAAAACAATTTTTATCTCCCCACGGTAATCAGAGTCAATCGTTCCTGGGGAATTAAGAATCCCGATTCCATGATTTGCCGCAAGTCCGCTACGAGGTCTTACTTGAATTTCATATCCATTTGGAATTTCTACAGAAAGATTTGTTGGAACTAACACAATGTTGCTCGGTTCAATAACTATCTCGCTTTCAACTGCAGCACGAATATCCATCCCGGCACATTCTGATGTTGCATAATGTGGAATAGGTATATCATCATACTCTCGTCTGAGTTTTTTAATTTTTATTTCTACAACTTCGTTCATTGAATATCTTGAATTTTACTTCGTAGAGACTTGTTTGCAAATTTGTTTTTCAAGATTATGATTTCATTTTTATCGAACACAACCAATGAAGTTACCAGCACGAAAAAAATGAACATTATGCTTTTAAAGAAAATATTCATCACGTCAAGCGACTGTAACCAATAATAAATCATTCCAGTTAAAAATATTATTGCAAAAATGCTGAATACCTTTACTAATTCATATTCAATTTTATAAAACTTCTGCGTCACAGAATATAACCCCAAAGCCATAACGACATAGCTTGTAAGGGTAGCCAATGCAGCGCCGACTATTCCAAGCAACGGGATCAATAAAAAATTAACACCTATATTTACTAATGCTCCAATTCCAGTTACCAAAGGCACATAGATGCTTTTTTCTTCAATGTAAATTCCGGCAGTAAATACGACATACAAACCATTAAATAAATATCCAAGAAGAATTATTGGCACAATTACCAATCCACTCCAATAAGCAGAACCAATTAAAGTTATGCCACCAAAATTTATCTTAACAATATCATCAATAAATAAAGAGACGAGAATCAAAATTAGACTTGCCACAAAAGTAAAATATGTAAGAATCTTTGAAAATATTTTCTTTGCTTCTTTTTCAGCTGCTTGCTGAAGAAAAAACGGCTGCCATGCGTACTGAAACATATTCACAACAAGCATCATAAATATTCCGAGCTTATAATTGGCATTATAAATTCCGACTGTATTTAAATCGGTCAATTGAGTAAGAATTGGTCGGTCAATACCTTGAATCAACATTGAACCCAAACCAGCAGGAAGATATGGCAATCCAAATTTTAATAATCTTTGAAACAGTGAAACATTTATTACTGGTTTTAAGTTTTTAATGATTTCGGGCAAGAACAATAATAAGTTCAGAAATGATGCAATAATATTACTAACAAGGACAGCTTCAATTCCCCACTTGAAATAAAGAACAAGTAATAGATTAAAAAAAACGTTAGTAAGAATATTTATAATCTTAAGTGCAGCAAATCTTTTGGCTTTTCTTTCAATCCTTAATTTAATAAAAGGGATAACACAAAGAGCATCGATAAAAAGAATAAGCGAGGTATAAAATATAAGATAGGAATATTTTGCTGGTACATTTAGAATCGAGCTAATACTTCCTTGGACGAGAATTATAAACAGGGAAAGAAACAGTGAAACAGACATCACCGCAAAATATGGTGTTGAGAAATTATCCTTCTCGTTTGCTGTAGTTCTGTGCGATGCAAACTTTAAATAAGCGGCATCCATTCCAAAAATGTAAATGATATTGAAGATAGCGATAAAGATGTAGAGGTTTGCTATAACACCGTAATCTTCTGGCGAAAAAATATTTGTATAGAACGGGACAAGCAGAAAAGTAAGAAATCTGCCAACGATTGTACTTACTCCGTAAATAGCAGTGTCTTTAGTAAGCTGTTTAATTTTATCGAACATTTTTACTTGATCAGCTTTAGTTCAAGAGAGATATCCAAAGCTTTTACGCTATGCGTTATAGCTCCAACAGAAATAAAGTCAACACCGGTTTCAGCAATTGGTCTTACGGTTTCTAAATTTACATTCCCTGATGCTTCAATTAAAGATTTGCCGTTAATTAATTCTACTGCCTTTTTCATTTCGGATAAACCAAAATTATCCAGCATGATTATTTCAACATCGCTATCAAGAGCTTCCTTAACTTGTTGGAGATTCGTTGTCTCAACTTCAATTTTATAATTAAGTTTATTTTTGCTTCTATATTTTTTACACAGCTCAATTGCTTTTGATACTGAACCTGCAGCTTCAACATGATTATCCTTGATTAAAAACATATCATACAAACCATAACGATGATTTGAGCACCCGCTTAACTTAACCGCAAGCTTATCAATCATACGTAAACCAGGAACTGTTTTTCGCGTGTCTATTATCTTAGCTTTAGTATGAGAAATTTTATTCTGAAAGAGATGACACATCGTTGCAATGCCGCTCATTCTTTGTAGAAAATTTAGCGCTGTTCTTTCAACTGTTAAAATAGAAAATGATTTACCCTTTACAATCGCTATAATAGTTTTTGCAGAAACGCTGTCGCCATCCTTGGCAAATAAGGTCAGTTGTAGTAATGAATCAAACAAACCAAAAATCTTTTTCAGAACATCAAACCCAACCACAACCCCATCTTGTTTAACTAAAAATTCTCCATGAGCTAAAATATTAGGATCAATAGTAGCTAATGTGGTTATATCTCCATTTCCGATATCTTCTGCTAACGCATCTTTAATTATTTGGTTTAAGCTTCGCTCTATCATTTGTTTTGATTATAAAATCGTTTAATAGCATTTATAAAAAACTCTGGAGGACGAACAGCTTTCTTCGTATCCCTTTTCATGAAAACATGTTCAGTAAAACCTTCAGCAACCAAAATTTCCCCTTCATTTCTATGAACAGAATATTTAATATGAATTTTTAGTGCCGGGAAATCTGGTGTAAATGCACGAACATATAGAAGATCGTCGTATAAAGCTGGATTTTTATATTTTACACTTACCTCTAACACAGGCAACATAAATCCATTCTCTTCTACTTTGTTGTAGGGCAATCCAATATTTCTCATCATTTCGGTTCGTGCAACCTCAAAGTACTCAACGTACTTCCCGTTATAAACAAATTGCATTTGATCAGTATCGGCATAGCGAACTCTGATTTGTGTTGTATGATCTAACATTAATCTATTAGGATTTTTTACAATTTAAAACTAAATAATTGAGTGGAAATAAACAGATTAATTTGGGGGCAAAATTAAAATCTATTCACAAAGTAGTTTGTGATAACCCAGACTTTAGTAAAGATATGATTCTCTTGTTACTCAATAAACTCACCCATACTTCCAAATTTTTCAAGACGGTTTTCGATCAACTTATCGGGCTTGATCTTTATCAAATGAGATAATTCTTCCTTCAAAACTGTCTTCAACATTTTCGCCGCTTCTTGCGGATCTTTATGTGCACCACCTAAAGGTTCAGGAATTATCCTGTCAATTATTTTTTGCTTGAGTAAATCTGGAGCAGTTAATTTTAATGCTTCAGCAGCCTGTTCTTTATAATCCCAACTCCGCCATAAAATGCTTGAGCAGGATTCTGGACTAATTACGGAGTACCAACAATTTTCAAGCATCAAAATTCTATCACCCACACCAATACCTAATGCACCCCCACTTGCTCCTTCACCTATTATCACAATTATGATTGGCACTTTTAGTCTGCTCATCTCAAAAAGGTTTCTTGCGATTGCTTCTGCTTGTCCGCGTTCCTCTGCTTCTAATCCTGGAAAGGCACCTGGAGTATCAAGCATCGTTATAATTGGCTTGTTAAATTTTTCAGCCATCTTCATCAACCGCAGGGCTTTTCTGTATCCTTCAGGGTTTGGCATTCCAAAATTCCTGTAGAGATTTGATTTGGTATCTCTTCCTTTTTGGTGACCAACAATTAGAACTTTGTACTCATCCAGATTTGTAAATCCACCAACTATTGCTTTATCATCTTTAAAATGTCTATCACCATGAAGCTCAATAAAATTTGTGGTCATCATATTAATGTAATCGAGCGTATAAGGTCTTTCAGGATGACGTGCAAGCTGAACTCTTTGCCAACGAGTTAGTTCTTTGTAAATGTTTTCTTTCAATACTCTAACCTTCTCTTCAATCTTTACTATCTCTTTATCAATATCAAGATTGTCGGAGAACTTTCTCATTTCTTCCAGTTTAGTTTCAAGTTCAACTATTGGTTTTTCAAAATCAAGTACTGTTTTAGCCATTCTGTTTCTTGTTGATGAACATATTATTAATGGTTTTACCTAATATTTCAAGATCAAGCCAAATGTTCTGGTTTCTTGCATATATTAAATCCAATTTTTCACCGGAGTTTGTTGAGTCTTTTTCAAGATACCACAAGCCTGTTAGTCCCTTTTTTCCAAGATATACTTTCGAGGTATCGTATTCATTTTGAGTTCCTACTAAACTGATTTTTCCATTAAAGATTCTTGGAATTTGCCGAATAAATTTTCTAAAATCAGTTTGCTTATGGTCAACCTTCGAAATCAAATATATCAAAGGATAAATAAATATCAAAGCAAACGCACTTAATGAGTAATCCATGGCGAATTTGATGAATTGTGAAACGGGGTTTGATATGTTCAATTTAATATCTATTAAAGGAATGTCATCCAAAACCGATACGGATGCTTTCCCAACGAGAAAATCCAGATTGCTGCCTATGAGCTTGAACTCTACTCCATCATGGGTATTATGCGATACAACAGACATCATATCTGTATAGGATAATTCATCAGGTGAAAAGATTACTTCATTAATTTTTTTGTCAGCAATCACTTTATTGATATTATCTAAGCTGCCAACAACCCTATAATTTTCAAGATCGTTCCCAATATCTTTGTGAGAAGAGCTGATTAATCCTTGAATGATATGATCCTCAACAAACTTTTTTTGAAGCTTCTCTGCAATCATCACTGCAGTTTTGTTCGTACCTACAACCAAAGTCCGTTTTCTTGAAGGAGCAACTTCTAATCCAATCTTAAAGAATAGTTTAAGTATAATTCGCCATAATGCCAATGAAAGTAACAGAAGAATATAAGTAATCAGAAAAACTGCCCGGCTGTATGCAAACTGTTTGAAAAAAAAAGTTAAAGATGAAATTATAAAGAAACTAATTAGGATAGCTCCGCTGTTTCGGAGAACTGAGAAAGAATTTTTTCGATAAACTCCAGCTAATGCAGCAACTGATACATGGATACCTACCGGTATCATCAGAATTACTGGATAACTCCATTCGGGAAAACCATGCCAACTAGTAAACCTAAGGTACAATTTCTCTGCTAATAGCAATGAAAGATTAAAGAAGAAAATATCAAATATTATTGCAATGAGCGCAAGTTTTCTTCTACCAAGAAATGCAAAGATTTTTCTGAACCAGATAGCTGAGCGAAGAATTATTTCGACAAGAAAAGACGAAGAAAAATGTTTCTTTACAAAAAGATGCATTGCGTTGTAGAAATATTTTGTTTCATCTAAGCTGCTTCTTTTGGTACTTTCACCTTTGTAATGAATTATCTGAGTACCAGGGTAGTAATAAACTTTGTAACCGTTTTTTTGGGTCCGATAACAAAAATCCAAATCTTCGCCATACATAAAAAATTGTTCATCAAACCCACCAACAGTTTGATAAACTTCTCTTTTCATCATCATGAATGAGCCGGAAATTGCATCAACTTCGTAAGTGGAGTTTTCATCTAAATAAGTAAGATTATATCTAGCAAATAATTTACTATGCGGGAATAGATTACTAAGACCAGTCACTTTACAAAATGATGTCCACGGACCAGGAAAACTTCTGCGACATGCAAGTTGTAATGAACCATCTGGATTTAAGATTTTACAGCCTGCTAATCCTGCATCGTAATGCGAATTGAAAAATTCAATCATCTTAGTAATAGTATTTTCACTCACTATCGTGTCAGGATTAATTAGCAAAATGAATTTGCCTTCTGTTGTCCTTAAGGCAAGATTGTTTGCTTTGGAGAATCCAAGATTTGCCTGGTTGACTATTAATCTTATTTGAGGAAATTTTTCGCGAATGAACTCTACGCTTCCATCATCTGAAGCGTTGTCAACGACTATTATTTCATGTTCAATTTTAGATGCGGCTTTCTGAAGGGAATGAATTGAGTTCTGAAGAAATTCCTTAACATTGTAGTTAACTATTATTATAGATAATTCCACTTCATTATCCAGATTAAAGAATACCGAGAGAACTACGAATCCTCAGCTTCCAAACCATAAGAACAGCTTCACGTACAATTTTTTTAGACATTTTTGAAGAACCTTGAAATCTATCGATGAAAATTATGGGAATCTCTACAATTCGAAATCCTTTTTTAAACGCTTTGAATGTCATTTCAATTTGAAATGCATAGCCATTTGATTTCACTGAATCAAGATCAATTGATTCCAACACTTTCCGTCTGAAACATTTGAATCCACCAGTTGCATCGCGAACAGGTAATCCAGTTACAAATCGAGTATAACCATTTGCAAAGTAACTCAGCATTAGTCTTCGCATGGGCCAGTTGACAACGTTTACACCTGTTTTATAACGACTACCCAAAACAAGATCACAATTTTTAATATTATCTAAAAAATTTTTAATTTCTTTCGGATCATGAGAATAATCTGCATCCATTTCGAAGATATATTCGTATCCATTCTGAAGTGCAAACTTAAAACCCTGAATATATGCTGTACCAAGCCCCATTTTACTTGGTCGTTTAATCAGTTTTATACGGTTAGATCCATTCGCTAATTGCTCAACAAAAACACCTGTCCCATCAGGCGAATTGTCATCCACAATCAAAACATCAACTTCATCGTACCGACCTAAAATATCGGGAATAATCCTCCGAATATTTTCAAGCTCGTTATATGTAGGGATAATTATTATTGATTTTTCTTGCATAAATTGATTTTACTTATACGACTTTTCAAACTCAAGGTAAACTTAAGATTAAGATAAACAAAGATAAAAATTTAATTGTAATGACCTCGAGCAAATAACACAACAAAAACTGTCCTAAACAGAATTTTAAAATCCATTCTTAAGGACATGTTTTCAATATAAAATAGATCATACCGCAGCTTAATTTTAACATCTTCGATTGATTCATCATATTTATGTTTTACTTGTGCCCAACCAGTAATTCCAGGCCTAACTTTCAATCGTCTTCTATAATAAGGAATTTCTTCAGACAGCTTTTCTACAAAAAAAGGGCGTTCTGGTCTTGGGCCAACTAAACTCATTTCTCCTCGAAGAACATTTAGCATCTGCGGAATCTCATCTATTCTTAACTTTCTTATTATTTTTCCTACACGCGTAATTCTAGGATCACCTTTTTGTGACCAAACAGGACCAGTTTTTATTTCTGCATCTTGAACCATCGAACGGAATTTTATGATTCGGAATGTCTTATTATTCAGCCCACATCTCTCCTGTTTAAAAAATACCATACCTTTAGAGTCAATCTTAATTGCAATTGCTGCTAGTAAAATTATAGGAGAACTGATAATTAAAATGAAAAGGGAGACGATAATATCGAGGATTCGCTTTAATCTTTTTTCCCACTCAGGCATTAGCTGAGGCATAATATCAATTAGTGGAACTCCATAAATCTGAGATGTTCTCGCTTGCCCGCTTAATATCTCGTATAAATCAGGAACTATTTTCATGTTTATATTTTTTGGTTCACACTTTGATATAATATCGATAAGCATATCATGATTTTCTCTTTCAAGAGCAAGTATCACTTCCTTTGACGAAGTTTTATCAATTAAGTTTGGCAAATCCTCAACATTTCCAATTATCGATACGTTTTTATGGAAAACCGGCTCACAAGTTTCTTTAAGCGAAACAAAACCTTTCACATCTATACCTAACGCACGATGCTGAAGCATTTGGTCATGAATTTCTTTTCCCTTGTCATTAAAGCCAACAATCAGCGCATTTCTTCTTCCAACTCCTTCTATCAATAATTTTCGTTGGAAACTTCGAATGAAAATTCTACCCGCACTGACCAATACAAAAAATATTCCCCAGTAAATAAAAATTAAAATCCGATTACCTGTTTCTACTCCATGAAAATAATCGTCAAAAAATATTGCAAAGAATAAAATGAAAATTCCCACAAATGATGCCTTAAACAAAGTTGATATTTCATCGAAACGCGAAGCGGCAAACCATGTTCTATACATTCCAACAAAAGTGAAGATGATAACCCAATAAAAATATACTATGAAAATCGGAACAAATAACTCCGGCATAATGAGCATTTCAAACCACCCAGTTTTCACCCGCAGCATAAAATAAATTATTCCCGCAAGATTGATTGTGAGAAAATCCGTAGAGAGAATTAGTAGTTTTTCAGTGTGTTTTTTCATTAAAAACTAGACTTTTAAAAAAAGCCGTAATAATTTTTTCCCTATCAAATTCTATCATAGCACCTAATCTACCATTTTTACCTAGTTCTGCAATTAAATTTCGATTATTGTAAAGGTAGAAAATTTTTTCGGCTAGCATAATTGAATTTTCAGGTTCAACAAAAATACCGCAATTATATTTTTCTATAATGCTTCTTGCTTCGCCATCAACACAAAGCAGGACAGGTATCTCTGCTGCCATGCTTTCATATAATTTTGAAGGTACGGTCATTGTAAAGAGAGAATTCTTCACGAGAGGAATGATCATAACATCAAATAGAGAAATAAACTTGGATATTTCTGATCGATTGACAGGTGGAATTAATAGTACATTATGAAGTCCATATTTCATTATCTCGCTTTTTAAAATACTTCGTTCAATGCCATCTCCAATTATAATAAATACTATTTTAGCATTTTCAATGGTCAACCTTGCGGCTTCTGTTATTATTTTCATGCCTTGTGCACTTCCCAAATTACCAGCATATCCGAAGACCATTTTCCCCTCTAAGTTATATTTATTCACCAATTGGGAATCTTTTTCTTTTTTCATAATAATTTTAGTGTTGACAAAATTTGGCACTAGATTAATATTTTTTATTCTTGGATGTTTAAATTGAAGTGAAGTTAAAGTTCTTTCAGTCACAACATTTATCGAATCACTTCGGTTATAGATGATCTTTTCAAGCTGTTCGGATAACCAAATACTTATAGGACTTCTTAAAAACCCAAGCTGTATTGCTGATTCCGGCCATAAATCTCCAACATCAAAAATAAAATTTGCTGACTTAAAAAATTTTATAATAAAACCAACTACACCTGTAAACAATGGTGGTGAGATTGTTAACACACAATCTATTTGGGGCACTTCAAATAGTGTAACCAGAGTTGACGAAAACATAAATGACAAGTAATATAAAATTCTCTTTAAAAAACTACCTCTATCAGACGCATAAACAAACGTGCGATAGATAGTGAGGCCATCTTCAATATGCTTTTCAAATAATTTGAATTTGGTTTTAATATTGTCTTTATTCATCAAGTAGGTTGGAAACGGAGTTACTACACTAACATTCAGATCCAAATTTCTTAATTCTTCTGCAAATCCAATACTTCTTTGTGATCCACCCCCAATTTCCGGTGGGAAGTACTGACTTATTATTATAAAATTCTTATGTGATTTGTATGATTTCACTTTGAGTCAATTTGATAGAATTAAACAAAATCAATCATTAAAATCCGAGTAGACTTTTTCGAACTGTGAAACAATATGATCCCAATCATAATTTTGTTTTACAAATATCTCGCCTCTCTCAGATAATATTCTACTGTTGTATTCACCATTAAAGAACCTGCAAATTTTATCGATAAAATCTTTTTTAGAATCAGCTATTAACAACTGCCGACCATCTTCAACATCAATCCCCTCTTTGCCTATTTCGGTCGTTATAATTGGTTGCCCGTGAGCTAACATTTCAAGAATTTTAATTCGAATACCACTGCCAATTCTTAATGGAATGACTGCCAGTGCTTTATCAGAAATTTCTTTCCAAATATTTTCAACGTATCCATTAAATATAATATTATTATTTAACGACGCGTCTATTCTAATTCTTTTGTAATCACCCCCACCATAGACATATAATTTTGCATCAGAAAAAATATTGACAACTTTTGGAAAGATATCACTAACAAACCATTGTAAGCTGTCATAATTAGGCGGCCAATCTATATTGCCTATATGAACTAAAGAATGCTCAATTTTTTTAGAATTATAAATTACGATATTTTCAAAATCAACTCCAGATGGTATTGCAGAGGTTTTAATTTGCGGATTCATTTTTTTTAATGTTTGTTCGTCTTCTTTTGATATCATAATGCAATTATCAAACTTTTCGCACAATCTTGGTTCATATTTTATAAATTTTTGATATTGTATCTTGGCGAAATATTTCAGAAAAATATTTTTTTCATTTTCAAAAAATCTCTTCATAATAATCATTTCAACATTTTCTTCTCGTAAAACAACTGGTGTCTTACTAACATTTTTGATTACTTCAACAAGCCATGCCATATGTACATTATGTATCTGAACAACATCATACTTATGTTCTGTTAATAAAGTTTGAACGAGCTGCTCAGCTTGTTTGCGACGATATTTTGACACATTATAAGGAATTGGAGAAAACAAATTTAGTACAGCTCCGATAAAATTATTCTCTGTCTGAATGTCTAATATATAAGGTGTGCAAAATTCTTTTAATATTGGAATAGCTGCGTTTAATTCTGACTTTTTTCTATAAGTAACAAAATCAATCTGGTGTCCCCTTTTGTGTAGATATTTAATCAAACCAAAAATGCTTCGCTTTCCTCCATCGGTCTGTGGAAGAGGAATCTGAGGAGAAATAATTAATATTTTCATTTGAGCATCAATTATTTTCGCAATTTAATTTTGCCTAAACACCTGTAAAACTTTAATGGATTAGGACAAGAAAAATATAAAAATATTTTAGTGGATTTATAAATTCTTACCGAGGAAATTGATTAAAAGATTACCTGATATTTTTCTTATTGAAGGATGATCCACTTATCCCCTGCGTTGATAATTGTCAATTTCTCCCATGATTTTTCGCCAGAGATAAATTCGCTCAAACCCTCATTAATGTTTTTATCTTGTGCAGATTCTACTCTTATAATGTTTTCATCTGATTCTTTAATAATCTCATAGTGCTTGCCAAGAGGGATTTCTGAAGTCATTGGCAATTTAATTATGCAATCTGAGTTGTGAGTATTAATAAAGAGAGTTTGATGCTCTTTCTTAAGATAAAAAATATTATCAGAGTTGTTTGCAATTAAGTGAACAAATGATACTGGATTTACAAAATCACTCTCACCCTCTAATCCGCCAGAATTATTGGATAACTGATAATTTTCTTGAACAGCTCTATTAACAGCACCCATCGTAAAACTCCCCTCAATAAATTTACAAGCTACCATTAGATTGGATCTTGTTTGTACAGATGCATCATAAATCCCATAACTTGTTTTTCTTGTTAAGTCCATGCAACCGAACTGACAGCAACAAAAGATTACCCCATAGCTTCCGAATCCCTCGGAGGAATTAATATCTAATAGTACTTCGCTAAATTCAGGCGTGAATTTACCAGGCCTATCCTGATATTGCCAATTCAAACGCGAATTACTTTGAAAAGTAGCTGAAATGAAATTAAGCATGGCAGAATTTTTAATGTACAATCCATTCTGAAAGTTATTATCACACTGTAGAACAGTAAATTTTAGACCGCCGGATGATTCAATTTTAATTCCATTCATTTGATTTACCCAGGCATCAGTATTTATGAACCTAAATGCACTGCATTCTTGTATATAGAAACCATTGCTTTTATTTCCTCCAGCGCCAACACGAGTTAGATTTACATCTTCATTTTTTTCAAAGTAGAAACCATTTAAATCATTGAACACGGAAAAAATATTCTCGAGCACATATTCACTGATATTTCTTCCAAAATAAAATCCGTTTCCTCTCACATTAAAGATAAAAACATTTCGTACAATGAAGTTTGGTCTTATTTCTGAAGGAAGATCTTTTACAAAAATTCCATTGTAGATGCCGTTCTCCTGATAAAATTTATTTCCATCCAAGGCAATTCCTTCAATAATAACACTTTCGAGTGGAGAGAATATTTCTGATGAATAATCCGGTCCGATCATATTGCAATTTGAATTATCTGCCAGTTTAATGACTACAGGCTGATGCTTATATAAATCTTCGCGATTTCCATAATGTTCTTGATTAAAAGTTCCGCCTGATCCATAAATATTAGTTTGTGGGGGCACTTTGAGTGTTCTGCTAATAAGATAAACACCTCGAGGGAAATATATTTTAGTACCAAGACCATTTACTTTTTTTTGTACAGATTTTACATGTTGAATCGCTTTTTCAATTGCATCTGTATCATCATGAATTCCATCACCAACAGCACCAAAATCTAAAACATTAAGTTCATCATCGTTGACACCAACACTAGTGTACTGGCAAGTTTCAAAATAAAGCTCTAACCCCAAAATTTTAATCTCCGGGAAAGACATAAATAATAAGCTGATCAAATAAATTAATTTCATTTAGTATATTGAAGTAATAATTACATTTTTCAGAATTTAATTTTATTCAACAAAAGTAATCTTAAAGGTAAAACCGATTAATTCAATCTTCGTTCTAAAAAAACATCTATCAAACTTTGTACTTCCTCCACCTTGTTTAAGTTTACACATGGCGCATCAGGATATTTGCATTCTATTTGAGCACACGGATAACAATCTACCTTTTTGTGAAGAAACTTTACTTGCTTACCTCGTGGTCCAAATTTTTCTATATCACCAGGACCCATAATTCCTATTGTAGGAATTCCTGCTTGAGCAGCAATGTGCATGGGACTGCTGTCATTACAAATGGCAATCTTTGAATTTATTATTAACTGCATTGATTGCCGCAACTCCAATTTACCGATAAAATCATGAATATATATGTTATTATCTTTATTAATAATCTCTCCAATTTTCTTTTCGACTTGTGATCCAATTAGAATTGACGGCGTTGCATACTTATCGAAGATATATTGGCAAACCTTTTTGAAGTTTATAGAATCCCATCTTTTAAATTTCCAGGAAGCACCAGGGTGAATTATTGCATATTGTTTCGCCAACAAATTGTTATCTGAAAGAAAATTATTAAACCACAATTTTTCAATATCGGAAAAATCAAGCAGAAAAGTGTGCTCGACATAATCTTTTAGAATTGATTGGACTATTTTGTAGTTCGTTTCAATCTCATGTTCAGCAGATGATCCTTCTGCTTTCCTAAGAAAAGCACTTTTTATTTTATCAGTTATTCTCACTGTCCCTCTATCGAAACGATTCTTAGGCAGAAGACAAATTGATAGTATAATTGTGAAAAAATCATCTCTGAATCCTATAACCAAATCAATTTTCTTTTTGAAAAGTTTAACAGTTAAATAGAATTTTTCCTTCCATCTGGTAGCTTGGCTTTTGTCTCGGCAAAAAGCAGGGCTGTTATAGATAATCAATTCGTCAATCAGTTTGTTGTTCAGAAATAATTCTTGATTCCAAATTCCTGTTATAAGACTTATTTGTGCATTCCTATAATTATCACGAATATTTTTTATTGCTTGGAGCGTACAAACCACATCACCTAAATGATCCAATCTTACAAGTAAAATTTCTTTATAGCTATCTTCTTTTTTCCACTTGATAACTTTTATTAGCTTAGTTACGGCAAACGATATTATAAATCTGAAATACTCCATTATTAAAAGAATGGGCTTATACTGCTTTTCTTTGATTTAATAAATTCTTTAGAGATGCAAAATCAAAAAGATTAAATATCTTAAAAAGAACCGCGGTAATAATTAATAAGCCAATTGCATTTACTACTGTATTGGGTTTGTAAAGGGATTCAGTAACAAAATGAAATATGAAAACTAAGAATATGATCACGAAAACTTTTATTATCAAATCGAACAACTTCAGACTTCCTAAATACTTATTAACGAAATAACTGTAGAAAAGGAATATGACAAACTCAGTAACAAACAATGATATTGAGGTCCCAACAAATGACAAGTATGGTATAAGAACAATGTTTAGTACAATATTAACTGCCGAAGCAACAATCAAAGAAATTGCACAATATTTCTGCTTATTAATCGCAATAAGAACGTGTCCAAGTAAATAGTTAAAACCGAGCGGTAGGATCGTCCACACAATGTAGGTAAGTCCCGAATAACCAATCTTATATTTCTCTCCAAATAATAGCAGATTGAATTCATAGCTATTAAAAGAAATAACAAATACAATTGGGAGAGTGACTAATGAAATCAATTTCAAAATTTTATTTATTAAAGAAATAACATACTCTTTATTTTCACTTAGCGATTTAGTTATAATAGGATATGCGGTTGACATTATAATCGTTGGTATTAAAAAATACATCTCTATTATTCTGTGGATAGAGCCGTAAATCCCTACTATGCTCTTGTCGCTCACAAACCAATTAAGGAAGATTACATCTATCCTAAAGTAAGCCATAATAAAAATATTCATTATCAGAAGAGGAAGTGAGCTTTTAATTAAATATTTTATCGCTTGAAGCGAAGGTAAATTAAAAATAAACTGCAATTTCCTTTTCAGAACGAATAAGAATACTATTGTAGTTATTACATTTCCACATAACAAAGCTGCTATAAATAATTTCAGATTGGGTGATATTATTAAACTTACCGTGCCAAGGAAGATTAAGATGAGCTTTTCAAAAATCAACATCTGTGAAAATATTTTGAAATATTGAAGCGCGGATACCGCCGACCTAAAAAATTGGAGAAGAAGTACAGTTGATTGGAAAAACAAAAGCAAGATAACGACCGTAAGTGTTGTTGTATCGAATGTCGCGAAAAAATGATTATAGAGGGAAATTAAACAAATAAGTGAAGCGCAAACCGTAACCCGGTAAAAAAGAATATTGCTTACATACTGATTAAGCAAATCTTTCTTCACCGAAATTTCCCTTATGGTGATGTAATCAAAACCAAAATCTATAATTATTGATAAAATTACAACTATTGAAAACGAAAATGTATAAATGCCAAATTGATAAGGCCCAAGAGCACGAGCCGCATAAATAAAAAGTAATAACCAAAGGGGTTTCGTAATGAAATTTGCGATGGCAACTTGTGAAATGGAACGAACAAAAAAGCTGGCTTTACTAAACAAATGCTGTTCTTACAAATTCTTATATAAAGAATTATTTTTTGTTACACGAAAGATAATCGAGACCACAACAAACAAAATCATTATTGCAGAGTATAGATCGGGTCCACGTATAATTAGAGAAAAAAAAGAAATAAAAATAACCGTCAGTAAACTTGTCAATAAAATAAAGGCACTAAAACTCCCTTCTTCAAAAAATTTAATGTAGAGGATTGTCGAAAGAAAGCTAAGAAAATAAGGAATGACAAATAATCCTAACAATCCATAGTCTGCATAAGTTTCGCGTAAGTATGTTGAAGAATTTGACCACATTGGTATGAAGTAGCCTTTTTGATGAAACGGAGATTTTTCAACGAGAGCAAACTTTGCTAAAAAATTATAAATTGGAGCCAATGTATTTTCACCGATTCTTGTATCCTCAACATCCTTATCAAAAAATTTACTAAAGACTCCGATGTGGGCTGATAAATAAAGGTAGATTGAAGGAGTTATTATCAAACCAGATTTAAACGCTGCGAGTTGCCTATCAGTTCCTCTATACCGCTCATACGAACCCCTAAAAATTCTGACGGTTGAAGCAGAAACTACAACAATTAAAACAATTAATATGACAAATGAAATAATTTTTTTTCTATTTATGGAAAAAAATATTTTTAAATAATTTCGATAAAGAAAAAACGATGTAATGAAGAGAACGAAAGAAATCAAAATTCCAACCCTGGCGAAATAAGCAAGATCATGAAGCATTGCAGCCAGAAGCGGCAAAAGCGCAACAAGTGAAATCCTATTTTTATAACCCGTGTAAACACCTGCTAACACTATTCCGGCGTAATTTATTCCTGCCTGGTAAGGAATCATTCCCCCAATATTTCTCTCGTTCCTTATTTTATAAATTTCATTTGCTGACAGTAGAATTTTGGTGATCGTACCATATTTCTGAAATAAAATATACCAGCTATGAAATGTCCCGATCAATCCGACAATTCCGAGAATCAAAATTGCATAAGCCAAATATTTTCCATCGCCGTTAAATAATTGGAAATAGCTTTTGCTAGGTTCCGATCCTGACCGGATTCTCGATCCTCTTGCAATTAATGGTGTGACTGCGCCGAAGAAAAAAACTAGGTATGTAACAATAATAATAAACCACACTTCTGGAATTAATGGAATGTACTTCAGAAGTCTTAGTTCATAAAGGAATAACATACCGCCCCAAACAAATGTATAGATTGAAACTGGATTAAACCAATTTCGAAAAAAGTGTTTACTAATTACGATAAATAAAATTGAAAAAGAAAAAATAAAAAGTAATATCATCTAACGTTGAAATGAAATAATCTTTGAAGTGAATTGTAAAATTTACTTTCAATCTCTTCAAACCTATTTTGAGCAGTCACCCTGTTAAATACAATATCCCCGCGAAAAATAATCAGCAGCAAAAAGCTGAGTGAAAGCACAGCTATCCCAAAAATTATTAATGAGCGTTTTGGCGCATGTTTTAGCTGCGGCAGAGAAGCCAGGTCTAACACCATTATCGTTGGAATACTTTTTTGTTCCTCAACTTTAGCCTGTTCGTACATCGGAAGCACAAATTCCAAAAGTTTATTTTGAATTTCTATATCACGATATATTTTATAGTAGGATAGATAAATATCCGGAAATTTTGAAAACGGGATCAGAATATTGGATTTTGAAGATAGATTGGAGGAACTTTTAAGCTCAGCAACCTTTTCCCTTAACAATTTTATCTCTTCGCTCAGCAAATTGATTTGTGGTGAATTAATTCCATATTGACTTTTAACAATATCATACATCATTTCTTTTTTAATCAATTCGGATTCTATCTCAGTCGAAGATTTTATAGCTGCTTCTATTTGTTGCGGAACTGCAAAGATGCCATATTTTTTCTGAAAAATATACATCGAGTCTTCAAAACTTTTCAAGTCTGTTTTAGTTTTCCAATATCTATTTTCAATAAACAATCTATTATTATGAGCTGCTTCGATATTCAATTTAATATTGAGACTATCTAAGAGTTTTACAATATAGTTTGCCATTTCAGCACAAAGTTTGGGATTCTTATTTATAACATTGATATCAATCATCCCAAACTCATTCGTTTCAAAAGATACGTCGCTTCTAAATACTTTAACAATTTTATCGAAGTTTGAGTCATTGATATCATAATATTTAAAAAGATCAAACTTATTGATAACATTTATTATAGCGGAACGACTGTTCAAAATACCTAGCAATACATCTTCTGAAGTTGAAGTTACCCCGAACAATTTAGATCCAAGCGAAACACTTGAAGATTTGCCTGACAGAATACCACCTAAACCTGATAACCCGGCAGATGATTCTGGAGGAACCATAACCGTAGCAGTTGCTCGATACGTAACCGGAATTAGGAATGTTACAATGGTTGTTGAAAGGACAATGGTACCCCACGTAATAAAAAGAAATTTTTTCCATTTTATTAGTACGGTAAGATAATCTGTAAAACTTTTCTTACTATTTAAACTATTCATCTTTTTAAGAACAAAAATCTTATTATTTATGCATTAAATCTTTAATGTTCTTGAACAAAGATATGTATTGTAAAAATTTATTCAAAAACAATTGATGCTCACCAATTTTATAATTTTTTATGGATACTGCAGATTGCTTGTATACGTCATCTTTTTAATTTCAAAGAAATATTCTTTTAATTCCAATCAACTTGACATGATATTTAGTAAAGTAAAGCTGCCCCACTTTAAGAATGTCACAATTTAAATGTTGGATATACTATTGACATTAAAGATTATTATTATATTTTAGAACCTAAATAATGAAAGGATTTTTTATCTAGAATTTGCTACTGAATTAAAATTTTAAAGAATTTTACCAGAGTAGCAAATTTACGCCGATTTAGGGAATTTCTCTGGTCGGTTTTTTGTTGCTTAATTGATATAAAATAACCGAAAGGAAACATATAACAATTTTAGATACCGATTTCTTAAGGAATTAGTAACAACAAAAAAAGGAAGGATCGTATGAATACTATCAAAGCAAAAATAGATAATCCCCTTTCTGACCTCATTAGTGATGATATCTATGATTTATTAAACTCTCATGGTCTTATCGATGAGAAATCAGTTCGCGATTACCAAATCCGGAAAAAGTTTAAACAACTACGCGCCAACAAAATAAGCGCTGGAGATGCCATAGATGCTATCCGGGAAGAATACCCGTATTTACAGTTTGATACTATCAGAAAGATTGTTTATCAAATTAGCAAATAGCCTTGCATTCTTGACAAATAGCTAACATCAATTTATATTTCGTATGACTCTTCAAAGGGTTCTCCCCTGCCCTTTGATAATAAGTGAGTCGAGCCCAGTGATAACCCCATGCACTGGGCTTTATTTATTTAACAAGGAATTTTATGGCTCAAAAAATCAAAAAAAAATCTGTCACAGCTAAGAAAAACTTAGTTTCACCTTTCAGTATCTATTGGGATAAGAAAAATTACATTTTTCTGTTTTTAGGTTTTGCGCTTCTTATCATCGGATATTATGTAATGAGTCTTGGTTCATGGAACAGCACGGAATCACTAATACTCTCACCTATCATTCTAGTAATTGCTTATATCTTAATATTCCCGCTTTCAATATTTGCAAAGAGAAAAGACGATACAAATAAAAGTACAGAAGTTAAAAGCTAATAACATTATTTCCCATACGAATTGGTATAAGCTGATCTTTTATTTAAAGACTTATCGTTATAAACAAATTTGTGATGTTAATCTATAGAGTATATAGGAACTAATAAACATAAATTACAACGACAAGTAAATTAATATCCGAAAATCTTGGCTAATCTGAATCTCCAACAAATTATTGATTTAAGACTTTTAATCTCCATAGAAGGGATTGGAGTTGGAAGAGTTAAAAACTTACTCGCCAAATTTCATTCTACAGAGAAAGTCTTTGCTTCCAGTATCCACGATCTGGTGGAAGTTGAAGGTTTGAGCACACAACTTGCACAGCGAATTCATCGCTGTTATGATCACCGAAGCGAAATTGAAAATTCAGTTAAAACTGAACTTGAACAGCTATTCAAAATTAATGGCTTACTAATTACTTTGTGGGATGAAGAATACCCATCTATTCTAAGAAAAATATACGACCCACCGATTTTTCTTTACGTCAAGGGGAAGTTTAGCAATTTAGATGATTATTCAATTGCAGTAGTTGGCACTAGGCAACCAACGAATTATGGAAAAATACAAGCGGAAAAAATTGTAACTGATCTTGCACAACAAAAAATTACTATTATAAGCGGAATGGCTCGCGGTATTGATTCAATAGCACATAGAATTACCTTAAAAAATAAAAGCAGAACCATTGCCGTGCTGGGTTCAGGATTAAATGTTATCTACCCTCCCGAAAACAAAAAATTATATGATGAGATTTCAGAATCAGGTGTTGTGATAACTGAATACAATTTAGACACTAAGCCCGATGCTGTGAATTTTCCGAAACGCAACAGGATAATTTCCGGTTTGTCACTTGGATGTGTAATAATCGAAACGGGAATTACAGGAGGTGCTATGCAGACAGCAGCCCTAGCACTCGATCAAGGCAGAGAAGTTTTTGCTGTTCCTGGAAATCTTGGAAGTCATCAGTCCGAAGGAACTAATTTACTGATTCAAAGAGGCGAGGCAGAATTAATAAGGTCTGCCGAAGATATTTTAATCGAACTTGAACTGAAACTAAAACCTGTAATCGGAAAGAATATTCCCAAACCTGATATTGAATTAAATTTGTTTGAAGAAAAAATTCTTGCTCATCTAAACGAAGAACCGATACAAATAGATTTACTGGCATCAAAAGCAAATCTTTCAACTTCAGATTGTCTTGTGCACTTACTATCACTTGAATTTAAAGGAGTAGTAAAGCAATTACCTGGAAAGACATTCATAAAAATTTAACAAAAATTATATCCCTTGAAAAACTCTTCCAAAATAATTAATATTTTTTCTTATTGTTCCATAAGGTCATAAGTCTATCCCTAAGGTTCTTTTCTTGCCCATTTTCTGTTGGAAAGTAATATTGGGTGTTCTCAAGCTTATCAGGAAAGTAGTTTTCCAACAAGAAATGATCTTTAAAATCATGGGGATATTTGTACTCCTTACCGTAACCAATTTCCTTCATTAACTTGGTTGGTGCATTTCTTAAATGGATTGGGACAGGATACATAGGTTTATTACGAACATCACCCATCGCTCTTTCAATTCCTAAGTATGCAGCATTACTTTTGGGACAACTTGCAAGATATGTTGTACATTGTGCTAAAATTATCCGCGCCTCAGGCATTCCAATTTTATCAATCGCAGAGAATGCAGCTTCAGCAAGAACCAAAGCGTTTGGTGAAGCATTACCAATATCTTCTGAAGCAAGAATCACTAATCTTCTCGCAATGAATAAAGGATCTTCACCACCTTCAAGCATTCTTGCAAGCCAGTATAATGCTGCGTCAGGATCGCTTCCTCTTACACTTTTTATGAAGGCAGAGATGACATTATAATGTTCTTCACCATCTTTATCATATAAAATGTTTTTCTTCTGAATTACATTTTCTAAAATTTCTTTGTTAATTATTATAGGCTTTCGGTCAATCTCTTGAGTGATTGCTGCTTCGAGGATATTCAACATTATTCTGGCATCTCCTCCGGAAAGGAAAATTAAAAATTCAACATCAATCTCATTTACCTCTAACTTGGAAAGATATTCATCTTTCTGTAAGGCAAAATCTAAAATACTTTTCAGATCATTTTTGGTTAGTGGTTCTAGCACAAAAATCCTTGCACGCGAACGGAGCGCTGGTATTATTTCGAAACTTGGGTTTTCTGTTGTAGCGCCAATTAAAATAATTAGTCCAGATTCTACTGCATTTAGTAACGCATCTTGCTGTGCTTTATTAAAGCGATGAATTTCATCAATAAAAAGAATTGTTTTTTTATTCTGGAGTTTATTAAGATTTGCAAGCTCAATTATTGCACGTACTTCTTTAACTCCAGAAGATACAGCATTTATTTGATGAAAATCTGAGTTAGTTTGATTTGCTATTATTTTAGCAATTGTAGTTTTTCCTGAACCAGGTGGACCCCATAGAATAAAAGAACTTAATGTGTCTTTCTCAATCATCAATCTGATTGGTTTCCCAACACCTAAAAGTTCTTTTTGCCCTTGGAATTCACTAATATTTTTAGGACGAACTCTTTCTGCTAACGGAATTCGTGGTATCTGATTTTTTGACATCGAAAATATTTTCAATTAAAACTTTTATTTCTCTTCTACTTTTATAACCTTCTCTCCCTTTTTCATCATTCCGTACCTTTCTCTTGCAACTTGCTCAATCTTAGCAGGGTTTTTTTTCTCAAGAGAATCAATTTCCGCTTCAAGGTTTTTATTGTCAATTTCTTTTTTGCTTGCTTCGTTCCTCAATTCTTCGACTTCATTTTTCAACTTCAGATATTTAACAAATCCAGAATCGTTAAAAATTAAAAGCCCTAATCCCATCAAACCAATTAAAAGGAGAACGTATTTTACAATTTTATTTTTCTTGAGCATTATTTTAAACTCAATAAAATTATTTTTTCAACTAATTCTTCGAAACTAATGCCAGTAGCTTTCGCCATTTTCGGTACCAAGCTTGTAGACGTCATCCCGGGCAAAGTATTTACTTCAAGACAATAAGGTATCATTTCATTGCTCAAACGAAAATCTGCTCGACTATAAACTTCACACCCTAGCGAAACATGAGCAGCTAATGCTTGTGCTTGTATTTGTTTAGCAACATCATCTGGAATTTGCGCTGGAACTTTATACTCGCTCATACCGCTTGTGTATTTGCATTCATAATCATACACATTGTGCTTGGGTATAATTTCTAATACTGGCAATGGTTGATTATCTAAAACTGCAACTGTTACTTCATGCCCATCAATGAACTCCTCCACTAAAATTCTATTTGAATAACTTTTTGCAAGATCGAAAGCTGCAGGAAGCTGCTCTTCATTTTTACAAATAGTTACCCCAACGGTTGAACCTTGATCATTCGGTTTTACAACACAAGGAAACCCAAAATCATTTTTAATTTTTTCAACTAGCAAGGAATAATCATTATGGTGGTTCTCAACTGTCACCCATTTGGGAGTGACTACATTGTAATGCTGAAATAAAATTTTAGACATGATCTTATCCATAGCTAGTGCACTCGCCAAAACTTTTGAACCGGTATAATTTATTCCCCGTAATTCCAGTAATGATTGGATCGTTCCATCTTCACCCCATTTCCCATGTAATGCAAGAAATGCGATATCAATATTATCACATAATTTTGAGTTAATAACTCTAACATAATTTGAGTTTGATATTTCTAATTTATCTTCATGAGTAAAAAAAACACTTTTATCTTTTGGTTGATTAATACCAACCGCCGGATCAATTAAAATCGGATCGCAACCCAAGGACAGCAATGCTTTATAGATGGATTGACCCGTCATCTTAGATACGTCTCTTTCGGGAGATGTCCCTCCTAAAATTAATGCTATTTTTAAATTTCTAATATCCATTTCTGCGAATGATTGTGATTGAGTTTAAGCGGAAAAAAATTTTGAGGAATAAACCTTTATCAAAAAATGTTCCTTAAATCCTGATCAATTGAATATGTATCTTTTGAAATTTTTAACAATTCTTGAACCTTCTCAACATGTAATTCTTTTTCACCGCCCAACATCCTCGCCAGAAAAATAATCTGAGCTGTGTGTTCAAGTTTTTCCATTTTATAATAAGCATCGTTCAAATTTTTTCCTAATGTTAAAGCTCCATGATTGCAAAGCAAAAATGCCCAGCTAAAATTAATATGTGGATCCAAAGTTTTAGTAAGCTCATCAGTCGATGGGGCAGCATAATCACAAAGCGGAATTTTTCCTAACGTTAAGGCCACTTCGGGAAAGATATGTTTTGTTAATCCTTCGCCAAAAACAGCAAAAGCAGAAGCATAGATAGGATGACAATGCACTACTGCATTTACTTCCGGTCGTTTAGAATAAGAATATAAATGTAATTTATATTCTGTCGAAACTTTTCCAGTTCCTGAAAGAATTTCCCCATCTGAACCAATTTCCAAAATATCTTTTTCAGTAACTTCACCCTTACATATACCCGATCGAGTAATTAGAAACGTATCGGAAGATTTTCTTGTAGAAATATTTCCATCATAAGCCGACACAAATTTATTTTCGTAAACTTTTTTACAAATTTGAACAAGATTCTCCACTAACGACATTTCGTTTCTAACTCCTCCATCAATCTTATGTTCACCAATCCATCCTGACCTGTAACGAGCGGAGCGTGGTTACTAAGAAAAGATTTTTGTACAGATCTAAGGAGACTCAATTGTTTATTACCACTTTTCCTAAATGCTTTCTTCGCTTCACCTTCGAGAATTATTGTCATTTTAGCAGGAAGTAATCTGCCACCGATTAAATTTTCAAGACTTACTGATCCTTTGTGCCCTAAAATTTCAATTCTGTTAAATGCTCTTTGACTGTTATACGCAACGTTGAAAAATCCATATCCGCCATTTCCAAACTTCACAATCCCACATGAAAAATCTTCAACCTCACTTTTGTAAATTACATTATCCACCACACCGTCAATACTTATAATTTCACCACCAAAATATCTTAACAAGTCAATCATATGTGTCCCAAGATCTCTGAGAGCACCGCCACCGCTTTGCTTTTTGTAAAATCGAAAATTGCTGCCTGGAGGAAAATTAATATTGAAACTAAGATTTATAGAAACAATTTTCCCAAGCATCTGATTTGTAATGATTTCTCGTGCTTTAATAATAAGAGGATGAAATCTGTAAACATAATTAATAGTGAGCTGAACCTTATTCTGTTCGCACACTTTAACCATTTCTTCAGCTTCTGATGAATTCATTGCGAGAGGTTTTTCGCATAAAATATGTTTGCCTGCTTTTGCAGCTTTAATCACCTGTTGGTAATGGTTTGCATTCACACTGGAGATGTAAATTGCATTAATATCTGATTTTAAGAATTCGTCAAAATCATTGAAGTGCTTCTCAATCCCAAATTTATCAGCAAGAGATTTCGCACGATTCAGATCTTGGCTATAAAGTGATTGCAAAACACTTCTCCTAAGCAGTTTAAATGCTGGAATAAAAGTGTTCTCTGCGAAACGCCCGCATCCAGCAACTCCCCATTTTAATTTACTTGAATATTTTTTTGGAATTCTAATCATTATAATTTTTTCTAAAAACTCAATTAAACATGAAATAAAATTATTAAGCTATTTTTTTAAACAACTTAAGACGATTCATTAATTTTTTTATGGGCAACGAATTTTGCATTATATAAAAATGAACACTTGGCACATTCTTATCCAATAACTCTTCAACTTGCTTAGCCGCCCATTCAACCCCAATATCTAAAACATGATCAAGCCTAGCAGCAGTAACCTCATCCACAAGCTCGTCAGGTAGTGAAACATAAAAATTCTTGGGAATGTTGATAAGATGAGACTTGGCAGACAATATTTTCAAACCGGGAATAATTGATGCAGTTATTCCTTCTTTCCTGCAAAGTTCTACATATTTAAAGTAAACTTTGTTATCGAAGAACATTTGTGTTACAACGTAATCGGCACCTGCATCAAGTTTTTCCTTACAGAATTTTATATCCGTTTTTAAACTTGGTGATTCAAAATGCTTTTCAGGATAACCACCAACACCAATACAAAAGTTGGAAGGTTTTGCATCGAGCAGGCTGTCTTCCAGATACTTACCCTTATTCATATCAACTATTTGGCGAACAAGATCTGCGGCAGTTTTATTTGCACTTCTTCCTTCAGGTATTGGTTTTTCATAACCGCTGTCATCACCTCGAACAGCAAGTACATTTTGAATTCCCAGATAATTAAGTTCGATTAGAAAATCTTCTGTCTCTTCCCGTGTAAATCCTTTAGTTAGAATATGAGGAACGGCATCAACATTATATTTGTTTTGAATCAGAGCACAAATACCCAAAGTTCCCGGTCTTTTTCGCTTGACTCTTTTTTTGATTCCGTGAGGAGTCTCTTCATAAACAACTTCAGCAGAATGACTTGTTATATCGATGAACGGTGGCTTGTATTTCATTATATCATCTAGAACAGACAATATTCCATAAATATCCCCACCTCTCTTCGGCGGAATAATTTCAAAACTTATCAGTGGATCTTTTGCTTTTGATAAATGTTCTATTACTTTCATTAAGTCCCGATATTATTTTAATAAACTAATTTAACATAATTATGATTAATCTTCACAGATATCAACTCTAAAATGATTCGATTCTAAGTACTGTTTTTATTTCTTAACTATTCTAAGTCGGTCATTCTTGCTGCTTTTGATCGATTGTTCATCAGTCTTCACTGTAATATAATTTCCACAAAGCCACATATCGGACATATCGCGGTAATGCTCGCTCATAAAATTACCAGATTGCCCTGTTGTTAAAACCATTTGAAATTCATTTGGTTTTGCAAAATCAAAAATATATCTCATCGTTGGTCCAAGAACATTATCAAACTGTTCATGATTAAAGAGAGGAAATGATTTTATTCCTTCACTGAATGAATACTCAGTGTTAAAAAGCGTCGTACCGTCACCTCCAAGCGCAAATGGACCAATGTTAATAAACTTATCTATCAATGAAGAAGCACCACTAAATGAATGCTTAAAAGTTGCTTTGTGCAAACTTCCCCATTGCCAATTCTTGATTTCTTTACCAAAGTTATTTTCCAAATCACTTAATGCATCAGACAAACTTTTCCTGATTATCTCGTTTTTCGTTTCAATCTTTGGTGTCGATACATTATCAAACCATGAATTTGTTGAATCAGCCAGCATTTTTAACACAACCCGATAAGGAACGTTGGCAACGAAAACATATTCATCAAAAAGTTCTTTTCCCATTTCATCAAGCAGGGTGTTTTGGAGAAAGTGTTTTAGGAACATTGCATATATGGTCGGTACTTGATTGAATTCACTCATCTCATAATTCCACTGCTTAAACATTTGAAGCGAAGAATTTAAATTCACATCGACAACTTTAATTCCTTCAAATGATTCCAAAATATATTTAACAACTCTTTCGGCATATGGCGAGGTAATATCCATCTGATAATTTTTATAATCTTCAATCGAATGCTTTTCTTTGGATGTTAGTAAGGTATGAATTCTTTCTGAACGCGAAGATGGTTCCCAAATATTGGAGATGTGGTATTTAAAATCCTTCACGACTTTATTATTTGCCGTAGCTAAAAAGTTAGAGGACGGATTGAATATGAAAGGTAATTCTTCAAACTGAACAAAACCTTGCCAATCGTACATATCAGTTGTGCCATCGTAAATAAATGTTGGATTAACAGAATTTCTAATCGGCAATTTTCCTCCAAACATATAACCAATATTTCCTGATTTATCTGCATAAACAAAATTTTGTCCAGGTAATCCATAATATCGGAAAGCCGATTTAAATTCGTTCCAATTTCTTGCTTTATCAATAGAAAAAAAAGCAAAAAGCTCATCGCTGAAATCTGCACCCAGCCAGCGCATGCTGATGGTTGCTGAGTTTTTATTTTGAGGATATAAAATAGAAAATGGATGCACATCTGAAATGATCGGACCTCTATGAGTAAATTTAATCTCAATAGTTACATCTTTTTTATTTTTAACTTTAATTGTATCCTTCTCTATTCTTAAATTTTTCCACTCATTTTTAAATAAATATTTTTTTTGTGTTGAATCTACTTTCTCTACATAGAAATCCGCATCATCAAGCATGATATTGGTAATTCCCCAAGAAATGTTTTGATTCTTACCGACAACAACCACAGGGGCTCCTGGAATTGTGAAACCTTCAACATTCCAATCACCACCACGGATAATTGCAACATACCATCTGCTCGGAGCGCTAAAATGCAAGTGAGTATCGTTTGCTATTATTGGAAAATCTGATGATGATTTTTTCCCGTTCACCACCCAGTTGTTTGAGCCAAGGTGGGTGCCTGACATTCCCATGAATTCACGAAATTGCTTATCAACTTCTATGATTGATTGGCCGATATCAGGATAATTTTTTATTTCTGCAGGTATTAAAAATTTTTTATTTTCAGGATAATCCGGAAGTATTTCTAAAACTTTTTGCTCGCCAAATTTTTGAACCAGCACCGAAAAGGTAAAATCAATCCACCAGCTAATGTTCATTTCCCATGCCATCATTCGTCCAACTATCAAGCTGTGTTCAGGTTTCCATTCTTCAGGATCGTAACCAAGGACATCAAACTCTGCAGGATATTTCCCTTTAGAGTTAAGTATATAAAGATTTACTCCTTTTGCATAAGCTTTCAACAAGTTTAACAAGTTAGGATTCATTCTTTTAATGTTTTGCTCAACTATTTTTTTCAGCCCAATTGTACGGAACATTTTATCAAAAGGAACCGATCTTTCACCCATCACTTCGCTTAATCTTCCTTCACCAGCACGTCTCATAATATCCATAACGAATAATCTATCCTGTGCATGAGCATATCCCAAGGCAAATGCTGCATCTTCTTCTGTTTTTGCGATGATGTATGGAATCGCCATACTGTCTCGGTATATCCAGATATTATCAGAAATTTCAGTACTCGATATTTCACCCTCATACTTTGGCAAAGATGAATTCAGAATGTTATAGAAAATGATTCCACTGATAATTAAAAGGATGATGAAAGAAAGAAAAATCCCGACAAATATCTTAATCCATTTTGACATTTTAATTTATTTTTTTGATGTTCTAAAATAAAAAAGCAGAAGTATATTTGAAGCATAAAAAAAGTATTTTTAATAAACTACTTTTTATGTTTATATTTTTTTTAATAATTATACTCAGGAATCCATATGCAAATAGGCATTGTCGGTTTACCATTTTCAGGTAAGACCACTTTATTTCAAACTATAACAAAAACACTGCTTGATACTTCACACCTATCCCGCCCGGATACTCACCTGGCTGTTATCAAAGTTCCCGACTCACGTTTAGATAAGTTAACAGAGATATTCAATCCTAAGAAGAAAGTAAATGCAGCGATTGAGTTTATAGATGTTGCCGGATTAAAATCGGATGAGTCAGGCTCGGTTAAATTTTCAGGTAACTTTCTTGGGAACGTTAAAAATAACGATGCTTTAATTCTTGTTGTAAGATTATTCAAAGATGAATCAGTCACACACCCTGAAGGAAGCATGGATATGATGAGAGATATCAACATGTTTGAGACTGAATTTATTCTCTCCGACTTGTCTATAGTCGAGAAAAGAATTGAAAGTTTGAAAAAGCAAATCCTAAAAACTCAAGATGATATGATGAAACGTGAACTTGCTTTGCTTGAAAAATGTAATGTACATCTTCAAAATGAAAAACCTCTTCGTGATCTTGAGCTTGTAAAAGAAGAAACCGCATTGCTGAAAACTTATCAGCTGCTTTCAGCCAAACCTTTGCTTATAGCTTTGAATTTGGATGAATCGCAAGTTGAGGAAAGGGATTCGTTCTTAGATAAGCTTGTAAAAACCAAAATGGGCAAACACTCCAAAGCATTAGCATTCTTCGGTAAAATTGAATTTGAAATGTCAGAATTGACTGAAGATGATGCAAAAATGTTTATGTCGGAATTTGGAATAAATGAATCAGCATTAAATGGAATTATCAGAGAAGCTTATTCGCTTTTAGGACTTCAATCCTTCTTTACAGTTGGAGAAGATGAATGCAGAGCATGGACAATCAGGAAAGGAATGAATGCACAAGAAGCATCAGGTGAAATTCACACCGACTTTTTTAATAAGTTCATTCGCGCCGAAGTAGTTCATTACGATGATTTTATTAAATGCGGCTCATTTGCAAAAGCAAAGGAAATCGGAGTCTGGAGACTGGAAGGTAAAGAATATATTGTTAAAGATGGTGATATTATTTCTGTGAGGCATAGTTAAACAATAAGGTCATTCATAATAATCTATTTTGCATCCGCAGCCATCCCACATTTTGTCATAAATCTGTAAGCGATCGTTGGCGAACTGTATTGCCTCATCTTCATTCTCAAATATTCTGATTATTATTTCTCCTTTGTTAGTTGTTTCCTGCAATATAAATTGATTTTCGGTTTTAAAAATTCTGATATAATCTCGCAGACTGGTATCCTTTTCAAAAATTATTTGAGATGAACCAATTAACTCTGATAATTCCGATTCAGAAATTGCAACGAATTTTTTAGTTTGAACTTGACTTATAAACTGTTCAAATCTTTTTTCCATTTGCTTTCCAATTTCCAAATTAGATGATTCTGACTTAGATGAGATTCAACAAATAAAAAGGGCTGTCTTATTCAGACAGCCCTTGAATGAAATAAATTGAATAAACTTACTTCGTAAGCATTAGTTTTTTAACTTGAACAAAATTCTGTCCACTCTGATTATTAGCACTCATTCTGTATATGTAAACTCCAGATGCTAA
>CAYMKU010000002.1:0-203755 GCA_964391015.1 uncultured Ignavibacteriaceae bacterium
TCAGCGGCACTTTGTTTAATGGTAATTCAGCGGCAGTTGTGTTAACATTCCAGTCTGGGGATTACCCGATTGGAGAGTATTCGATGGATATGGTTGTAACAAGCAATGATCCTAATGCCTTATCTCTTACTGTTCCTATTAAAATGACAATTCAAGATCCTGTACCTGTAGAATTAGAATCATTTACTGCAACAAATAACAGAAATGAGGTCATTCTTAATTGGTCCACGGCGACCGAGACCAACAATAGCGGATTCGAAATAGAGTGTTGGAATGGCAGTGATAACTCAGGTTGGCAGAAGAAGGGATTTGTCAGAGGAAGCGGCACAAGCAGTTCGATAAAGCATTATTCGTTCAGTGATAAATCAATTTCAATCGCTGGTGATTATTATTATCGCTTAAAACAGATTGATCTGGACGGTACTTTTGAGTACTCAAATCAAGTTCACGTTGTAATAGATAAACCGACATCTATTGCTTTGCTGCAGAACTATCCGAACCCATTCAATCCCTCAACTGCGATTGAATTTACACTAACTGACAAAGCAGATGTAAAACTATCTATCTATTCAATTCTTGGCGAGTTAGTTAAAGATTATACATTCAATCAGCTTGAAGCCGGTTATCACAAAATTAATTTTAATGCTTCTGAATTGACTTCAGGTACTTATATATATCAGCTAAAGGTTAAGGGTGGGAAATCAGATTTTTCAGCAACAAAGAAAATGATTCTCACAAAATAATCTAAGTTGAAACTTTATTCATTTAGCAAAGCGGTCTTCGGACCGCTTTTTTATTAACGCAATAAAATCATCTTTCGTGTTAAAGAAAAATTATTAGTTGTAATTCTATAAAAATAAATTCCGCTTGCTAATTCTTTCCCCGCATTAAAGTTGACATTATGAGTACCAGCTTCTTTAAATCCACTCACAAGTTCGTCAACTTTTCTGCTCAAAATGTCATAAACAGAAATGTTAACGTTACCATTCACAGCTAAAGAATATCTAATTGTAGTTGATGGATTAAATGGATTGGGAAAGTTTTGTGAAAGAGAAAAATACTCAGGAGTATTAATTGTGTTATTAATATCAATTAAAGATGGCGGATAATATTTTTTTACTCTGATCAAATCCACTCGGAGGAAATCACTGCCCTGGAATGGATTGGTTAACCCAATGGTTGTTTGACCACCTCCATTAATTTGGAAAATCGTTTGTTCGCCTACCCTTACCCATATAGGATTGAAAGATTGAACTGCTCTCAAGTTAACATCGGTAACTCTTTGTGTATCGCCTAAAGCAGGATTAGGATTTATATATGAAGGAGTTACTAAATCCACTGTTGCATGTTGAGCAGCATTGGACGAACCAGCAGGACCCGAATAATCCAAAGTATATTGACCAGACAAAGAATCGGGCAATGAAAATCCATAAATAGCTTTAATACTTGGGTCAGAAGAAGTATTTACTATACTGAAGACATTACCTCCTGCTATAGGAAATGGCCAAGGAGAGGCCGTTGAGGATAACCAATTGCTGGTTGTAGTGTAAAACACCGCATTTGAGGGAACATTCCAATGTGGTTCGGTTCCATTTAAGCTTGCATTTAAAACAAAATTATATGCAATACCTTCACCATAAAGCGGCATTGTTTCCATCGGAGATTTTTCATCATTACTTATGATTACTATCGTATCTTTAACAATTCCTTCTTCCACTGGAGAAAATCTAATTGTAATTTCTTTTTTATTCCCTGGATTAATTACAATTGGAAAGGACTCAAGAACTAAAAATTTGTCAGTTAAAAATTGAATGTTTGAAATATTTAGAGTTGAGCTTCCAATGTTATAAAGCATTAATTTTTTGTCTTGATGGCCATTCCAATTAAATATTGTATATGGAAAATAAATTGGGGGTCTGTCTCTAAAAAAATTGTGATTTAGAATAGTATCTCCAGTTGTAGGCGATATTTCAATTCTTGAAAATCTTCTATTACCAAACTCCAAATCAGCACCAGAAACAGGGCTTCGAAGCAGTCTAAGAGCATCTGAATTCAGTCTATTAAAACTTCCAGAAACATTTGCACCAAGTTGAATCTCGATGCCAGGTCTACCTAAATTGATAACTATTTTCCCAAGCAAGAACCAACAGTTCAAACGATCTGCCTCTACAAAATTATCCCGCATGTTATAGCAGATACTATCAATCAAGGCTGAATCTACTGGATTGATGAATTTAATATACGCGTTAGTGGGAACGATTCCACCCGGGTGGTAGTAATAAACAAGATATGTATCAGCTTGAGCGATATTGATTTTCAAAGAAACCGTAATACTTCCTGACATTACCAATAGTCGCCTGAAATTACCCCCGTATGCCAAATTGAAATTGTACGTTGTCCATCCAGTGGTGTCGGGTGAAAATTCTTGGTAATATCCGATTGTATCATTTTCTAC
The DNA here is from genome assembly GCA_964391015.1 of uncultured Ignavibacteriaceae bacterium. GTDB lineage: Bacteria > Bacteroidota > Ignavibacteria > Ignavibacteriales > Ignavibacteriaceae > XYD12-FULL-36-8. Next base: position 2,456 of record CAYMKU010000002.1, read on the forward strand.
TATTACATAACCGCTTGTTTGAGTTAGGTTATCCATTGTTATAGAATTAGTTGAATCAACTAGGCTCTGTGAGAAAATTAATTCGGTTGCAGGAATGATTAAAAGACAGCAAATTGTTTGGCCTAAAGAAAAGATGCCAACAATAAATATTTTTTTCATGTTAGCCGCCCCAATATTTCTGTTAAAAAATTCATCTTAAGATTTATGTTGCTGAAAACAATTTTTATTTTCACAAATAATCCCTCGATGCACATTATAAATTTAACATGAACTCATATAAAAAGGTAGATATTTTATCCTAAGCTTTGGTTGGAAAAAACAGTAGCGTGGGTTTTCTTGCTCAAGTTCATATCCAACAATTACCCCGAAAACTCGGTAAATCTTACAATTTTCACAAAATAATCACAAAATGAGACAAAAAAGCATTTCTTTATTTAGGTATAGAAGTTGAGCAAAATAAACATCAGACGAACAAATGAATCTTTCTATTTTTCTGAAAGTTACTTTCTAAGGCAAATAACTATTAATAATTTATGTGGATTAACAACATGTCACTAACATCTATTAAACAGCATTTAGCAGGAATGTTCCTGCTTTTTCTTTTTTCAATTATAATTGGTGGATGTGAATCTGATACCCCAGTAACTTCTGACGATAACAACCAGCAAACTCAAAAGACCGTTAAAATCAGTGGACAAGTGATAAGCAACTTAACTGGAATACCTATTGACAGTGCTCAAATCGTTGTTAATGGATTGAATGGTCAGCTTGTTTTTTATACAGACAATCAGGGAAAGTTCAATCATGATGTAACTGTGACATCAAGTGTAAACTTGACTCTAGTGGTTGCAAAAGCAGGATATTATACTGACAGCGTAAATGTTTACGTTAGCGGAAATTCAGATGTTACGGTACCAATTATAGAACTCCTATATAAAAGTACCGCCTCGGTTCCTTCAGGCGATCCAGTAAGTATTTTCTTATTATCGCAAAGTGTAAAAAGTATTGGAGTTAAAGAAAGCGGTGCAGAAGAAACTGCAAGAATTACTTTTGTAGTGCAAGACTCGGCAGGCGTGCCTATTGACCTTGCTCACTCAGTTGATGTGTATTTTAAATTTGGTGCAAACCCAGGTGGCGGTGAAGTACTAAGTCCAACAGTAGTAAAAACAAATATTGCTGGTCAGGCAGCAGTAAACCTCACAAGCGGAACCAAGGCGGGTGTTGTTCAAATTATTGCCGAAATAACATTGGGAACAAAAAAGATTACATCGTTACCAGTTGCAATTGCAATTCATGGTGGATTGCCCGACTTCGCTCACTTTAGTATTGCCCCAGAAAAAGTAAACTTTCCAGGATACAACATTTTTGGATTACAAAATCCTATTACCGCTTACGTTGGTGATAAATATGCTAACCCTGTTAGACCTCTAACCTCTGTTTACTTCACCACGACCGGTGGTATTATAGAGGGTTCGATTCAAACAAATACACAGGGAATAGGAACATCGAATTTAATCTCCGCATTTCCACAACCTACTCACCCAATTTTTGGTCCCGGATTTGCAACAATAACCGCAACCACAGCTGATCAAAATTCTACAAACATTAGCAGAGAAACTGTAGTTCTTTTCTCTGGTATTCCGCAAATGGATGCTTCGCCTACTACATCATTCACTATTCCTGAAGGCGGTCTTCAGGCATTTAGCTATACAGTATCAGACCAATTTTCTAATCCATTGGCTGGAAGCACATCAATTAAAGTTAGTGTTGATGGGGAAGATGTTAAAGCACAAGGAGACATTGATATTACCCTTCCCGACACTCAAAGCAGAAGCTGGACTCAATTCAACTTTGTAGTCTGGGATGCAAAAGTAGATACAACAAACTCTTTAAGCCCTGTGGTTATCACAATTAAAGCTGATGGTCCAAATGGAAAAATTCAGAAAACACTTTCGGGAATGAAAAATTAAAATACAATTCAATTTCTTTATGGCTGTCAAAACTTGACAGCCATTTTTATTTTAAATCGTTTCGGTACACTAATGAAACTTTTTGACGCTTTTGATCATCTTATCGTTGAATATTTTTTAGTAAAGAAATGATTATTAATAAAAAGTTAATTTTTAAACGAACTTTGCCGGTTATAATTGGTGCAATTTTAGGATATGCATATTACTACTTTATTGGATGCCAAAATGGTTGCCCTATTCAAAGCAATCCTCTTGCAAGTACAATATATGGAGTTTTAGTTGGAGGAATTTTTTCCATTCCATCAAAGAAAAAGAAGGATAATTCCGGAAATTAACACATATAATTTCCAACTAAATATTAATTGATATTGCAATTAATCATATATAAATTGCGTACAGAAATTAATTGTGACACCAATAATTTAGGAAAAAACATGGCATCAGATTTTATTGCTCACGTTGAAATCCCATCAACCAATCTTGAAAAAAGCAGTGATTTTTATAAACAACTCTTTGGATGGGAATTTAAACCTTTCGGAAATGGATATTCATTATATAACACCCACAAAAGTTTTACAATCGGACTGAGGAAATCTGAAAAAATTTGTAACGTTGATTGCACAATTTTCCACGTACGTGTAGATGATATAACAAATCTATTGGCTAAAGCTACATCAATCGGTGGACATATATCACGAGGCAAAACCACTATCCCTGCCATGGGTTACTATGCTTTAATAACCGATTTAGACGGAAACACAATCGGTTTATATCAAAACAATTAAATTTTTATTATCAACATTTTTATCGAGATGAATTTCTTAATTTGATTTAGGGATCTATCTCTCCAAGAGATTATTGTTGAAACCGGTAATACTTCTATTTTTTCTTTTAAATTATATCTTGAAATTCGATTTTGAATTTTTTACAAGAAAAAGCTGATCATCATAATATGTACATCTTAGGAATTTCCGCCTTCTATCATGATTCTGCTGCCGCAATTATTAAAGATGGCGAAATTGTAGCCGCCGCTCAAGAAGAGCGGTTCACTAGAATAAAACACGATCAAAATTTCCCAATAAATGCTATTAAATATTGTCTTAAGGAAGCAGGAATAACTTCTCATCAATTAAACTACGTTAGTTTTTATGATAAGCCATTCACAAAGTTTGAACGAATACTTGAAACTTATTTAGCGTATGCTCCTCGTGGAATAAATTCGTTTGTCAAAGCTGTTCCTTTGTGGATTAAGAAAAAAATATGGATGAAGGAATTGATAAAGAAAGAGCTTGGCTATGAAGGAGAAATACTTTTTCCTGAGCATCATGAATCACACGCCGCCTCGACATTTTATCCATCTCCATTTAATAGTGCCGCTTATCTTACAATGGATGGTGTTGGTGAATGGGCGACAACATCTTATGGTTTGTGCAACGAAAATGGGATAAAAATATTAGGAGAACTCCACTTCCCACATTCGTTGGGACTACTGTATTCTGCATTCACTTACTTTACAGGATTTAAAGTGAATTCCGGCGAATATAAAGTTATGGGGTTGGCTCCATACGGTGAACCGAAATATGTTCAAAAAATTTATGAACATCTTATAGATCTAAAGGATGATGGTTCCTTTAAAATGAATATGGATTACTTTGATTACTGTGCCGGACTCACAATGACCAACAATAAGTTTAATAAATTATTCGGTGGTGAGCCGCGTATCCCAGAAACAAATCTTACCCAAAGAGAAATGGATCTTGCCCGCTCAGTTCAAGATGTAACAGAAGAAATAATGCTTAAAATGGCAAGGCATGTTAAAAAAGTTACGAGAGAAAAATATTTGTGTCTTGCCGGTGGAGTCGCTTTGAATTGTGTCGGCAATGGAAAATTATTGCGTGAAAATATTTTTGATGATATTTGGATTCAGCCAGCTGCTGGAGATGCAGGCGGAGCAATCGGTGCAGCATACATCGTTTATCATCAGCATTTGAAGAACAAGATGTCAAGCAAGAATGGCAGAGATTTGCAAAAGGGTTCATATCTGGGCCCACATTATTCGAATGATGAGATCAAGGAATTTCTTTCGCACAATTCTTTACCCTATAAATTTCTGGACGATGCAAATTTATATGATTTTATCAGCGATTATATAATTCAGGAGAAAGTGATTGGATGGTTTCAAGGTAGAATGGAGTTTGGTCCTCGCGCACTTGGCTCTCGTACTATAATAGGTGATGCACGTTCGCCAAACATGCAAAAGAAAATGAATTTAAAAATAAAATTTCGGGAAGGATTCCGTCCATTTGCTCCGTCAGTATTGGCAGAAAGAGTTAGTGATTGGTTTGAGATTGATAGAGAAAGCCCGTATATGCTTTTAGTCGCTGAAGTCAAAAAAGAAAAACAGCGAAGGATGACTGAAGAAGAATCAAAACTTTGGGGAATAGATCAACTGAATGTAATTAGGTCGGATGTTCCGGCAATTACACATATTGATTATTCAGCACGACTGCAGACTGTAAACAAGCTGGATAATCCCAGATACCATGCTTTGATAAATAAATTTTACGAGAAAACAGGGTGCCCTGTTATTGTTAATACATCTTTCAACGTACGCGGAGAACCAATCGTTCAATCACCGCTCGACGCTTATAAATGTTTTATGCGAACCGAAATAGACGTGCTTGTTATGGAAAATTTTGTTCTTCACAAAGAAGATCAGCCCAAGTTTCATGATGATATTGATTGGAGGCAAAAATATGAGCTGGATTAGCGATGTTAAAGAAGAACTTGCAGCACTTGAATTATCCAAAACAAGTTTAAAAAAATTTGGCTTACTCGTTGGCGGAATATTTCTCCTTTTAGGTCTCTGGATTCACTTTTACTCTCATAGTAATGTGGGATTTATTTTTATTACTATGGGCTCCTTTCTCTTTGTTTTGGGTTTAATTGCACCCGTCTCTCTTTCGGTTGTTTACAAAATCTGGATGGGATTAGCTTTTGCACTTGGATGGGTTGTATCAAGAGTTCTATTGATTATACTGTTTTATTTAGGTATAACTACAATAAGCTTGACCGCAAAATTATTCGGCAAGAAATTTTTAGATGTAAATTTTAGAGATAAAAAAGAATCTTACTGGATTAAAAGAGACGATTCTAAAGTTGATTATTCGAAAATGTATTAATTTATTTTGTCCTATCCCCCGAACATTCTAAGGTTATAAACAAACGAAAGCATAAAATATCTTTGCAGCACAATTGTACTTTTATCTTCGATATAAGATTCTGTAATAGTTCTGTTTAAACTCTTGTTCTGATCCAGAATATCAAATGTTTCAAACTTTAGCTCGCCGCTGTTATCGCTGAAAAGCTTTACGCCAACAGAACCATTCCACAAATAATACTTTTGCTGAAGCTCTTTCGAGATACCAGTATTGAAATAAAATGCAAAGTCACTTCGAATAAAGAACTGGTTGAGAAATAACCAATAAAAACCGGCAGAAGCATTGTGAATAAAGTAATCTTTGTTCAAATCTGTTTGCTTATCATTTTTAGTGATATTGTATGTGGGATTATATGATAATCTGAAATCTATTTCCTCACTAATGTTGCTATTCAGCATCACACCTTGACTGATCGAATAAGATCTTGAGTAATTTTTTATCTCATTTACTTGTCCAGGCGTTAAACCAAAATTAAATGAAGTGTTCAAATTCAAATTGCATCTTAGGAAGTCAATTGGAAATCCAGCATTCATAAAGGATCTGAGAGAGTAGGAATAATCATAATTAATTGGATAAGTGAGCTGTGCTCCTTTTCTAAGAAATATTCCAGATGGAAGCAGCGTATCGTTCAATGCGTTTATAGTGATGTTGCCGATATTATTCTTAACATAGTTAAAAAACATCATTGCAAAAAAAGAAGCGCCTGTTTGCATATTCGTGTTCAAATATCTTGCGGATAAACGATGGCTGTACTCTTCATTCAATCCAGGATTGCCGCTGCTGAGAAAAAGAGAGTTGGAATTATCAGGTGTGTTTTGTAGCTGACCTATTGATGGAGCATTAATGTTCGCATTATAATTAAACCTAACATTACTGCTTTCAGAAAATTTATAACTTACTCTCGCATTGGGAAGGAGGTTGCTGTAATCTTTTTTTAGTGTGCCCGCTAACGGAAAAATCTGTTCTCCTTTTAAAGACGACTTCTGATATGAAACTCCTGTTGAAATATTCAGCTCTTCTGTTCGATAACGATAAGACAGCCCGCCTCGTAAAGTTGAATAATCATTCTGATATTCGTTAGATAACAGTGTATCCAATTCATCATAAAGCTGTGTTGCGGGATTAAAAGAATTTGCGTTCTTATCACTTTTGCTTCTGCTAAAATTTGCAGTAAAGTTCGCCTGAATTTGCGCATCCACACCGATAGGTTCAGTATAAACTAAATTTGATGATAGATTATATCCATTAGTTAATTGATCTGTTCTTTGATTCGTAGTGTCCTCATTTAATGTTGCAGCACCGAAGTATTTGTTCAGTGAAAAAACATTTTTTTCGTTGTTCTTTCTATTCAATCCGCTATTTATGCTTAGGGAAATTGTTCGCCCTGGAAGCTCAAATTTGTGTCTCAACAGCAATTCGTTTGAAAGATTGTATCCATTGTTATTATTGTTGTTGGAATTATTTATCGTGTTGTTCAAATTTGTGTTAAGATAATTTGAACCGGACAGCTTGCTTAGCGAAGAATTATCCTGAAAATATAATTTGGGGGTTAATATCAATGAATTCATAGTATCAATATTATATTCAGCTTTAAAATTAATCCTATGATTGAAATTCTTCGCCGATGAGTTTGAATTCTCCGAATATAACTGCGGGTTCTCGGGATCTGCAAAATACTCACGATTAACAATCTGATTATTTGCGTTGTTCGAGTGATTAAAAAAGTAGCTACCATTAAGATTCAAATCGTTATCCCAGCTATCACTATAACTTAAACCCAAAGAATAAGTATCTGTATTTCCGTCTTGTCCTCCGACAAGAAAGTTTTCAGACTCGCCGCCGCCTCGTCCTTGATATCCACCGCCTCTCATGCCTGGAGGTCTAAATTGTCTATCCCCTCCTCTGTTTCCAGTAAGACCAAGAAGGTCCTGAGCCGAAAAGTTTTGCTGATTCACATTATTTACTAAACCAATCAACGAGATTCTTCTCTGCTGGCTGAAAAGATTGACATTCCCACCAGATAAATAACGATCATCAGTTCCATATCCGGCATAGAGCTTACCAAATTGTCCTTTCTGCCTGTCCGATCTTGTAATTATGTTAATTGTTTTGGATGATTGTCCATCATCAAAACCGGTGAATTGCGCTTGGTCACTCATCTTATCATAAATCTGAATTTTCTCTATCAATTCAGCAGGGAGATTTTTCAATGCAATGTCAGGATCATCACCAAAGAATGGCTTGCCGTCAACAAGAATTTGCTTTACTTCTTCACCTTGTGTTTTAATTTTTCCATCTTCTCTCTGAACTCCAGGAATCTTTGTAATCAACTCTTCAGCAGTTGCATCAACGTTCGTTTTGAATCCCTTTGCTAAAAACTGAACCGTATCTTCCTTTTGTTCTGCTTGAATTACATTGCCAATAACTTCAACCTGTTCAAGCTGAACGGGAGTTCGTATCATTAAAATATCGCCAAGGTTAATATCTCTTCTGAAAAGACGCAATGTGTCTATATGTTTTTCATAACCGATGAAGGATATTTCAAGTGCATACCTTCCCGGGGCAATTTTTACAAACTCAAAATTTCCATCTTTATTAGATGTTATAATAATAGGTCTCTCATCGGTAAGTACTTTGGATAGCTTTATATTTGCACCAATACACGGAGCATTGTCGGTGCTGTCTTTTAAAGTTCCCCTGATAGAAAACTCTTGTCCGAACAAAAGAACAGAAGCGCTAATCGAGAAGAATAATATTTTATAAATGTATTTCATCTAGTATTTAGTTTCATTTATTATTAGACCAACCGGAACAATTATGGGTTTAATTAATTATTAAAATAATAAAAACAATCTGGCCTAATAATGAAAAAAGCGGTGACTGAAATCAAAGAAATAATTACTCAATTTTTATAGATGCTTTTAATCCAAAATGATCCGAAATATTATTGCCGTTATCATCTTGAATATTCACTGCATTTATAGATTGCGCATATACTTTCTTGAAACTTGTTTGTCCAATGCTGTCATAAGCCACTATATAATCAAAACGGCGGGCGGCACTTTCATTATTAAATCTAAAAGTATGCTCCTGCTTATCGCCATGAAACTCTTTATGTAAATCCCGCGGATAACCCAGCAAGTTTTGCATTCTCGAAAATCTCTCTTCACTATAAGCATTGCTGTTAAAATCACCTGCGAGGAGAACAACCATACCTTCGGGCGATGAAACAATACCGGATTTAAGAACACCATTAACCGCTTGATCAATGAAATATTTTATTTGCATGAGCTGTGCTTCTTTTTGCTCGGTTGTTCCAATTGCCTGAACGTGAGTTGTAAACAGAAAAAGCTTTGTGGTTTTATCAAGCTCAAATAATGCCCCCATTACAGATTTGTTTGCAAGGAAATCATTTGTCTTAGACATTTCCTTTTCTAAAATCATGTGGATGACACCATTGGAGTTTTTAATCCCATCTCCGAATTCAATATCTGATAAATCTATTCTGGGACAACTGCTCATCATAAATAAACCCGCATCTTGAAAAATGAATTCCGGGAAGGAATTATAATCTACTCTTGCTATGATGTTGATAAAATGATTCGTGTCTGTTTTTTCTATGATGTAATCGCGGGTGCTTTCATCAAATAATTCCTGGAAGATTACAAAATCAAAGCCCTCGCTGTTTATGTAATCCATCAAATTATCAACTTCATTTTGCTCCTTCTCATAAATTGCTTTTATGTTATAAGTGATTAAGCTTACCTGGTTATTAATATGTTTGGAACCATGGGGATGATTTGTGTAGCTGATATAATCTATAGTTGAGCAGGAAATAAAACCGACAGTTAATCCAAGGAGAAGAATTGCAGAAATAATGTTCGTAAGTCTCAGAGCCAATTTATCCATTACCTTGTCGCTGTGTAAATACAATTATCATTTAATTTGAGTGCTAAAATAAAAAACTCGGTAGAATTTCTTGTGCCTATTTTTTACCACTAAGAAATTTGCTATGGTAATTAAAGGATTGATTTAAAGGAAGAAAGTGATATGTTTAGACAAATGTTAACTTATATGCAATAACGACGTGGCAACTAAACCGCTGCTGCACGGTTTGCACTGCCAATGTTTTGTTTTGCTGATTATATTGTTTGTTTATTTCTTATAATTTCTTTTACTACCAAACTAATCTGCCAAAAACACGATCAGCTGTAGCAGTCGGTTTTGAGTTGCAGGTCATATGCATCTCTCAATTTTTGCCTTTAAATATTTCTTCCTTTTTTAATAATTGATGTCCTTCAAATACGGTAAGAATATCTAACGAGTTTTTCTTAACCAAGTAAACAATACGATAATTTTTATGTATCAACTCACGAATATTATCTAGTGATAATTCAGGTACAATTCTACCTTTTTCTGGATAATCAATTATTGTTTCTGCAACAGAAATTAGCTTATCAACAAACTCAATAGCGACAACGGGGTTTTCTCTTGCGATATGTTCTTCAATTTCTTGCAGTCGAAGTAGCGCTTCTTTTGTCCAGAATAGTTTCACTTTTCTTTTCCAGATCTTGTTTTTTGCAATTCACTTATAAGTTGTGAAGTGGAAAACACTTCCCCTTTCTCAGAGTTAGATAAACCACGTGAAATTGAATCGATGAAAAGTTTGGTTTGTCTCAAATCATCAAATTCCGATGGAGAGATTAATACGCCCGCAGGTTTACCGTTTTGTGTTATAATCAAAGAATTACGCTTATTCTGGATTTCTCTGAGGTATTTTGCCAATCCGGATTTGAATTGACCAACAGGGATTATATCGTTTGCGACTAAGATGTTTTTCATTTTTTTATCCTTATATTGTCTTTATTCTAGACTAAATATAAGCCCGTATTACGACAATATCAAGATTCTTTTATAGACATATAACGACGCTGTGGCTAAGGCGCAACCCTTAACTACAATGCCATATTTGTTAACGAAATTTATAATTACAAAAATCTTTCATGGCACGACTACCTTAAACAAGAAACTTAAAACGGAACGACTACCTCTAAAATTTCTAAAATGCCGAGTGCGAAAAAGCAATCAGCTTGAGCCGCTGGTTATACCGTTACTTAATATTCCAGTAAATCGCTTTTTGCTTTACTTAATTTTTCAAATAATTTTTGATAATAGCGATAATCTTTTTCAATATGTTTTCTGAACAAAAATATATTACGTTTTAAACCTTCGTCGGTCAATTTGATTTGATATAGAAGCAAAGTATATAATTCTTCTCTCATTCTTTGTATTTCTTTATTTACTGAATGGGATATGTAATTATTATCTTCGCTTATATACACATATAATAAAAGAACACCAATCCAAAAAATACCAGAAATAATTATGGATGTTAATAAATATGGTGTTGATTCTCTCTGAAATCCAAAAGAATCAATTAATACAAGTATAGCACTATTAAAAATGGTTAATGAAAAAAATATTAAAAGAATCTTAAAATTTTGGCAAATTGAGAATATTCTATATCTTCTTTTTAATGGAATAATTAAATCAGATAAGATTTCATACCATTTATGTATTTCATCATCACTTACAGAGATATTTTTTGATGAATAAAATTTTTCTCTTAATTCTTTTATTTCATCTATATCACTTAACATAATAAAATTGATAACGGCATAACTATCAATTATGCCAAATTGGCGGTTTTCAATTGGCTGTTAACTAAGATTTTTTTTGTGTTTATAAACCGCTTTACTATATTATTTACTAATTCAGTTTATTTGGTGTAGCTTATCGAGTCGTTTCTGCAATGCCCAATCACAGTACCCCGTCAGTAGGTGTTTATAGTAGCTTGGCGTTTTTATCACTGGTAACTTACAATTTGGCTGCGCTAAAATCAACGATTCAACTGGATGCCAACCTTTGGTTGGTAAACTAGTTTCTATGTATCGGATTCCGGATGTCTGATACTGGATGCTGGATACAGGATATGACTTCTCCCTTCTACCCTTTCACGTTTATCGTCTCTACGAAAGTAGGGTAATAAGTATCTGATGGGGTTAATTAATGGTGGTTAAGAATAATATTCAATGACTATTCAAATTGTTTTTTTTGATTTTAGAAATCAAGCTCACTCGTGAAATACCGAGAATCTCCGCAGCTTTTGTATTATTATAATGTGCATACTGAAGCACTTTTTGTATATGCATCTTTTCTATGTCTTTTAAAGACTGAGGCATTTCCTCTTCCTCAAATGAATCTACCGCATGATTATTATTCTCCAAAAAATAACTTGGGAGTGATTTTTTGGTCAATATATTTGATGCTTCCACAATTATAGCGCTATTAATAATGTTTATTAGTTCTCTCACATTACCGGGGAATGAGTAAGCTCTCAAAAGATTAAGAACCGGATCAGAAATTTTTTCAATATTCTTACCGTACTTCAAATTAAATATGTTCAGAAAATAGTTCGCAAGAAGTTCAATATCTCCTTTTCTTTCCCTTAACGGAGGCAGACTGATAGAATTAATATTTAATCTAAAGAAAAGATCTTTCCTAAAGTTACCTTTCTTAATCTCCTCAAATAAATTTTTATTTGTAGCGGTTATAATTCTTACATCTGCTTTTAGGTTTTTTGTTGAACCAAGTCTGTAAAACTCTTCTTCCTGCAAAACACGAAGCAGCTTTACCTGTATGGATAATGCTAACTCTCCAATCTCATCTAAAAACAGAGTTCCTCCATTAGTCTCTTCCAGGAAACCGGCTTTATCCCTTGACGCACCCGTAAAAGCACCTTTTTCATGACCAAAGAATTCGGAAGAAAAAAGTTCTTGTGCAAAAGCACCGGCATTTACGGCTACAAACTTTTTATCTCTCCTGCTGCTAATTTGATGAATAGCTTTAGCAATTAGTTCTTTTCCTGATCCGCTTTCTCCCCAAATTAATATACTGTTATCTGTCTCGGCAAACATTTCCGCAAGATGGAAAACCCTGAACATTTTTTCATCTTTGGTTACAAAATCCTTAAAAACGTCTTTATGTTTAAGACCATTCAAAGCAATTCCTTTTGCGGATTGAATCTTATTTTTTTGAACCTCGTTTTGTTCAATCGCAGCTTCAATATTTTGGAACAATTGCACTTCGTCAAGAGGTTTAAGCATGTAATCGTACGTGCCTAATTTCATTGCAGAGATACACAGGTCAATATCTTCAACGCCGGTAAGAACAATTGTCTTAATATTTATATTATTACTCACTATAAATTTTAGTATATCCAAACCCGTTATTACAGGCATGTCCATGTCCAATAGCAGTACATCATAAGTATTGCTTTTTATGATCTCGAATGCTTTGGTGCTGTCCTGCAAGATATCAACTTCATATTTACCTTTCTGCAAGATTAATATTTTAAGAAAATTCAAGACAGCTTGATTATCATCTATTGCTAATATTTTAGACATTTAATTCTCACTTTTTACAGGAATACGAATAATAAAGGCAGTTCCTTGACCTACTTTTGAATTAACTTCTATTGTACCATGATGATCTTTTATTATTCCGTATGTAATAGACAAACCTAATCCTATTCCGCCTAACTTCCTTTTGGTCGTGAAGAATGGGTCAAATATATTTTTACAAACCGCTTCGCTCATCCCGCAGCCATTATCCGAAACTATCAGATTAATCTCATCTTTCTGCTTGTTAAACTCGGTTCTTACCTTTATCAACCCATTTTCGTTCTCAATTGCTTCAGACGCATTCATTATTAGATTTAGTAACACCTGCTCCAATTTATTAATGTTACCCTTGAACTTTGGAATATTTTCACCCAGCTCTACTTCAAGTTGCGCATATTTTTTTACTTGTTTTGTCGTAAAGTTCAAATGATTTTTTATTAAGTCGTTTAGATCGACTAAGTCTGTCAATCCGCCTTCATCTTTTTTTGCAAAGTTTCTTAAATCGCTTACAATTTTTTTGGTTCTAGCTGCACCTTCTATCATATCACTAACAAGCGTAGTAGCATTATCCCTAAATAATTCATAATTCAATCTTGCAATTTTTAATTCTTTATTTCCCTGGTAATGAGTATCGAGTATCGGAAAAATATCAGTTAAAGATTCTTGCAATATTTTTAAGTTTCCCAAAATAAAGGTGTTGGGATTATTTATTTCATGTGCAACACCAGCCACAAGTTTGCCTAATGAAGCAAGTTTGTAAGACTGAAGTAATTGGGACTCCATTCTTCTCTGATCTGTTACATCCGCACACACCTCAAGTATTCGATCAGCCGCTCCTTCAATTCCCATAATTGGATGCAGGTGTAGATTGTAATGTCTATCGTTTAACTCTAATGTTAACATAGAACCATTTTCGCTCCTGAATACTTTTTCAACTGGGCATTTCTCGCATGGATGATTCAGGCCGAACAATTTTTTATAACATTTCCCGGAACTGCCTATATCATCTTTATTTGACATAACAATATTGCGGTCTTTATCAATTACAACTATTTTATCAGACATCGCCTTGAAGACAGCATTTAGCTCTTCCCTCTTTTGATGACATTCTTGAGTCATTTTCACAAGAGCTTCATTTTTTAATTTAAATATCTCTCGCTGCTTTTTCAGATATCTGGCTTTTTCATCTATCTCAACCACATGAGATATCTTGGTGGCTACTTCATTTATAAGATTTTCCTCTTCTTTAAGGAAGTCAAGTCCTTTCTTAAGAAAAACTTTCAGCTTGCCAATTTCCTTATCATCTAAAAATATGTTTGTACATATAATTTCCGAGTCTTCCCCTAGAGATACTTTTTTATTATTATAAATTTTATCAGCTATCTCGATAACTGCTTTTGTCTCGTTAGGGTATTGAAAACCAGCTTCTATAATCTGCGGACACGCTTTTAGAAAATCCTCAGGGGTATTTAATGCGTCTGCAGTCTTGCTGATATTGTAAAGACATTCAAGCTCTTTTACTCTTTCTCCCAGATCGTGTTCAATTTTTGATATCCTTATTATTTTATTTTTTAAACCAAAAAAATAAATCCCAGTACTCGCAGGAAGAATTATGAACTCATCTTTAAGTCCAGGTAACTGTAATTCGGTTGGTTGCTTGGAAGATCTAGCCGATTCTAATTTATTCAGAAAGTGGTTTAACTGCACAGACTTGGGGGAAGAATGGTCCTCACAGGAATTTAAATCAATCTTATTCCCCAATAAGATACTTTTTAGTGAGCCTCCCTGACAAATTAAATTTAGTTCCCCATCAAATATTGCGAAATTATCAAGCAAATCATTTACTAACCGCGCTGCATTCTTCGAAACCATTTTTACAACAATTTCATTTTTACTCTGTCAATATAATAATTCTCTGGATAATGTATTGCTGGTTTTAACGGGTTAAAGGTTGAAAAGTCAAGTCCATATTTTATGAAAGATAACTTTTGACTACTAAATCCATTATTAAAATAACCGGCTGACCATGGATTGTTAGGAACAGAATATTTGTAAAACCGATTTACTGTTTTTATCTCGTCAAATATTTTTTCTACGGAATCATATTCAAAACTTTTCGCAAATAATGACGCTATCTGCGAAATTGTTTGCCAATTTGAATACCTAAGCGGTCCGTTAATTATTTTTGTTGACTGCTGAATTACACCATCACATCGAGTATAAGATCCCACTTGCTCCAAATAGGTTGGAGCTGGGATTACAACATCAGCTTCTTCCGATGTATTGGTAACAAATGCATCGCATACAACCATAAACTCTACGCCATTGAAGTATTTTACATTTTCCTTTACAGCCAGAGGATCTTCGCCAAAAATCAATACTGCTTTTATTTCTGCTTTCACTAAACTTTTTGCGAGGTTTGTCGGCTTAAACAAAATTTCCAAATCTGAAGTCCACTGTTGGCTAATTCTTTTAATCTCTTGTTTCTCCTCAAACTTCACGTAGCCAGGTAAATGCGCAGGATCAACACCCATATCCATAAGTCCTGTGGAGTTGTTAAAATCTCTCACTAAAATAATTCCGTTGTTAGCTTTGCCTATTCTTCCAGTTAATAGGAGAAAATTACCAATCGCTTTAAGATCGTTGGCAGATTTATCATTTGTTGAATCAATGTTATAAATAAAAACAATATTGGAGTTCAGGTCTCTAAGATTATTAAAAAGGGTTTCAAATTTTATTTCATCTATTCCCGAAAAATTTATTGCTTCATGAATATTGGTCCTCTCCATCATGCTTTCTAACTCATTAAGATTTGCATTATGATTTTTAATGAAATCAGAATCAAAATAATTATTATCAATGCAGCGTTTAGTAATTCCATTTAACAAATATGTATTTGTACCTTTTCGACTGTCAATCCAGAGATCGGCATACTTTGTCAATCTTACTTCAGATGAACTGAATAATATTAATTGAGCACCTTTCTTTTGGGCTTCCTTAATTTTAAGTTCTATCCCCAGGTTTTCTTCAGAGAGGTTTGAATTTATCACAACGATCACATTCGCATTATTCAAATCACTCATGGAAGTAGTAGAATTAGTAAATCCCATTGCCTCATCAAGACTGGCTTGCTCACCCCCGTACAAAAGATTTGAGAAACTGGAAATGTTATTCGTTTTTAATCCAGTTCTTGCAAATTTTTGCAGTGTATAAAGTTCTTCGTTTGACAGTTTTGGCGATCCAAACACGGCAACCGAATTTGGACCATATTCATCAATGATTGATTTCAGTTTATTATGAACGTAACGAAAAGTTTCCTCACGATTCGTATTTTGGATTATTCCGTTGCGCCTTATTGTATAATCCATAATTCGATTCTTGCTTAACAGATACCTATGCCCAAATCTACCTTTGTTACATAAATATCCTTTGTTATGAGAATCTTTGATTTCTTCGGTTTTGTTAGAGATATAGAAAATATCTTCATCTATCTTTTTAAAATTTACTTTGCACCCAACAGAGCAAAAATTGCATATGGTTTCATAATTTTCTTTTGGCAAGGTACCAAAAATTTTGAATGGATATTTTTCCCGAATGGCTCCTGTGGGACACGCATCGATACAATTGCCGCACGATACACAATTAGTTTCCATTAAAGGTTTTTCCATAGCTGCTTTTACTATCGATTTAAATCCACGGTTAATAAAACCCAATGCTGAAACCTTTAATATTTCAGCACATGTGCCCACACACTTGCCACAATTAATACATTTATTGGGATCAAAATATATAAATGGATGCCTTGCATCGGTTACATATTTCTTCACTTCTCCAACATAGGATTGCTTGTCTATTTTATATTCATCGCAGTATTTTCTTAAAGTACAATCATAGTATTCTGAACAACCACATTCCAAACATCTTCCAGTTTCACAAATCGATTGCTGTTCCGAGATTCCAAGTTCAACTTCTTTGAAATTGCAGACTCTGTCTAATATGGCAAGTTCTTCCATTTTAGCTCTGGTTAACTTATTAAATGATCCGAATTCTCTATCCAATACTTTGGCAATATTTTCCTTAACACTCACATAATTTCCATTTTGTTTTCCAGCGCTTCCAGTTTCTAAGAAATTAATTATAGACAACGCCGCTTTTTTACCTTGTGCAATTGCAGTAATTGCAGTTAAAGGACCTGTCACAATATCACCACCCGCAAAAACACCTGGAATTGAAGTCTCCATCGTGTTTTCATCCAAACACACAGTTCCAGATTTTTCGAGCTTGCAATTCTGATCAAATCTTAAAAATGATGGGTCTACCGACTGGCCAATAGCTCCTATTAAAAAGTCGCATTCGAGTGTAAACTCCGATCCGGGTATTGAAACAGGTCGGGGTCGTTCTCCTGCTTTTCCTTCAACCAATTCCATCTTTAAACATTCGATTGCCTTTAATTTATTATCTTTGACTATAAGTGATCTAGGATTTGTTAGGAATAGAATTTCAATTCCTTCCTTTTGAGCAGCCATAACTTCTTCTTTGCTGGCAGGCATTTCGTTTAAGCTTCTTCGATAGACAATTTTAACTTCATCTGCTCCACATCGTAATGCTGTTCGTGCGGCATCAATAGCTGTATTGCCCCCTCCAACAATAATGATTTTACCTTTCAACACCGGCACGTAGCTTAATTGAATTTCTCTTAAGAAATCTATTCCTCTAAATACACCGTAAGTACAGTCTTCACCATCTAGCCCTAACTTTGTAGATTTGTGTGCGCCTATGGCAAGAAATGCAGCGTCATATCCATTTGAAACTAATTCGTTCATACTAAAATCTACACCAAGTTCCGATCCGGTTTTTACTTCAATACCTAAATCAGTAATCCATTTAATTTCAAGATCCAAAATATTTTTCGGTAGCCTGTATTCGGGAATTCCATACCTCAACATTCCACCTAACTTTGGCAGTTTTTCAAATATAGTAACTGCATATCCTTCTACTGTTAGATAATAAGCACATGATAAACCCGCTGGACCCCCTCCTATTACAGCAACTTTCTTATTCTTCTTTTCCTTGATTTCTGGGACCCATGTATCCAAATTATCCAGATCTGCAATAAAACGTTTGAGGGCATTTACTGAAACGGGCTCATCAATAAAATTTCTTCTACATGCTGCTTCACAGTTCCTAACACACACTCTGCTTATTGAAAGCGGGAGTGGGTTATTTTCTTTTACAAGTCTTAAAGCTTCTTTATACCTACCAGATGAAATTAATGCAATATATGATTGGACATCAACTCCAGCCGGACAATTTGTCTTGCAAGGTGCGACACAATCTGCATAATGGTTTGACATTAATAACTCAAGAGCAGTTTTTCTAGTTTCAATAATGTTTTGAGTTCTTGTTTTTATTTTCATTCCAGGTGTTACAATCGTCGAACATGATGGAACGAGTCTGTTTACGCCTTCAACTTCGACAACACAAAGGGAACATGATGTAATATGTTCAATTCTTTGATCATAGCACAATGTCGGTATCTTATCAATCTTTTTTTCTTGTACTACATCCAATATTGTCTTTCCTGGAGCGGTGAAAAATTCTTTATCATTGATTGTAACTTTTATCGGTTCCATGATGAACTCCATTAAATTTAAATTTTTACGATAGCATCAAGCTTACATACCTCATAGCATTTACCGCATTTATTGCACAAGTCATAATTTATAATGTGAACTTCTTTAAGCTTACCGCTTATTGCTCCAGTTGAACATGCTTTTATACATACACGGCAACCCTTGCATAGGTCACTAACTACTCTATAAGTAACAAGTGACGGGCAACTATGGGCAGGGCATTTTTTATTAATGATGTGTGATTCGTACTCTTCCCTAAAATACTTTATTGTAGTTAATACAGGATTTGGTGCAGTCTGACCCAATCCGCAAAAACTCGCAGCTTTTATCTTTTTTGCTAGACTTTCAAGTAATTCTATATCGCCCACATTCCCATTACCTTCAGTAATTCTTTCTAGGATTTCCAACATTCGTTTTGTTCCTATCCTGCAGAAGGTACATTTACCGCATGATTCCAATTGTGTAAAATTCAAAAAGTATTTTGCCAGATCAACCATGCATGTTGTTTCATCTAAAACGATTAGTCCTCCTGAGCCCATGATAGCACCGGTGCTCGTTATTTCATCATAATCAATTTTCAAATCTCCCATGCTAGCCGGTATACACCCTCCTGATGGACCTCCAATCTGTACGGCTTTAAATTTTTTATTGTTTTTTATGCCACCACCAATATTATAGACTATCTCATTAATTGTAAGTCCCATCGGAACTTCAACAAGTCCTGTTCTTCTTATTTTCCCAGCAAGCGCAAAGACTTTCGTCCCTTTACTTTTTTGAGTTCCCATGGCACTATAGCTTTGCCAACCATGTGTAATTATCCAGGGAACATTTGCAAAAGTCTCAACGTTATTAATGTTGGTTGGTTTTCCCCACAATCCTTTTTGTGTTGGGAAAGGTGGACGGATTCGCGGGACACCTCTTTTGCCTTCGATAGATGCCATTAGTGCCGTTTCTTCACCGCAGACAAACGCTCCAGCACCTTCTTTAATGGTTATATTGAAATTAAAGCCCTTACCACAAATATTTTCACCGAGATATCCTCTTTCACGTGCCTGTTTTAATGCAGTTCTTATTCTCTTAATTGCCAAGGGATATTCTGCACGACAATAAATAAACCCCTCATCGGAACCAATCGCATAAGCCGCAATCATCATTCCCTCAAGAACTGAATGAGGATCGCCTTCTAGAACGCTGCGATCCATAAAAGCACCAGGGTCTCCTTCATCAGCATTACAAATGATATATTTTTTTTGTGATGGTTCATTAAAAGCTAGTTTCCATTTTATTCCAGTAAGAAATCCTCCTCCCCCTCGCCCTCTCAATCCAGATTTAGTAATCACATCAATAACATCTTCTGGTAAAAAATTATTTAATACTTTTTGAAGTGCTTCGTAACCTCCTTTTTCGATATATTCATTTATTGAAAAGGGATTAATTACTCCACAATTTCTTAAAACGATCCTGGTTTGATCCTTAAGAAATGATTCCTCTGTGCAAATATCCTTACTTCTAATCACCCAATTTTTTATTGGCTGATTATTAATAAGATGTTCGTTCACGATTTTGCCGACTCTATCTATAGAAACCTTTGAATACAAATAGTTATCATTCTCATCTTCAATTTCAACAAGAGCTTCTTCATAACACATCCCCATACATCCAGTTTCACACAGTTCTACCTGAAGGTGCTTATTATCAATTTCCTCCTTAAATTTATTATATATTGATTCGCCGCCTGCGGATAGACCACAAGTACCAAGACCTACTTTTACTCTTTTCATGCTTCAACTTTTATTTTTTGTTTGTTTCCAATTTCTCTTAGTGCCTTTTTAATTTTATCGCTTGTAAGATTACCGAATGTTTCATCGTTTATCATCATCACAGGGGCTAATGAGCAACAACCCAAACATGCTACTGAAACAAGCGAGAACATACCATCATCTGAAGTTTCGCCAGTTGAAATCCCCAACTCTTCTTGAAGTACTGAGAGAACCGTTTTGGCTCCATTGACATGACAAGCCGTGCCCTCACAAATTCTTATTAAATTTTTTCCTATAGGTTTTAATCTGAACTGCGAATAAAAAGTTATTACGCCGTAAATTTCTGCTGATGGAATATTAATAAGTTCACTTATGTAGTAAATTATTTTTTCAGGGATATAACCGTACGAATCTTGAGCAGATTGTAGAAGAGGAATCAACGACCCGCTTTGGCGCCTTTTGTTAATAAGATCTATTTTGAAGTTCAGAATTTCTTTTTTCTCATCAAGAACATCTGTTTCTGTCATTTTTTCCCTCGGTTATTGATTAAGCGATATCCACACTTTTGGTCCTTTGGAATGTATTTCTGTTCCAGTTTTTGATTTAAAGATGCACAAATAAAAAACTGGTGAAAATACTTTTACATTTCAAAAACATTTATTATCGGATACTCCTTTACTTTAAGAACACCTCCAAGATTTATAATTTTATTCTCAATAATTTTATCAATCTCGCTGAATTGAGTTCCGTAAACCATAAGAATAAGATTATAACTTCCTTCAGTATAATCACAATAAAGTACATTGTCGGTCAATTTTAATATTGGATAAACCTTATCAAGCATTTCTCTGTCTACATCCAGCAAAACATATGAACAGACTGCTTTTTTTGCATCCCTAGCTTTACCCATCCCGCGCATATCTTCAAACAAACTAATACCTGCTGCATGCACAATTTCATTAATATTTTCATTCAGAACAGGTGTGCTTACTGGAAGAAATTTCGCTTCTTCAATCTCTGTCAAATCTTTAACATTCTTTTCATAGATTTCCCGACAACCATCTACAGAATCGGATTGTAGAAGGAGAAAAATATCTATATCGCCTCGCGTAGCATCACAATACACAACATTGTCCATAAAATACAATTTGCGATAAAGGGGAAAATAGTCTGCATCATTTTTGACTTTTATCAAAACGTAAGCAGAACACGTTTCTGTTTCCTTTTTTTCAGACTTTTCATGTTTGGAGACCTTGTCATGCTTTCCCAATACTTTACTGATCTCTTCAACTAGATCATTTGCTGTGAATGGTTTTTCGAGCATCCCATCTTCCTTTAGATCTTCAACATCAGTCAAGTCCAACTTATCCGCATATCCAGTAATATACATAAGAGCAGAATCAGGATACTTTGATTTAATAATTTTACCTAGTTTTATGCCGTTTATGTCTGGTAAATTAATATCAACGACCACTGAATCTAGATCAATTTTATTTTTTGTGTAAAGATCTAATTTATTAAGCGCAGTAAAACCGCAATCGCATGGCTCTACATCATAGCCCAATTGGTTTAACCCTAACGAAAGTGATCTTCTAACCGATGAATCATCATCGACGAGTAAAATTCTTTTAATCATTTTATCTCCTTTTATTTTCTTATTTCTTGAATAACATAGCCAAGTGACATGCCAATGAAAAAATGCTTAATATTTGCAAAAAGTGATGTGGCTTTCCAAATAATTTTTTTTGTTGTAAAAAACTTGAACAGCTATTAATAAAATTTTTAATTTTCCAATAATTTGGTGTTAAAAGTTTTAGCGTTCAAGAAAAATTAA
This sequence comes from uncultured Ignavibacteriaceae bacterium, assembly GCA_964391015.1. GTDB lineage: Bacteria > Bacteroidota > Ignavibacteria > Ignavibacteriales > Ignavibacteriaceae > XYD12-FULL-36-8. Next base: position 24,337 of record CAYMKU010000002.1, read on the forward strand.
GCGGAGTAAACACTTACATCCTCAAAAATTTATTTACTTCCCACTGTATGATTAAGCATACAACATCTATTAAGAGATAAAGTACATAAAGAGACAAAGAGGTATGGTTTATATATTTGGTGAGCTTGGAATTTTGTGGAAAATAAAAAAGCTGAAAACAATGAGTTTTCAGCTTCTGTAGTCGGTGTAGCGGGGGCCCAAACCAATCACTGAAGAACCTTGAAATTTTTCTAAAAATCAATATTCTTTTACTCTTAAATTTATAAATGACTAAAATGCCGTGCCAAGAAAAATTACTGGAGTAGATAAAATAATTTGCTTGCTTCACCGAAAACTCAGGAAATTCTGGAAACTCCGTTCCAGTTTATCAACAATAAAAATTTAAGAATATGATTTCCATTAACCTATACTTGGCAAGTATTAATTTTTGAAAGTTGCTTCGCTTTACGCTTCAGCAATGTTTTACCGCTCAAAATCGCTTTGATGTTTGTTTGACTTTTCCAATAACCAAACCATTGTGAGCAGCTAGGTCACGGATGTTCAATAAGTGTATGACAGGTATCCCCCTTTCATAAATTCTTGATATAATTCCTTTGAGTTTATGATCACAAACGGAATAGTTGTTCCATTCGCCTGTTGGTAGTACAGGTGAATGGGCACATGCACCTATTGCTGCTTGATTTCCGCCAACATTGATTAACAAAGAAATGTTTTTATTTAGCAGATAATTCATTTTGAAAGAAATTGACTCTTCCAAAGATGATGGGACATATAATTCTTGCGAGTTTCTTTTAACAGAGGATTTTAGCTCTTCGATTCCTTCATCTGGCATTCCTTCTCCCACATCATTTTCTCCGCCTAAAGTAATAATTGACGATGAAAAATTTCCACAGCCTCTCTCTCTTAACCATGTTTCATAATCTATCCATGTTGCTTCGGGTTCATTGGCACCATATGTTGATGAACCAAGTGAACTTATTAAAACCACCCCTGCTCCTATTATTTGAATTGCTGCTAACGAGCATATTGCAAGTGACGGAAAAGAACCGGATATAATAACTCCAACTGTTTTAGTAGAATCAATTTTATTTTCCACTAACCATCTATAAATTATACTTGCAAATTTGGGATTTAACGATGTTTCTTTCGCCTCTAATGATCCGAGTGTGGTTGTAATATATGAATATTCCTTACCAAGCAATGCTCCGTGCTCAATTTGTTTCCCTTCAGAAAAAGATATTCCTTTTTCCATTTTCGCTTTTTCAATAATATTGAACCACTCTTCGGTTAATTTCGCAGCAGCTTTTTCGCCTTTTTCGGAATATGTATTTTTCGAATAAAAGTGGAGTTGGATTGTTACAGTAGCAACAAGCAAAATGGAAAATATTACTAACAATTTGGAGTGGCTCATGTTCTTATTCACACGATTACTCTTTCAAGAATGAACAAAACTAAGAAAGTTAAACATGTTACTATACCAAGACTCAAGATTGTTTTGGGAGGTTTTTGTCTAACCATTTCATTGGCTATTAATCCTGGAATTATATATCCTACTGAAACAAGCTCAAAAGGTAATACTAAATTTGGTTGAAGAAACGTTTCGACGATTATCTTGATTGAAAATCCTAGTAGTAACGCAAGGAGAAATCTCCTTCGCCCGTAAAGTATAAATCTTTTAATTAAGAACTCAAGAATTAACCAAGCTATTAATGATATTAAAACAGTTATTAAAATGCGATCGGGATTTCTAACAAATAAAGATAGATAACCCGGAGTCACTACACCACCTGGTGACAAATCAAATTTTTCATAAAAAATCATTCCAATTAATAATCCGATAATCAATGCTTCTGTTATCAAAGTCGCAAACCTTCTAAGTTACTTTTGGGAATAAAATGATTAATAATTTGAAAACCCTCATCGGCAACGTTTCCTATCCCTATTATACTTAGATCGCCTTTTTCATATTCATTAATATCTGTAAATAATTCATCCAATTCATTTCTCGTTAAAACTTTTATTTTAGACTCCGAAATACCTCTATTAATAACTTCTTTTTTAGCTTTTAATGAATGATTGCCAATAAGATAAATGTGAAAGATATTATTAATAGTACAAAGCCATTGAGCAAATTTAATTGTTCGATATGGTCTATCAGAACGAGAATTAAATACGAAAATTGGATTTTTTATTGGACCGCATTTGTCTTTAAAAACTTCTAAAATCTTTTCTGTGGATGTAACATCATTTGCTCCGAAGGCATTTAAAAATTTAATTTTTTTATTACCGCTTATATATTCAGTATGAATCGGAGGAAAATTCTCTATCACTTTTAAGATTGCTTTTTCGGACACATTCTGATCAATATTCAAAACTTCACAAACTTTCAACGCTATAATGATATTATCTGTAACAAATGTTTCACTGTTGAAGGGAGTCTGAAGCGATATATTACTACATGTATAAACAGTTGAATTCCTCTGAAGAGCAAAGGATTTTACCATTTCAAGAAAACGTTTTTCGTTTGTAACAACAATCGAATTATATGGAATCGCAGAACAAATAGCTTTTGCCTGTTCTTCTTCATTTAGCCCTAACTCTTCCTGATGATCATTTAAAATATTGGTTAATACATATACGTGGGGTTTGAACCATGTACTTTCAAATTTTTGTAATTCTGGTTGGATTGACATACACTCAAGCACTAAGGCATTTGCTTTATTTAATGACGCAAACTTTACTACCTTAATTTGTTCTTGTACACGAGCGCCGTTAAAACGTTTAATTATTTTCTTTGCACCGTTGTGAAAGAATAACGTAGGAATAATTCCTGTGATCTTACCAATAGTGTTCTTACCACTAGCATTTAATGCAGCAGTAATAAATTCAGTTACACTAGATTTTCCGCGAGTTCCATTTACTAAAATGCGTATGTCTAGACTATTTATTCTTTTATTGTAAAAATATTTTTCGAGAGATAGGAAGATTATAGTAATAAGCAAAGATGATATAATCAATAAGAAAATCATTTTTCATTTCAGTAGATGTTAATATTAACCTTAGAATAGCTTAATATTTTAAATTTTTAATCCCCCATTGCCGATCCACCTCGCCTAATATCTGCTGATCCTTCAAATTGCCCTGTAATAGGATCAATGCTGATGATTTGAGCACCACCGAAGAAGAGATCAAAATCACCATATAGTCTTAAACGATGTCCTTTTTTTTCTAATCCATCTTGAACTTCCTTACTAAAGCGGTTTTCCAAATGAAGGTAATCGTCAAATTTTTGGCAGAATAATCTTGGTGCTTGATTAGCTTGTTCAACGGTCATATTAAAGTCAATAAGGTTCACAATGAGTTGAACAATTGTTGCAATTATTCTGGATGCACCCGGAGAACCTAATACCAGAAATGGTTTTCCATTCTTCAGTATTAGAGTTGGAGCAATCGCACTTCTTGGTTGTTTGTTAGGTTCGGCAATATTGATCTTTAAATTTTGAGAATAATTTGACATCGAACTATTAAACAGTACACCAGCAGAAGTAAATCCCGAACCAAAAAAAGTCCCAAGCGTTTGAGTCAACGAAACCATATTGCCATCTTTGTCTACTATGGACAAATGTGTTGTATGCCCGTCGAATTCATGTTCAAATTCAAATTCTTTCTCTTCACTGTTTTCTTTTTTCAACGTATCTTTTTTGGTAATTGTCTCCCTATTATTTTTTTTGAATGTTCCCCAATTATCAAAGATGTCATCCAAATTTCCCTTGTTTAGATATCCCTCATCATCTTCATCTTCTGAAAAATATTCTTTTTTACTTGTTGGTTCTTCATGCAAGTTTTGCTGATTAAAAATCTTTCCAAAAGCAAATGGGTTCCCTTCTTTAGTTTTTCTATAGTCAGGTGGGTTGACTGCTGTCAAGTCAATGTCCGAAAAGCGGGTTTTAGCATAGTCTTTTGAAAGTAGGCCATTAATGGGAACATCATAGAACTTTGGATCTCCAAGAAAGGAACTTCTATCTGCATAAACTCGCCTTAGTGTTTCAGCTAGCAAGTGAGCAGTTTCAACTGATGTACTAAAATGACCTAACTTTCTGATATCATAATTTTCTAAAATATTGAGAGCCTCTATAACAGAAATTCCTGATTGGGGTGCATTAGCAGATATAATAGTGTATCCTCTATAACTACCCTGCACAGGATCAAGAATTTCCGCCTTATAGTTTTTCAAATCATTTAGCGTAATTACTCCCCCAGCTCCAGTTACTTCACGCGTAATACGATTAGCAATTTCACCTTCGTAAAATCCTGCCTTTCCCTCAGAGGAAATTATTTTTAATGTCCGCGCTAACTCTGATTGAACAATTGTGTCTCCTTCCATTAAAGGAAAACCATCCCTAAGAAAAATTTCTGCCGTGGATGGATATTTCTGAAGGAGTTCAACATTATCAAGTATTATTGAACTTAACGTTGCATCAATTGGAAACCCTTTTTCTGCTAGTTCAATTACCGGCGCTAAAATCGTTGATAGCGGTAGTGTGCCAAATTTTTCTAATGCTTCAATCAATCCAGCAACAGTACCTGGAACAATGATGGCCCGTACGCTCTTTCTATCATTATCAGGATTATAATCATGTTTATCCACATTTTCAGAAGCTTGCTGATAATAATTTATAAAATAGGATTTTTTTTCCTTAGATAAATAAACTACCATTCCACCGCCACCACCTATTCCAGAACCATCAGGTTCAACAACACCAATTGCAAAAGCAGCGGCCACAGCAGCATCAATAGCATTTCCTCCCTGTTTTAGTATATTATAAGCAATTTGAGTAGCCAGCGGGTGAGCAGTTGCCACCATTCCGAGCTTGCCATTGGCTTTTGATTGATCGGCTTCATCTGTGGTCTTAACTTGTCCAGTCAAAATTGTATACGTAAGCGAGAAAAAAAGAATAAACCAAACAGATAAGGCATTATTTTTATAAGAAATTTTCATTTTAGACTCCATGTTTGTAACAACCGCATAAATTTGTCACTTTATTCTTTATTCAAATATCGACGATAGTGGGTTAGAAATATCTGAAATTTTTTCTACGAGTTTTAAGGGAATATTTCTCTGGACTGCTAAATTTGTAAAGAACTTATCCTCATCACCTTGTTTCACGACAATAATAAATTTAGAGTTTTCAGTTACATATTTATTGAAATCATCTGACTGTCCTTTCCTACGTGCATTACCTCCGACATGAACACATATAATTGGTATATTTTTTTGATTAGCAGCATTGACTAATTCTTTTACACGGTTCATTTCTTGTTCTTGGCTTATTCCTGCAGCACCTAAGCCCTTTGAACTAAAACCAGGAACGATAACCAATGTCTTAATTCCACTAAGGTCAGTAGGTTTTGCGTTATTATTTTCTTTCACATCGAACTTTAATTTTTTAATAACCAGTCCAACTAATTTAGTATCTGCACTCTGCCCTGCAGAAGAAATCAGGATTTGCTGCTTGAATTTTGGTACAGACTGTCCATTAATTTGTGTCCCAACTAAGATTGTTGTGATAATTAAAAAAATAATTGTTTTCATAATGATTTCCTGTAATTGTGTATTGTGAAAAATCGTCTTAATTAAGAAAAAACTCAAAGCCCTTGTATTTCATTTCTTCAAATGATGGGATATTCTGAATCAATATTGTTTTCTCCGAATGGTATTCATTGTATGACTCTAAAATTGCCATTAATCCTTCAAGATGCCTAGCTGTTCTCTTCCATAATGGTTCGCCATCAATACTATATTCAATTCTTAATTTCCCAGATTCAAACGCCTGCTTGTACTCAGGGCTGATCCCATCCAAAATTAGTCTCTCATCTGTTTTTCCACGTAAGCGTCCTTGTATAGGGTTGGACGTTTCCATTAAAAATGGAAAGGCATTTGTTCTATCACCCCATTCCCTGTGACTTAATCCTCTAAAATTTTTAGGAGATTTTTCTGGCGCATAATGAAGATCCTGCATCTCTAATGAAAGTACTGCATTCAAAGCTATATCTTCACTTTTTTCATGATAGACTATGGCATTGATAATTGGTATTTCAGGAGCTGCTTCATGCAGATCAAAAGCAACATCAATTTTTTCCTTTTCTATCAGCTGTACTATAGCATAAGCAATTTTTTCTGTGAAAGTACCGTCTTTGTTTCCTGGGTAAGCACGGTTTAAATTTCTAGATTCGATACCTGATAATTTTTGTCCAGATGGATATTGCGAATAAACTAACGGATCCGGCCATTGATCTATCGGGCTGGAAACGCGAGAACCAAATCTGAATTTCCGTATACCGCTTTTAGTTTTTATTGAAAAAGATTGTGGACACCCCTCCATTGGATCTGTATAGGCAAAACCGCTCAAACAAGCTTGCGGAATAATAAAAATTTTCCCCTTTTTAACATTTATGTTTTCAACAAGTGTAACTGCAGTAATAAATCCAGCTGGTTCATTTGGATGCGTTCCACCCAATATTAATACATTTGCCCCCGGGTTTTGACTGTCGAATAGATAGACATCCGTATCACCGTTTGAATTTTTTATACCTTCAAAGTAATTGCTTAATTTTATTTTTTTTGACAAACTTTTTGATGGTATTATTACATCTGGTTTTCTCGCATTTAAAAAATCTATCCCAGATATAAAACAGATTATAAGTACACAAATCAGTAAGAATATGGCAATAAACTTATTCTTTTTCATCTTACTTTATTAAAAACAATCTCATAATTACAGGAATTAATAATAGTGCAATACTTAATTGTTTTTTCCAATCTGTTTCACTAAAAAGTTCACGCAATAAAAGAAGGAATACAAGCATCAATAAGAATATATAAATCCAAAAAAGCATATTGTCCTTTTATTCAATAAACATTAATAATCGAACCAAAATTTTTAGCAAAAATTAAAATAACTATCGAAAAAACTAATGATAGCAAGATTATTGGTGCTGCTGTTTTCAAAATTGTGAAATGATTTTTCTCATCAACAATTTGGGAAGCAAACACAGGGAGTAATGAGGGTGGGGGCATTAAATCACCCAAACCTGCGATTAAGGATAATACCGAAGCTACAATTATCACATCAGTATTAAGGAATACAAAAATTAGGGGAACACCAAGCACAGAAGATGAAGCAAACGCAGATCCAAAAGCAGGCATGATTAATGCAATTCCACAATAAAGAAATACTGCTGGTAATTCAATTGCGTTTAATGCAATAAAACCTCTCACTCCTGTTAGGGTCATAATTTGAACAAACATTCCAACACCAACAAGTATAATTAGTATTGGGAGTGACTCTCGAAGAGCTCTTCGTGAAAGATCAATTAAATTGAATTTATTTCCAGTATAAAAACTTGAAATGATTCCTAAAATAAATATGAGTGGAATCCCTATATCTGGTAATATATTAGAAAAAATTCTCGTTGAAACTAAAATAAGTATTACTAAAATAAGTGGTATAAAAAGTTTTAATCCATATTTTTTAGATTCTGAAGGGGGAAGTTTCAATAGCACTTCCTTAATATCAAATTCTCTTAAATACTTGAATCGGAAATAGACGGCAGTGATTACTGCCAATGGTAGTATTATCAATAATAATGGAATGTCAAAGCCAATGTAAGGCATGTCGACACCACCGCCTATAATCATGATTGGAAGATTGATTGGAGGTGCAATCATTCCAAATACAGCAGCTACTGAAATTAAAGCACCAACAGCTTGCTTTGGCATACCCATCGCAAGTAGAGCTGGTGCCACCAATACTCCGGTAGTCAGAATGCATGTAGAAGAAATTCCCGTAAGAGTTCCCGGCAACATTACAAAAAACGTAATAAGTATAATTAGAATCGTTGGATATTTATACATCGATTTTATTAAACTAAAATTAATAGAAGCTAAAGCTCCCGTTTCTTCCACGACTTTCATAAAAATCATCGCAGTAATAACGATTAATATTGGATCGATAAATGCGATAGAGCCTTCAACCAAATGACGAAGAGGAATACCTTCACCACCGACAATACTTCCAGTTATTGCTCCAAGAATTAAAGATATACCCGCAGGTAGTTTTAATAAGAATACACCTAGAACGAAGGTGACCAGCATTGATAGTAATATTAAAAGCTCAAGAGGAATAAAATTCATAATAACTGACTGTATTTTTCAAAAGTTCAAAATGTATAACATGAACTATTTATTATCTTCACTCTTACTTACGAATAAAGTGTTAATTTAATTGAAAATCATAAATGTAAAACGCAGAATCACAAAAGTTATTTCATTCGTCTATGTGAATAAAATTCTCCAATTGATTTTTCCCTTTTTTCATTAACATGGTCGCTGGATAAAATGCGCCTACACCAAGCAAGCTATTGTTATAAGAGGTAGATACATCTGCACCATCAACAAAATCATCTCCTGTTAAATCTGTAATAACATACCCAGACGTCCCCAAAATTGCCGCGTTAAATATTTCCGAAACATCAGAACCGTCAATAAATTCATCAAAATTTACATCTCCATTAAAAATACACCATTTGCCATATGTATTTTTTAAATTATTACCATACGATTGATTTTGAGATGTGGTAAAGTTAAAGTTTAAAATACCATCAGTAAAAAATTGACCATTTGCACTCCATGTTTGAATGGAATTCCGATGCTTGATGACTAAATAATATGGTATGGCATCTGAAGCTAATATACTATTAGCAACTGTAGCACCATCTGAATTAAGTACAGTCTTTATTTGTTCAATTACTTCATAAGGTAAAAATGTGTTATGTAATTCAACGGTTATTGTGTCTGGAATCATTGTGGTCCCATTATAAAATCCTTCTATAAAAGCGATAAGATTTAATGTTTTAATGGAGAGCGGTGCCCCTGAATCGGCAGCTGTCCAATATGAGAAGTTATTTATTCCACTAGAGGTAATGGTATTATACTGATTGTTAACTACTCCATTCACATAATTCCATGTTCCGCCCGAGTTGGTTGACTTGAATAGTCTAAGGTCTGTCTCCATAATACCATTCAACTCAGTTTCATCATAATGAAAAATTAAATCAGCATTTAACAAATTATTTATAGTTGGAGTTATAATAAAATATCTTTTGATGCTACTATTTCCGCATGATGTAATTACGGTATCATTTACGCGTTCAATGTACGTACTCCCGGGAGAGGTTCCCAAGGCGTTTATCTCAACCCCAATTCCACCAAAACTATTATTATTGTATTGAGTTAAATTTCTTGTTGTATTTACTTTACCAAGTAACTTAGCACCATTGATTTCAGAAAGTAGGGCTAACGATAAGAGAGTCACTTTATACTGTCCCGTGACTAAGTTTCCTCCATTTATTACTAAATTTTCATTTACTGTTATATTTCCATTTAGTGATTTACTTCCACTTCCTGAAATCTTTAATCCGCAATACGCAAGTGTTTTTATCGCCTGGTTTCCGCTATATCCATATTCAATCGCCCCATTATTTGTAAACGTTAATGGAAAACTATAATCTACATTCGATGGACTTGAATTAATAATATAATTACCACCCGATTGTAAATTAACAGAAGAGGCTGAATGCCAAAATGGAACAACTGAATTTATCTGTGTTTTACCACCATTTTCTATATTCACAATGCCTGTTTTTACCAGGTTAGGATATGATGAAGTGAAGGAATCAAAATAGAGTGTGCCGCCACTTTTCACATCTATTCCCCCTATGGACATACCAAGTGAGGAGGTTGTTCTAAGAATTGCAACCCCATAAACGGTCATTTTTCCAATTGGATTCATTGAGCTTGATGTCCCTGAACGAATATGTGAAAGGGAACCGATCATCTCAAATTTACCCCCAGCTTGAATTGTAATAGTTGGAGTAGTTGAGGAAATTCCAGTAAGATTTCTCCCTTCAATGTCTGCCCTATAACCAAGTTCCATTATACCACTGACGATATCTATACTGCTACCAATATTTAATCTAACAGAATCCTCTGTTGTAACCTTTCCTAAAGGTTTGTCAATCACTAATTCTATAAAGGAGGAAGAAAAGGTTGAGGCGTCTTTATATAAATTCCTTATAAGCTGAATTGGTTCATTTCCAGCAAACCGTAGCTTAGCACCACTTGACCATGAAGAAAAAGCATTATGAGTTGTTGTAGCTAATGTAAAATCTCCATGAACGCTTAAGATACTTCCAGATGAAAAAATAAACTTAGAAGTCGTTGCACTAAAGGAGACTGATTTACACTCAGCACTTGAGGTATTAACAGTTACTGTAACATTAGAATTAATTATTATATCGTTCATATTTAGCGGTGTTGATGCGGAACCTGCAACGCCACCTGCGGTATAAGCCCAGATTGCCCCAGTCCAATTTCCACTTACAACTGCATAGCGATTTCCTGCAGATGACTGTGAAATAGTAAATGAATATCCTTTCACATCAGTAATGTTTACAGAGTCGATCGCTCCAATTTCATTATTTTTAGTCCAGAATTTCAGGTTTTGCATTGAAGAATCTTGAATGAATTGAACTGGGTCAATGAACACATTATTATAACTCGGATTATCGTTATTAACGGGATCAATCCCAACTCGCGAATTAAATCCGATAGTTCTTGATGAAAGGGAGCCATAAATTGTGATCCCATCAAAATCAAGTTCTGTTTCAGGAATGGAAATTTGGGCAGCAGAGGAATCACCGCTCGTCAAAAAATTAATTGAATAAGAATTTGAGTTGTTATATGGCAAAATTTCTATAGGATTTTTTGCTTTATCCTTATCTATGGTTGTACCAGAAAGATTTTTATATAGTTCAAGGTGAAGATGCACTGTATTGATTTCATAACCAGACTTTCCCATAAAACCTATAGTATCAGATGTTGTAACTGTATCTCCGACATTAAATCTATGAAAACCATTTAAATGTAGATAAGCGTTATGCAGGGGTTGTCCCGAAACAGAATCAATTCTTATCAATATCCAATTGCCAAAACGTTGTAATCCAGTTCCCGCCGTAACTGTTGAGTCCTCTTTTCTTACTATTACACCTGGCAAAGCAGGGTGGATTGGAATGTTGTAACTTCCAGGGAAATCTATCCCTCGATGAAAGTCATAAACCCCACTTAATTTCCGGGGCCCGAAGGCAGACGCAGGATCGACAAAAAGTGTTAAGCCAGTTGTTGGGTAAACCGCGTGTTTAATTTTAAAAAGTGAATTACTTGAATCTCCAATTGTATTATATTCAGCATCAAAAATTCTTACTTTTGCTCGCCATGTTCCTATGTAGGGTACTGTCCAAGAATAATATCCAGTATTAGCCGTAGAAGCAACTATAGGTATCCACGAAGCACCATTGTCTGTTGTATATTCAATTCTAACGTTGTTAACAAGTCCGGAGGTCGTCCAAGCAATTGAATAAACGTTGCCAGATATCAAGATCTCATTACCATTTGGCGATGTGAGAGTTAAAGCATCAACTGGGAAAGTCAATCCTATAGCATCAGAAAGTTTTTTCCTCGCAGCATCAGTATTTCTAAGATTATAAGCTTGTTCGACATGAATAAATCTTCCTGAGGACGTTGAGGCAGCTTGTGAACAAGGATTCGAACTTCCATTTATCAATCTGCCTTGAGTATTATCTGTAGCTATAAGCTGTGTCCATGATAAATCGATGTGAGGAATTTTAAAAGTTAGTGTATCGTCAATCAGAAGTAATTTACCTCGCAGAACTGAAACATAATCAGGATCCGGTGTATTTCTAGTTCCATTACTTATAATCAAATCAGGATCACCAGGATCTTGAGAAAAACCATGAACCTGAATCACCATCAAATTTGTGATATTTGAATTTAATATCTCGGTACACTTATATAATGTTCCGTTGACAACATGAGCCTGATCAGATATTTTATAGGGTTCATCTTGACCTGTACAAACCTGTGAGGTTCCGCTACATGTTGTCGGATTTGAGTTGTTGCACCTGTGCGTTCCCGTAACAAAAAATGCTCTGCAGCTAAGACTTTTAAAAATATAGAATCCTTGTTTTCCTGTAAAAGAATCATATTTAGGATGGGGTGATTGGATAAATAATTTTGTTCTGGCTGCGTTAGGATTATAGATAAACATTCCCCAATAATTAGTTGATGCACTTTTTTTCTCAAGAATGTAATATTTTTTATTTGGATTTACAGAATTATCTGTGTATTCGACTAACCTATATCCGATTCCATCTGCAGTTGAATGTGCAGAAGAATAATGCCCCTGAAGAATATAGTTAATCACGTTTGACCAAGTCGTCAGATCAGAGCTTGATGGTGGCTGATAGTCATTGCCTCCATATGTTGACGGAAGTGATGAGATAAAATTGTCGACATATGTCGTAAGATTACCTGTAATGTTAACCTGCGAATTAGAGATGGAAGATATAACTAAACTAAAAAAAATAGTAAATGTTTTACTTAGTACTAAAATATTTGTTTTCATATTCTAACATATTCGTCAAAAAAATAATGTCTTTCCATACCCATATCAATGTGCAAATTATTTAAGTCTTTATCACTCTCTACAAAATCATAGCCACTCAAACTTTTCTTCTATTAGTGTTTTTTACTTCTAAGGATAATAAGCACCTGCACCAAGATTACTATTGTTGAAAGCTATTGACACATCCGTACCATCGACAAAATCATCCCCAGTCAAATCTGTTACAACATAGCCACCCGTACCCAAATTCGCATCATTGAAACAATCTGACACATCAGATCCATCAATAAATTCATCTCCATTTACATCTCCATTGTATAAACACCACTTCCCCGAAACATTTTTCATATTATCACCATAAGCTTGAGATTGTGCCATAGTGAAATTATAGGTCATTATTCCTCCGCTGAATGAATGACCACTTGAACTCCATGTCTGTATAGAATTTCGATGCTTAATTACAATATAATATAAAGTAGCTTCGGCAGCTGAAGAGAAACTTACAGTAGCGTTTCCACTCGAATTAAGTACTACCTTAGCTTGATCAATTAATAAATATGGTGATGTAATACTATGCAACTCAACTGTGACACTATCTATTGCCATATTGTTGCCATCATAAAACCCTTCAATAAGTGCTGTAAGGTTTAATGTCTTTAAAGAAAGAGGAGCATTTTCATCACTGATTGTCCAATTTGAAAATGATGTTGTATTTACAGTTATTGTTCTAGGGTCTGAAACAGACACATTCGTTGGCAAGCCAACAGCACTCCATGAACTGCCATTATAACTATATACTATTGCTTTATTGTTGGCAGAGAATATTTTACCATTATCATCAGAGGATAGCCAAGATAAAGTAAGTTCTCTACCATTTGTTGGCGGATTGTCTGATTGTATTGTCCATTTACGAGCTATGCTATTATTCCCATTTCCAGTCACAATACCATTCGCGCCACTTACTCTAGTTACACTAACATTTCCAAGATTATCAGAACCGGAACTTAGGGTAACTCCAATTCCACCAAAGTTTGAAGAACCAGTACCCACATTTCGACTGGTTGTAAGATTTCCAATTACATATCTGCCTGTGATTTCTCCAACAAGACTAGCAAATGATGCAAGTGTAATTGTATATGTACCTGTTGCAATGGTAGAAGCACTTGTTCCAAAACTAAGAGTATCGTTAACTGTTAAGTTACTTCCTAATGTTATTCCTTGATTAGAAGTTACTTCAAGATCAGCAAGTGTTGAGTTAGAGGTGGGTGCTTCATTTCCAGTAGTAACATTTTCTACAGTGCTTGTATAGCTTAGATTCACACTTGAGCCAAACACGGGTGCAGTTGACAATGTGCCCCGGGCACGAGAAATGGTTGCTCCATCTCCCAATGTTAGCACTTTATCATCTGCAGCACCATTATTATCAAATTGACCAAGAGTTAGAGTTAGTGTTCCTGGAATAGTTCTATTTGCATGTAATGTAACTCCACCAGAATTATATATTTGAACATTTTGAGGCCCATTTGACGCTGGCCATTCGGCATCAGTTGTTATTTGAGTAGTGGCTTGTCCGGAGGCCCCATACCGCAATCTGGCCGCCGCATTGTATGTTAAGGTAAAACCATTTAGGGTTAAGGAAGTAAACGTACCTGACAATTGAAGAGCCTCCTCTATAGTTGTATTAACCCCTAAAGATTTTGAACCAGCTCCCGAAAGTATTAGGGTCTTGTAACTTAAAATGCCCGACGGAAGATTAGTAGCTGAACTACTCGAAAAACGAAAGGAACTCCCACTATTTTGAGTTATTCCACCCTGAGGAATTGTTGTTGACGTGGCTGCTGCTTCATATTCACCACCGTTATTAATTATTACTGACACAGGAATTGTATCGTTTGTATACCAAAAGGAAGTTGTAGATAACCGATTAATAAATGTTCCTCCATTCTTTATTGTAATTGTACCTGCATTAAAAGTATTTGAAGATGTACTTCGCCCTGTTGGAAATTCAATTATTCCACCGCTCTCTATATCAACGTCAGTAAAATTCATTCGGTTACTGCTTCCGCATGCAAGATAGGCAACTCCAGAAACTTTCAATTTACCAATCTTAGATGTTGTGACTCCACTTGTGAAATTTCCTCGTCTTATATGAGAAGCTCCGCCTTTCATATCAAATACAGCTCCAGCCGATACAGTTATTGTGGGAGTTGTAGCATTACCGCTTGTGTTTCTTCCTTCAAGATCGTCTGTTGAACCAAGTTCAAACGTTCCACTAAGAACTGACAAACTCGTACCAATACCTAATTTATAATCCCCACCAGCCGAGGTGAAAAATTTCCCCGATGATTTATCAATAACAAGTTCATCAAAGCGAAGAGGATATGGTGAAGTGCTGGTTGTTCCTAAATTAGTTATTGTTTGTGTCACTGCGGTACCCGTAAAGATAAACTTTGCACCAGGCACCCATAATGAACTGTCAGAATAAAAAGGATTGACAGAATTATTATAACGGTTGAAATTGCCATAACATTTTAAGTTTGCACTAAGGCCAAGTCTTGCAACCGTATCCGCAAATGAAATATTATTGCATGATGATTCAACATCTACTGTAACAATATGTCCAGCACCAATAATCACATCGTCGGTTGAAGTGGGAACAGCACCACCAATCCAAGTAGATGTAGAACTCCAAATTCCACTGCCGGCAGAAGTAATTTGCGCGCGCAGATTCATACTGATTAAAGTTATAACTGCAAATAATAATATTTTTTTCATGTGCATCTCTTCATTTTATATTATTTGATCTTCTATTTATTTTTTAATTAAAGTGGCTCAAGATTATTTCTCTTTATCATTTAAAACTCAAATGGGTGAAGCTTATCCACCCGTTTGGTGACTTAATATTTACTTTGCTAACACAAATTTCTTTATTTGTGTAAATGTCTGTGTAGCTGAATTTTGATTCGTTGCCGTTATTCTATAAATATATGCTCCCGAAGCTAAGTTTAACCTACTTGCATCTATCTCAGCCGTATAATAACCAGCTGCTAATTTGTCATTTATCAAAGTGACTATTTTCTCTCCGGTAATTCCATATATCTCAATCATTACCTTTGAATCAAATGGTAATTGATAATCAATCTTTGTTGTCGGGTTGAATGGATTCGGATAATTTTGACTTATCGCATACTTTTTAGGTAATTCAATTTCTGTTTCAACAACATTGCTGTATTCATTACTTCCATCAGCATCTATCATTTTTATTCTATACTGACATTTCCCAGCCGCTACATTCTTATCAACAAAGCTGTAATCCTTGGGTGAATTACTATTTCCCATCGCAGCAACTTCACCAATTTGCATCCATTCTGTATTTGCTGATTTTCTCTCAACATCAAACTTCAAACTGTTGGTCTCTGTCGCTGTCTTCCATGATAACTGAACAACACCATTCTTTACTGATGCACTGAAAGATGTTAGCTCTACTGGGCCTGCTCCTTCATTTGCTGCCCAAAAATCTGAAAAGCTCGCAACCGTTGCACTCAATTCATTTGTTGCAGTATTTGCTAACCCAAATGGTACCCAATTTGGATTATCATATTTTAATGTATATAGATTAGACTCAACTCCAACAACGTCAGCATCAACATATTTGAACTTTGTATCGCATGAGAATGATGATATTCCACTTTGGCTTACCGTCCAATAACGACTGATATAATCCGTCGGTGGAAGCAATGGGGTTGGATGCTGTGAGTTAACAAGCTTTACACCAGCATATGCTGAAGAAAATGAACCGCTTGTAAAATCCAGTAAAACTGGTGAGTATTCCGTGGTTCCAGTGTTATCACCAACAGGATATGTGAATGAACCTACACCAGAAAATTCTTTTCGCAATTCTCCAGAACCAGTTGCTACTACCATATTTGTAGCAGACGGTGTCCCAATTATTGTCGAGGAACTTCCTAAAGTTAGAATATTAGATCCAAGAGTAAGTAAACCATTTGTCAACAATAAGTTTCCATTTACAGTTGCATTTGTACCAAGAGTCATCCCTTGGGAACCGGAAATCTCTAAGTTATTCAAAACTGTCGTAGCTGTTGGTAATTCAGGACCAGAAGTAACATTTGCAATACTGCTTGTGTAACGAAGATTTACTGAAGTGTTGAAATTTGGTGCAGTCCCTATTGTACCAGTAGCGCGTGAAATAGTGGTCCCATTGCCTAATGCTAAGACTGCTGTCGGATTTGTAATGTTATCAATACTTCCGCTTGTTAACCGGAGCGTTCCGTTTAAAGAGACCGTACCAGTGCCTGCAAACTGCAGAATACCGCTATTATTTGTTTCCAGAGAATCGGCGATTGTTCTGTTTCCACCAAGTGTCCAAATTTTCTTAGTTCCAGCATTCGTAAAACTTATTTCAAGACGATAATAATCCATATCTATGACTGTTTGATCCCCAGAAAAACTTGAGGGACGAGCATATCGAAAAGTTCCGTTATTGTTAAGAGTTGGTGGTAATGGTGTTGTTGTTGAAGTAGTTTTAAATATTCCACCATTGTTAAGGGTAACAATCGATCCTGTAAACCATAAATTAGTTGTGGTAGTATTTTCAAGCGTTCCTCCATTCTTAACAGTTACCGTACCTGGATTAAATACATTTGCACTTCCACCGGTTTCCAAAGTAAGTGTTCCTCCACTCTCAATATCTATGTTTCCAAAATTTATTTTATTGGTACTGGTGGTAGTAATTATAGCTTGTCCATATATAGTAAGTTTGCCAATTTGTGTGCCCGCTGTTGTTCCAGATTGAATTTGTGTAGCTCCGGCTAAGACGCTAAAAATTCCACCGCTTTGTACGGTAATCGTAGGTGTAGTCGCTGTTCCAGTAATATCCCTCCCATTAATATCGTCAGAGGGGGCTATTTCAAATGTTCCACTTATTACTTCTAAGCTCGTCCCAAGATTTATTTTCTCATTAGTTGCGGTTGTTGTTAACTTCCCCGCGCTTTTATCTATTTGCATTTCCATGAAAGATGTTGACATTGTGGATCCAGTGTTCCATCCACTTAAGGTTTGAACTGGTGCTGATCCCGCAAATTTTATCTTTGCCCCGGATGGCCAAGAACTAAATATATTTTGAGTAGAATTACCCAGGATAAAATCTCCGTACACACTTAAGACGCTACCTGAAGAACCCATTACCAACAGTCCCGTTGTTCCAATTGGATCGAACTCGATTGAATTACATTGTGCTGTTCCATCGTCAACTATTACAGGAAATGACGCATTTATATAAACATTTTCCGAGGAAGTCGGAACTACTCCTCCATCCCATATCGATCCTGAACTCCAGTTACCCGATGCAACCGATTTAATTCCTCCTGTTCCACTTACAGAAGCATTCTGAGTTCCAGCACCAGTACTTGAGCAAGCTATGTTTCCACTATATTTGACGTAGGCAAGGGGAGTAAATCTAGCATCGATTGTTGTTGTAGGTACCGAACCACCACTTTGTGTAAGTGTTATTGGGCTTGTTGCAAATGGATTTGCACCAGTTCTAATTTCAAAGCCAGTTGGTGGTGTGACAGTAATATCATTTGTAAGACTAGTTCCTGAAACAGTAAAGCTCGATGAAGTTGATGAATTACCAACTTTAATATATCCAAATGCACCATTAAAACCGATTGTGTTTAATGTAATTGTTGGACCGCTCACTGTTCCCTGAACATTAAAATCATCTATTCTATATGTTCCAGAGTTATTAAGCTGTGTCCACGTCCAACGAAACTGAAGGTTAGAAACACCTTCAGCCCCAACAGGTAAGGTCAATCTTGTTCCACTATTAATAAGAGCCCATGTACCAGTATTAGCAACTTCAGTATAAGAAACACTATTCCATGTCGAACCATTACTGCTCCACTCAAACGTTACTGGATTTGTGAATGTACTTGTTCTTCGTGCGCCCCAGATAACTGTAATGCTTGAATATCCTACTGTCGATAAACTATTGTTGAAAGTCAAACTAAGTGTTGCTAAATTCGCATGATTTGTAGCGACTACATTATTTCCGCCTGTTGCTCCAGTATAACCACTTGAAGCTGACGCTGTGCTAATCGCCCATGTGTTAGTACCAGCTGTAGCCGTCCACCCTGTCGGAAGTGAGCCACCACCTGTACCAAAACTTTGTGTGTAGAGTGTTGTTTGCCCCCACGATATTGTATTCATCAGCACAAAAAAACTGATAATACAAATGAAACCGAAAAGAGTTTTCATAACTTATCCTTGTATCTAATTGTTAATAAAATTAATGTTTTACTCTAAATAAAGTATGAGAATAAACGTGTATTCAGTAAAAACTGAATAACAGAACTACGGTAACGACTATAAAGATATTCATAAGCACCTCCTATTTATTTATGAATGCTATTGATTAACTACCCTCTACTTTATTAAAATCATTTTCTTTACTGAAACAAAATTCCCAGCAACTAACTTATAAAGGTAAACTCCAGATATCAGTGTTCTTTTTCCTAATTGTTCCATCCCAACATTAACCAAATACAAACCTGCACTCTGAAATTCATTAACTAATGTTGTTACCTCTTCTCCCAATACATTATATATCTTGAGAGTTACAAAACTATTTTCTGCTAAATTATACTGAATAACCGTTGAAGGGTTGAACGGATTTGGATAGTTTTGTCTAAGTACAAACTCTTTTGGTTGAATTGATTCACCCTCGACAGATGTTGGGAAATTCTTATCGTTCAATGACCAAAGAGCGAAACTATTTACGCCTGCTAAACTAACACTATTATTAACAATGTCAACAGTTCCACCTTTTTTTACCCATGTAACACCATTGTCAACTGATTCAAAAAGAGCCAAATTTGTCTCTGAAATTGTATCAAGTTCAGATTCCTGGTAATTCATCTTTAATGTTGCATTCAATCCAGTGTTATTTGTCGGTGAAATCGAGTAATGTCTTTTAACACCAAAGTTAAATGCATCACTACCCGTCCTGCGCAATACAGTTGTAACTCCGGGTGCTGTACTAATTGCATTAATTTCTATTCCAATTCCGCTGAAAGTTTCGTTTGCAGAAATACCAATGCTTCTTACAGCAGATACTTTTCCTTGAACTATAAAACCATGTGATTCATCTAATTGTGCAGTTGGATTTAAAGTCAAAATCTTATCAGCTGTATAAAGTAAACTCCCAGTTAATGATAATACTCCATTGACCGTGATAGCTGTTCCAAGAGTGACTCCTTGAGTACCGCTAACAGTAAAATCTTTTAATGTTGATGCCGTAACAGGAATTTCTTTATCAGTTATTACTGAACTTAGAGTACTTATGTACTCAACATTTACTGTATTTCCAAAGGTTGGAGAGACGGATAGTGTTCCGGTAGCACGTCTTATAGTTGCCCCCTCAGCTAAAGTTAATATTAAATCATTGTTGACTCCATCATTATCTAACTCACCAGCAGATAATGTGAGCGTATGTTTTATGGTTGCATTAACACCAAGAGTAACCATTTGTCCAGTAGAAAAAATAGATAGGTCATTTAAAATATTTGTTGTCGGAAATTCGGGACCAGTTGTTATAGATGCAACCGTACTTGTATATCGAAGATTGATATTTCCTAAAAATGTCGGCGTGTTAGTGATTAGTCCCGTCGCACGCGAAATGATGACATTATCAGCTAATTGAATAGATGCATTCACATCAGAATTATTTAAAGTACCGCTTGTAAGGCGAAGAGTTCCGTTAATTGTTATGGATTGAGGTGAGGCAGCAATAATCTGAAGTTTTGCAGAGTTGTTGATCTCAAGGCTATCCGAGATTATTCTATTACCACTTAGTGCCCATACTTTAGCCCCTGTCCCATCACCAGCAAAACTTATTTCTAAACGATGGTAATCTCTATCAAGTATCGTTTGACTTCCATCGGCTGCAGAGCGCGAATACCTAAAGGTACCATCATTAGTAAATACAGGGGAAAGACTTGTTGTTGAACTTTTCGTATTAAAAGTCCCTCCTGTATTTACTACAACAGTTGTGGGAGTAGTCAGATTTACGTACCAAACATTTGTGGTCGTTAAATTTTCTAAAATTCCACCACTTTTGACTGTAACAGTTCCAGGATTGAATCTCGCAGAATTCCATCCCAAAAGAATTCGAAGCAACCCACCACTCTCAACAGTAATTCCCGAAAAGTTTAGAAAATTACTACTTGTTGTTGTCAATTCAGCAATACCATAAACAGTCATAACCCCTATTTTTTTTGTTTCCTCACCTGTGTTACTTGCGCGTCTAATATGTGAAGCACCGCCACCCATTCTGAATGTTCCGCCATTTTGAATTGTTAGTGTTGCAGATGATGCAGTTCCGTTAAACAGCCGTGATTCAATGTCATCCAGACTATCAAGCAAGAAGACTCCTTGAATTATTTCAAAACTTACCCCGATTCCTATTCGCTCATTTGATCTATCTGTCTTCACCATCCCTCCCCATTTATCAATAACAATCTCATTAAATGAAGTTGAACCTGTTACAGTACTCCATCCACTTAATGTTTGAATTGCATCTCCCTTAAATTTTATTTTAGCACCATCAGGCCAAGATGTAAAAGATTTATAAGAGTGAGAGGGAATTAAGGTATAATTTCCATAAACTGATAAAACACTTGTCGGTGATCCCATTGCAAAGAATCCAAGTGTATCCTGAAAAGAAATATTCTTACACGCAGCATTTGTATTATCTATAGTTATTGTATGACCTGATGCAATTATTATATCAGTAGTCGAGTCAGGCACAACACCACCAATCCACGTAGAACTAGAACTCCAGTTACCACTCATTGCTGAAGTAATTTGAGCGTAACTATCATTTAACGAAAAAACAACTACTGCATATGTACAAAAAAGTATAAAATATCTTTTCATAATTTCCTCGTATGAAATATTGTAGATAGTATCTTATTCATTCGCCGGTTAAATTAGAATACCACTCTTAGCTCAACCATTAATCTAGAATATGCAACTCTATCCTCACTCGAAGTAATCGTCCCACTGTTGTTTAGGTCTTTATCCTCTTCATTTGGAAAACTTCTTGTAAATCTGAAGCTAAGTTGTGATTGATTAAAAAGCCTATAATATAGTCGTAATGAAATTTCATCGTCCTTTGTATTGTAATGATCATTGTCAACGTATTCGTTCATTTTTAAATATTGAAGCTGGACGCGCAAATCTGGTAATATCTTTGGAATAACATAAATTCTTCCATATAATATTCTGCAACCTTCCAAATCCCGACCATGCCATGGAAAATCACCACCTATTTCTCCGTTTACATAACCGTTTCTATCACCCCAGAAAAAGCTTGGATAGGGGGGGCTGAATTGTTCAATTTTTTTTGTAGAGGCATCGTCTCCTTGATATGCGGCATAACGTGCTTCAACCTTAATTGAACGGAAGGGATCCAATGACCATAAATAACTTATTCCTCCCATATAACCAATCCCCCCCTTCTCTGGCAGACCTGGGACAGTATTAAAGGATTGGGTGGCAAGTTCAGCAAAATAATCAAGTTTTTTCTCTAAGAAATTTCCAGTAATTCCAAAACCAAAAATCTGATTGTCATTAAATGATCCTCTTAAACGTTGAAGGATATAATATGTCATAACATTTTGATCCATAAGTGTAGTTGCTAACCTTGCCGTATAGATTTGATCGCTGCCTGGTTCTGGGTATAAGCCACTCTCGCTGAGATTTTGTCCTGTTATTGCACCGAACAGTGTTAATGAAATAGGATTATAAGCCAAATCTAGTCTGACACCATCAAATTTATCTTTGAAATAATAAGACTCGCCGAAAGACAAACCATTTCCTAATCCAAATGGTTGACGTCCAACTCGCAATCGAGCAACATCGAATACAATAAAATTAGGTTGTGCCATTTCGGTATATATTTGACTGACAGTATAATTCATCGGTCCTGTACCAACTATATTGCGTATACTGTTGTTAGGGTTCTCAATTACTGTTAATAATTCAGTAGCAAAAGAAATGTTTTTTGATGCCTTAATGTTTCCTTTTAAACTACCGAGGTAACGCATATAGGTTTCATCTCCCCTATTATCACGATCATTATAGAATTTGTCTGCGTACCATCGAACACTAAAATCACCTTCAACATTAAACTGGCTTCTCACTGAAATAGTTAAGGTAACAACCAAAATAAAAGTGAGTAATAAACTTGAGTTTTTCATATTAGTTATCCTTCCTATTCCGTTGTTACGACTATACCGGTTAATTGAGCAACCCCAAGACGGGGACCATTAAACATTCTCAGGATTGAACCTGTTGTGGAGAGATTAAAAATCTGATCATAATCACCGGTTGAATTTGCTATCCAAAAGGTTTGCCCATCGAACGCCAAACCTGTAGCAAATCTGTTCGAAGTGCTACCACCAGGCGGTGTTGGAGTTGCAAACATTCCTGTCCATATTCCACTTGAAAAGTTATAAGCATAAACACTGTCTAATGAAGTATCATTACAATATAGAATACCATTGGCAAAACAAATTCCACGGGGTTCAACTCCAGGAGAGCTTATTGAATCTTGAATTGCACCGTTTGAGGGGTTGATCTTATAAATTTTTCCAATTCCACTAACTGCCTGCCACATGAATCCTTGCTGCCAAACAACTCCTCGTAAAGTCCCTCCAATGATATTGGGCAAGGAGATGGTTGAGAGTGTAGCGAGGGTTGTCCCCGAAACATCAATTTTGAATAAACTTCTTGTTGTGCCTGAAGATGACAGCCAGAAATTAGTTCCATCAAAGGCAACTCCTTGAACACCATCAGCAGTAACATCACTGGTTTGCCATTCTTTAACAACTGTTGTATCAGTTAATCTAATTTTATAAAGGTAACGTTGCCCTAATGCTTGATCTGCTAACCATAAATATGGAACTGTGGTGGTTTGTGTAACCTCAAATGCAGAATCCAAAATAGCTGTTTGTCCATCGGGATTAATAATTTTTACAGTTCTTTTTCCAAGAAGTGCATCAGCAGCAATTGTAAGGTTTACTCTTAACTGGGTTTGAAGCACGAAAGACACCGAATTTATTTGAATGCCAGATCCAAAATCAGCAGATGTGTTTGTTCCTGGTTTAAAACCACCACCGAAAACATCAATGTCAATAGTCGTACCTTGTGCACCGCTAACTGGAAGAATTGCAACAATTGATGGAGAAACCCCTTTTCGCACATCAACGTTAGCCCAAACAATTGGTCCTGGATCTGAGTATGGTAATTGAAAGCTTTCTTCCACAATTCCAGAATAGGATGTTTTATAAAGAATATCAGAGACATCGCTGCTGTTTACTATCCAAAACTTATTTCCATCAAACGTTAGGCCTGCAGGGTATCTTGTGAATAATCCTCTGGGGGGAATTGGTGTTGTGAATAGAGTATCGAAGTGTGGTCTATCCAAACGATAATAATAAACATAATCTTTATCCGTATCTGTAAAATACAATCCTGCTTCTAAACCACTTCCGTAAACATTCGAATAACCATTTAAATACGTCAGCGCGCGTGGCTCCGGGGTTGGAATGTCGATGGTTTTTAATACAATTCCATTAGTTGGATTTATTTCATATAATCTAGCTTGAGTATTGTAAGTTGTAGATCCACTATTAATAGCCCACAAACTTCCCCCAAACCAAGTCAAATCACGTATAGTCCCCTGACCAGCGGGGGGAGCATCAAATGAATTCAAAACATGCAGGCTATCTGTCGAAGCATCTATTTGAAAAATTTTATCCGCACTACCTGCTGATGATATCCACAAATATGTTCCATCGAAAGTTATTCCTTGCAAACTTGAGTCGTTAGTAATCGGCATTAAATTCCATCTTTTAACTTCCTTAAGTTGAGAATCAAGCATCAACAAGGACACGGAAGAGCGCTCAAGTAAGTAGAAAAAACTCTTGTGGGGAATTATTATGGTGTCGTTAGTTCCGTCGGGTTCAAAAATTTCACAAGCAAATGAACTAATGATAAGCAACAAATAAATAACTGTTTTTGTAACCTTTATTTTCATAGCACCTCTAACAAACGAAATATTATTATAGAATAAATTCTTATTTATGTCTTGATGATCAGCGCAACAACAACATTTTATTTACAATTGAATACGCACTACTTGACAATTTATAAAAATAGACACCCGACGGAAATTCCTTTGAATCAAATGAATATTGATAAGTACCTTTAGTTAAATCCTGTTCAACTATTGTATCTATTTCTCTACCTAAAACATCATAAATCTTTAGGATTGTATAGGAATCAAATGGAAGTTCAAACTGAATGAGAGAAGAAGAATTAAATGGATTTGGATAATTCTGATGTAATATGAACCCATCCGGTTGGGCTGATAATTCTTCTATAGAAGTGAGGCCGGGATAGTGCAACAGTATATAAGAATTTATTACTTGATCAAGAACTTTAGCAAATGCCCTTACATTTTGGTCATTATCCCTTATTCCATCACGATAAAACTCCAATTGGAATGCGTCAATAGTCCCTCCGAGAAAAGATCCGTGACGATAAGTACTATAACCACCGTCAAAATAAGGATCAGATCCTGGGTTAGGATAAATAGTGCTTGGCACAGAAGGATATCCCCTCCCCGCAAACAGATTACCCAAACTAGTTGCGCCACGCAGTAAAGCTGAGAAATTTAATGGACTATTTAAACCTAGATTTTTTATACTGCTTTTATTTACAAATGTAATCGAATTCAATTCGGTATCAGACTTTGACAAATCAGTGGACGTGAGCAGGTAACCAATTTCAATCCTTTGAATCGTGTGTCCATGTCCATGAATATCAAAAAAAATACCTCTACCATATGTGCTATTAATCTTTTGTCTTGCATAATCAATGAAATAATGATAGTCTCGCCAGGCTTGTAGCGCTAATGGGTTTTCTTGCGCTGCTTCAGACGAGTCACGATTTGCATCCATTTTTATGCGCGCAAGTTTATTAATAATTAGATGGGGATATTTCCCTGTGCGAATAAAAATTTCATTATAAAGGTAACGGGATAACTCTTGGGTATTTAGATCACTAGTTGTTGTTCCTATTGTTCGATCAGGTATTTCTGTCGGCTTTAAATATCCTCCATGCGGTGCAGAAATGATAATGGGGTAATTTCCAGCTGTGTATTCAGTATAATTATTGAAACCAAAATATGTTTGCCCTGCAAAGAAAGTTGTATCTACCTGTGCATTTGTTTGAACTTTAAATACACATATGCTGAAAGAAAAAAGCAGTACAATATATTTTATAGAATTGTTATACATCTATATCGATTGGTAATTAGTTTTATTTCTCATTTGTATAACTGAAATCAAATAATGAGGGATCGTAGCTGTAATTCTCCAAAGCGGAAGCAGAAAGAGGCGCTTGAATACGAATTAATTCTCCAATCGATTTTTTTTCTTCATCATCAATAATCGCACGCGATACTACATTAACATTTACTTTTATTTCATCAAATAGATTGCGCTTATCTTCAAAAAGCATTGAATTTATCATCAACTCGTTAGGATTTAATATTATTACTTTTCGATGTGTTAATTCATCAAAAGATGAACGGAAGATATCAGTTGAAAAACCATAATGTGTACAACAAAGTGCTGCAAGAATTGGAGCATCGTCATTTTTCACATTATCTAATGCTTCCGATAAATATATATCAATCATTCCTTTTACAGTTTCACTTTTGGGTGAATCTTGAATTTCACTCTCAAGACCAGGACATGCTTGACAAACTATTTTTTGCTCATTTATTCCACTAGCGATGAGCTTTTTTTTATGAGTTTCCGCACTAATTGTTGTCTGTGTCCCAAAGATAATTACACTACTGCGTTCATTTTTTTTCAACTCAGACAAAATCATCTCAACCCCAAAATCAACAATATCAAGAACGGGAGTTTTTGAAGTACTTGCAAATTGGGTAAATGGATAGACAACAGAGAGTGTATTACAGGCAATTAAAATTAAATCAGGAGCAAATTTCTTCTCCATACTTATTAATGCTTTATCGAAAACTTCTGCCTTATCTTGAAATGTTGGCATTGAGTTATACCCTATGCCTTTCTCTGGTAAAGCATTGAAAAAAATTAGGTTTACTTCCTCGAATGATTTTGCTGCTTTTAACTTTTCTTCAATACCAGCACAAACTGACATGCCACCCAAGCCTGAATCGGTTACCACCATTGTGATTTTCTTTCTATTCAAAATTTCCTTCAAGGCGATCTTCACATGTTGTTGAACAGTCTCCTGAGAAAACGACAAATTCGCTATACCAATTTGCAGAATGAATAAAGGATAAAATACTTTTTTCACTTACCAGATAATAGTTATTCTTTGGATGCAAATTGTTATTTTCATAAATAATACCAAATATTACATTTGAAAATGAAAGATTTATCCGAACTTTGGGCTTTGAGATACAATCTTTGAGAAGAATTAGCCCCGATCAATGTGCTAAAACAACTCGGTCGCCTGTGGATAGATCGAACATTGAAAATTATTATATATGTTCTTGTTGGCATAATCATTGGGAAAATATTTTTAGTTTCTTTCCAACTTCTATTTTTTCATAATCAATTACGCTATCGAAAGAGCTAATTAATGTTTGGATATAATTTTATTAGAAGGCCTCTTTTATTTTTTGTGGGTTTTGCATTGCTTATAGCTGTGCTTGCTCTAATTTTATCTGGACTCCTGAATTCATGGAAAAATGATATTATAAATGGTAAAAAAATTCTTACTGAAGTAGTTGTTGAAAAACTTGATAGAGCTGCTGAAAATTTAATAGATAGTTTGTATCGCGCGAAGTTTTTTGATTCCGATTCTCTCACAAAAAAAAATCTCGATGCTCTTGATACGAAGTTGAAAATTATTACTAGCAGTGAATTAGTAAATGTTCCCGGCACAGAGGGTGGCTTTTTTTTCAATAAAATAAACGAATTTTATGGTTATGCCTTTCCAACTTCTCCGCCTCCTAAACCTGCATTTGGGCCTCCACCGCGATCGTACAATATTATAAAAAATCAAGTGAGCGTTTCAATTGACAAAGATTCTGTTATTATTAATGTCCATTCTTTTGATCCAGCAGTATTTCCGCTTGCTTCCAAACCAATTAAAACAGGCTCTATAATAATTGGAGCGGTTTGGGCAAGAATTCATATCGAAAGAGAACTTCCAGCTCTTGAGCTTAACCAAATCTTACAAATTGCGGGTGTATTTTCATTCATCGGTTTTGTGGTTACGATTTTCGCTACTATTAGATTGAGAAAAAATATGGAAGACATAAAATTTGGACTCAAATCTCTCGAGGATGATACGTCCTTTAGATTTAAAAAAATGCCCGGTGTTTTTGATTTTATTGGTAATTCAATTAATAAATTGGTCGCACAAATAACTGAGATTCATAATCAAAAGCAATTTCTAGAAAGAGAATTATATCAGCAAGATAAAATGGCTATCCTTGGAAAATTAATTGCTGGGGTTGCCCATGAAGTTAAGACTCCTTTGGCTATCATTAAAACTCGAATTCAGATTTGGCAGAACGAATTGAAAAAGAAAAGAAATGATATTGTAACTAGCGAGACGATTCCTATTGAGGAAATGCAGCTTGTTGTTAATGAGATCGACAGACTAACAAAGCTTGTTAAACGACTTCTCGCTTTTTCTAAACCAGTTTCTGATAAATTTCAACTTGTTAATATTTCAAAACTTTTGACCCAGATAATTTCACTTTTTCAAATTGAAAACGGCGAAAACGTGAAAATAATTGCTTTATTTGATGAGTCCGCACCTATGATTAAGTGCGATCAAAATGCAATAGAACAAGTTCTAATTAATATTATTAACAATTCGATTGAATCATTCAACGGTGAAGGTACAATTAGTGTAAGAACGGAATTTAATAGCGAACTCAATTATCTTACAATCGAAATGTTAGATGATGGGCCTGGAATTGCATCTGATATTCAAGATAAAATATTTGATCCATTCTTTACTACTAAACAAAATGGAGTGGGACTTGGACTTTCGATTGCTTATGAAGTGATCAAGGCACATAAGGGTAAAATTTACTTTAGCAATATTAAACCACATGGTACACTCTGTAGAATTCAATTAAATATATAGCAGCATGAAAAAAAATAAAAGTATACTAATTGTTGACGATGAATCATCAATGCGTAAGAATATTAAAGATATCTTAGTAATTGAGGGATATAATGTTTTTGAAGCAGAGAACGGTATTATTGGCATTGAGATAGTCAAAAATCAAAAATTAGATATTGTCCTTCTTGACTTTAATATGCCTCACATGGATGGATTTGAAGTACTTTCTGAGATTAAAAAGCTAAACACTGATTTGCCAGTTATCATTCTAACAGCTTATGGCACAAATGAACGAGTAATTGAAGCAATGAAATTCGGGGCGTATGATTACATGGAAAAGCCGTTTGAACTCGCCGAGTTTTTAATTTCAGTCGAAAGAGCGATTAAGTATCTGGAACTTTTAAATGAATTAAAAAATCTAAGAAACAGCATTTCGGAATCTGTCGTAGAATTTGATAAAGATCAAATTATTGGAAAAAGTTCTGCAATTAAAGAAATTCTTAAGTTATTGGGATTAGCTGCCCCATCAGAAGCAACGGTTCTGATTCAAGGTGAGTCAGGTACAGGAAAGGAATTAATTGCAGATGCAATTCAAAGACATTCATTAAGAAGAGATAAGCCATATATAAAAATTAATTGTGGTGCGTTTTCGGAGTCCTTACTTGAAAGCGAAATATTCGGACATGAGAAAGGTTCTTTCACTGGAGCTATTTCTCAAAAGCAAGGTATGTTCGAGCTAGCAAATGAAGGAACTGTTTTTCTAGATGAAATTAATAATATGCCTCAATCGGTACAGATCAGATTACTCAGAATTTTGCAACATCAAACTTTCTATAGAGTGGGCGGTGAAGCCCCTGTTCCGACAAATATTCGAATCATCGCAGCATCAAATAAAAATGTTGAAAAAGAAGTTGAAGAAGGAAGATTAAGAAAAGATCTTTATTATAGATTAAATGTAATAAGAATTAATATACCTCCCCTTCGAGAAAGGACAGAAGATATTCCGTTATTAGCAGAACATTTTCTTAAAAAATACGGCGGAAATAAGAATCTAATAATTACTCCAGAGAATCTTGAAAAACTTAAAACATACACATGGTCAGGAAATATTAGAGAACTTGAAAATAATATTCAAAGAGCAATTGTAATCGCAAGAGATACTATTATTAATGTAGAAACAGAAGTTAAAGATGAAAAAGTTGAATCTTATTCTAGCTTTTTTCAACAAATCGTAAATACAGGTTTATCACTTAGATCAGTTATCGAGGATATCGAGAAAAATTTTATTCTTCAAGCACTCAAAATCACCAAATGGAATAGAACCGAAACAGCAAAACTTTTAAAAATTCACCGACGCCTTCTTTATAGTAAAATTAAAGAATATAGGTTAGGGACATTCGTTGATAGTAAAAACGAATAAACTATTCAATTAGGTTTAGTAAAGATTAGTTTCAGATAATATCTTTTTTATTTTTTCTAAATCAACCTTGCTCAAAGATGTAAGTGGAGCTCGTGGTTCCCCGCCAAAATATCCAAGGGTATCCATAGCTGCTTTCAATCCAGCAATTCCATAATTTATAGTAATAGCTTTGTTAATTGGGATAATTTTAGCTTGCACATTTAGGGCTTCACTTAACTTTCCATTTTCGACTAATTTCTGAATTTGTGTACATTCATTGGGAGCAATATTTGCAACTGCAACTATACCACCGGAAGCTCCTGCAACAAAACCAGAAAATAACAGCGATGCCGTTCCAACAAAAACATTAAATCCTTTTTTTGTGTTTACAATAAACTCAATTGTTTGTCTAATATTTTCAGTACTGTTTTTAATACCCACAATGTTAGGATGCTCAGATAGTTTGACGACAGCTTCTATTCCGATATCTACACCGGTAAATTTAGGAACGTTATATATTAATACAGGAATTCTGACAGCTTCAGCAACAGCCAAAAAGTAATTAATGAAAACTGATGACTTCATTTCGGATTTATAAAAGGAAGGTGTAAGGATAAGTGCATAATCAGCACCTAACTCGGACATTTCATTTGTTAGTAAAATTGTATCCTTAATAGAATCTGAGCCTGTCCCGGCAATTATTAATTTATCGGTTTGTGCAAATTTCTTTGCCGCTTCAGCTAACTTTAACTTTTCGTTTCGTGTGAGAAAAACACTTTCTCCATTAGAACCCATTACCACATAACCGCCCAAAGAAATTTTATTCCATCTTTCAATGTTGAATCTCAATTTGTCAAATGCAATTTCATCATTGATAAATGGGGTAGCTATTGGAGATATTATACCATGTAGTTTTTTCATTTTCTATTCATTAAATAAAAATGTTTGGTAAAATTGGAACAAAAAATTTTAAATTAAAAATTGATGAATCTGTTAAAGAATTCTTCAACACGCTTGTTGAGCAAAAAGTTAGAGAAGTATTAGCGATGTCAAATAAGGTTTATTCAAACAATGGGCGAATCCTATATGACAGAGCAAGCTTTTTTTTCTTGTTCATCAAAAATTGAAAAAATAATATTCAAAGTTCGAGTAAAACATTACGCTTTAAAGAGAATTTCAGAATCAACCAAACCTAATTTAATCGGGGTAAAGCCATCTACATTAAATTATCTGAAGCCTGAAAAGTTTGCTGATTCTGGGGAGTGGGGTGAATACTTTAATTGGTTTGTGAATTTGAAAATGACAATCTTGTTGGTTGGTACTGTCCAGGATTACAACCGACAAAAAGTGTGTTCAAGGATTCATTAGAGGAATCAAAATAAGTAAGATTTTAATCGCTTATGAATTATTAGAAAATCATTAAGACATGGGGGTATTCGAGAATACTTAAGAGAATCTGAAAAATAATTTTGTAGAAAGTTGGAAAGTAATCCGATCACAATAGTTATATTACTGCATAAGTAATATCTCTTGATGAAGAAATTTAGCTTCAAAATGGTATTATTGTATAGTAAGTCTCCAATCTAGTCATCTATCTAATTGGTTTGTTATTAAAACGTTTCTTTACCCAGCGAAATTATTAGGTATGTAAATAACTGTGCTGCTTGTAGCGTTCGTAAAAATAAAAAAGCCGAAAACACATGATTTTCGGCTTCTGTAGTGAGTGTAGCGGGGGCAGGACTTGAACCTGCAACCTTCGGGTTATGAGCCCGACGAGCTACCAATTGCTCCACCCCGCGATGTAATTTAGATGGTAAATATAACCATTAAATGCTGGGTTGTCAAACTACCTTATTTTTAGTTTGAAAAAGAAAGGTCGTTGCAGTTAGTTATTATTTAAACGTTGAAATTAAAGCTGGAAATTATCCCATCACCACTTTGAGAATGAACGTGCAGTTCATTCAGTTTTTGGATTATGTTTAATATGCTCTTCCTCTTTTCTTCAACAAGGTCAGTTAAGAAAGTTCTAACTTCAGGAAAATTACACTCGGAAAGAATTCCTTCATAAAAACGAACCATTGAGGCTTCCTTACGCAATGCTTCATTAAGCATAGCGCATGTGTTTCTGCATGCATGCTGGCAATCAACTTTAATCTGTGTCATATTGTGCCTCTCTCATTCTATTTTATATTTTACTTTAATAATTTTCAAGCCGTTACTTTATTGGCTGACTTAGCAAAGCTTTTTCCTATCACAAGCGCTTGTTCATTTACCGGTATAAGGTGATGATGTCTTTCTGGCAGCACCTTACGAAGTGCAGAAAGAACGTTTTCAATTTTTACTATTCGCCTTTTCTCAAGAAACGCACCTAGTATTATCATATTAGCAACTTGTTTTTTATTTAGCTTTTGTGCTTCTTGCATTGCCGGAATGGATAAACATTCAATGTCTGTTCTCGTTGGAGGATTAATTATACTTGATTCTTCATAAATTAATAATCCATCAGGCTTAACTGCATGTTCGAACTTATCTAAGGATGGCTGATTAAGTACAATAGCAGAATCAAATTTAGTAACTATCGGCGAGCTAATTCTTGACTTAGATACAATCACAATACAATTCGCAGTTCCCCCACGCATTTCGGGTCCATAAGAAGGCATCCAACTAACTTCTTTATTTTCAATCATCGCCGAATAAGCAAGAATTTGTCCCATCGAAAGGATTCCTTGTCCTCCAAATCCAGCAAAAATTATTTCTTGTGCTTTTTCCATTTTGTGTACCTTATTTTCTATAGGTTCTTTGACTAATACTTAATTTATGCTTTCAGCAGAAACCTTTGAATCTGCTTTTGGTACTTTTAAATCACCCAAAGGGTAAACTGGGAACATCTGTTCTTCTATCCACTTCATTGTTTCCAAAGGAGTCATCTTCCACCCAGAAGGACAATTGGATACAACTTCTATGAAGCATGTACCCTTTTTTTCTTTTTGATATTCAAATGATTTTGTTATTGCTTTCTTCAATTTTCTTATTGCATTCGATGTATGAATAGAATGTCTGCTCACATAAAAAGCCCCGGGCAATTGTGCTAATAGTTCAGTAATCTTTAAAGGATTGCCTATTGAGGCGGCTTCTCTCCCATATGGACTTGTGGATGTAACTTGTCCTATCAAAGTTGTTGGCGCCATCTGCCCACCTGTCATACCATAAATAGCATTGTTAATAAAAAGCATCAAAATATTTTCGCCGCGATTAACTGTGTGAATTGTTTCCGATGTACCAATTGCGGCAAGATCCCCATCGCCCTGATATGAAAAGACATATTTATCAGGAAGAACTCGTTTAATCCCTGTTGCAACAGCAGACGCCCTTCCATGGGCAGCTTCCTGCATATCTACATTCATATAGTTATATGCAAATACGGAACAACCAACCGGTGCAACTCCAATTGTTTTATCCTGAATTTTTAATTCTTCTATTACTTCCATAAGAACTTTGTGAACAATTCCATGACCGCAACCAGGACAATAGTGCAACGGCGTATCAGTTAATGTTGAAGGCTTACAATAAACTATTTCAAATTCTTCTGGGATTTTATTTTCCATTTTAATTCCTCTATTCTAAAGAAAGTGCATGCTGTTCAAGTACAGCTTCAACTTTATTAAAAACTTCTTCAGGCGAAGAGATCATTCCTCCCATCCTTCCAGTTGAGTTTACAGGGCATTGTCCATTAACAGCTAATTTTACATCCTCTACCATTTGACCGGCATTCATTTCAACTACTAATACAGAATGCACTTTTGATGCTAACCGTCTAATTTCATCTTTTGGAAATGGGTATAAGGTTATTGGTCGCAACAATCCGATCTTAATATCTTTTTCTCTGCCGAGTTCTACAACTTTCTGACAGATTCGTGCGCCTAAACCATAAGCAATTAACAATATTTCGGCATCTTCTGTACAGATTGATTCAAATCTAACTTCTTGTTGTATATCCTTATATTTTTCTTGAAGATGAAGATTTACCTGTTCCATTTTTTCAGGCTGAATAAAAAGTGATGTGATTATATTTCTTTCCTTTCGTTCTCCCATACCTTTGGTTGCCCAACTCGCATCCTTGTAAGGCAATGACCCATCTTCAGGAAGAGCCACTTTTTCCATCATCTGCCCCAATGCTCCATCAGCTAGGATGAAAGCAGGGTTTCTATATTTCTCAGCCAAGCGAAAAGCATCAAAAACGAAATCCGCCATCTCCTGAACAGAAGCCGGGGCCAAAACTATAAGATGATAATCTCCATGCCCGCCTCCTTTTACCGCCTGCCAATAGTCGCTTTGAGAAGGTTGAATTGTACCAAGTCCTGGACCACCACGATTAATATTTACAACAAGACATGGAAGTTCTGCCGCAGCAATATAAGATAAACCTTCCTGCATTAAGCTAATACCCGGACTTGATGAAGAAGTCATTACTCTGGCACCAGCACCAGCAGCCCCAAAAACCATATTGATGGCTGCCAACTCACTTTCGGCTTGAACAACCACGCGACCGCGCTTTGGCATCTCCCATGTGAAATATTCAAGTATTTCTGATTGCGGTGTTATCGGATAGCCGAAATAGGCATGAATTCCGGCTCTAATTGCTGCTTCTGCAAGGGCTTCATTCCCCTTCATCAAGCGGGGTTCGTTATTTGAATTTTTATTCTCCATTTTAATCCTTACTTGAAATTCCGAAATATTTTTACGCCACTCGATTTTTCGGAACTTTTGGTTGACGATAGACAGTTATAGCTGGTTCGGGACATACTATTGCACAGTTTATGCACCCAGTACAATTATCCTTGACAAGCTCAACATAGCGATAACCATGTGTATTAATGTGCGAAGATAATCCTAAACTTTCTTGAGGACAAGCAACTATACAAAGTTCACAACCCTTACATATCTCCTCATTAATTTTTACTGTCCCTTTTATCATTTCACCTTACCAGTTATTTATTTATGAATTAAACAATTAGCTTGGAAAAGACAAGATATATGCCAATGGTGAAGCTTTTGAGGTTTGTTGAAAAATCTGAAATACTTGTGCCCACAAAACATATTGATTACCAATTCGAAGAAAAGCCAAACTAAGGTTTTCTTATTTGAGAGAGAGGAATTAAAAATCCATTGCCAGTTTGTAAATGTCTTTCGCAACAGAATGACCTTCTTCGAGCAAAAGTCAGTTGCAGTTAACTTATTTTAGAGAAAATAAGTCTTGTGGGACTTAAAAACACCCTAATTTCAGCAAAAACTAGCATTGCCCTCTTGAATGGCTTAAAATAGATTCTTGATATTTTCTCCAACTAATTGTATTTTAAAGTGTTAACAATTATGAGGATTTATTGAAAATCACAAAAATATTCATCGTTCTGGTATTGATATCAGTAGTGGGCTTCACTTTAAATTCGACTGAGAGTAAAAAAGCCGAAAATGAAGGTGTTACAGAAGACATAAATTTTGCCACCTCTCCTGACACCAATTCACCTATCGAACTTCTTGAATATGTTAACAGAGGAACTATGGTAGCATCCTGGTACGGGCCTAAGTTTCACGGTAGAAAAACTGCAAATGGTGAGATTTTCGATCAAAAGGCGTACACAGCTGCTCACAAAAAATTTAGATTTGGAACACTTTTAAGGTTAACAAACCCAAATAATGAAAAATCAATAATCGTTAGAATTAACGATCGGGGACCTTTCAAACGAGGCAGAGAACTTGATCTTTCTAAAGCTGCTGCTACAGAATTGGGTATCCTGGAAAGAGGTGTTGCAAAGTTAAATATCGAACAGATTACTCTGAAAAGTTCAAACTTTCCGGTGGTTACTCTCAATTAGAATAAGTGAAAATTGCTATTTAACCCCGCTATGCGGGGTTTTTTATTGACAAATAAACATTATAAAGACTAAATTATAAAGGTTAATTAATTACTATACTATGAAATTAAACCTTGGCTGTGGAAAAGACATTAAACCTGGCTACATCAACCTGGACATAGTTGACTATGGCGGGAATCAAATTCACGATATAAACAAGTTCCCATATCCCTTCGAAGAAAACACATTTGAAGAAATATATGCCTCGCATGTCCTTGAACATCTTGATAATTTTAATAAAGCAATAACCGAATTGTATAGAATAGCCCAACCAAATTGTATAATTGAAGTTTATGCTCCGTTCTTTTTAAACACGAAGTACTTTGGTGAACCAGATCATAAAATCCCCTTCTCCATTCGAACCTTTGATAATTACGAATATATTGACAACCGAAAGCTGAAATTCTATGAGAAATGGAAGCTTGAGCATAGAACAAATTATGATAGTGCTGCGAAGTTTGAAATTCTCGAGAAGCGATTTATCATCTCTCATTTTGTGGCTCTAAAGTGGATGGACTTTATTGTAAATATTGAACCAGTAATCTATGAAAGATTCTTCGCTGGAATTTTTTCTCCTGAAGAGGTTTACTTTAAACTGCGAGTGGTTAAGTAAACACCAAATCTCGTCTTTATAAAACTATTTGGAATTAATTTGGTTCCACTTCATCAATGTCTGCGCCAAAATGATATTGAATAGTTGAATTAAAAATCACTAAATTTTATTTTCCGAAAACAAAAATTAGAAAGAGCCATGAAAAAATTACAAAAATTAATTTTACCAATACTTGTAATTGCAATCATTTTCATCATGTATAAAATTTATTTTTCTGCTGAAAAAGGACTTGGTTCATTTACCGACTTCGACCCAAATAACAATGCGGTGAAACCCATTACAGTCGAGTTGCTAAAAGATCGAGGTATAAATCAACAAGGTGGGACAGTTTCATTTTATGTCTCGGATAAAAACGGACAAGTGATGTTGGTTTCGGGGGAAGTTATGCTACCCAAAGGATTTGAGAATGCAAAAGTTATAACAATTAAGGGGCATCTTAGCCAGGGAAACTTTCATACCCACGAAGTGGCTATTGAATAACTTTCATGAATGAGTTTCAGCTTGTTTCAAGTTATAAACCAGCAGGGGACCAACCACAAGCAATTAAGCAATTGGTTAATGGAATAGAACGAGGAGAAAAATATCAAACTTTGTTGGGTGTTACTGGCAGCGGAAAAACATTTACAATTTCAAATGTAATCCAAGCAATAAATAAACCAACCCTTATTATTTCACACAATAAGACCTTAGCTGCTCAACTTTTTTCTGAATTCAAATCTTTCTTCCCAAACAATGCAGTGGAGTTCTTTATCAGCTACTATGATTACTACCAACCCGAGGCTTATGTTGTTTCAAGTGATTTGTACATTGAAAAAGATTTTTCAATAAATGAAGAAATTGATCGGTTACGGTTGAAGGCAACAACATCATTAATCGAAGGAAGAAAAGACGTCATCGTTGTTGCAAGTGTAAGCTGTATTTATGGAATCGGCGCGCCACAAGAATACGCAAACCAAATTTTATTTTTGAAAAGGGGCGATAAGGTTCCGAGAAAAAAATTATTGCGCAACCTAATTGATATTCATTACGTTCGTAACGATTACGAATTCACACGCGGCACCTTCAGAGCACGAGGTGATGTTATTGAAATTATTCCTGCATATCAGAACGAAGAAGCAATTAGAATTGAATATTGGGATGACGACATTGAAAAATTATCAATCATTGATTCTGAAACTGGCCAAGTAATAAGGGAAATTGATTCAACTGCCGTTTATCCAGCTAAATATTTTGTATCCAATAGAGATCAAATTCAAAAAGCAATTCACAATATTGAAATAGAACTCCAAGACAGACTAAAATATTTTCGCTCTCAAGAAAAATATCTCGAAGCTCAAAGATTAGAACAGCGAACCCGTTTCGATGTTGAAATGATGAAAGAGATCGGCTATTGTTCGGGAATTGAAAACTACTCCCGGCACATGGATGGAAGACCCGCCGGTTCGCGCCCATTTAACCTATTAGATTATTTTCCCAAGGATTTTTTATTGGTAATTGATGAATCCCATGTTACGGTTCCTCAGATTCGCGGAATGTATAACGGCGATAGATCGCGGAAGGGAACTTTAGTTGAATATGGATTCAGATTACCTTCGGCACTTGATAACCGTCCAATGAAGTTTGAAGAATTCGAGAGTATGCTGGATCAAGTAATTTATGTAAGCGCTACTCCCACAGATTTCGAATTACAGAAAAGCAGCGGTGTCATTGTCGAGCAAATCATCAGGCCAACAGGATTGTTAGATCCAGAAATTGAAGTGCGACCAATAAAAGGACAGATTGACGATTTAATCGGAGAAATTAGAAAACGCTCTACAAATAAAGAACGAGTTCTTGTTACAACATTAACAAAAAAAATGGCTGAGGATCTCGCTGATTATCTCGATAAGATTGGTGTTCAGGTAAGGTATATTCACAGCGACATTGATGCATTGGAACGAGTAAAAATACTTAGAGATTTACGACTTGGGGATTTTGATGTTCTGGTTGGCGTTAATCTGCTCAGAGAAGGTCTTGATCTTCCCGAAGTATCCTTGGTTGCAATCATTGATGCGGACAAGGAAGGATTTCTAAGAAGTGAAAGATCACTAATGCAAACCGCTGGGAGAACAGCACGAAATGTAAACGGCAAAGTAATCATGTATGCAGACGTTATAACAGAATCTATGCGTAAAACGATTAGCGAAACAAATAGGCGAAGAAAGCTTCAACAAGAATACAATAAAGAAAACAACATTTCTCCCAAAACAATTTACAAAAGCGTTGACGAAATTCTTTCCTCAACATCAATTGCCGATGTAAGGAAAAAAGAAGAGAAACCAACTTTCACCTTCTCAAAAGTGGCCGAGCCGGTTATAAAATATATGAGCAATGAACAAAAGAAAGACTTAATAGAAGAGCTTACTGAACAAATGCATCAAGCAGCCAAAGATTTAGAGTTTGAAAGAGCTGCTTCAATCAGAGATGAAATAAATCAGCTTAAAAAGACGATAAAATAACCAACCATCCATTTATCCAATTTTTGAAAAAACATTTTTTGCTACTTTGTATTATTAAATAAGATTATTTTAGTTATATCGATTTTATAGTTCACATTGACCCCCAATAAGAATTTCATTAGAAAACGCAATGAGTATCGAAATTAGGGAAGTATTAACTAAAAGAGATTTGCAATCCTTCATCAAGTTTCCTTTTCAGCTATACACGGGCAATAAATTTTGGGTACCGCCCTTAATTCGAGATGAAACAAAAAACTTTAGCAAAGAGAAAAATCCAGCTTTTGAGTTTTGTGAATCGTGTTGTTGGACCGCGCTTGACAAAAATAAAATCGTCGGAAGAATTGCAGCCATAATCAACAGAAGATACAATGAGAAAGCCGCTAAAAATGTTGTACGATTCGGATACGTAGATTTTATTGACAATAATGAAGTATCTGCAAGACTTTTTCAAACTGCCGAAGAATGGGCTAAGCAAAGAGGGTGTAATTCGATTCACGGTCCCTTGGGTTTTACAGATATGGATCCTGAAGGAATGCTTATCGAAGGTTTTGAAGAACTGGGTACAATTGCCACTATCTACAATCATTCTTATTACCCTATTCACATTGAAAACCTTGGATATAAGAAAGATGTTGATTGGGTTGAGTATGAACTGCTCACACCCAAAAGCATTCCCGATAAAGTCGAAAAGCTTGCAAACGTTGTTGCCCAAAGATATAATCTGAGAGTATTGGAAGTCAAAAATCAAAAACAATTGCTTCCCTACGCACACGAGATTTTTCATGTGCTAAACAGTGCGTATGAAAATATTTACGGATTTGTTCCTCTTACGGAAAAGCAAATTGATTTATACGTCAAGCAATACTTTGGGTTCATTAAACCAGGATTTGTCCCGGTAATTCTAAATGAAAAAGATGAAGTTGTCGGATTCGGAATTACGATGCCATCATTATCAAAAGCTTTTCAAAAAGCTAAGGGCAGACTATTTCCTTTCGGTTTTACTCGTCTTCTTCGAGCAATTAAAAAAAATGATCGCGCTGACTTGTACTTAACCGGAGTTCGCCCAGATTACCATGACAAAGGCGTTAATGCAATGATGATGTATGAGGTAACTAAAATATTTATAGATCACAAAATAACTTGGGTAGAGTCAAATCCTGAATTAGAAACAAACATGAAAGTAAGATCTCAATGGCGGTTTTATGAAGGACGGCAACACAAAAGAAGAAGGTGCTACATTAAAGAACTATAATCTAATGAGCAGTGATTATGATATTCGTTTGGGGGATTTGATTTGAACTGTTGGTACAAGCTCACGATTTAATTTACTTCCATTGTAAATCACCTGTTCAAGAAAAAGCCCCGATGGTGGGGCCGTAAATTTAGCAGGTTCGCTTGATTTGGATTGAAAAAATTGTTTCAAGTCATTTTCAGATAATTTCCCTCTGCCAATTTCAACCAGCACACCCACCATCCTCCTCACCATTTTCCAAAGGAAGTGAGAACCGATAATTCTAATCAAAATTAAGTCACTATCTTCTTTCATTTCAATTTCTTCAATTAAAACTTTAGTTGATTTCTCTTCATGATCTTCATCAGAGAATGCAGCAAAATCATGCATACCCAAAAATATTTTCGCGGCATTCTGCATCCGAACGAAATCAAGCTTATCCTTTATCCACCAAACATAATTTTTTCCGAATGCAGTTCTTCTTTTAGAAATTTGATAAAGATAACTGCGGCTCATGGCATCATGCCTCGCGTGAAATTTGGGATTAACTTTCTCTACTTCAAGAACATTTATATCAGCAGGCAGTTCATCGTTGAGTTTCATCCTAATTATTTTGGGAGCAAGAACAGTTTTTACCTCAAGATGTGCGACTTGACATAAGGCATGAACTCCGGCGTCAGTCCTTCCCGATCCCTGAATATCGGCTTTTTCATTCTTAAAGATTTTCTCCGCTGTCTCAAGAAGTTTGCCTTGAATAGTTCGAGCATTCTTTTGAACTTGCCAACCACTGTAACGTGTACCCTCGTATTCAAGGTAAAGTTTGAATCTCATATCGTATTTTATTTGGCTATAAATTCATCTATCAATTTAGCTTCTCTTGGATCAAATTCCAGCATGGCATTTATTAGCATGATTTGTTCATAATGTTCCAATTCATAAATCATAATATCTTTTTCGATTATTCTTTTATCGTACAACAGCTTTGCTCTTTTTGTTCCCTTCAGTAGTGGAAATTTGGGTGTATGCCATTCGCTCCCATCGAACAAGACAATGTTGCTATAAGATGTATCTGCAATCCTTCCATTCTTAATAATTAGAATATCTTCATTCTCTTTGCACTTATTTTCCTGAAGCAGCTTATCAAATATGCTTCGGTCCAAATATTTGTATGAGTAATCTATCGTGTCTTCATAAATTATCTTTAACTGTTCAATTGTTCGTGTCGTGTATTTCCTAAACTCAATATCTTTTATTGTATCTGAGTAAATTACTTTACACTTGTAAACATCGTTTGTTATATCGGTTGGTATTTCAACAAGCTCCCCAAGATTCAACTCATTCTTGCTGCCAAATATTTCATAACGCGAACGGTTCATCCTTTCATTGTGAAATGAAACATTCAACAACTTCTTATTGACTACTTTTATCGTTTCAAATAATAGGGACATACGCCTTATCAATCATTTCTTGATATTCAATTTTTGGATCGCTCATAAATGTAATTCCCCCGCCGCTTTTAAAGTACAATTTACCATTTATATTTTCTATGAAACGAATCATAACCGCACTGTCCAAATTTTCTCCGTCAAATATGCCGAATATTCCTGTAAAATAACCGCGCGAGTAACTCTCAGCTTCCTTAATTATCTCAATAGTTTTCTTTTTGGGCGCTCCGCTTATTGAACCCGCCGGCAATAGTTTGAAAATTGTTTCGCCAATTTTTTCGTTGTAATTCTCTTCTAGCTCACCGCATATTACCGAACTAGTTTGAAGTAGAGTTTTGTAGGATGTTTTTATCTCCTCAACATATCTAAACTTTTCAACTCTCACATTCTTGGCAACTATGCTCAAATCGTTTCTGATTAAATCAACAATCGTGTTATGCTCAGCTAATTCTTTTTCATCTCTCAACAATTTTTCTTCAGCATCTTCTATTGATGCATCAATTGTTCCTTTCATTGGATAAGAAAAGACTTTGTTATTTTCAATTCGAACAAATGTTTCTGGAGAAAAAACAACAAACTTGTTTTCAAAATAGAGCTTGTGCTTTGCGTTTGAAAAATAAAATATTTCTTCAAGAGTGTAATTAGTTGTAACTCTAGTTGGGAAAGTCAGATTCAGAAGATAGGTGTTGCCATCTTTAATATTTTTTATCACTGTCTCAAATGCACATAAATATTTGTCAAAGTCCATGGGGAATTTTTCAAAAAGTAAATTTGACTTCTTTTCAGGCACCTTGTCGTAGTTTTTTATTTTATTAACCTTAAACAAAATGTTTTTACTTACTTCCGAAAGTTTTACAATAATTGGAGTCCTTATTTCATAGTCAATCACAAAGAGGAAGGGAATTCTATCTTTTCCAAGTTTATTCATAGTCTCTATTGCTTTATGTGATTCTGTGCTAAACACTTTAAAATCTTTTATATAATTTTAAGATATTGGCAAAGTTAAAAAATTACACCTTATGAAGTTATTAATTATAGACAATTTTGATTCCTTCACATACAACCTTGTGCAAATTATTGAACAAGTTGGTGTGCTTGATTATGAGATTGTTACGCACGATAAAGTAAATCTCGAACATGTAAATTGGTTTAATAAAATTTTAATAACACCTGGACCAGGTTTACCAAATGATCATCCAATTTTAGAGAAGGTGATTAAACACTATGCACCAAGCAAAAGCATTTTGGGAGTTTGCCTTGGTCACCAGGCAATTGCACAAGCATTTGGCGGAGAGTTGTTCAAGCAAAACACAGTTTCTCATGGTGTAACAAAAAACGTAGTTGTTAATGATCCGAAGGAATATTTGTTCAAAGGATTGCCCGCAAAAATTAACGCAGGACTTTATCACTCATGGGCTGTTTCAAAATCTAATTTCCCAAATGAGCTAAAAATTACAGCCGTTTCGGAGGATGGTGTAATAATGGCTTTGTCCCACAAACATTATGATGTGAAGGGTGTGCAGTTTCACCCAGAGTCAATTATGACTCCGTTAGGAAAAGAGATTTTGTGGAATTGGTTAGATGATGAATAGTTAATCATCAAACCTTACGCAAATATTTAGCTTTATATGAGGAATACCATTTTGTAAATACAGATAACCCCAGTCATATCTTGTTGTGCTTGTTTGGTTGAGTTTTGTATTGAATAATAAATAATTCTGAAACTCGTTTCTGTTATAAATATGATAACAAACTATATCACCATCCTCCTTGACTATTATAATTCCACCTGTTGCATCATATACTCCCTTCCAAATTGTTTCAGGGGTCATACCTAAAGCAATATCTGTGAGGAAATTTTTTAACTTATATTCATAAAACGGATGTGAGCCGCTCAAATCAAACTCTAATGGATTTTGTTCTATAAGTTTTTTTAACAACTCTTTAAATGTGGGCTTCGTTCCATAAGCATATCTATAAAGCAATAAATGTGCAAGTATTTCTGGTAATTTCGAGTCAACCATTTCCAAATTGCGTTGCAGATTGACGGATTGAACTTCTGAAAAGCTTATTTTGCCACCCCTTTGCAACAATGTATTTATTCTATAGACAATTTTTGACTCTCTGTTTAGAGGAGTGGTGGAATTTATGGACTTAATTTCTTTTTCAGTAAGAACGATATTATTAAACTTAAAAATAAAGTTTGTTCCTTTTCCACTATTGAATAATGTTGCTTCTTTTCCCAACATTGACTTAATGCTAAACCCAAGAGTAGGTTTTGTACCTGTGTGCAAGTCGTGAACAACTATTTGTATATCTGTTTTTCTTAAATGCTCACTTTTAACCTTAGTATAGTATATTGATTTAAAAAATGGTTCCAAAGATTGTATTTCAAAAGAACGACCTTTTGCCTTTTTCAATTCTCGAAAAAGCCCATTTGCTTTTTTTATGAACTCCAATTTAGAGATTCTAAGTAACGTTTCTTTAGTAAATCCATCAACGATAGTAATTTCACCATTGGTAAGGTATTCTTTTTTCTTAGTAACTTCTGAGCGAATAATTTTTATGATCGGATAAAACAAATCTGCAATTTTGTTCAAGTTTTGATCTGCCGCATATAATTTGCCATCTCCAAGTAATTTTAAAAAAACATACGCTTCGCTCCACTCTCCCTTATTTCCTGTAATCATATATGGTGATGTCTCTCTTATTAAATTACTGTGGTTTGTTTAAAACGATTTCTTCGGCCATCTGCCAGTCCTCATCATCCCAAATT
Source organism: uncultured Ignavibacteriaceae bacterium (assembly GCA_964391015.1). Classification (GTDB taxonomy): domain Bacteria; phylum Bacteroidota; class Ignavibacteria; order Ignavibacteriales; family Ignavibacteriaceae; genus XYD12-FULL-36-8. Next base: position 68,977 of record CAYMKU010000002.1, read on the forward strand.
CTTCCATTGTAAGATATTCTTGCTATGAATTTCATTTCGCCGTTAACAATTCTGCCCCCTGTCCAATTCGAAGAACTTAGATTAAAATGTTTAATAAACATCATGCATAAATTCTTGGCTTCTGCTATATCACTAACTTCGAAAAAACAATTGCCATAAGGTTTACATCTCTCATGGAAATATTGACTTTCAGTAAAGTCATATAATCTACTTTCGTCAAAAGATGATGATAGTTGAACAAGTATTTTATTTTCTTTTATGCTTAACACATTTTTTCCATTATTAAAATATATTCTGTAGGATAAACCAATTTTAAATTCTTATCATTTGCTTTTACAAACTGCCCTGTTTTAGTGTCTCTTGTTGAGGGTAACATTTTAGAAGGAATCTCTCTGTGAATAATTTTATGTGTTTTGAAGCCTATGTTTTCAAATTGTTCTTGAAACACCTCCGCATTTAAAATATCTACCTTTTGTAATTGAGTGTTGCCAATAACTATACATGCTCTTCCATGTTTCGTAAGCACTCTTCTAATTTCTATAAAACTCTCCAACATGTCTGCAAAATAATTCTTTACTTCATTAGCTTTTGATCCTGTTCCTAGTTTGGTAACTATCTCTTCTGCTAAGGAACTCTTTAACTCTATTTGTGGTCTCTCTTTATAAGCACTTCCTATAAATTTCCGTCTAAAGTCAGAAAGCTCATCAAAATACTTAAACCACAGTGATGGTAATTGATGCAAATCTGCATATTCATAAGAAGTTACATATGGTGGACTTGTCACTATTACTTTTACCGATTTATCCTCACATGGGATCAGTCTTGAATCACTGAGATCTACTTTTCTAAATCTATCAATGCCATGCTTTATTTCTATAGCTAATATTTCATAAAATTCCTTGTGCTTCTTTATCATCTTTTGACTTTGGTGTAAGAAAGATTTTAATGGGTCGGGTGATATTTTAATAAAATCTCTTGTTGGTTTGACACTCTTTTGTAACCAAATTGAGCACGTTTTAAGTATCTGAGCAAAAGCAACTAAATAAAATTCTCGAACATCTTTATTTCTTATTTGCAAAACTCTTTGAAATATAATTAACAACTTTTCTTTATTTTCTTTTTTAAACCAATAATCTATCCTTCCATTTAGTTGCAAATCTTTTACAGCCATATTTAAATATTCACTGTAATTCCCATTTAGGCGGTGTTCTAAATCAAAGGACAGAAGCGTATATTCTTCCGAAAGCAAAACAGGATTAATTGGTGTTGTTTTTACTTTGCTCACAAGTACTGCAATATTATTAATATCTATACCTATCCCGATTCGTTTGTTAATTATTGCTTCAACAATAGTCGTCCCACTACCCATAAATGGATCAACGACAATATCGTTCTCTTTGCTATTTTCAATAATCAAGCGAGAGGCTAGTTGGGGTATGAATTTCGCTGGATACGTATAATAGCCATGCGTAGCATAAGATGTGTCCCTTATAGTTTTTTCACTGAAGGACCAACTCTTTTCAATTGGAATATCTTTAAATAAATTTTCCTTGTCTCCTTTTACGGTTTTGCTTTTTTCTTTCACAATCTTCATCATACTTTTCTGAACTTCTCTTTCTTCAAAAACAATAGCCGCCGTACTTTTATCTTCATAAATCCGATATTCTCATCAATAACTCTTGAAGTAATTGGTAATATTTTTATTCCATCGTTTTCCTCAACAAAATAAACCCTTGTACCTTTCTCAATACCAAACTTCTTCCTCAATAAATGCGGAATAGTAATTTTTAGATTTTTATTTACTCTATGCTCTCTCACATACCATCACAAATTTTATTTGATAGTTAAAATAATGATACATAATTTAATTTCATACAAAAGCAAAAAGGAGTGTTAAAATGGGTACAAAAGATCCACGTATTGATAAATACATTGCAAACGCGGTAGACTTTGCGAAACCGATTCTAACTCACTTGAGAGAGCTTGTTCACAAAGCTTGTCCCGAAACCAAAGAAACAATCAAATGGGGATTTCCTCATTTTGATTACAAAGGAATGATGTGCAGCATGGCAGCTTTTAAACAGCACTGCGCTTTTGGATTTTGGAAAGCATCGCTGATGAAAGACAAAAAGCTGATGGAAAATGCTAAATCTGAATCGGCAATGGGACATTTGGGACGGATTACTTCTCTCAATGATCTTCCTTCAAATAAAACTCTTACTGCCTACATTAAGGAAGCAAAAAAATTAAATGATGATAACATAAAACTGCCTGCAAAGCCAGTTGCAAAAGAAAAAAGAGAATGGGTTGTGCCAGATTATCTTCTAAGAGCGTTGAAGAAAAATAAATCCGCATTAAAAACATTTGAAAGTTTCAGTCCCTCGCACAAAAGGGAATATGTAGAATGGATTACCGAAGCCAAAACGGAAGAGACGAGAAACAAAAGAATAACCACAACAATCGAGTGGCTTTCGGAAGGCAAACCAAGAAACTGGAAGTACATGAAAAAATAATTGTTCATGATTATCGGTCAGTCTTCGACAGGCTCAGACCGACACTCAATTTTGTCATGTTGAGCCTGTCGAAACATGACTGATAGCACTATTATTTTTTTGTTTTGCTTTTTGATAACATGATAAGAGCGTCAAAATTACTCCCAATCAGGGCTTCTTTCTTTTTTCTGCTCCATCCCTTAATTTGTTTTTCAGTTCTTATGGCATCATTTATATCTGCAAATCTTTCATAGTAAACCAATTTTATTGGCAACCGAGTGGAGGTATACCCATAAATAGTTCCCGACCGATGTTCGGCTAGTCTTTTTTCTAAATTACCAGTTACACCTGTGTAATAACTCTTATCGGAACATTTTAATATGTAAACAAAATAATTTTTCATTACAATCGGTCAGTCTTCGACAGGCTCAGACTGATATCAAATTCTTCATGTTGAGCTTGTCGAAACATGACATTTATTGCTTTTTGTAGATAACCAAAAAGATTCTGAAATAAATTCAGAATGACAGTCAGGTAAACTGCAAATAAAGAACCAGCACCGATACAAACATCGTAATTAGTGTGACAACTATTCCCGCTTTTGTGAATTGCCAGAATTTTATCTCTACGCCATAAGATTTTGCAACTTCAATCACTATTAAATTTGCAACCGCACCTATAATTGTTGCATTGCCCGCAAGTGTTGCCGCAGATGCAAGCGATAGCCAAAGCAAATCGCTTGATGATGCTTTTAATATTGGAAGCATAAGAATTGTGTAAGGAACATTGCTCACAATCTGTGAAAGGAACAAGCTAAGCCCATGAATTCCAACAATTCCACTTAGATCGTTTGAAAGAGGAGTCTTTTCAATAAATGAGTTAAGCGCACCAACCTTTTCAATACCATGAACAACAATAAATAATCCTGCAAAGAATAAAAGTAAAACCCAATCAACTTCTTTAATAACTTTCGACGGCTTAATTCTTCCAAGAATAAGTATCAGCGATGCACCGGCTAATGCTATGGTTGGGATTGAGAGACTCAGCATTTTGCTGAAGAAAAAAAGCAGCAACACAAGAACAAAAATTGGAACAGAGAACTTCATGGAAACATAATCATAGCTAACTTCCTCTTCGTGAAAGATTAGCTTATCCTTAGAAGCAAAATCGGTTCTGAAAATTAATTTCGTCAGAATTACTAAGAGGAATAATCCTATCAATGAAATTGGCATCAAATGAAGTAAAAATTTTCCGTATGGAATTCCCGAACTTATTCCTATCAAAATGTTTTGAGGATTACCGGTAATTGCCATTGTGCTTCCAATATTCGAAGCAAGGATTTCCGCAATTAAATAAGGAATAGGATTCAGCTTTCCTGAACGGCAGATTTGAATAACCACTGGCGTAAATAATAACACCACAGCATCGTTCACTAAAAATGCGCTTGCAATTCCAGTCACAAAAACCACTATGAATAAAAACTGAAGTCTGCTGCGTGAAAGCGATATAGTCTTTTCTGCAATAAGTGTGAAAAAACCATCAATCTCAAGCACTGCAATGATTATCATCATCCCGAGCAAAAGACCAATTGTGTTATAGTCAATTGCAGTTACAGCTTCCTCAAAAGTTACTACACCAAATACTATCATTGCTACAGCGCCAAAAAATGCTGCCGATGGGCGATCAATGTTTAACCTCGGAAGACGAGTGAAAATGATTCCAAGAAAGGTAATTGTAAAAATAATTACTGCGGTGGTAGCCACTGGATTTCTAGATTATGAATGAAGCAAAATTTTTTCCTCTGCATAATCCTCATTCGTCTCATAAACTCTTACGGAAACTGAAGAAATATTTTTAGGCAGATTGAATTTTTGTGTTTCCCTTAGCACAAACTTACAGATGTTTTCCACCGTAGAATTAAAATCAACCACTATCATCTTAGAATTTATTTTCTCCAGGAATTTAATCACTTCCTTATCATTTTTATTTACCATAAAGGCGTGATCGAGCCTATCAATCATTGGTTTAATAATTTTATCAACGTCATAGAAATCAATTATCATTTCATTTTTACCCACTTCGCCTTCAAACTCAACAATCATTTTGTAGGAATGGCCATGAATATTTTTGCAGTTACCAAAATGTTCGGGCAAACGGTGACCCATTTCCCACCTAAATTCTTTTGCGACTTTCAAATTATACTCCTCGTTTTGTTGGACTCCAAATATATTTATGCATCTGAAGTTGGAGCCTGACTTTTAAATTATCTTTTAACATCCATTCAGCAAGCTGAATTGGCTCAAATTCAGAAAAAACATTTGAGAAAAGCACTTTACATTTACCGGATAAAAAATACTTATTAATCATTTGCTTTGCCCATTCATAATCTTCTTTGTTTCCAATTACAAATTTAACTTCATCTTCTTGCTTAAGGTAATTAATGTTTTCGTATAAGTTTTTGTGAACCATTTTACTCGACGGACATTTCAAATCCATAACAATTTTAACCCGATTATCTATCTTCTTAACTGACAAACTTCCACCAGTTTCTAACATAGTTTGATAACCCAAATCGCATAAAATTTTCATCAAAGGCAAAACCTCTTTTTGAACAAGCGGCTCACCGCCCGTAATTTCAACTAATTTACAGTTATACTTTTTAATTTCGGAAAGAATTCCTTCAATCGAATAATCAGATCCTTCATAAAAGGCATATTCAGTATCACAATAAGAGCAACGGAGATTACAGTAAGTAAGTCTGACGAAAATGCAAGGGAAGCCTGCCAAGGAACTTTCGCCCTGAATTGAATAAAAGATTTCATTCACTTTTAACATTTCACACCGAAAATCGCTTAAAAAATTGATAAAAATGTCTAATCCTGAGAGCAATTTACTAAAAGCTAAATTTGACATCAAAGAGGGCTTTAGATATATTTGTGCTCAATTTTTTAACATAATAAGGTTTTTTTGAATGGCATCACACAAATCGGCAAAGAAAAGAATTCGTACATCTGAGAGAAGAAGAGTTATTAACAAAAGGAACGATTCAAAAATTAAAACTTTGGTAAAGAAAACTTTGGCATCCAGCGATAAAAATGAAATTGAGAAACTCTATAAGGAAGCAATTTCTTTCTTAGATAAAAGTACTGCAAAGGGGAACCTTCATAGAAATAATACAGCAAGAAAAAAATCTGCTTTAAGTAAACACTTAAATAAGATCACCTCTTCTAAATAATCATTTTTGAAATTTATTAAAAGCTCTTCTTACCGAAGGGCTTTTTTATTTTAAATCGGCATTAACTACAAACCTTCTATCGCATCTATGCCCTGGGGCATGGGTAAGTAGAATCTAATCGGCAAGACAGTACCATCTTTTTTCAATACTCTTTGAACTCGTTTTTTAATTAGTACACTATGTTCAATATAAAGTCCATCTTCAATGATTGAGCCAAAAACATAGCTTGTTCCCTTAATAAGAACTTTGTTCCCAATACGAAGCGGATATTCATCACTGCCAGTCATGTTAACGCTTGATTCTATTCTTGAATCATCTCCAATTTCAATATTCCCTTTAATAATATCTCCCCAGAGAATTTCAACATTATTGCCTATCTTAAAAATTTGGTTTGGAAATGTTGAAAGATGAACATTCTGCCAGATTACAACATTTTGACCAAAGTGAACATTGCCATTTACAAAAACATTTTTCTTAAACTCAAGATTATAATTCAGCTTGACCCCTCTGCCAATGTACGCGCCTTTTCCAATTTTAATATCCAATGGAATATTCTTCTTATCCGCAACGATTATCTCATTAACGACTTCTTCATGAATAAAAAAATCATCGGGGTCATCTATTTCGATTATATCTTTAAGCTGTTCATAAACCTGATTTCTTGCCGCATCTTCCATTTCTTTTAGAACTGATTTATTGTTAAAACCCATTACAACATATGGCGAATGTGGATTAATTGCGGTAACCGTATATCCCTTCTTGTTAAATAGAGATATTAGGTCAGTAATATAAATTTCATTTTGTACGTTATTGCTTGAAAGTGAATTAATCAGTTCTACAAGCTTCTTATATTTAAAGGCATATACACCGGAGTTGAACTCACAATTCTCAACTAATTCTCTTTTAGTATAGGCATAAGTCTTCTTATTAAAGATAACTTGATACGGTTTTTCTTCAGGAAGTGCCTCAATATCTTTTGCCTCAATAATCTCAATGACTTTGCCAGCATCGCTGCCTGAAGATTTTCCGTCAACATCTTTATTTTTAACTCGTATAATTCTTCCATATGAGTTATTGCTTGGATCGCCTTCATAAAGCCCCGTCAGGACAAGCATATCGGAACCAAGCTCAACAAATTTGCTTTTTATATCTAGGATTGTTTGCTCATCTATCAAACCCATATCCCCTGGAAGAATATAAACCACTCCATCAGTAAAATTTTTATCAATTTTATCTAAAGCCACTTGAACCGCATGTCCAGTTCCATTTTGTGATTCTTGATAGGCAAACAATGTTGACTTTCTTTTACCGATCACCTCCATCACATCTTTTGCTTTAATTCCTACAACCACAATAATATTAATACCATTTATTGATTTGACACAAGCATTATAAACACGCTCCACTGTTGGAATTTCCCAAATCTTATGTAACATTTTTGAACGTTGGGATTTAATTCTTTTTCCATGTCCCGCTGCAAGGATAATTGCGATCTCTTTTACATCCTTATTGATTTTAGAAGACAATTCGTTTACATTTTGTAAAATACTTTCGTGATTATTTTTTTCCATTAATTTCTCCATTACGATAATATTTTAAATGATTTTTAATCTCTGAACTGCATTTCATAGAATTTGCGATACAAGCCTTTTTGATCTTCAAGCAATTCTTCGTGCCTTCCAAGCTGAACAATTCTGCCTTTGTCCAAAACCAAAATTTTGGTAGCATTCCTAATTGTGCTTAAGCGATGTGCGATGACAAATGTTGTTCTATTAACCATCATCCTTTCAATAGCTTCTTGAACAAGGATTTCCGATTCATTATCCAGGGCAGAAGTTGCTTCATCAAAAATCATTATGTCAGGATTTTTCAAAATTGCCCGTGCAATAGATAATCTTTGTTTTTGCCCGCCTGAAAGTTTTATACCTCTTTCACCGATTATTGTGTCATAGCCACATGGCATTTCAAGAATAAAATTATGCGCATTAGCAGCTTTAGCCGCTTCAATAATTTTTTCCAAAGGATAATCTTCTAATCCATATGCGATATTGTTTTTAACTGATTCGTTGAAAAGGAAAGTTTCTTGAGTGACAATTCCCATTAAATTTCTTAAGCTCTTAATCCCGATGTTGTTCAAATTAATATCATCAATAAAAATTTGACCTGATGATGGATCGTAAAACCTTGGGATCAGATCAACCAACGTAGATTTCCCGCCGCCACTTGGTCCAACTAATGCAAGTATTTCTCCTTTGTTAACAGAAAAACTAATGTTATTAAGCACGGGTTCTATCGAATCTTCGTAATAAAAATATACATCTTTAAAAACGATTGACCTTTGAAATTTTTCGATAGATACCGATTTCTCATTATCTTTGATTATGGGTGCAGTATCCAGCACCTCAAAAATTCTATCACCCGCAGCACTTGATTCCTGAATACGGTTATTTACACTGCTTAATTCTTTAATCGGTGGCATCAATTGAAAAATGGCAAAAAGAAAACCAAGAAATTCACTCGCTTTTAATGTGTTTTCCTGAAGAACCAAAATTCCACCGTAGTAAATTATAAAAACCCCGATAACAACGCTTAAAAACTCTGTTAGGGGTGAAGAAAGATTTCGCGCTCTGGCAATTCGCAAAATCATTTTAAAATAATTCTTAGTTTCCCGTAAAAATTTTTTGTTCTCATAATTTTCCATTCCAAACGCTTTGACAATTTTCACACCAGAGATTGTCTCCTGCAGAATGCTTGTAATGTCAGCCATTTTTAACTGAATGCGCCCACTTTGTTTTCTAAGCTTTACACCAATCCACCAAATTACAAGCATTGAAAACGGCAGTACAATTAATGCTATAAGCGTTAGTTGCCAGCTTATACTTATAGCAATAAACAGAAAGACCAGAATTGTTAGTGGTTCGCGAATAAGATTTAAAAAAGTAGCAGATATGCTTGCTTGAACAACCGAAACGTCGTTGGTAAACATCGAAATTAAATTTCCGACTCTTTCCTTCTTAAAAAAACTCATAGGCAATTGATGCAGATACTTATAAACCAAATCACGTAAATCTTTCATCGCAGCAAATTCAACATAGATCATAAAATATGCTTGAAGGTAACTGAATATATTTTTTAAAAAGAAGGCAACTAAAATGAGAAAGCAAATTTTTAGTAACGCTTCTGGTTTGGTTCCCGAAAAAACAAATTCATTAAAAGAATTTGAAATACCATTCCCGACTTTGACGATCCAGCCCGGTAGAATGCTGCCAGCATTATCAATTGATGCTGGCTGTGTTAAAGTATCCCGTCTAATTGATTCCTGGAACAAAGTATCTAAAAGAGGAATGGTTAAATAAACCGAAAGCCCATTTAGTACAGCAAAAAGAATTGTGAAAATTATTGATAAAGCGAGATGCTTCCAGTAAGGTTTGACGAAGTTTAAAATTCTAAAATAGGTTTTCACTTAACCTTGCTTTTGGTTTATTTTCATTCGTTCAAACATTAATTTCAGTAGTTCAATGAAAGAATTTTAATAATGATGCTTGTTACGCCCCGTAATTGGGTATAACAGGAATACACTTTAACCCACACCCGCCAGAAATTTTTATACTATCTATTATCTGCTCTGAGTCGATGTCATAAAGTAAAATCTGGGATTTGCTCTCAAACCCATTATCGAAGATTAGGATGCTTCTATTAAGCATAAAATTTTTAATTCCACTACCTTCAAACCGCTTTGTGATTTTTTTATTCTCAAGCGAATAAACAAAAAGCTGGGCTGTCTTTGGTTCGCTATTATATAGTGTCTCATTGTTAGGAGTAATATCAATGGTAGAAAAAATCAATAGCTTTTCATTTTCAGACCAATTAATGAAGTTAAGCTTTTGGTTTACTGTGGTAATAAGTGTTAGTTCATCATTTTTCTTGTGATTAACTAAGTAAATTTGTGTGTTTGTTGAATCAACGGCTTTAATAGAAACCCTATTATTTGGCGACGTTAATTTTTTTATAATTTGTGGGGAGGGCGGGTATCCATCTTTATCTAAATTGAAAACTTTCTTTTCATCAGACAACATTTTACCTGAACTGTCAAAAGTCTTTATTCTTTGTTCAACATACTTTGCAACGGTTACGTCAATAACATTTAGATACACTTTAAATGAGTTGTCGTTCTCCCAACATGAAAAAACATGAAGTCCACTACCAATATTAGTGATGAAATTAATCGAGTTAGAATCTAAATTGATATTATAAAGCTTAATGCTATTAATAAAGGGGAAAACACCCTTTTTGCCTTGTTGATATGCAGTAACTAAAAATGCCGATTTCTTATCTGGTGAATACGAAAGTTCCACAATTTCTTCATTGCTGCTCTTCCAAAATTCTGAATAATTTTTTTCCAAGAAGTTATATTTATATAAACCCGACTTTTTTCCTATCGCTCCCACAAATAATATTTCATTCAACCGTGGTGATACATACTGTTCTTGAGTTATGGCCGAGCCCTGAGGATTTTTCGTTTTAATATCATTATTACGAATGCAACCAGAAATAAAAGTTATAAGAAAGATAAAATAAATTATAGATGATCTGCTCATAAGAATTTTCTTTTTTCAAAAATACTGTTATTAGAAACTTAATGAAAATTGAAATCAATAATTCGGCAACGAACTAACAACATTAACCTCGGGGATGAAATTGCTTGTGAACTTGCTTGATGAATTCTCTATCTATGTGTGTGTAAATTTGAGTTGTAGAAATATCCGCATGACCTAACATTTCCTGAACTGAACGTAAATCAGCACCCCCCTCAATTAAATGCGTTGCAAATGAATGGCGAAAGGTATGGGGATGCGCAGGTTTTTCAATACCGGATTCTTTAATATATCTATCTACTATTTTCCAAACACCCATGCGAGATAGCTTTGTCCCGCGGTTATTGAGAAAAAGATAATTTTCGCTCTTCGTTTTTTTCTGAAGCAACGGGCGGCTTTTTGAAAGATAAATGTTAATCCAATTTATTGCACTGCCACCAATTGGTACAACCCTTTCTTTGGATCCTTTGCCAAACACACGGACCACTTCCTCACTTAAAAATAGATCAGATAATTTTAACGATATGAGCTCCGAAATACGCAGCCCGCACGCATAAAATACTTCTAGAATCGTTTTATCTCTAATCCCTAATGTTATTAAAGTATTTGGTAATGAAAGAATTTTATCTATCTCTTCAAATGATAAAACCCCAGGTAAATTCTTTGACAATTTAGGTGGGTTTACTTTCTCAATCGGATTGTTCTTTATATAATTATTTGCAAACAGATAATTCAAGAACCCTTTAAGTGACGAAAAATATCGGGCAGCAGACGAACTAGTTAAACCTACTTTCTCAAGTTCTGTAAAGAAACTAATAATTATTCGAGATTCTACTAACGAAGGGTCGGTAACTTCATTTTTTTCAATGAATCGTATGAAGGAAGAAAGATCATTTCTATATGATGCAATTGTGTTATCTGAAAGGTTCTTTTCCAATTTCAAATGAGCAAGATATTCTTTCAAAAAAACATTATCATTCATTTGTCTCATCATCTAAACCCTTTTCAATTTCATCTTGATCAGGGTATCGAATACGTTTATGATGTTGACCAATAAGAATGTTATTAAAAGTATCTCTAATTTTACTAATATCACTCAATGTCAGAGGTGAATTGCTTAATTGTCCGCTTTCAATTCGCTCACTTATGATATTATCAACAACATTTTCTATTTTCTCTTGATCGGGATCGTCAATTGATCTAACTGCAGATTCACATCCATCTGCAAGCATAACAATTGCAGTTTCTTTTGAATCAGGTAATGGTCCCACATACTTGTACTCTTCGATATCAACATTATCATCATACTTTTCTTTTGCCTTTTCATAGAAATATTTTATAACCATAGTTCCATGATGCATTGGAATGAAATCAATTACCTCGCTTGGTAAGCTATATTGCTGCCCAAGCTTAACTCCTTCTTCCACATGCCTTTTGATTATCTCCACGCTTTCTTCGGGCGAAACATCTTCGTGAATATTGTCTTCACTTAGCTGATTCTCAACAAAATTTTGGGGAGAAATAAGTTTTCCAATGTCATGATAGTATGCCCCTACTCTTGCAAGTAAAGTATTTGCCTTGATTTTTTCTGCAACGGCTTCGGCTATTGTTCCCATTGTCATTGAATGGTTAAACGTACCGGGTGCCTTTCTTGCCAGATCTTTAAGCAACGGGTGATCAAAATTTGATAATTCAAGCAATGTTAGGTCTGTTGTAATGTTAAAAAGTTTTTCAAAGAATATTAACAACCCGTATGTTAAAACAGGGCTAATAACTGCATTAGTAAATGCGAATGCAAGTTCAAGCATAATGGTATTTATGGGAGCATATCTTTCTAAGCCAAAAGCGATCACAGCAATCGAATATCCAACTAGAATAAAAAAGAATGATCTGAAAATTTGTGATCTATTTTTAATATCACGTACCGTATAAACGCCAAGCGCTCCGGCAAATAAATTCATTAATGCAAAGGAATAATCATTTCCTCGCAGCGCACCTGTAATTAGTGAAATAATAACTGTTGAATAAAATCCTACTCGCGAATCAAAAATGATTGTTAAAATCATTGAGGCTGCGGGTACAAATATTAAAAACTGAAGCGGCGCTGGCACCGAGATCTGATTAATTAAATATGTAACAAAGGATATAAAAACAAACATTAAACTGAAAACCAATAGTTTTATGTTGTCATAAAATATTTTTTTTCTGAAATTGTAAAAATAAATTGTCAACAGCGTTATCAGAGAAGCTATATGTAAAAACTTTCCAAACAATTGAAATGAAATACCTTGTTCCTGATACTTCTCCCCTTTTGCCGAACGATAAGAATCAATTTTCAGTTTTGTATCTTTTGTTACACGTTCATGTTTAGCAATGATCCTTTCACTCTCATTTACTATACCAACATATCTTGAAACCTCGTTTTGTGCCTGCAATATTTCATCATTAGTAAACTTATCATTATAAATCACGTTCGGTAAGATAAAGTAACCTGCAAATTCAACTACAGCAGATTCTATTTCATCAGGATAGCCGAGCTTTTGCAAATTATTTCTTATATCCACTTTTGCTTTACTTACACTTAAATACTTGCTGATTGGCTCTATTATATCAATGTTGCCGTTTCTAACGGCAATGCTGTCACGAAGATTTCCTGTAGGATGCGATTCAATAATACCGATACTATATGCTTTGGTTAAAGCTGTGGAAACATTAGAAAACAATCGATTGAATTTAGAAACATTCTGGAGAGCACTGTTTTTCTGTTGTTCGTAAAATCTATATAAAGTATTAAAAGAGTTATCACTTAAAAAGGTTGGATTTACCATTTTATGAGCAGGGTCAATCTGGATTTTATCGAATGTCTCGATCAAGTAATGATTATATACTTTGAAAGAATCAATTATAGCTTCTACATGAAATTGATTTTTTAAAAATACGGGATAAACTTTTTTTTGTGAATCTTTAATTTCGGCTAAATAAATAGCTGGGGCTTTAAGGATAGGAAAACTGAAAGGAGCTATTAAATCATCGTTAATCCAGACAGAACCCTCAATTACTTCGAACTCAAGTGATTCTGCTTTGGGAAACATCAAAACAATAAGAACAATTGTAAGCAGGCCAATTAAGAGTTTTATTCTAAAGCTTTCTTTGAACCTTGCCTTAAAAATTTCAGCCATACCTATTTACTCTTTGCTTTTAGAACCTGCTCTAAAAACTCTGCTACACCTTCCTCATTATTACTTTTTGCTGTAGTATAGTCCGCTAATTCTTTAACTTCTGAAACCGCATTCTGCATTGCAATTTTAACCACGGGTTTCAGAAGCAAGCTGATATCATTATACCAATCACAAACAACTGCAGTATTTCTCTTGTGAATATTTAAATACTTGGTCAATCTTTCCATTCCCTTTCCTTTGGAACTGCCTGTCTTTCTTATCTCAAGATAATAAATACCAGGATGAGAATGTGATTGAAAGAACGAGGTGTTTAGCCTAGATAAGAATGGAAATGTTATTGATTCGCGGATATGATTTACTGCTGTAAAAGTGTGGCCAACAAGAACAACTTCCAATGTTTTATGAACATAATCATCATAAGAATCTACCTTTTCGTACTTCGCTCCGAGTTTATCCATTATTTCAGGAATAAATGCATTTTTCGCCGTATAAAAAATAGCATCATCATGACACAGTGCAGCATAAACCGCATATTTTTCTGAATAATTAACAACTTGTAGGACATATTTCTCGGGAACAAAAGATTCAAAGACTATCTTCCCCTCTGGATGATTTTTAATCAGGCATCCATCTAATGAAATTAATGGCGTCTTTATTTCTAAAATCTCTGCGTATTTAGTAGTTGCGGAGTGGAGTCTGCCGGTGGCAAATGAAAACAATACACCATGTTTCTCAAGCTTTCGCACTAAGCTTTTTGTTTCTTCCCCGATAGTTCCATTTTTTTTTAATAGAGTACCATCCAGGTCAAATATTATAAGTTGTAAAGCTTTTAAAGTCTCTTTGTTTAACATTCTTTTCAGCTAATCAGTCTATTCCATCCAACATGTTTAAGGTTCTTATAAATAACAATTACCGAAATAACAGCAGTCATACCGTAACCTATTGTCGCAGAAATATTTCCAAATATTAAGCTGCCTGTTCCGAATAAAATTGAATAAACCAAAACTGTGCCGAATAACCAATTCACAAACATCCTTAAAAACCCCTTGTCACTTTCAACATTCGGAAGTTTTGATGAAATTTTCTTCCAAAGGAATCCACCGGGATGAATTTTACTATAAAACTCAAGAAGCGTCTTTTCTTCAGTTGGCTTGGTTAAATATGTAACTATTAACCAGATCATCGTTGTTACCGGCACAATGTAGTATAGTGAAATAGGAAATTCAATTTTTAACATCTTTAAAAAAGGAATTACAATAAATGGGGTAATCATTGCAGAAATTTCAGACCAAGCATTTATCCGCCACCAAAACCACCTTAAGATTAAAACTAATCCAACTCCTGCTCCGGCTTCCATAATAAATTCCCACGCACCAGAAATTCTTTCAATGAAGAGAGTAACAAAGACGGAGACAATCATCAAAATAATTGTTGTTGCTCTGGAAATCTTAACATAATGTTTTTCATCCTTATCTCTTTTGACAAACCTTCTGTAAAAATCGTTCATGATATAAGATGAACCCCAATTGAGTTGGGTTGCGATTGTGCTCATATATGCAGCAAAGAATGCGGCAACAAGCAAACCTTTTAAACCAATTGGAAGATAATCATTCATAGAATAAATATATCCCATCTTCTTTTGGTCCGCAACTAAATCAGGATAAAGAATTAATGTTGCTAAACCAACTAAAATCCATGGCCAAGGACGGATTGCATAATGTGCAATTTGAAAAAAGAGAGTGGCAAATAATGAGTGTTTTTCATCTTTAGCTGACATCATCCTTTGTGCAACATAACCGCCGCCGCCTGGTTCGCCACCTGGATACCAAGAAGCCCACCAGTTTATCCCAACATAAGCAAGAAATGCTGCGGCAGACATGACAAATATTCCTCCAACTGAAGGGATATCAGAAATAGATGGAAAAAAATCAAAGACAAATTTGGGAAGTTTTTCCTGCATTCCTGAAATTCCGCCAACTTGCGGAGTGTTTACCACAATTATTGCTAATATGATTGTTCCTGTCATTGCCATAATAAATTGAAATGCATCGGCTACTACAACACCCCATAATCCAGACAATGCAGAATAAACAGCAACTAAAAGCATCGCACCAAAAACATAAAAGAAAACTTCGGATTCCGGAATACTGAACATGCCAACAAGAATTGAGATCATCGCTTTATTAACCCAGCCCATAATTATTAGGTTCATAAATAAACCGAGATATAAAGCTCTAAAACCGCGGAGAAACCTTGCTGGCTTCCCAGAATATCGAATTTCTGCGAATTCAACTTCAGTCATAATTCCAGCTCTTCTCCAAAGTTTCGCAAAGAAGAAAACCGTAAGCAAACCGCCGAAAGCATAACTCCACCAAATCCAATTACCTGCAATTCCGTTTTTTGCTACAAGTTCGGTAACAGCAAGCGGTGTATCTGCTGCAAAAGTTGTTGCAACCATTGAAAGTCCTGCTAAGTACCAAGGAAGGTTTCTGCCTGAAAGAAAGAATTCATTTGTGTTTTTGCTGGCTCGCTTGGAATAGTAAAGCGCAATTCCTATTGAGAGTATAAAGTAAGTGACAATTATGAGATAATCTAAAAAATACAAGTTAACCTAAACAGCAATAATTATATTTGCTAACTTAACGAAGGGGGAAAGGCAAAGCAAGGAAGATTTGGCTGAAATTGAATACTTCTAATTATCCAACCTCATCCCAAAGTGAGGTGTGGTCATAGTTAAAATTATCTTTCTTGTTTATTGCGATACTTTGCTTTCAAAATTTTATTTCTACTTTCTTTCTGTCAATCTACTCAATAAGCTCCCAATTAATAACGTAGCAGCAACTCCAACAAGGGTAAACCACGTCCATGCAACAAGTTTAAGAGAGATAACGCTTATCATTATAAATATTCCAGCAATAAACCCTGCAAGAGCATCTTCTTGTTTTGCTTTTTTATTAAGAATGCCAAGAAGAAATGTCCCAAGCAATCCGCCATAGGTAAAGGACGCAATGCTTAATGCAACTTCAACTACGGCGTGGGAAGTCCCCATAAAAAATATTGCGGCAATAACCAACATTCCTGCCCAGAAGATTGTGAACATACGGGAAATTCGCAACTGTTTTTTATCATCAAGGTTTTTTCCAAAAAATGGGATGTATAAGTCATGCATTGTTGAAGAGGCAAGCGAGGTAAAAGATCCAGCGAGTGTTGACATTGCGGCAGCAAATAATCCTGCAATAATTATTCCCGATACTCCCGAAGGAAGCACTTTTATTATAAACATTGGAAAAATTTCATCAGACTTAATATCAAGCTTCCCATAAAAAGCATACAGCATCACACCAACTAAAAGAAAAATTGCAAATTGAATTATGACAATCACTCCGCTTCCTACAATTGCTTTTCTCCCATCATTCAAATTCTTTGTTGATAACAGGCGCTGAACTATCAGTTGATCTGTTCCGTGCGATGCCATCGAAAGAAAAGCTCCGCCGATTAAACCGCCCAACAAAGTATATGGTTTACTAAAGAATTCTGAAATCCCATTTTCAAATTCCAAATTGAAAACGGAAAATTTATTATCAGCAAGCGAAGCTTTGATAACCGATTCCCACCCCCCAGGAATTAATTTGAGCAGGTAAATAACAGAGAGTACCGCTCCTCCAAGATAAATGAACATCAAAATGACGTCCACCCAGATTACCCCTTTCATTCCGCCTGTATAAGTATAAACCAAAGTTATGATTGCAATAATCAATATTGCCAAAGGATAATCAATATTTAACATAAGCTTTAATGGAATTGCGGTAGCAAAAAGTCTGACACCATCAGCCGCTGTGCGGGTAAACAAAAATACAATTGAAGCAAATGATCTTGTCTTTCCGCCAAACCTGTTTTCCAGAAACGTATAGGCAGTTAATAATTCTCCTTTGCTATAAGCAGGTAACAAAATATAGGCGACTAAAACTCTGCCAATAAGGTATCCGAAAGTAACTTGCAAAAAATTAAGATTTGTAAGATAGGCCAGCCCAGGGATTGAGATAAAGGTTAAGGTACTTGTTTCAGCAGCAACAATCGAAAAACAAACCGCCCACCAAGGAATTTCTTTTGAACCAAGGAAATAATCCTTTACGGTTTTTTGTTTTCCCCCCGTTATTATTCCAAACGCTGCTGTGCCGATAAGAAAGATAACTATAATTACATAATCGAGAGTCCTGCCTTCCAAATTGTTACCCTAATCGTTTTTCAATTCTTCAATTGCTTCTTCGACTGTATTACTTACATGAAGAACTCGATCGAGTTGGGTAATTTTTATTAGAGTATAGACTTTTTCGGAAGGCGCAACTAAACGAATACTGCCATTGCTTGAGTTTAGTGTTCTGTTCGCAACAAGTAACGCACTCAACCCAGAGCTATCACAGGTTTCTACTTCACTCAGATCAACTATCAGCTTGTTTATTCCTTCAACTTTAAGCAAAAGAGTGAATTCACCCTTAAGTAAGCCAGATACATTTGTATCAAGCCGTTTTTCATTCAGTTTAAAAACAGTTATATCGCCGATACGTTTAGTTTCAAAGTTCATTTAAATCTCACAAATTTTATTTTACTAAGTGTTTTATGATTCCGAAAGGTTAAAACATCTCTAAGCAATTTAAATAATTTTTATAGGACATTTCCGGATTCTCTTCTTTATTAATAATCTGCAGATTGTAATATTTGTCGGCATTGCTTTTTTGAAAACCCGCTTTGATGGGGGCATTAATCGTGCTGGTAACTAAACTGCAAAAAATATTTTCTTTTCTATTGAGATCAAGTATAGCATTGAATCGCATTGAATTAAGCCTTTCCATTAGCTTTTTGCTAGGAATATAAAGTCTGCCAATATCTTGATCAGTATATTCAACAACTTGCGGTCTATATTTTACAGGAACTAAATTTGCTCTAAACTCTTGTGTAAATACAGTCGCATGCTTTTTATTGACACTTAAACCTTTCAGAACTTCAATTGCATAGTGAAAGTCTGTGTCATTGTCCGGCATAAGAACCAAAAAGGTAAATGATTTTTTAAAGAAATCCTTGAAAGACCTTGCAATATATTTATCAGATCTAAATTTTTTACCGACAATTAAACCAGCTATTTTTTCTTTTACAAAATCAATCATTTCTGCTCATATTCCTCCAACATTTTAATAAAGTCATTCTCATCTATTACTTTTACTCCAAATGCTTGAGCTTTTGTTAATTTAGAACCAGGATTTTCTCCCACCAAGACAAAATCTGTTTTCTTGCTAACACTTGAGCTTGGCTTACCACCAAAATTACTAATTTTTTCCTCAGCTTCTTCTCTAGAAAATTTGGACAAAGTTCCTGTCAGCACAAATGTTTTTCCGGTAAACAGAGTTTGTCCTATGTTTTTCTTTTCAGATTTAAAGTTAAGCTTATGGTTTTTTAACCGATTAATTATTTTCAGGTTATGTTTATCTGAAAAAAATTTCTTAACACTTTGGCTTATGCTTGGACCAATTTCATATATCGAAGAAATTTCCTCTGCTTTAGCATTTATCATTTCATCAATTGATGTAAAATGATCGGCTAATTTTTTCGCCGCACCCGAACCCACATATCTAATTCCTAACGCAAAAAGAACTTTAGCAAATGGTTGCTTCTTGCTACCTTCAATTGCGCGCAGAAGATTATCAATGCTTTTTTCGCCAAGCCGTTCTATTTGAATTAGTTCATCCCGTTTTCTTTTCAAATCGTAAATTTGATCGTAGGTTTTAAGGTAAACCAAATCAACAAAAAGGTTTATGAGCGCCTCACCAAGCCCTTCTATATCCATTGCTCCCCGTGAAGCGAAATGTTCAATTCTTCCTTTCACCTGTGCAGGGCATTCACTGTTTTCACAATAATAAGCAACTTCTTCCTCAGGTTTGAAAATTTGAGAGCTGCAAATCGGACATTTTACCGGCGGCTTTACTGCTTTGCTGTTCGAGGACCTTTCGCTTACGACAACCGATACAACTTTGGGAATTACATCCCCGCCCTTTTCGATTACTACTTTGTCACCCTCTCTGATATCTTTCCTCTTGATTTCATCATAGTTATGAAGGGTTGCTCGGCTGATTGTGGAACCTGCCAATAAAATTGGTTCAAGTTCTGCAACTGGAGTAATTGCGCCTGTTCGCCCAACTTGCCATGTAATTTTATTTAACCTTGTGAATGCCTGCTTTGCCTTAAACTTGAATGCAGCCGCCCATCGTGGAGATTTAGCGATGTTTCCTAAAATATTTTGCTGAACGATTGAGTTCACTTTTATAACTGCTCCATCAACCTCGTACTCAAGGGTGTCTCGTTTTTCTTCGAGTCTTCGACAAATTTTAATTACTTCCTCAATATCCTTACAGAGTGTTGTTTCAGGATTAATTCTGAATCCCAATCTCTTCAAAATCTCCAAGTTTCTGTACTGAGATTCCAACTGTTCTTCAATACTTATTAGTGAATAAAGAAAAATATTAAGTGGACGCTGTGCTACAATCTTTGGATCTTGGAGCTTTAATGTACCTGCTGACGAATTTCGCGGGTTGGCAAAAAGCTTCTCTCCTTTTTTCTCCCTTTCCCTATTAAGATTATGAAAGTCCTTAATGTTCATATAGATTTCGCCCCTTGCTTCAAAATCTTTTAAACGAACATGTTTTAAATTTTTCAACTTGAGCGGTACCGATTTTATGGTTTTAACATTTGTTGTTATTTCTTCGCCAACAAATCCGTCTCCGCGCGTTGCAGCAGTATTTAAATAACCGTTCAGATAATTCAAACTGACCGACGCACCATCAATTTTTAGCTCAACAACATATTCAACAATTTGATTTTTAGGCAACCCCTCATGAACTCTTCTATCAAAATCATAAAGTTCTTCTTCGCTGTAAGCGTTTGCAAGACTAAGCATTGGAATTTTGTGTGTAACAGGTTTAAAATCTTTTGTTAAATCTTTTCCGACTCGTTGTGTCGGTGAATCAGATGTTATTAGATGCGGGTTTTCCTGTTCAATTCTCTCAAGCTTTTTGACAAGCTTATCGTACTCTTCGTCGCTTATAGAAGGTTCTGCAAGAACGTAATATTTATGATCATGTTCTCTGATGAGTTCCCGAAGTTCTTCAATTTCCTTTTCAACTTTAACAGGCATTTCTGTTACCTTGTCGAAGATGAGTTATCGGGATACTTAACTCCCTCTTTATCAATAACAACGCTTAATGGGGTTCTATTTTTTCCAGAATAAGAAAGTGGCGAATTGTTTAATAATAATTTTATTGCTCCGGAATTTCCGAATGTAATTTTATAGTCTGTTTTTGCTTTCAATTGTTTCTGAGAATTTGGAAGAAGAATAAACTCATCTGTAGCTTGTTCATCAATAGATACTTTTATCCAAGAAGTGTCAGAAGTATTTATAGTTAAAATCAAACTGTCTGCTGCGACAATATTTACATCATTGCCTGCGGTAGTCTGCTCATCTTCAACATAGCGCTGACTCTGCTGAATCACCTCTCCAATTGGCTTTTCAGCAACAATTATTTGTTCACTTTTATCTATAAATAAAAAATAGATTAGGACAAAAAGAAAAATCATCCCGAAAACAGAAGCGCCAATTAACAAATTTCTTTTCTTGGCTACCTCTGCGGAATCTTTAGCAGGGTTATTCCCTCCAACTGCATCAAATGTAAATGTCGAATCTTTCTTTAGTATTTCAGGTCTTTGTAATTTAATGGTATGTTTTTCAATTTGTGCTTCGGTAGTTTTTTCGATATGGGGAAGTTCTTGTGTTTTATGCTTTGTTTCTTTCGGAACAGGTTCTTCTTCTACATATGGGATCCCCTGTTTAGCTGCCTCAAATTTCTTAATGATTTTTTTTTCATCAAGCCCAACTGTCCTTGCAAAATTTTTGACAAATGCACGAACATAGAGATCGGGAAGAAAAGAAAAATCTCCATGTTCCATCGCTTCAAGAAATTTGAGATCTATTTTGGATTTGTTAGCTACCTGAGCAAGAGTCATTAAACTTTTTTCTCTCGCAGTTTTAAGTTCGCTGGCTATTTCGTCAAACATATTTATAAAATAATCAATTTTAATTAAGTCGAATTAATTTAGCAGCAAAGGCGCCGTCCATTTGGTGAGAATGCGGGAATGTTGAAATACATCCATTGTCATCTACAACACCTTGCGGCATATTCTCCGAAGCATTTAACAACTTAAAGCCTGAGTTTGCCTCTAAGAACTTTTTCACAACCTCGATATTTTCTTCCGGCTCAATCGAGCAAGTGCTGTAAACCAGCACACCTTCCTGTTTAATTAAGGTAGATGCTTTTGTAAGCAGAGAATACTGCAGCTCGGATAATTTTTTAATATCTAACAAATCTATTTTCCATTTTATATCAGGTTTCTTTGAAAGCGTGCCGGTACCAGAGCATGGGGCATCTACAAGAATTCTGTCAAAATCTTTTCTGTTGTAATCCATTGCATTCATAACTAAAGGCCTAATGCTTTTAAATCCTAATCGTTTTATATTCTTGCTAAGAATTTGAAGCCGGCTTTCATAACGATCTAATGCAACTATTTCGCCATGATCCTGCATTAGCCCTGCAATGTAAGATGTTTTACCGCCTGGTGCTGCACACATGTCTAATACACGTAAACCTGGTTTCACATCTAACAGTCTGCATGCAAGTCCGGCGCTTTCATCCTGAACATCAAAATATCCGCTGTTATAATACTCCCAGGCAGTAATGTTTGTAAGATTTTGGAGCTTGAAAAAATCGTGTAAATATTTCCCCTGTACAAATTTTAGATTTACCGAGTTCAGAAGGTTTTTGAATTCTTCATGCTGCACTTTTACGGAATTTATCTTTAGAGTTAAAAAAGGTTTCTCGTTGTTGGCCGTAAATAGTTTTTCTGTTGCCTCCTTACCAAAGCGATTGACATATCGCTTTACAAGCCATGATGGATGAGAGTGAAATGCACTCATAAACCCAATTAAATCTTCTGTGGGATCGGGATAACGAATTCCATTTTTGCTTCGTATGATGTTTCTGAGAATTGCATTTGTAAGATCGGCAGGTTTTTGCCCTTGAAGTTTTTTAATGAACTCGACTGCTTCATTTACAGCAGCATAATCCGGAACCCTATCAAGAAATAATATCTGGTATAGCGCTACCCGCAGACAGTTTTTAAGATTGGGAATTGCTTTCGAAAATTGTCCTTTATAAAAACCATTTAGCACCCAGTCGAGACGCCCCATCCAGCGAACAACACCATGTACAATTTCGTAAAGCAATGCTTTATCCGGTCCGCTGATTTCTGCGTTTCGCATTTCATTGTCAAGTAATTTTTCTAAATAAGCATCCGTTCTCTCAACACGATTTAAGATTTTTACAGCCAGTCCTCTTACACCTTCGTATAAGTTTTCAACTTTATGTTCTTCAGCTTGCGTTGTATTTTCTTCCATGCTATTGCGCTACAATTACTTTATTATTAACGTTAAACTTTATGAGATAAAGTGAACTAACAAAGTTCAAAAATCTTTTTCAATTTAACATTTTTTGAAGTAATAATCTTAATTGTATTTACCTCAATAAATTGATCTTCATATAATAAAAAAGCCGCACAAGGCGGCTAAAAATTTTAATTCAGAAATTATTGTTTAATTAAGCTTCTTTCTTTCCGTACTTCTTTTTGAACTTCTCAACTCTGCCGGCAGTATCCAATAATTTTTGTTTCCCGGTAAAGAACGGATGCGATGCGCTTGAAATTTCTAACTTAACTAATGGATAAGTATTACCATCTTCCCAAGCTATTTTTTCACTGGTTTTAATAGTTGACCTTGTAAGTATTGCAAAGTTAGCCGAAGCATCTTGAAATACAACGGGTCTATATTCTGGATGAATACCCTTCTTCATAATTTAATCCGATCTCTATTCTTTAGTTTTTAAAATTGCGAGCCAAATATATTGATTGAGAGAGTTATTTACAATGCGAAATTGTTAGAATTTATTATGTTTTCTTCGAATTTTGGATGAATCTTTTGTTGTATCTACCTTTTCCTTAGACATTTTTATCGCTTTTGGTTCTGTCTCCACTTTATCTAATATTTTGGCACCTTCCTCACTAACTCTGTCCGCCTTCATTTCGGAGTTAGATTCTGGTGTCACTATTTTCATTTTATCGCCAGATGGCTCTTGGGCAGGCGCTTGCATAGGGCTGGTAATTCCTTCGGGAGATTTTTCCCCCCCAAACTGAGATTCTGACTTAACTTCAAACGACTTATCATTTATTTTTTGCATGTCTTCTAAATGAATACTTTCCTTTTTGGTTTCTGGCTGCAAAATAAATTTTTCGTTTTGCTTTTCTTCTCTCAACGGCCGTCCAACCTCATGGATTTTCCCAGTCTGATCAATCTGCGGTTTAAGGAGTAAAAAAATAATTGCTGCTGTTACAGCTAATGCCGCTGATGGAATGAGTTGGGGTGAAAATATCTTATCAAACCAAGACTTATTTTCTTTAATTCCCACGTCAAGCTTTATTCTTCTTGTTAATTCGCTTTCAAAATTAGCCGGCGCATTTACCTTGGGAAGTTCCTTTAGACTTTTCTTTACTTTTTCATAACTACTATCGTCGTCTTGGTACATCATATTAAATCTCACTCATTATAAATATCCTTTAATAGTTTCTGAAGCTGTGCTCTGCCACGGTTAATTCTTGATTTTACCGTTCCAACTTCTATTCCCATAATCTCAGCAATTTCCTCGTAAGAAAGTTCCTGAATATCCCTAAGAATAACTGCCTCGCGGTAAGCATGTGAAATTTTCAGAAGCGCATCTTGAATTATTTTATCTTTAATCCCGCTGTCTGTAATAACATCTGGTCTATATCTTTCATCAGGGACTTCAAAATTTTCATTTCCTTCACCGAATGAATTAATTGAGAATATATTTCTCCTACGGCGCCGTTTGTATTCTGATCTTGCGAGATTTCCGGCAATTGTGTAAATCCAGGTTGAAAACTTGGCGATTGATTTATACGAATCTTTGTTTCTATAAAATTTAATCATTGTTTCCTGAACTACATCTGAACATGCTTCATAATCACCAAGGAAACGATATACAAAATTTGTAAGCGGATTTTTATACCTCTGAACCAGAATTTCAAAAGCTTGTATAGTATTATTTTGCTGAAATTCAGATATCAGTTCTTCATCAGAAAGTTCTGTCAGATTTTTGTCTAACAAGTTGATTATACTCTATATTAATGCGAATTGTTTCAAGAATTGGGATATAACTTAGTCAAAAAAGCAAAGAATTTGAAAGGAAAAGAAAGACGTATAGAAGAATGAATGGAAAACAAATCGTTTTAGTACCTAAAATGTTTTATTCGTTCGCCCTTAATTCCAAGTTCTGTCATGGCTTCAATACCAATTTCAAGGTGAAGGTCTGCAAATTTTTCAGTAACTGCCTGATCTGACTTTTCTGTTTTTACGCCTTCGGGCATCATTGGTCTATCGGATACCAGCAATAAAGCACCGCGAGGAATTTCGTTAACAAGACCGACAACAAACAGAGTGGCTGTTTCCATATCAATGGCAAGTGTTGATAGCTTTCTTAAATATTTTTTAAACTCATCATCCCATTCCCAAACTCGCCGGTTAGTTGTGTAAACAACTCCTGTTCTATACTCTAGTTTCCGTGCAAGTATTTTGTCCGAAACAAATTTATGCAGTTTGAAAGAGGGCAGAGCCGGAACTTCTTTTGGTTTATAATCATCACTTGTCCCATCACCGCGGATTGCCGCAGTGGGTAATATAAAGTGCCCTATTTCAGTTGAGCGTTTTAACCCGCCGCACTTGCCAAGAAACAAAACCGCTTTCGGTCTGCGGGCAACAAGTAAATCCATAATGGTAGCTGCATTCGCAGAGCCAATTCCAAAATTAATAATTGAAAGACCATTTGAATTATTCGCTGTTTGCATTGGTCTGCCAATACCTCTGATATCACACTTAAATCTATCAGCAAATTTCTCAACATAATTCTGAAAATTTGTGAGGAGCATATAATCGCCAAATTCATCAATCTGAGTTCCTGTGTATCGAGGCAACCAATTTTTTGCAATTTCTAATTTTGTTTTCATAGATTTATTTGAAGAATAAATTTTTAGTGTTTATAGAATGAAATTAAACAAATTTTTCGATACTTAACTAATTATCCGAAACAACCGAAAAGTGCTCAAAAAGGTAACTCTAAGATTTTACGAAGAGCTTAACGATTTTCTTCCTTCAAGCAAAAGAAAGAAAAGATTTGAGCATAGTTTTATTGATAGAACATCAGTCAAAGATATGATTGAATCTCTTGGAATTCCACACACAGAGGTTGATCTCATACTTGCTAATGGCAGCTCAGTCAATTTTTCATATTTGATTAATGATAAAGATGACATAAGTGTTTATCCAACTTTTGAATCATTCAACATTACAAACCTTCAGCATTTACGAGCAAAGCCATTGCGTAAACCAAAATTTATTTTAGATGTTCATCTTGGAACGCTCGCAAAATATATGCGTATGCTTGGATTCGATACCCTCTACAAAAATAATTATGAGGACGAGGAGATTGTTCGCATTTCTTTAAAGGAAAAACGAACTATCCTAACTAAAGATCGGGGTATGCTAAAAAGATCGGAAGTAACTCATGGTTATTGGATTAGAAACACAAACCTTGACAAGCAAATAATTGAAGTGGTAAATCGCTTTGACCTTAAGGATCAGGTTAAAGAATTGTCTCGTTGTTTACTATGTAACTCACCTCTTAAGAAAATTTTAAAAGATAAAGTGATTGATCGCCTTCCGCAAAAAGTAAAGCAATATCAAAATCAGTTTTGTTATTGTAAGCACTGTAACAAGGTTTACTGGAAGGGAAGTCATTATACAAAAATGGCGGCGATTATTGAAAAACTAAGATAGCTGCAATTTTACTGCAAAGTCGCTGAGACGCAAATTAAAGAATACTTGTATTGTGAGTGAAATAAAATAAATTTCGGCATTCATTTATTAACTTATTATTGTACTAATGTCATTTATCGCCTGGGTTTTAATTGCAATCGTTCTTCTTTTTGTAATTGAGTATTACTTCATCAGAAAGATTCACGGCTCTGTAAAAATACTTTTTCCAAAACTCCCATTATCTAAATATAAAAAGCTAATCATCGGGGTTATAATTTATATTAACTTTTACATGATTCTTGTCATCATCGCTTACCTCTATTCAATGATTGTAAACGGCGACAGACCTGTTCCTCCCGAGAGTATCCTTTTTGACTACTTAATTCTATTCCCTTTCTGGCTCAGCATGATAATATTTGTTCAATGCGGATTACTTTATCTTCTACTTGATTTAACAAAATTGATTCTCTTCCTGCTATACAAAAAACATAAGGCAAAACTTCAGACAATCAATGCAAAAATAATTTTGGCGCTTGCTACTTTTTTCGTTCTTTACGTTCCAATAAGGGCTGTTTATGATTTCAACACTATTTCATTGAGAATAGTTGAGGTTAAAAAGAAAAACCTTTCAGATGATCTTACGGGATTTAAGATTGCTTTCATTTCAGATATTCAAGCAGACAGATATACAAATGATAAACGGCTTGAGAGGTTTATATCAAAAGTTAATTCAACAAATCCTGATCTGGTTTTAATTGCCGGCGATATGATAACCAGCACTCCAAAATACATAAACACCTCAGCAAAGTATGTGGGTAAACTGAAATCAAAATACGGAATTTATTCATGCATTGGTGATCATGATAATTGGGCCTATTGGAATGAAAATGGAAGAAGCGTAAAAGAAATTACCGGAGCATTAAGAAAAAATAATGTCCAAATGATTGATAACAACAGAAAAATTATTGATGTGAATAAATCCCAAGTGAATATAACTTTTGTAACTAATACTTATGTTGAAAAAATTTCCGATGAGACTCTCGACAGCTTAACCTCACTTGATAAAAATTATGAACTAAAAATATTTTTAACTCACCAGCCAAGAGACAGATTTATCAAAGCCGCCATCAAGTACAAATATGATTTGCTGCTTAATGGTCATACACATGGCGGGCAAGTTACATTCTTTTTTCCTTTTTATAATTTATCTGCAACATTAGTTGAAACAAAATATGTCCGCGGCGACTTTAAGTTCGGTGATATGCTTATGGTTGTTACCCGCGGGTTGGGAATGTCATTGCTTCCGCTCAGATATAACTCTACTCCAGAAGCAACACTAATTGTGCTCGGCAAAAAATAATTTTGTCATTTTTTCAAAATTCGTGGTTGTCGTGGTTGAACCATGGCAATCCTAAAGAATTATCGCGTGTCACAGAGTGGTCCGC
This sequence comes from uncultured Ignavibacteriaceae bacterium, assembly GCA_964391015.1. Lineage (GTDB taxonomy): Bacteria > Bacteroidota > Ignavibacteria > Ignavibacteriales > Ignavibacteriaceae > XYD12-FULL-36-8. The sequence continues at coordinate 96,902 of CAYMKU010000002.1, forward strand.
GACACCCATGAATTGTACTGAATCCTAAATAACTCTATTGCAAGTCTTAAAGAAATTATTTCTTCATTTTGCTCTCATCAGGCATATTTGGCTTGGGCATCATTTTCATTACATCCGACATGTCCATAAAACCCCAATGCTCTGCCATTTTATCACCCTCAAAACGTACGACGTCAACCGAGCTCATTGACATTTTATAGTTTGCAGGCATTCCCATGAACGGTTCCATAGTTGTTCCTGTAGAAGTGTAATAACCAAACAAAGTATCACCAGATATAGCGATTGAATGTATTGTAGTCTTCATATCTGGGATTGCCTTATGATACTTTGCCAGCATTTCCTTGATTCCTGCAAGGCCTGTTTTGTCAGTCATAGACGGATCCAACTGATGATCAACCGCATTTTCTATTATATAGGGATCAAGTCCATCCACTTCTCCAGCATCTATAAGTCTGTTAACTTCCACATAAGCAGATTTTCGTTGTTGATCCATTGTACTTTGTTCATTATTCTGGCAGGAAGCTAGAACAATCAAAAATGGAATCACGAGCAGAGACAAATGTTTTTTGAACATAGCAGTAATCCTTATAATTTATTAAATGATGAATTAATTATTCAGAGCTACTTAGCCCTTTACCGTAAACTTAATATCATGGTTAATTCGGAAGCGTTTTTAGCGCGACAGGATGAACATCTAAAATCTGTAAATGGGAAGTTTAATTCGGTTTAACGAAACAAACTTTCATCTATAATTTTAATGAATCATTAAATTTGATTCGAACAATTTGAAAACCATTAGCGCAAGGCGTGGATAAATAATAATATTTTGAGTTAAATTTTGTGCTGTGTCACACAAATACTATGAAATTAATCCTAACACATATTTACATTTACCCAATTAAGTCACTGGGAGGAATTGCACTTCAATCTGCTAAGGTTGAGGAGCGTGGATTACAATACGACAGACGCTGGATGCTGGTTGATAAAAACGGAATGTTCTTAACTCAAAGAGAATATCCGCAAATGGCTTTGCTTCAAGTTAACATTAAAGGTGAAATGCTTGAAGTTGCACACAAAAAGAAAGCAATATCCAGATTGCAAATCCCAATTTATAATGAGAAAAACAGCAGTCATATTGTTGTAAACATTTGGAACGATGTTGTTATTGCAAAAAATGCTTCTAGCGATGCCGACCTATGGTTTTCTGAAGCGCTTAATTTAGATTGCCATCTCGTTTTTATGAATAAGGAGTCAGAGCGATTAACCGATACAAAATATCCTTTAGAACCAACGCAGGTAAGCTTTGCGGACGCATACCCGTTTTTAATTATTGAGCAGGAATCTCTCAATGAATTAAACATGAGATTAATAGAACCTCTGCCGATGAATCGTTTCCGTCCTAATTTTGTTTTCAGCGGAGGAGAACCGTTCATTGAAGATACATGGAAAGATTTTATGGTTGGCAATCTGAAATTCCGTGCAGTAAAATCATGCTCGCGCTGCGCTATTACTACAGTCAACCAAGATACTGCTGAAAAAGGAAAAGAACCTCTTGAAACTCTTAACCAATTTAGGAAAGCAGGAAATAAAGTTAATTTTGGGATGAATGTTATTGGGTATGACGAGGGTGTTGTGAGAGTTGGGGATAGTATTGTACCGCTGGATACTTGATACTTGTTCCTGGATACTGGGTGTCAACATTCGATTGATAAGCTGGATATTACCCGCCACTATGCGGGATACTGGATGCCGGATACCAGATGGTAGAAACGAGATATTGGACGGTAAAGATTAGCGGGGTTTTTATACTTGCCGGGAAGAAAATATTAAGATACTTTGACAATATTGCAGAGCTTAAGAATCAGATAGATTTCATATAGGTTTTACAACGGCTTTACATAGGTAGTAGAGCAAAATGAAGAAACGCTAAAAATAAGCTGAAAACGAACTCTCCAATTTTTAGTTTTGACAAAATGGCGGTGCGGATAATTATTCGAGCACATACAATTTTTATATGGGTTACTAGTCAGAGCGGGTCTACTATAACAGAGGTAGCATCTATTTAGTTAGGAATCATCCGTGAATAATTAACTGTAAACGGAAGGAAAATTCTGTCGTCATGGAATCGGAGTCTGTAGGAATACTGTCGTTCTAAATTTATTTCTCCGAAGGAGTCCTTCGGACAGAATCTAATGTGATGAAAATGCAATAAATTTAGGACTCTGAAACGAGCCGGCCGGCAAGGCAGGTTCAGAGTGACAAAAACTAGTTCTCGGACAGATTCATCGTACATGACGGACATAAAATCATATTTCAGAAAGAAGGACAAACTCTTGAATCCTTGGGCTGGCGTTAAAGGACTTCCGCGCGATATGTGGGTGTTATTCTACACTACGTTAATTAACCGTTCCGGCACGATGGTTATTCCTTTTCTTGTACTTTATCTTACACAAAAAATCGGAGTAACTGCATCCCAAGCCGGCACCGCATTGCTGATTTACGGAATCGGCGCTTTCATTTCGACACCGCTGACCGGAAGACTTGCAGATAAAATCGGTTCGCTTACCGTAATGAAAATTTCTTTGGTTGGAACGAGCGTGGTAATATTCATTTATGGATTTATCACAAACTATTATCTCATCCTAATTTTTTCTTTCATTTTTTCTGTTGTAAATGAGGCATACCGTCCGGCAAATCTTTCTTTGATTTCATCAATAGTAACCCCTGCTCAAAGAAGAATGTCCTTCGCACTAAACAGATTGGGAATTAATATAGGCATGAGCATTGGTCCGGTTGTAGGAGGATTTTTAATTCTTCTCAACTATCACTTTTTATTTTATGTGAACGCATTTGCTTCCTTAGCTGCAGGCATATATCTGATATTAACTCCGTGGACATCTCTTGTGCGTGATGAATCTGCCGAGGGAGAGAGTTCTTCAAAACCGAAACTTAGTTCATCGGTGCTGGGTGATACAAAGTTTCTTTTCTTTTTGTTTGCCATTACTCCCGTGCAGCTTGTGTTTTTCCAGCATATCGGCGGACTGCCGCTTTACATTGTTGATGATTTGAAATACTCAACTGCGGCGTTTGGACTTTTAACCGCAATAAATACTGTGCTGATTATTTTTGCGGAAATACAGTTGAACAACATGATGGCAAAAATAAGTTACAGAAGATCAATGCTCATTGGGGCGCTGTTTGCCGCTGTTGGATTTGGCGCATTGGCAGTTGCAAGAGATACCGTTCCATTAATTATTACAATAATTATTTGGACGGTTGGTGAAATGATATACTTTCCCGTTACAGCGGCGTATGCTTCGGAGATTGCACCTCCGAAAAAGCGGGGTGAGTACATGGGTTATTTCCAAATGACTTTCAGCTTTGCATTTTCTGCGGGTCCGTGGCTTGGTACTGTTGTTTACCAAAATTACGGCTCAGTTGTTTTGTGGTGTGGTGCTTTGGTTATAGGTTTGGTAACAGCAGTGCTAATGTTGTTTGTGAGGGAAAGACAACATCAAGCGATTTGAGTTTGCTTATTCACTTCCATTACTGTGTTATTAGTGATCTCTCTACAATTTTGATGTGGTATTTACAATTGTTTAGTTTTGTTAGTGGAAAATTATATCATGTAAGTGACAAAAACCTTGCAAAACATTTTCAATAAATATCTACACTCAATTTCTTCTAAGTTTTCACACCTTGAAACTTCTGAAATGGGTTATCGAACCGATTTTGAGCTACTCCTTCAGCGGATCTTTGAGAAAATCAACGTAAAACGAATTGATCACGATCCAAAAGCAAAACAAGGCAACAAACCAGATTTTATTGTAATGAAAGGTGAAATACCTATTCTGTATATCGAAGCAAAAGCTATTGGAGAATCACTTGATAAGATTGAAAAATCAAAACAGATGGAAAGATATTTTGGATATGCTAATCTTGTTCTGACTGATTATATCGAGTTTCGGTTTTATAGGAACGGGATTAAATACCAAGAACCAATAAAAATTGCTGAGTATGATTTAGATCCCAGAACCATTACACCACTATCAGATAATTATGAATTTGCTGGTAAAACGTTGATTGATTTTACTCAATCACACAAAGAGCCAATAAAATCCGGTGAACATCTTGCAAAGATAATGGGTGGTAAAGCCCAACGAATTAGAGACAATATTAAAGAAGTACTTTCTAAACAAGACGAGAAGAAAACTGAAATATTTAATGTTTACAGCACCATCAAAAAACTTCTTGTTCACGATCTCAGTGAAGAAGAGTTTGCTGATATGTATGCTCAAACCTTGGTTTACGGATTATTTGTCGCAAGGTATCACGACAAGTCATCCGACAACTTCACAAGACAAGAAGCTCGCGAGCTGGTTCCAGCATCGAATCCTTTTTTAAGACATTTCTTTGATCATATTGTCGGACCTGACTTTGACAAAAGACTTGAATATATAGTAAATGAATTGTGTGAAGTTTTTGCTCATGCAAATGTTCAGCAGTTAATGAAAGAATATTTCTGGGAAGATCTTTGGGGAAAGACACATGAAGGATTTGATCCGGTAATTCATTTTTATGAAGACTTTTTAAAAGAATACGACGCCGAACTTCGTAAAAAGATGGGTGCATATTATACGCCGTTGCCTGTTGTTAGATTCATTGTCCGCTCTGTAGATTATCTTTTACAAAAAGAATTTAATCTTCCTTCGGGCTTGGCGGATACTTCAAAATTAGAAAATGGTGTTCATCGCGTTCAAATACTTGATCCCGCAGTTGGAACAGGAACTTTTCTTAGTGCAGTTATTCGTGAAATTTATTTGAAACTGGAAAACAGTGGACAGCTTGGTCGTTGGACAACTTATGTTCACAATGATTTGCTTCCACGTCTACACGGTTTTGAACTGATGATGGCTCCTTATACAATTGCTCACCTTAAACTTAGTATGGCTTTTAAGCAGACAGGTTTTAAGTACTTTAACCGCCGACTTGGAATTTATCTCACCAACTCACTTGAAGAAAGCGAACCACAGCAAGGTTTATTTACTGGTTTTGGTTTTGCAGAAAGTATTGCAGAAGAATCCAAAGAAGCGGCTCTGATTAAAAACGAAACTCCTGTAATGATCGTTATTGGAAATCCACCCTATTCAGGTGTTTCATCAAATGAAACTAAGTATGCGAATGGTCTTGTACAAAAATATAAAGTTGAGCCAGGTGGTAAGACGAAACTTCAAGAGAGAAAGCATTGGCTTCATGATGATTACGTTAAATTTATTGCACTCGCTGAATATATGATTGAAAAAACTGGAATAGGAATTCTTGGTTTTATAACTAACCACGGTTATTTAGATAACCCAACTTTTCGTGGAATGAGATGGCATTTAATGAAGGCATTTAATTTTATATATATAATTGATCTTCATGGAAATGCTAATAAAAAGGAGAAAACACCTTCAGGTAGTAAAGATGAAAATGTATTTGAAATACAGCAAGGTGTATCAATTATTTTAGCTGTTAAAAAAGAAAATAAAAATAGTAATGAACTGGCTCAAGTTTTCCACTTAGATTTATGGGGTAAACGTCAAGAGAAATTCAATGAATTAACTGAACTTTCTTTCAGCGAAATAAAATGGAATAAGCTGGACCAACAATCGCCAAATTTGTTTTTTGTCCCAGCTAGTTCAACAAAAAATAGGGACGTTTATTATGAGGGATTTAATGTTTCAGAACTGTTGCAGATGAATACTAGTGGGATAGTAACTATGGGTGATGCTTTTGTGATCGATGACAATTCTGATGTTTTAATAAAAAGATTAGAAAAATTTTTGTTAGAAAATTTAACTATAAATCACCTAAATGATAAATACAGTTTAGGCAAAAACTATGCAGAATGGATTATCAATAACAAAAAAGAAATTGTTATAGACCGTGCCAAAATAACCAGCTATCTATATAGACCTTTTGATACTCGTTATTCTTACTTTGACAACAAATTATTATGGCGACCTCGTTCAAATACAATGAAACATTTTATTCTTGGGAAAAATGTTGGACTAATTGTCCCTAAACAACTTGCACCTAATGAGGTGCCAGGTGCATTCATTACAAGAAATGTTGGTGGACATAAGACATTCAGCGCATTTAATAGCAATTATTATTTCCCTCTTTATTTCTTTTCAGAAAACGGCACAAAAATCCCAAACCTCAAAAAAGAAATTGTAGAAGAGATAGAGAAATCGGTTGGCAAAGTTACACCGGAGGATATTCTAGATTACATTTATGCTGTTCTTCATTCGCCATCTTACAGGGAAAAGTTCAAAGAGTTTTTAAAGATAGACTTTCCTCGCATACCTTATCCGAAAGACAAAGAAATTTTCAAAAAGTTTGTCAAGCTTGGAACAGAACTTCGACTGCTTCATCTACTTGAATCACCCAAAGTAAGTCAATTCATCACAACTTATCCGGTTGCTGGCGATAATGAAGTTGAGAAAGTGCTCTTCAAAAATGGAAAAGTTTATATCAATGATGAACAATACTTCGGAAATGTACCGGAGTCTTCATGGAACTTTTACATCGGTGGTTACCAACCCGCGCAAAAGTGGTTGAAAGACCGCAAAGGTCGTACACTAATCGACAATGATATCGTACACTATCAGAAAATTATAGTTGCATTAGCTGAGACCGAAAGGATAATGAAAGAAATTGATAAGCTGAGTTTTATTTAATTGTTCATTATAGTCAAACTGTTCTTCAAAATCTTAAACTACCCAATTTTCACAACCCTTCGGTTTTTTAAGCAATTTATTCCTGTATTATTTGCAACACTTCCAGCAACCAACTACCAGGCTGTCATCACACAGCTCATCTTGTAACTTGAAAGAATAATATTGAATATTACATAAGAAATTAATTTCAGAATATTTAAATCAGAAAGGGAAAAGATGAGAATTGATGCCAACTCACCCGAAGAGTACATTAACAAGCTGCCAGAAGATCGAAAAGAAGCTATGGTAAAACTAAGACAAACCATTTTGAAGAATCTTCCCAAAGGTTTTTCGGAATGTATTAGCTACGGCATGATAGGGTACTGTGTTCCGCATTCTTTATATCCCGCGGGCTATCACTGCGACCCCAAACAGCCCTTACCTTTCATGAACATTGCATCTCAGAAAAACTTTATGGCTGTGTACCACATGGGCTTATATGCTAAAAAGCAGCTTTTAGATTGGTTCACAAAAGAATATCCTAAGCATAGTAAAGCAAAGCTTGACATGGGCAAAAGCTGTCTCCGATTTAAAAAAACTGAAGATATTCCGTACAAACTAATTGCAGAACTAACAAAGAAGATGAGTGCGGCAGAGTGGATAAAAATTTATGAGGCAAATTTTAAAAGAAAGTAGATGCCAGATACCGGCTACATGATCCCAGATAAAAAACAGGGTTTCTAAAAAAATATAAGAAAGTTCTTGACAAGCGGAATAAAATCACTTATCTTTGCTTTGTAAATTAAAGTACTTTATAAAAGAGGTAAACATGGACGAAAAAACAGCATTAGAGGAACTACAGTACATCCGCAAAATAATTGACGAGGGTAAAAGGAGTGTGGTTTATAACGGCAAAGACTACATCTTTTGGGGAATAATCGTGATTCTTGGAATGATGGCGACATTTATTTTTGTTTTAAACAAAATCCATTTTAATTACTTCTTGATCTGGGTAGTGTTAATTCCGATAGGATGGCTTTACTCTCTTTACAACAAGCGCGAACATAAAATTAAATTTCCCAAAACATACGCAGGCAGATTGATCGGCACCGTTTGGGGTTCGGCAGGTATTGCAATGACAATTATTGGATTTATTGGTTATTCTTTAGGTATGATAAAACCAATGTCTATCAGTCCGTTGTGTGCAATTATAATGGGAAGCGCTTACTTCGTCTCGGGAAAAATTGTTGATGTTAAGTGGATTTCAATGCTGTCAATTGGCTGGTGGTTAGGCGGTATTCTGCTATTTTATGTTACAAATGTTTATTCATTTTTAATTATGTCTCTGCTGATGTTTTTCTTCCAAACTATTCCCGGAATCATAATTTATAAAAATTACAAAAAGGAAATTGCAGCTAAACAATGAGCGATTTCGACCATCAGCAAATAGATGATATTATTCATTCGAGAATCCGTCTCGCCATAGTTTCACTTTTAATAAGCGTGGAAGAAGCCGAGTTCAATTTCATCAAAGAGAAGGTGAATACAACAGATGGCAACCTAAGTGTTCACTTAAAAAAATTAGAAGAGGCAGGATACGTTTCAGTTAAAAAAGAATTTGTTGACAGGAAGCCGCGAACGACTTATGCTCTTACAAAAAATGGAAGAAAAGCTTTTGAGAATTATCTGGATAATTTGGAAAAGCTAATAAAGAAATAAAATTTTTTAATTGAAAACTTTGTTTTTCAAAGCACTTTGGTAATCACAAATAATCGGAGGTTCAAATGAAAACTTCACTAAAAAACTTGTTTTTCCTCTCAATCGTTTTAAACATAATTCTTTTTATGGCAGAACAAATTAAAGCCGGAGACAAAGAAGTAAAAGAAGGAGTAAATCTCGCTGAAAAAGCACTTATTATGTACGACAAAGATATGCTTCTTCAGGCAAGAGAAATTTTTACGAAGGAAAATTCAAACCCTGCGGCGCTCTACTATCAAACATTTTGCGAGTACAAGCTCCTTGAAATGAGTACTCGTCCGGGCAACGATTATCTGTTTGATAAATACTATGAGGATGCTGTTGCACATGCGGAACAGATTTGTTCTCTTAAAGAAATGGAATCCGAGGGTAAATCATTGCTTGCTGCAATTTATATGATGAAGATTGCAAACAGCTCAATGTCCGCTGTAACTCTATCACCTAAAGTTCACTCACTTTTAGATGATGCACAAAAGAGCGATGCAAGTAATCCTCGACCTTATTTAATTCGGGGAATTATGAAACATCAAACACCAGGAATTTTTGGCGGGAGTTATGAAGATGCGGCAAAGAATTTTTCCAAAGCAATTCAGCTTTTTGAAAAGCTGGACAGCGTTGATCAGCTTAAGCCGCATTGGGGTTATTTGGAAACTCTTGCCTGGCTTGGCAGAGCACAAGAGCAGCTTGAGAATTACGATGCGGCAAAGTTTGCCTACGAAAAAGCATTGAAAGTTGAACCAAATTACGGCTGGGTAAAATTTGTTTTGCTTCCGCAGTTGATGAAAAGACTAAATGATAAGTAAACTTAAACAACTGTATCGGGTCATTGCGAGTACCGACATAAGGCGGTAAGAAACAATCTCAAATTTAATTCACATAATCTACTAAGATTGCTTCTCCCGATGACAACAACAATATCAATAAATTACTAATTCAGATTACGCAAATCATGGCTAAAGCCTTGATGTCTTGTTATTGCTTTAACCCCAGACTTAAGTCTGGGGTTAGAAAAAGCAGGAACACAACTATGACTTTAGTCCTGAATTTATGACAGATCAATTCCTTGTATAAGATAAGTTACCAAAATAAACTAAGGTATTTATGATGACAATAAATTATTTAAAGGCACGCATGCTTTTTCTGCTCACGTTATTTTTAAGCCAACTTGTTATTGGACAAACAAAAACGAGAATCGAGGGACAAGTAACAGATTCAAAAAACAATCCGCTTGCTTACGTGAATGTATTTCTTCTAAACAAAACAGATGGTGCGATGAGTGATGAAGAAGGAAACTTCTCATTTATTACATTTGAAAAAGGAAAGGCAATATTGACTGCGAGCATGGTTGGCTATGAAAAATTTCAACAGGAACTTGAATTGACAGAAAGTCGCTTGGAAATAAATATTCAATTGGAAGAAAAAGCCGTCAGTTTGAAAGAAGCGATTGTTACTGGAAGCTCCTATGGTTCAGAAAAGGAAAAGGGATTGGTAATAAGCCGTATTGATGTATTAACTACTCCCGGCGGTGCAGCAGATATTTTTCAATCATTAAAAACTTTACCCGGATTAACACAAGTTTCTGAAAGTGCCGAACTTTACATTCGCGGCGGTGATCCGATTGAATCGCTTACAATGATTGATGGAGCCATTGTTTATCACCCCTACACTTTTGAATCGGCTTACGGCGGATTATTCTCCAATCTGAATCAAAGCGCTGTTAAAGGAATGTATTTCTCAAGCGGCGGTTTTTCTTCTAAGTACGGAAATGCTTTGTCGGGTGTATTGGATATTGAGACTCGAAATCAACCTTCAGCTTACAAATATCAGCTTGGACTATCATTAGCCAACGCATCTCTTTCTGTTGATTTCCCGATTGAGAAAGAAAAATTAGGATTATACTTTGACATCAGGCAAAGTTTTACTAAGCCAATCTTCTGGCTGAACGGAGGAGGTGACAGATTAGTTGCAGCACCAGCTTCTAAAAATGGAACTGGTGGAATTGTTTACTCTTACTCACAAACAGGACGACTTAAGTTGTTTGGAATAATTGCCGATGATGAACAAGGAGTAAAAGTTGAACGTGCGGAATATACTGGCACATTCAATGGTAATACGAAAAACTATTTTGCAAATTTGCAAAACACGGATATTCTTCTTGGATTTATTGTTATGAAGAATAGTCTTTCCTACAACAAATATTCAAATCAGTGGCAGCTTGGTTTGCTTGACATAACAAAAACAGATTACGTTTATTCTTTCCGAAACGAATTCGAAATGTCAATAAGCACTTCAAGCAAGATTCTATTTGGTGGAGAATTTGAAAGAAGGAAAGTGAACTACTTAGGAAAAATTCCCGAAGAAGATTTTAACATCAATCCAGATGGGCGGGCTAAAGTAATTGATGCCTCATTTTTCGGTTCACGCTTTGGTTTTTACAGCGAACTTCAATCGGCAAATCCATTTAGCCTAAATAATTTTTCGCTGACTGCTGGGCTAAGATACGATAGAATAGCTGACTTGAATTTAAGCTGGATAGATCCTCGCACAAGTTTAGGTTATAAACTAAGCGATAAATCAACTATAAAATTAGGATGGGGAATTTTTCACCAGCTTCCTGATCCAAGATTGTTCAGCCCAATTGACGGCAACCCAAATTTAACTGCGATGAGGTCCGAGCATGTTATTCTATCTTACGATTACAATCTTGATGAACAGAATTCGTTTAGAGCAGAATTATATCACAAGAAGTACAGCAATCTTCCGAAGGAAAATTCAATTTTAAACTACGATAACTGCGGATACGGTTTTGCAAACGGAGTTGATATTATTCTAAAAGGAAATTTACCGCTAAATATTTCCGGATGGATATCCTATGGGTACATTAACACAAAAAGATTTTGGATGAACTTTGACGAATTGACAAGCAGCTCGTTCGACATAACTCATAATCTTACTTTGGTTCTTAAATATAATTTATCAGATTCATGGCAGATTGGTGTAAATGCTAAATACGCAACCGGCAGACCTTACACACCGATTGTTTCTTCACATTACAGAAACGATCTAAACATTTATGAACCGATTTATGCACCAACAAATTCAAGCAGATATCCTGATTACAAACGCGTTGATTTGCGGTTGACTTATTTTAATCAATTGTTTGGAAGCATTCCGTTTGTTGCATACATGGAGGGATTAAACATTTTGAATTTCAATAATATTTTCGGATACACTTATTCAACCGATTATTCTAAACGAAAAGAAATACAAAGTTACTTTGGACAAAGAATGCTTGTGTTTGGGTTTATGTTGACAATGTGAGACTCTAAGCGCAGGCTTATCAGCAAATGGATGCAATATGCCTGTCCGCCTCTGGCGGACAGGATGCAGGATATGGGATTTCAGATAAAAGAGTATTGCCGGTTTTTTTCATTCACTCATTCCCGCCAAATTCGGGATTACGTTCATCCATTCAGCATATCACACAATTCCCGGCGGAATATTTTTCTTTGCGCGTTCCAGGACTAACAGTATTCGCTTATTCTTTGTCTCTTCACGCTTAGCGTAGTTCACCCAAAAGATGTATGTGTTCTGATAGCTCTTGCCGAAGTTCTGGAAATTCTTCCAAGCTTCTTTATCAGACATTAACACTTTTTTCATTTCAGGCGGCATTATATTTTCAACCTCGAATGAGTATGCTTTATTCCACCAGCCGGATTTCTTTGCATCTTTAATTTTAATTAAACCCGCATCAGTCATTTTATCTTGCTCAATCATTCGCTTTGCCCGTTCTTTATTCACCTTAGACCAAATGCTTTTGGGTTTCCTCGGAGTGAATCTTTGTGCATGCTTCTCATCATCAATTCTTTTTACAATACCGTCAATCCAGCCAAAGCAGAGAGATTCTTCTACAGCTTCTGCATAACGTACACTTTTTTTATTCGTGTGAACTTTGTAAAACATAAGCCAAAGCTCTTTTTGCTTGGCATGGTTTCTCTCTAGCCATTTTCGGAATTCATTACGGTTCTTAAAATGTTTTGGGTTTGTTATTTGCATTTGCTCTCTACGATTAATTGATGAAGAGTAAGATTAAAAGAAAGAGAAAGAATATTTATAATTGTCATTTTCGATCAACCGTTTAACTGATCGTTACTTTTGCAGTCACACTTCGACCTGCCTGCAGCAGGCAAGCAAGCAAGCTCAGTGTGACAAAATCATTCAACCATTCGCCAAAAGGTCCTTCGGACAACCATTCACTCATTTGGTGGTATAGCCAGCGGCGTGGGATTTTCCTTCTGCCTTCCCGCTTTTTTTAGCGCTTCCTTCAGCAGAAACTCAATCTGGGCATTGATGCTTCGTAAATCATCAGCCGCCCATTTTTCAAGAGCGGCGTAAATGCTTTCATCTATTCTTAAAAGAAATTTTTTCTTTTCAGCCATAACTTAACCCGATGATCTGCGTCTGCTTCTGTTAAGCTCAACATAAATTATCAGCAATAAAATCCACGGATGCTCATCAAGCATTTCAGATCTTTTTTCTATTTGAATTTCATATTTAGTTTTTATATTCATCTTCCTGTTCAGCACAGCTAACTGCGACCCATAATTGTCTAAAAGTCCAACCGTTGTTCTAAAAAAGCTCGAACTAAAAGTAACGCCACCTCCTCGTGGAAGCGCCATCCTTTCTTTTCTTTTAAATACTGCCGGTTTAAAGCTAGCAACAGGTAATTCTCTTCCGGCTTCACGGATTTCAATCAGATGCTTCCACCACTTAGGCTCATAAAACTCCCACCTTTTATCAAATATCTTCACATCGGCTTTTACACTAAAAAATTTGGGATATGTTAGTGACCCAATAACTTCATTGCCATCGCGCAGCTCAAAGCTTCGCTTCCAAAGCGACGGCTGAATAAACTGTAAAGTTTTTCCGAAATAATCTGAGAATGTTTTCATGATTTATTTTTTCTTCTGTCATGCTGAAACAAGTTCAGCATGACAACTAAAAACAATTTACTGATACAGCGTACCCGTGTTAATAACAGGTTGAGCTTGGCTTTCCGATACTAATGCAACCATTAAGTTGTTCACCATCGTTGCTTTTTTATCTTCGTCGAGCTTAACAATATTGTGCGAACTTAAAGCATTAAGAGCCATTTCAACCATACCCACGGCACCTTCAACTATTTTTTGTCTTGCAGCAATGATTGCCTGTGCCTGCTGTCTGCGCAGCATTGCCTGTGCAATTTCCTGCGCATAAGCAAGATGGCTGATTCTTGATTCAAGAATATCAACACCAGCAACTTCCAATCTCGTTTGCAAAGTGTTCTTCAAGCTTTCCGCTATAACTTGCGGGGTTCCTCGAAGAGACGGCTTGTCTTCTTCATTTACATCATAAGGATATTCAGATGCAAGAGTTCTTATTGCAGTCTCGCTTTGGATATCAACGAACTGTTCATAGTTCTCCACGTCAAACACAGCTTTCGCAGAATCAATCACCTTCCAAACTATAACTGCACCAATTTCAATTGGATTCCCGTGAAGATCGTTTACTTTTATTTTCTGACTGTTGAAGTTTCTAATTCTCAATGAAACTTTTTTTCTGACAGTGAAAGGATTAACCCACCAGAAACCGGAGTCTCTTACTGTTCCCGTGTATTTACCAAAGAGAATTAGTACGCGCGAGTCATTTGGCTGAACGACAGAAAATCCTATTAACATTAAAATGATTATTAGCAGCATCGGCATGAAAAACCATAAAATTTGTGTGTCCTCAGTATTCACCATTTTGATGAACAGATAAACTTCCAACACAATTAGAGCAATTAAGACAAACAGCATTAAAAAGCCATTTAATTTGTTAGCTGGTTTTTCAGATATTTTTTCCATGTTATACTCCTTAATATTATTGCTATTGTAATGATATCATATTGATAGCAAAAAATCAAGTGAATATTCAATAGACCTAAAAAAGCTTGAAAATCAAAATATTTTTATATCTTTATCAGGTATTTATCAACAAAACGTAAAAGGAGGACCTAATGGATATACTAAACACAGTAAAGTCTGTTTTGGGCGGAGGTGCAGGAGATAAACAGCCCGACCTCATGTCCGCAGTAATGAATCTGGTAGGTGGTCAAAGTGGCGGGTTGGGTGGTTTCGTTCAACAGTTTGCAGCAAAGGGATTGGGAGATGTTGCGCAATCATGGGTAAGCACCGGAAAGAATCTTCCTATCTCACAGGATCAACTTAAAAGCGTGCTTGGTTCTGATGTTGTTTCGGGGCTTGCATCCAAACTCGGAATTGACAGCAGTGCACTGACAGGGCAGCTATCAAATTTGCTTCCGCAGGTAGTTGATAAACTTACTCCTGACGGAAAAATTCCTGAGGGCGATATTGTAAGTCAAGGAATGAATTTGCTTGGCGGATTATTCGGTAAGAAATAACTTAAACAAAGTATTTAAACTTTAAGCCGTAGTAGAAATGCTACGGCTTTTTTATTTTAACCTAGCTTCTTAACAAATTAAGATTATTTCAAACAAGTAGGTTAAAAGAAATGAACGCGAATAAGAAACAATGGTACGAGTCATTATTTGAAAACTATGGAAAAACTTATGACAGGGAAAGTTTTACTCAAGGGACAATCGGTGAATGTGATTTTATTGAGAGAGAACTTAACTTCAACAAGTCACTTAAAATTCTTGATGTTGGATGTGGAACAGGAAGACACTCGATTGAGCTGTCGAAAAGGGACTACTCCGTTACCGGAATAGATTTATCTGAATCTCAGCTTGCATGCGCTCGTGAAAAGGCAAACAAGAATAACCTTAAAATAGAATTTCTAAAGCATGATGCAAGAAGAAATCTGCCATTCAATAATGAATTTGACGCGGCAATCATGCTCTGCGAAGGCGGGTTTCCCTTAATGGAAACAGATGAGATGAATTTTGAAATATTGAAGAGTGTTACTAAATCGCTGAAAGCCAAAGCAAAATTTATTTTCACAACTTTGAACGGATTATTCCCGCTGTATCATTCGGTTGAAAAATTTTGCGCTACTAATTCTGTTGGTGATAACACCACTTACAGAAGCAATACTTTTGACTTGATGACTTTCCGTGATTATAACGTTACAGAAATTGTAGATGATTTCGGGGAAAAAAAATCACTTGATTGCAATGAACGATACTACGTACCGAGCGAAATAACCTGGCTGTTAAAGACACTGGGCTACAATAAAATCGAAATCTTTGGTGCAAGGCTTGGCGCCTTTTCGAGAAACGATAAGCTGACAACAGAAGATTTTGAAATGCTTGTAATAGCCGAGAAGTAACAATGGCAGATTCTATTTCTCTCGAAGAATGCGTTGTTGCAGCAATGGATGGTACAGATAAGGAACTTTTTCCTTTTCTTCCATACATATTGCAAGACACGTGGGAAATTGGCGCCGATCCCGAAATAATTATCTCGCTCATTCAAAAGCACATGTCAAATTTTTCCAAACTGAATGTTCTCGATTTGGGTTGCGGAAAAGGTGCGGTTTCTGTCATGCTGGCGAGTAAACTAAAATGCAGCTGCCATGGGATTGATGCAGTACCGGAATTTATTAATGAAGCAAATAAAAAAGCTAAGGAATATTCGGTCAATCACCTTTGCAAATTTGAGGTTGATGACATAAGGATTAAAATTAAAACTTTACCCCGGCATGATATCATTATTCTCGGTGCAATTGGACCCGTTTTCGGAGATTGCTATTCAACACTAACCGTACTTTCTAATAATATTAGTCCTGATGGAGTCATAGTAATTGACGATGGTTATATTGAAAACAGCGGCAGCTTTACTCATCCTTTAATTCTAAAACAAGATGAACTTCACCGGCAAATTGAAGCAGCCGGAATGAGGCTTGTTGATGAAGCAATTATCGGAAAAAATGAAATAAGATACTCTGATGATCAGATCTTTTCGTGTTTAAAGAAAAGATGCTTAGAATTAATGGAAATGCATCCCGAAAAACATAATTTGTTTGAAGCTTACATCAAAAAACAAGAAGTAGAAAACGATGTGCTTGAAAATAAAATTGTATGCTCAACTTTAGTTATAAAAAAAATATGAATGTAAAACCATGCCCTTGCAAATAACAAAAAGCAAAAAATGCCTGGAAACCACTAATAGAAAGGGGTGTAAAAATTGTACCCGAAGAAGTTGAAATATTATAAAAACATTATAGGAGTAATTATGAAAACGTATTTTCTTATACTATTCAGTATCATAGCTTTTTCTTGTGCACCGCAGATTGACATGGAAAAAGTGAAGCAAGAAATTTTTAATGCTGAAAAATCTTTTGAAAAAATGTGTGCCGAGAAGAGTATCGCTGAAGGTTTCTACTTTTTTGCTGATGACAGCGCAGTTATAAAAAGACAAAACGATACTTTGATTGTCGGTAAAGAAAACATTAAGAAATATTATGATAAAGATTTTTATAAAAATGCTTCGGTAAAATGGACTCCCGACTTTATCGATGTTTCCTACGATGGCAGCATGGCATATACCTATGGCAAATATGTGTGGACGGCTAAAGACAAAAATGGAAATCCTTCTGAGTTTAGAGGTGTCTTTCACACTGTCTGGAAAAAACAAGCAGGCAACAGCTGGAAATATGTTTGGGACTGATTTTTTAACAAGGAGAGTGTAGTAATAAGAGTAGTATAATAGCTTATACAAATACTTATTAGACAAAAAGGGTGACAGAAAAGTATAAAAATAGTCATTGCTAAGGAAGAATGACCGAAGCATTCTTTTGGTTTCTATTCAGAATTAGAGATGAATTCTCCCGATTTATCCACCCTTGGTGAACAAGCTGAGATCGTGATGACAGAATAGTTTTTGAGACCCTCTCTTTTTTTACAATAATATTACATTCCTTGATTATTCAATCGTAGCGATTTTTTGTATTTTTGCTGACAGTAAAATGCAACACCTATCCAATAACCAATCTTAACATTCAATAAAAACCATAACAGGTAAGATTAGAATATGAGCAAATATTTTGAGAAAGAATTTGAACTACGTTATTTCGAAATGAATAATTTTGGCGAGGCATCCCCGACTACAATTTTAGCTTTGTTGGAAGAAACTGCTGCGGATCACTGCTATTCAATAGATTACAGTTTATATGATCTTCAGAAACAAAATATCGGCTGGGTTTTGCTTTCCGGCATCATTAAAATGGATCGCTATCCTATTTATAAAGAAAAAATTATCATTAGAACGTGGCTGTCAACTTATTCTTCAATTAGAGGATTTAGAGAAAATTTATTGTATGATGAAAAAAGAAATGTTATCGGCAGATCGAGAGGACTGTGGCTTTTCTTCGATACTAAAAGGAGAAGACCCATTCAAATTTTAGACAATATTTTACGGAGATGGTCTTTCGATGAAAATGTAAGCATAGAGCACGACATAACTAAGAAAATTGAACCAATTGAATCTTCAGCAAATACCCAAACATTTAAGGTAAGCAGATTCGATGTGGACTCGTATGATCACGTAAATAATATCAGATATCTTTATTGGTTAATGGAGTCAATGCCTGAAGAAATTGCAAATAACTATTATTTACACTCAATTGACGGACGTTTTATGGCAGAAGCTCAATACGGCGACACTCTTATATCATTTACCGAGAAGGATGCTGCCGACAATTCCTTTATTCATACAATAAAAACACAATCGAATAATAAAGTCTGCGCCTCGGCAAAAACAGTTTGGAAGAGGAGAGTAATATAGCGCCGGAACACAATTCGAGGTAAATCCCTCCTTTCATTAAGCCCCAGTTGTCTGTTATAAATTGTAATTGATTTTGGGTGTTGAGGGGGAAATGCCATAGGTTTTTGTTAGTAAATAATTAAATTTTGTGTGATCGAAAAGCTTATCTAAATAATTTCAATGTTTTTTACTATTATTAAATAAAAGACCATGGCATCTATTAACGGAGATTGGTTTCATTCTAGAAGCAGTTCAAATCTTGACGAGTTGCTGACCGTAAGAAAGTTAGTTTTAGAAAGTCAGAAACTTGAATACATTGGTTTTGGGTGGAGCGGGGGTAGACAAGGAAATACAAAGATGTATAAGTTTGCTGACGTAGGAGGAATAGAACCATCAACGATGCAAACAAAAATCCGCGCAATGATACGTTACGGATTTTTGAAAGACGGAAACACTTGTCCACTCATTTGGACAAGAATGGGTAGCTTATGGAATGATCTTTACACTGTTGGAAATTATACAGCAGCGAAACAAATTTATGACGTCAGGTTTTGAAAATATTGACAATGTTGTTTTAGAAAAACTTACATCAGAGTACAACGTGATTGATGCTAGAAATTTTTTGAAAACATTAGTCGGCGGAATCTTTCCATTTGGATTGAAAAACATTCCTGAGGAAATTATTCTTTTTAAAATTCTTTATCTCAAAAACGAAAACGATCTTGATAGAAATAGATTGAGTCCTTTTTACTTTGCAAATGAAGATGATATTGAAAATATGAGGGCGATACTTGACGGTGCAGATTACGAAGGCGAACCGTACCTCATAAAAGTAAAAACGAAAACGACAAGTATTGATGTTAATCAAACTTTAAGAAATAATCTTCTTTACCAATTTGAGTATTCTATAACGTTAAAACAAAATTCGGAAGTAGAAACAATTGAAGTTGAAAAGTTAAAATGACAACCTCCATTACTGAAAAAGTAATTGAAGATATTTTATCTTCTGATAGGTCAATATTGGCAGGAGTGCTTTCCGTTAATCAAGGCGATCTTAGCCCAATTGCGCGACAAAAGAAATTTGATAATCGGAGAATTCTTGATTTACTATACCTGCATCAGAATGAACTTTTGCTAATAGAATTAAAGGCTGTTCCTTTTTACTCTGACATAATTGATCAAATAAATGATTATCACAACGAACTCTTAAAACTTCAATCTCAATCAAAATTAATCAAAACAAAAATTAACAAAATCATTCTTGTTACAGATGCAAGGAAAGAACATTTTGTTGCTTGTGAAAAAGAAAAGATCAGGCTTATCAAGTTCGATATTGAAGAAATACTTTCCAAGTATTATCAAAACTTCAGAGAACTTTCGACTTTCTTAAAAATTCAACCGGGAAATTGGGGAGTAACGCGACTGTATTTATTAAAAAATACTCTCATTTTGTTAAATAAGGGATTCACAGTTAGTGAGATTTGTAAAATTGAGAACAAGTCTATTAAGACAATTGCTAATCGCTTTGCAGTTGCAAGTCTGATCGGTCTTCTTGAAAAAAATAAAAACGGATATTCGCTAACAAAATTTGGAAAGGAAGTATTGGCTAAAGACAATTTTGCTTCCGAAGAAAGATTTAGTGTTGAGCAATTTAATATGATTTCTGAATTTGTAAAGGACGATCCTTTCTATTCACAAATTACATTTAGCATTATGTCTGTTGTTGATACTGTATTCATTTTATCAAAAGCAGAATATCCGATTAAATATGAAAACTTTCAAGATTTTTTTGTTCGTTCTTTGGGTAAAAATAAAACTTGGATACAGCCAAGAGCACAGCTCACTGGCACTTATCATTTCGCAAACTATGCAGAAGAATTGGGGTTCGTTCAGAAAGTTGACAATCATTTATTTCTTACACCGCAGGGAATTCAAGCAATTCTTATTTTCCAATTAAATCGTTCTATTAAACTTATCAATGCAAGAAAATAAATATCTGAACAGATATGGTGTGCTCCATCGACAAAAAGAATGAACACAAACATTCTTATGTAACTTTCAAATATTTTGTTGAAATGGACAAACATTTTGCCGAAATGTCAAAATGTTTAAGTCGCAATACTCATTATGTAATGGTAGTAGGCGACAGTTCCGTAAGTAATATTTACTTTGACACAGCAGATTTCCTCATTGACATTGCAACAAGAAATGGTTTTGTAATTACAAACAAGTGGGGGTACAAAATAAAAAACCGTTACATGCGGTTTGACAGAAATGGGAGGGGGGGAATAATTGAAATTGATTGGGCGTTGGATTTTATAAAAGGATAACGTCACTTTTTAATCAATACTATTTTTACTTTCCATCAAGAATATCGTTCTCTATTTTGTAATTCAAACAATTTGTAATGTAAAAGTGAAACTCTATTGATCGTCAAGAATTTTATCACTTATTTAAATTTACTCACAATGAAATTCATCCTTATATTTTTCATTCTTTCCCTCCAATTCACCTTCTCCCAACCTCTAGACCAATCCGAACCAATTGTTAGGGTTAGAATACTAAATAACGTTGATACAATAAGAATACTTTTCAATGGCGATTGGCTGCTGACAAGCGAAAGCACAAACAAGCAATTTCTACCAGCGGACAGTGAAGCAGTCTTCGTAATTGAGAACAATGAAATTAAAATTAGTGATACGAATGGCGAGAATTCTATCTCAGACGATAAGTTTGTTCTGCAAAGTTCAAACGAAAACGTTAAACTTACAATTAAAAATGTTCCTTTTGGTGTCGGTTGGTGGTGGGAAGGAAGAGAAGATAGAATATATGAGGGCAAGCTTCACTTCTACATAACAAAAGAAAACAAATTTGAAGTTGTTGTTCACTTACCGCTTGAGCAGTATTTAAAAGGAGTTGTCCCGTACGAAATTGGCGGCGACTCTCCCCTCGAAGCATTAAAAGCGCAGGCAGTTGCCGCACGTTCTGAGGCAATCATTGCATTAAACTCTAAACTTTACAGCGGCGAGCATTACGATTTAACATCGGATGTTGAGTGCCAAGTCTTCGGCGGAAATAGAAATCGTACAGAGTTATCCGACAAAGCAGTCGAGGAGACAAAAAGTATAATACTAAGTGAAAACGGAAAACCAATTAATGCTTATTATGCTTCAAACTGCGGCGGACATTCAGAACTAATTAAAAACGTTTGGAGAGATAGACCGGTTTCTGAATCTTACAACATTTCTAATTTCGATTGGGAGGAACAAATCTCAACTGACTTAAGCATTGAAGAGAATGTCCGCGGATGGATATTTTCAGATCCTCCGTCATACTGCAATCCGAATATTCATAGCGATCTTCCCGAGTGGAGTCAAAATAATTTTAGGTGGGAAAGAGAATTTACAACCGAAGCTGTTAGCCAAATGACAGCTAAAGGAAAGGATTTGGGAAAGCTGCTTAATATAAAAATATTGAAACGTGGAACTTCCGGCAGAGCTTATCTCGCAAAATTTATTTTTGAAAGAAATAACATTGAAGTGAGCGGCGAATTAAAAATCAGACAGATGTTTACTCCACCGTTAAGAAGCTCATGCTTTGTAATTGATAAAACAGAAACCGGTTTCGTAATTCACGGTGCGGGCTGGGGACATGGTGTTGGTATGTGTCAAACCGGTGCTATTCAAATGGCAAGCAATGGAAATACTTTTGAGGAAATACTGGAACATTATTACAGAAAAGCTGAACTTATGAAAATCTATTAAGGTTGGGGGGGATTAATTACACCTTCTCAAATTAGTTACATCACATCCTTTGTTTGCTAAGCTTTCCTCTTTTACTTATGTTCAAAATACAAATCAAACACTAAAAAATTAGCTTTCATGAAATCGTCGTGGTTCAAAAAAATAGGATGGATTTTCGTTCCAATCACTGCACAAGGATTTATTGTTGCAATTTTGTTCGTCGCTTTTTGCACACATATTTTTCTTTTTGTTGATCGCCGCGCACACTCTGTCAGTGATACGCTCTATGGAATATTTCCATTCGTAGTCCCCGCATTTTTACTTTACATCTGGATAGCTTCAGAAAAGAGCGAGAGATAAAAGTCTAAATTGAGTTTGATTACAAACAATATTCTAACCCAAGTTAAAGGAGAATAAAATGAGCAATAGAGTAGTGCATTTTGAAATTCCATGCGACAACCCACAAAAGACAATGAAGTTTTTCGGCGATGCTTTTGGCTGGACGTTCCAGCAATTCGGTGACATGGAATATTGGACAGTAATAACCGGTGATGAAAAATCTCCCGGCATAAATGGCGGTTTAATGAAAAAACAAAATCCAGGACAACCAGTAGCTAACTCAATTGATGTTGTTAATCTGGATGACGCAGTGAAAAATATTGAATCTGCCGGAGGAACCATCGTTGTTCCCAAGATGCCGATTCCATCAGTTGGATGGCTTGCTTATTTCAAAGATCCGGATAGCAACATCCATGGAATTTACCAACACGATCCTTCGGCAAAATAGCCATTGGTTAAACCATTATATTGATTTTACTTACCATTAGATAAAATCTAATTCACAATAGGAAGTTCTTAAATGATTAGGCTCTTTAATTTAAATAGCTATGCATATCTCTTAATTTTTATATCACTTGCGGGTGTAAATAAGGATGTATTTGCTCAAACGTTGATAAACCCTGACAGCACATTGCAAATAGTTCTAAACAAATTGAGCGGCACTTCAATATCTTTGTCCCAAGCTCAAGAATATGCTAAAGAAAATTCAACGAGAATCAAACAGACTGAGGCATCTTATTTAGCATCTTTGGGAACTTTGCGTAAGGAACGCGGGGCATTTGATCCCGAGTTTTTCTTCAATTTAACTTATGAAAATCAAAAAGTACCTGCCGCTTCATTCTTCTCGGGCGCATCGGTTTTATCTACTCAACAAACGGTGACTTCAACAGGCTTACGCTTGAATCTTCCTGTAGGAACAAATTTGGAACTTTCGCTAAATACGTTCCGGCTAAAGACAAATTCGCAATTCGCATTTTTAAATCCGGAGTACGATGCCTTTGGTTCGATTGTACTTCGTCAACCATTACTGGAAGGATTTACTGTTTCGGCACGCAAAAATTTAAAGCAGGCAGAATTAACCAATGAATCCGCTAAAGCACTATATGATCAAGAGGTGCTAAGAATGAACACTATGGTTGAACAAGCATATTGGAATTTATATGCTGCTGAACGTGATTACGCAGTTCAAGTAGTAACTCTCGAACGTGCCGACTCATTTTTAAAAGAAGCGCAACTCCGTGAGCAAGCTGGAATCGTAGGGCCGAACCAAGTAGCAAACGCAAAGACATTTTGGGCTGAACAAAAATTAATCTTAATAGACAGAGAAGAACAGCTTGATGCACAGTCTGATCAGTTTGCAGTTTTAATTGGCCAAAGACCCGAAGCGGAAAAATTGCGGTTCATAACTTCCGACGTTCCTCCAAGCAGTTTTCCGATTTTACCAGTTGAATATCTCGTTGCACATTCATTAAAAAATAATCTCGAACTGCAGGCAGCGCAAAAAAATGTTGAAATTGCAGATGCTTTAGTAAATGCAGCATTTTGGCAAGCGCTTCCTAAAATTAATTTTGTCGGCTCATTAACAAGCAATGGATTGGGTGGGTCATCACAAGATATTTTTTTTGGCGGAGATACATTACGCTCATCAAACAGCGGCAGTTTTGGTAATGTACTATCGCAAGTTTTTGAAAGAAAATTTCCTGGATGGAGTGTTGGTGTCGAGATAAATCTTCCCATTGGACTTAGAAGCGGTTTTGGTGAAATGGATCGATTAGAAGCAGGATCGCTGAGTGCAAGGCAAACTTATATTGAATTGTCTCGTTTACTTGAACGTCAAATCCGCACATCTTATCGTGAACTATTGCACGGCAACGAGCGTTTAAAAACCGCACGCTACGGCGTGGATGCAGCACAAGAACAAGTAAGAATTGGTATGATTGAATTTCAGAACGGCCGCATAGCGGCTTTTGAATTGGTCCGTTTGAGCGCTGACTTTGCAGTTGCACAGCAACGTTATTCAGAAGCATTGGTAAAAACCGTAAAGGCAGCGGCAGAACTAAGACAACTGACTTCGGGATTTTATCCTTCAGGAGAAAACTAAGAAAGGAAAATGAGTATGGCATTAAAATTAAAAAAATATTGGGTGCATATTATTTTATCCGCCTTCTTGATGATATCGAACTATGGATGTTCTGATCAGGAAGCAAACGCAGGCGGTTTTAAAATGCCTCCAATGCCAGTAGAAGTTTCCGACGTTAAAGTTGAAAATATTTCCGATAAATTTGAGGTGGTGGGTACAATTGAGGCAATCGAAAGCGTTACTATTGTTTCAGAGATAGATGCTTCAGTTAAAAATCTTCCATTTGAAGAAGGCAGTTTTATTTCAAGAGGAGGTTTAATTGCTCAACTTGATGATTTACAGCTTTCTGCAGAAGTAAACCGCACTGAAGCGCTTTATACTCAAAGCAAAACGGCGTTCAACCGTATCAAATCTATAGTTGAACAAAATGCGGGTACTCCGCAAGACCTCGATGATGCGCTGGCAAATTTGAAAGTTGCAGAATCAAATTTAGAATTTGCGAAAGCACGTTTGAGTAAAACTAAAATATTAGCCCCGTTCAGCGGAATTATCGGTACACGCAAAGTTAGCATCGGTACTTTTCTGAGAGCAGGCCAGGAAATAACTCAACTTGCCAATCTCAATGAGATTCGAGTGAGCTTTTCTGCACCGGAACGATTTCTTGCCCAGTTAAAAAGAAATGCGGAAGTTACAATTTCATCAACAGTTTTTCCTGGATATGAAATAAAAGGAAGAATAATCGCGATTGAACCAATTTTAGATCCTGAAACGCGGAATGTAAATGTAGTGGCGCGTGTTCAGAACCCCAGTCAAAAATTTCGACCAGGTATGTCCGCAAATGTTTCTGTAGTCTTAAGCCAAAGGCCTCGGGCATTAACCATTCCCAATGAAGCGGTATTTGCAAACGGAAATCAATCCTTTGTCTTTGTAGTCAATAAAGATAGCATAGTTACCGCAACCCCAATTACACTCGGTTTACAGACACCCGAAATGGTTGAAGTAACGACAGGATTGGAAACTGGAATGCAAGTAGTCAAAGCTGGTCATCAAAAACTTTTTGATGGAGCAAAAGTTCTACCAATTAATTCCGGAAATATTCAGACAAAGCAATGATTTCAACTAAGTATTTATTATTTGATGAACCTGAGAGACAAAATCTGAATCGGTTCAAGGTTAGGAGTTAGTTATATGAAGCTAAGTGATATATCGATACGTCGCCCAGTATTTGCGACGGTTATGAGTTTGGCAATTCTTCTTTTTGGAATAATTTCTTTCACTCAACTACCGGTTCGCGAATACCCTGATATTGATCCGCCGATCATATCCGTTGTTACACTTTACCGTGGTGCAAGCTCAAATGTGGTTGAAACAGAAATATCAGATGTGCTCGAAGAGCAATTTGCAACACTCGAAGGAGTAAAAACAATAACATCCTCCAGCCGTGAGGGCGGTTCGGTAATTACGATTGAGTTTGAACTTAGCCAGGATGTTAATGACGCAGCAAATGAAGTAAGGGATAGAGTGTCGCGTATTCGCGGAACTCTTCCACAGGAAATTGAAGATCCAATAATCTCTAAAGTTGATGCAAACGCACAAGCAATCGTTTGGCTGGCATTATACAGCACACACCATTCTGGTCTGGAGTTATCTGACTTTGCAGATCGTGTTTTGAAAGAAAGAATTCAGCGAATGCCTGGCGTAGGTTCGGTGATAATTGGTGGCGAGCGCAAATATGCCATGAGAATTTGGCTGGATCCTCTGAAGATGGCTGCTCGCGGATTAACTGCTCAAGATATTGAGTTGGCTGTAAGGAGTGAAAATGCAGAAATACCTGGGGGACGAGTTGAAGGAACAAAGCGTGAATTCGCGGTACGTACCCGTGGTGACCTTGATAAGCCCGAGCAATTTGGGGCAATAATTATCTCTCAAAAAGGAGATGATATTGTACGCCTTCGGGACGTAGCCGATGTTAATGTGGGTGCCGAAGATGAACGAACTATGGCACGATGGAACGGTAAGATAGCTGTCGGACTTGGAATCGTTAAACAATCGAAAGCAAGCACCGTAGATGTGGCAGAAAAAATTCGTGAAGTACTTCCTGAGTTAGCTAAATTGTTGCCGGAAGGCATGAAATTAGACGTTGCTTATGACAGTTCAGAGTTTATTACAGAATCCATTTCAGAAGTTCAACAAACTTTATTAATAGCACTTATATTGGTAGTGCTTGTCGTACTGGCATTTCTAAAAAGTTTTCGCGCAACAATAATTCCAACTTTAGCTATACCTATTTCTATCATCGGGGCTTTGGCAGCGGTTTATTTTGCTGGATTTACAATTAATATTCTCACCTTGCTCGGTTTCGTATTAGCAATCGGGTTAGTTGTCGATGATGCGATTGTGGTCCTTGAAAATATTTACCGCCACATGGAAATGGGTAAAAGTAGGTGGCAGGCTGCTCTTGATGGAAGTAAAGAGATCGGGTTTGCAGTTATTTCCACAACAATTGCACTTGTTGCAGTATTTATTCCTCTTGCTTTTCTGTCAGGAAACGTTGGAAGACTCTTCAACGAATTTGGTATTGCTGTGGCTGTCGCTGTTTTAATTTCAGGATTTGTTGCTCTTACATTAACTCCGATGATCTCTTCTCAAATTTTAAAACCCTTACATGGTACAAACAAAAGCTGGGCTTCTAGATCTTTCGATTTTTTCTTTGAATGGCTCAATACAGTATATGAAAGATTGTTGAGATGGACATTAGCCCACCAGCTGTTAATGATTGCTGGCGGTGTAGTCACAATTTTATTGGCAGTTTTTCTTTTTAAACTATTACCGAGTGAGCTTGTCCCCGTTGAAGATCGCGGAGTGGGATTTGGAATTGTGATCGCTCCGGAGGGCTCTACCTTGGAATATACCGACAGCTATGTTAAAGAGATTGAACAGCGCCTGCTCAAATTACCTGAGCTAGAAGGACTTTTTACCGCAACAGGGCTCGGCTTTGGTGGTCCAGGGAGTGTAACAAATAGTTTTATGTTCTTAAATCTGAAATCTAGGGGCGATAGAGATAAATCTCAGCAACAAATTATTCAGGAATTATTTCCACAGCTAATTTCTATACCTGGTGTCCTAGCATTCGTAATAAATCCACCTAGTTTGGGAGCAAATTTTTCTTCGAATCCTGTAAATTACGTTCTGCAAGCAGACAGTTATGAAGATTTAAGTAAATCTGTTGGTATCATGATGGGAGAAGCTTCTAAATTGGGCTACTTAATTAATATGGACAGCGATTTGCGCTTGAACAAACCTCAGCTTGATATAGATATTGATCGTGAACGCGCATCTCACATTGGAGTGTCGGTAACAGACATTGGTTCTACGCTTGAAACATTACTGGGTGGACGGATGGTCACCGACTTCAAGCGAGGAACAAAACAATATGATGTAATTTTACAAATGAAACCCGAGTACCGAGCTACCCCCGAAGCTATTCAGAATATTTATATCAAAAGCACCGGAGGTTTGGTTCAGCTTGCTAATGTTGTCAATGTCAAAAAAACTGTAGCGCCTAAAGAACTCAACCATTATAATCGTATCCGCTCAGCAACTATTTCGGCTGGATTAGCGCCTGGTGTAACTCTTGGTAAAGCATTAGACGATCTTGACAGGATTGCGCTGCAGAAATTGCCCACAAGCACCAAACACGAATATGCCGGGCAATCGTTGGAATATAAGTCTTCAAGTTCAGCGCTATACTTCATGTTCATACTTGCAATTATTTTTATTTATCTTGTCTTGTCTGCACAGTTTGAGAGTTTTATACATCCCTTTACGATTCTACTATCAGTACCTCTGGCTGTGTTTGGAGCTTTATTAACGTTGTTTATCTTCGGTCAGACGTTGAATATCTATTCGCAAATAGGATTAATCATGCTGATTGGTCTCGTCACAAAAAATTCTATTCTAATTGTCGAGTTTGCAAATCAGCAACGTGCTCAAGGACATTCATTTGTCGATGCAGTTGTGAATGCAGCAACTATTCGTTTAAGACCGATATTAATGACTTCTTTCGCAACAATTTTTGGAATACTACCTATTGCTGTCGGTTTAGGTGCTGGTGCAGAATCAAGACGTCCATTAGGTTTGGCTGTTGTGGGCGGAATGTTTTTTTCAACGTTTTTAACATTAGTGATTGTACCGGTAGTTTATACTTTGTTAGCCAGATTCACAGTTAAAACGGAACAAATGAGCAAACACGAAGAAAGTGAAACGCAGATGATCTCTGAATCACCAGATTTGGTTCCGGGAAGTTGAGTTTCGTTGAGTTATATTAATCAAAGATTCAGTATGACCTTTTTACAATTTTTAATACTGTAGAGTTTTTTTGTCAACTAAAAATTCACGAAAGGAAACCATATGCAGAGTATAACGCCGTTTCTGTGGTTCGATGATACCGCTGAGGAAGCGGTAAATTTTTATACATCGCTTTTCAAAAATTCAAAAATGGGCAGCATGGCTCGGTACGATGAAGAAGGGGCTAATATTTCCGGTAGACCGAAAGGTTCTTTAATGACAACTTCATTTCAACTTGACGGACAGGATTTCGTAGCTTTAAATGGCGGCCCAATTTTCAAATTCACCCAAGCAATTTCATTTTATGTTTATTGCGACTCGGAAAGTGAAATTGAAAATCTTTATAAAAAATTATCTGAAAACGGGACCCCATTGATGCCGCTTGGTAAATATGATTGGAGCAGCAAGTATGCTTGGGTTAAAGATAAGTTTGGTCTTTCTTGGCAGCTTGATATCGATACGACCAATTCCCCGCAGAAAATTTTACCGTCGCTTCTTTTTGCGAATAATAAATTTAGGAAAGTGAAAGAGGCCGTTAGTTATTACAACTCTGTTTTTCCCAACTCAAAAATTCTTTTAGAATTTCCCTATGATAAATCAGCAAACGTTTCGGAAGGAACTTTGCTATTTGCCCAATTTAATTTAAGCAATTACTTATTCAATGCGATGAGCAGCACTCTTAAACACGATTTTGATTTTAATGAGTCAATTTCATTTATGGTTAATTGCGAAACACAGGAAGAGATTGATCATTACTGGAACAAACTTTCAGAGGGTGGAGATGAAAAGGCACAGCAATGCGGCTGGTTGAAAGATAAGTTTGGTGTATCGTGGCAAATTGTTCCGACATTATTAGGCAAACTGCTCGGTGACACAGATGCAGCTAAATCCCAAAGAGTTATGCACGTAATGCTTCAGATGAAAAAAATAGTGATTGCCGATTTGGTAAAAGCTGCGGCAAGAAATTAATATTCACAACTAAAGGTAATATAGAATGAAAAAACTCAACTTTTCAATTAGCATTCATGCACCCAAAGAAAAGGTTTGGGACACAATGCTCAACCCCAAATCATATCAAGTATGGACCGAAGCATTTGGCCCTGGTTCTCATTATGTTGGAAATTGGGAGAAAGGAAGCAAAATACTTTTTCTTGCTCCAAACAAATCCGGACAAATGGGAGGCATGGTGAGCAGAATAAAAGAAATTCGTAAATATGAGCATCTCTCAATTGAACATTGCGGCATAGTAAACGAAGGTAAGGAAGACACTTCAAGCGAAGAAGTGAAAACGTGGGCAGGCGCTCTTGAAAACTATACTTTTAAAGAAAATAATGGGATAACTGAATTGTTTGTAGATATGGATTCTGCAGAGGATTTTGAGGATATGTTTAAGAACATTTGGCCCATAGCCCTGCAAAAACTCAAGGAGCTGGCAGAGGAAAAATGAATGATGCCGCAACATTAGGCACGCAGAAAAAATTAAAACTACAAATGCAGATGAGTATTGATGGGTTTGTTTCCACCGGACCAGATGACGATCAATCTTGGGTTACTTGGGCATTAGACGAAATTTATAAGGATGTTCTGGATTTACTGGATTCAATCGATACCATTATTATCGGCAGAAAATTAGCGGTTGATTATATTCCATTTTGGCAGCAAACGCTTACTAAGCCGGATCATCCTATGCATGGATTTGCTCAAAGAATAGTTCGTGCTAAAAAAATAGTTTTCACAAAAACACTTGATAAATCCGAATGGGACAATACTGAACTTGCAAAAGGCAACCTCGCAGAAGAAATAAGTAATCTAAAAAGCCAAAGCGGAAAAGATATAATTGTTTATGGCGGAAGTTCATTTGTTTCAGAACTAATCAAAGAAGGGTTGGTTGATGAATTTCATCTTTTTATGAATCCGGTTGCACTTGGTAAAGGAGTTCCGATTTTTGATAAAACAAATAATCTCTTGCAAATGAAATTAAAAGGATCGAAAGCCTATAATTGCGGCATTAATTTGCTTACTTACAATTTAATTTAAACGGAGGGAGAAAATGAATCGCAAATTAAAACTGCAGGTACAAATTTCAATTGATGGTTTTATCGCCGGACCAAATGGAGAAATGGACTGGATGATATGGAATTGGAGCGAGGATATAAAAGACTATGTTACCAAACTGACTAAGCAAGTTGATACAATACTTCTCGGAAGAAAGATGACGGATGGATTTATTTCCCATTGGACAAATGTAGCGGCTAATCCACAAAACCCGGAGTTCGAATTCGCAAAACAGATGGTGGATTACCGCAAAGTGGTTTTTACCAAAAATCTTGATAAGTCTCCTTGGGAGAATACTGAATTAGCAAAAGGGAATCTTGCCGATGAAATTAATAAGTTGAAAAATGCAACCAGTAAAGACATCATTGTTTATGGTGGTGCAACCTTTGTTTCAGATTTAATTAAAGAAAAACTCATAGATGAATTTTACCTGTTTGTAAATCCTGCAGCCATTGGTAAGGGAATGAGTATCTTTTCAAAATTAGAAATCAAGCAGAGCTATAAACTAATAAATGCCAAAGGGTTTGATTGCGGAATAATACTGCTTAATTATCAAAAAATAGAGGCGCATTAAATCAGACGGATTACATTTAATAGGAGAAGCAAATGACGACACCATCAAAGAAAGAAATTGCAAAAGAATTTTTAACTCTTTGTGCAAAAGGAAACTCTAGAGAAGCATTTGACTTATACACAAACAAAAATTTCAAGCATCACAATTTTATTTCAAGGGTAACGCAAAAATCTTAATGCTTGCGATGGAAGAAAACACAAGACAAAATCCTGATAAAATCTTTAAGATTAAACACACATTAGAAGACGAAAATTTTGTCGCTATACATTCACATGTTCAACAAAACCAACTCGATTTGGGTACAGCAGTAATCCACATTTTCCGTTTTGGAAAAAATAAGATTATCGAATTGTGGGATTTTGGACAAACTGTTCCACAAAATATTATAAATGAAAACGGAATGTTTTAAAATTAAACCAGAATTAGAATGAGCAAAGTATTTGTGGATATTGGAATTTCCATTGACGGCTTTATTGCTGGCAAAAATGGAGGACCGACAAATCCGTTAGGCGATGGAGGCATAAAAATTCATGATTGGATGTTCAAACAAAAAGCTTTTTTGCAACATCTTGGTCTTGCAGGAGGAGAAACCAATACTAAAGATGGTGAAATAATTGAAAATATCTTTACTAGAATCGGTGCAAACATAATGGGCAAGCGAATGTTCGAGGAGGGAGAAGCTAATTGGCCTGAAGAAGCACCATTTCATACACCCGTTTTCGTTTTAACTCATCAAAAGCGAGAGCCATGGGAAAGAAAGGGCGGTACAACTTTTTATTTTGTGAATGATGGAATTAAAAGTGCATTCGCAAAAGCTAAAGCTGCAACAGGAAATAAAGATATCAGAATTTCCGGTGGGGCACATACTATTCAGCAATATCTTAACGCCGGATTTGTTGATGAATTCAACATTCATCTCGCACCTGTTATGTTAGAAAGCGGTGTCCGATTATTTGATAAAATAAAGAAAGAAAATTTTTCCCTTGAGATAAATAATGTAATTCATTCCCAAATGGTTACTCATTTGTTTTACAAGGTAATAAACAATAACTCAAATCAATAAATTGTTGGAGATATAATTTATGGTAACTCTAAGCCCCTACTTAAATTTTCCTGGAAATACTGAAGAAGCTTTCAATTTTTACAAATCTGTGTTTGGCGGTGATTTTGCAGGAGGAATATTTCGCTTTAAAGATACTCCGGAATCCGACAAGCTGACCGCAAATGATCGCGAGAAAGTCATGCACATCGGTTTACCCCTCGGTAAGGGGAACATGCTAATGGCAACAGATGCCTTGGAATCTATGGGACAAAAATTAACCACAGGCAACAACATCCACCTTTCGATAGAAACCGAAGGCAAAGATGAAGCAAATAAAATTTTTAATGGTCTCTCGGCTGGAGGAAAAGTTACTATGCCAATGACAGATGCTTTCTGGGGTGCATACTTCGGAATGCTGACTGATAAATTCGGAATTCAATGGATGGTGAGTTACACTTATCCTAGAGAGAATAAATAATTTTATCGCAGGGAGATAATCTCCTGCGAAAAGAGCAACTTATGAAGCCGTGGTAGAAATATCCCGGCTTTTTTATTTTTACCAGTAAAGCTCATTTCCCTGTTCCAATTTCACCAGTTGAGTAATCCAATTCAGAACCGAACATGCTATGAGGAATTAGGAATACAATTAATAAAATTATAGATGCAACAATCACCCATTTTCGATTATTCGTATTCTTTTTTAATCTAAGGAGGGCAATGAGCCAGAAAACAAAAGCTACAAAGGTTTTATTGTCCGTAAGATCATGCCCAAAAGGCCAACCAGTCCAAAAAGCACCAAAAGCATATTTCTGAACAATGGGACCAAGAATCAATCCACCTATTCCTAAAAGTAGTAACGTAATCAAAGTCATAGATTTTATCCTTGCTCCTTTTGTTACTCCTTCGATTCCTGTTCTTGTCGAGTATAGCATTGACGCAAACATTATAAGAATATGCGGGATTAAAACATAAATTGGTACTGCACCTTTAAATCTAATAACAACAGGCTTTTTAGTAAGTGAGTATTTTTTTTCACCATCGTTAAGAATTACTTTGTATTCCAATTTTCCTGCTGGGGGCTGTGGCGGCAATTCGACAATTAACTTATCATCTTGCTGCCTAAATTCTTTGACTTGCCAAGCTTCATTTATTTTTAACTTTTTAAATTCTACAACGCCTGTTATACCACTTACATTTCCTTTAATTATTATTTCTGCGGGAATGTGGCTCTCATTCGAAGTCAATAACTTGTATTGCAGTGCCTGGGTGCGTATGTCAATCTTTCCGCTTATAGGATAAGTTGGCCCCGTAACCCTTTGATAATATGCAATCGCGAGGGTGAATGCAAAAGCGAATACCCACCAGAAAAAGGATTTACTATGCCAATTCATCAGTAAACTCATTTCCACAAAACAGGTTTATTATACTCAACATCATGAACTTCAAGCTTGTACCACTTGAAATCACCCGATTCTAATTTCCAGTTTACTTCAAATTTAACTGGAATCTTCAATCCATTTATGATTCGATTCTCTTTAACAGTTATTACCCATTCTTTCAGCGCGGCTTTGTTATCGTTTCCCATGTATCTCATTGTGCTGAATTTTTCAAAATCACCATTGCTATTAAAATGAAATTCTGCGGAACCTGTTAAACCATAATACGTCATAGTAGCTTTGGCAGAAAGAGAGTCTATCTCTTGCCATTTTATATATTGACTGACGGCTGCCGTAGGAAACCAAACTATCTCGCCTAAATATCTTTGCAATGTACTTTGGTTGATTTTTTCATTAGCAGCATTAACAATATTTATTAATGAAAGAGCTTTGATCAACATTTTGCCTTTTCCTTCAGCAAAAAAGTCCCTGCCAGCAAAAAACACGAGCGGCATCATGTCAACTTTCACTATCCAAATGAATGAGGGTTTATCAATTGTAAAATATTGC
This sequence comes from uncultured Ignavibacteriaceae bacterium, assembly GCA_964391015.1. Taxonomy (GTDB): domain Bacteria; phylum Bacteroidota; class Ignavibacteria; order Ignavibacteriales; family Ignavibacteriaceae; genus XYD12-FULL-36-8. The sequence continues at coordinate 131,254 of CAYMKU010000002.1, forward strand.
TCGGCATTTGCAGTATACCAATTTTCTTGTTCGGGAGCGATCCCCATTTCACCTTTTTGCTTCAATCGAACGGAATGAATCATTTCCTTCCCAACCGCTCCACAACTTTTCAACCACTTTTGAACTGGCTTCGGTAAATCTTCAATCATATTTGCATTTAGGATTTTTCTTTCTGTCATCAAATTCTTACTAAACATCTCTATTATTTCATTATTTACTTCTCTTTTAAAATTCCAGTTAGCGAAAGCAACTATCGCAATAAGAAGAATGATAACATTTGGGATCGTTCCGAACCTCGCATCATGCCAAAACGATATAATTAAAATTTGGGAAAGGGTAGTACCAGATAACGCAGCTATCCACCACAAATCATGATTAGCAATAACCTGAACTGCAACCACAATAAATAGAAAAAAGGTCAATAACCAAATTATACCGATTGGCTTTGGTATCGGTTGAGTTAGCTGGCTAATTTTTGCAAGACGAAACGCTTTAAAAAATCCTATGGTGTGAATTAATCCATGAAGAATAATAATTACCAGGAACACCAACTTCATTATTCAATTCCCAAAATTTCTCTTACTCCCTTTTCCGGTATCGTTGGGATAAAGTTAAATCTCTTATTGAATTTATTGCTGTTGAAGTAGTAATCTCTATCGAGCTGATATGACATTTCTTTCAATTCTTTGAGAACCGGAATAAATAATCCGAGTAAACTCATTACCAATACTGGAACTGTTTGAATTTTATTCTGCTTGTTCATTGCTTTAATGAAAAGTTCAATCCATTGTTTTGAAGTAAGCCTGCCTTCATATGTCGGTAAATGCCAGACTTGATTAAATGCATCCGGAGTATTGCCAAGCAGGGCAAGCGCTTTACCAATATCTTTGCTATAAGTAAAGCTATGAATTACATCAAGCTTGCCAAACCATTGAGGATTTTTATCTTTCATCAAATTATTGTAAACAGTTTGAGTTAAATAACTGCCGATGACATTTGGTCCGTAAAAATCTGCACTTCTCGCAACAAGTGCCATTACTTCTTTTCTCTCGACAGCAGATATTAACATTTTAAAAATTTCAGCTCGTACCTTCCCTTTTTCTGAGATAGGATTAATTGGTGTTTCTTCAGTCATATTGGAAAGGTAATTTGGATCGTACATATAAATGTTATCAACAAAGACGATCTTTGTATTATGTTTTTTGCAAGACTCAATTAGGCGGCTCATAAATTTGGGCCACTTCTCTTTCCAAACCGAAACGTTATACTCAAACGCAATCGTTACATAAACAACTTCTGAGTCTTTTACTGCTTCATCAAGTGAGATTGGATTTGAAAGATCTGCTTTTAGTATTTTATCATCAACATTTACTTTTTGGGGATTTCTGTTTACAACTTGAATATCACTTGTATAAGCAATAAGTTGCTTTGCTAATTCTGTCCCAGCAGCTCCACCAGCACCAAGAATTGTTTGCATTTTATATCTTTCATTGATCTATGATAAACATCAATTATTTAATGAACGTTGTTTATTGATAGGTCCTTTCAAAGAATTTAATCGCGCCAATAAGCAAGGATTTCACCTTTTCAACAGGAACCATAGTCAACCTATCCCTTACAAACAAGGAAGAAATCCCATGGACGAATGACCAAAGAGAGAAAGCCGCTACGTCAACATCAACATTAATAAAATATCCTGCCTCGGCGGCCTGTCTAATATTTAGCTTAAGTAATTCATAAGTTCTATCTCCTGTTTCCCAGTTCCGATTTTGCTTGATGGTTTTGACAGGAATATGTGAAATAAACATTAAGTCGTAGTAAAGCGGCTGTTCTATAGCAAACTGTAAATATGCCAATCCATGCTCAGCCAACCGTTGTAATGGATCTATAACCTTCTGAACAGCTAGCTGCTTTTTATAAAATTCGTCAAATCCTATTTTGTGGAGTTCAAAAAATATCTCATCTCTATCTTTGAAGTAGAGATAGATCGTTCCAACGCTGTACTCAATTCTATCCGCAATCTTCCTCATAGTAACGTTTTCATAACCTTCATCTGAAAACAATTTTAGTGCGGCAGCGAGAATGATCTCTTGCATTTCGTTTTTTTGTCTATTTTTTCTTTCTTTTGCTCCCATATCCGAATAATAATGAACAGTGTTTATTTTATGATCGCAATTTATTCATAAAGAGGACGGTTTACAAGAATTATATCCTAAGAAAATTGTTCGCGATGAATCAATTTTACACATTCACTTGTGTGGTGATGCATGGATGTTATCGCATCAAGATAGCTTTTTTAACTGCAGAAAATTTTCCCACATTCAATTTATAAAAATAGACACCGCTTGATAGTGAGTAGTTATTAAACTCAACCTCATAAGTTCCTGACGTTTGCTCCTCATTAACAAGCATTTCAATCTCATTTCCGAGATTGTCATAAACCTTAAGCTGGACAAACTTTGTTGGGGAGTTTTCGGTAAAAGGAATTGTATACTTAATTTTTGTACTTGGATTAAATGGATTGGGATAATTTTGAAATAACTCAAATTTACTCGGGGTCACAAAACTATTAGAATTATTTTTCTCAAGCGATGAATTTTTCCCATCTCTTAACTGATAATAAAAATTAATTGGAATTGTAATGTTGTTAAATGATTCGCCTGTTAGAATTGTCGAAATTTTTCCATTAAAAGTCCAAGTTATCTCTGGATCTATATCAGCAAAAGGTACCGTGTTTTTTAAACTAAATTTACCAACGCGCGAAGTATCCTGATGTATAATATCGCTCCCCGCTCTAGATACAAAAACCAATTTTGATTTGCCATCGTTTTTAAAAATTCCAATAACCAAATTGGGCGGATTGGTTAACTGTGTCGTGCCCTTTATGTATCCAAATGTAAGTTGTCCCTCATTAGCAATATCTTCATTAAATAGAAAAGAACATTGATACGATGTTAAAAGAAAAACCTCATTTGCGCTAGTAATATTAACCTCAAACTCAATGGTATTTTGATTAACCTTAATCACATTTGTTAAGATCATATTGTATTCTGTTTGAGAAAAATTAATTTTCGAGAAGAAAAAGATAAAGAAAAATACTATACTAAGAGTGTTCTGCAGATACTTATACAACATTGAGCGTGCAGTTCCTCTCTAAAATATATTTGTCGGTTGCGGAATTACTTACATACCTTTTTACAGGCAGTTTTTCTAACGGCTCGCCTGACTTTGATTTTTCCTTAGCATACTTTGAATTGCTTTGAACGATAGATAAATCTTCTGTAAAAGAATTATCCCTCGATTTTAGGGGGTTAGCTTTCGCTATTTCTGCAAAAGCGGAACCGATTTGATGGTAAATTAAAATAGTTCTAAGCTATTATTGCATGAAAAATAAAATTGATTTAAATCATTGACAGGAGAGTACGAAATGAACCGTGTTCATCTGATTCATTCAAAACCCACGACCTCCAAAATGGTTTTGCACCCCGCCATCAAATGCGTGTTTCAAAAATAAATACTTCCAAGACTATTTCAAAGGTGTTTTGAAACATTATTTAAATAATTAACTGCCTACAACATATTTTGTTAATGGTTAAAGAAGTGGCGGCATATAATCATTCGTTTGTGTTTTTTATTAACTTTAGCTTCAATTTTTTCTCAAAGATGTATGCACACTAAAACAGCAATAATAATTTATCTTTTCTCAGTGATCCTATTTCCGCAATGTAAATATCAATTTAATTTATTTCCAACCGGCTTAAATTTTATGCCCCTAAAAGCTAACAACCAAGAAGCGCGGGTGGGTCTTCTATACTACGCAGCAACAACTAACTTGAAAGTGGATATAGGAAATACTGTTGACCTTCTATCATTTCAATCCGTCGATTCAACAATTTGTTTTGCCTCAGGCATTGAGTTTATGGCTTATGCATTTTCAAAAAGCTACGAAGGTAAGCGTTTGCAAATTTCTGCGGTTGACGGTCTCTTCGGAGGCAATATTTCCTACACAAAACAATCTGATGATCACAAGCTACTTATAAGATTTAGGATTATTCATAACAGTGCTCATCTTGTTGACGGCAGTTACGACGCCGCGAAAGACATGTGGATTGATGGCAAGAAACCAATTCCCTTCACAAAAGATTTTGGAGAGCTGACCGTTGCTCATCAAATTTTCTCTGAATTCATTCTGTTGAAATATTATGGTGGTGTTTCATATGCTACTTTGGTCCGCCCCGATAACTTAAAAAAATATAATTTGCATGCTGGTTTTGAAATAGCCGCTCCATATGTCTTGGGAAAAATATTTGATAATAACATAAATTTGTTTGGGGCTCATCACTTCTTTCTTGATGGAACAAATAAATATTTTGCAAGCAATCATTTTATGGCAGGAATCAAATTAGGCGACTGGAATAGAAAAGGATTGGCTTTTTATGCGTCATACTACAAGGGGAGAGATGTGTTTAGTATATATTACGATAGAAGGATTTCGAAGTTTGGAATTGGATTCTCTATAGATTTTTTCTGACCCCTAAAACGGATCTCACTAGTAGAAGCATGTCTCAATCGAGGGTGGTCTTTACTGTTTTATCACCCAGCCAAACACCTGAAATATTGGAATGCACTCTGCCGGAATATATAACCTATCTTCCTGATGAGGAATTTTTATATACTCTTCAGGCTTTAACAAAACATTATTGCCTTCGTCTCTAAGGTCAATCACATATCTATCTGGACTTTTCTTTCTAGAAATAATTCTCAGTTCAAACGGCATTAGTTTAAGAGGATCGGTGGAATTAAATATTCCCTTATTGCTACTTCTTGCATCAGCAACAAACTTTCTTGCCTGATGAAGCTTGCCTGCTTTTTTTATTAAGTTCCAAAAGTTTTTCGGAAGTATGTTTTCTTTTGCAAAAGCTCTAACTAGTAAAAACGGCTGAATGTTCGGCCAAATAAAATATGGCGCTGCCCAACCGGTTGCCAGCTGTCGTTCATTGAAAGAAAGCTTTTTCGCTTCATCTTTGTCTTTTTGATTTCTGAAGTTATCCACCGAACTGTTTAAGTAACATAGAAGACGTCCGTAACTATCTAAAAACTCATTGCCAAATGCCATGAAAAAAATAAACGATTTGGAACTTTTTTTACTTTTCTTGAAATCTGAAGAAATTATTTTAACTAATGATTTTTCTGCTTCACCTGCAAATGCAGCATGGTGCTTTGAAACGTTTTTGCCATTTCCAATTATATTGCTGAAATAATGATACAGGTCTTGCCCAATTGCTAAATTTTCCTTCCATTTACCCGATCTGAAAAAATCATCCCACCTTTTATCCAATAGGTTGATAAAATTGCTAGTTCCAGGTAATTGAAAACTAATTTCGGGAGTGTCCACCCCCAGAAATCTTACTCCTAGATTGTAGATCAACCTTGTATTAAGCGTATCTCCATCATGTACGATTTGTTTGACCGTTCCAATTTTTTTTCCATGAAACCCAAAAGCCGATGCTCCAAGTTTTAAATTTTGCTTATTAACCCAAAGTGATTTGCTTACAGTCATGATATCAAATCTCCTTTGTTATAAATGTAGATGAAAAGTTATTTGTCATAATGATAATAGATGATAAATTTTTCCTATAAAATTGTATTGAAACATAGATAAAGTTTTTCAAAACCTCAATTTTGAGAACAAGAATTAAAAATTATTTGTAAAATATTACGTTCAAAAACCTAAATCCAATTTATTGTGCATTTTGCTGAACTTTTAGTCACACCGCTATTTGATATTCGGTTATCTGTTTTTACTGGATACAGTTAAATTTGCTTGCACATCACAAGTAAGTATACTTATTTTATAATCAAGTCCTTACAAAAAATTTTAGCAAAATAAATTTAAGGAGATAATATGATTCCAGTAGTTTCACTTTGGCTTCCAATTCTTCTTTCTGCAATCTTGGTTTTTGTCATTAGCTCCATAATTCACATGTTCATTGGTTATCATAATACAGACTTTGAAAAAATCCCCAATGAAGATCAGATCATGGACAGCTTGCGAAAAGCCAGTATTCCTCCAGGCAACTACGTTTTACCCTATGCGGCAAACAACAAAGAAAGAAAGACACAAGAATTTCAAGATAAAATTAACAAGGGTCCCGTAGCATTCATAACCACCTTCCCGACCGGGCAATTTAATATGGGTTCAAGTCTTGCCCAATGGTTTGTTTATTGTTTAATTGTCGGGGCATTTGCTGCCTATATTGCGGGACGGGCACTAGAGCCTGGTGCTCATTATTTATCAGTATTCCGTTTTGTGGGAGCCACGGCATTCCTCAGTTACAGTCTTGCGCTATTGCAAAACAGCATTTGGTTTAGGAAGAACTGGAGCGCTACATTGAAATCTATGTTCGATGGATTAATATATGCACTATTTACAGCCGGTGTGTTTGGGTGGCTTTGGCCTGCAGCATAAATAATTTTCTAAGTATAGATTTTTTCTTAGTTGCCATCATTGACTTGGTGGGTAAATGTTATTCTTTGCTGCGACAATGCTTGATCAAAGAAGATTTTTCGACTTGGTCTAAAATTAAATTGTCAAATGGGAATCCAATAATTACTGAACTATTATCGTTCCCGTCATTGATTGATGAATATTGCAGAAATATTTAATTGTTCCTGTTTGATTGAATGTGAAGCTAAACTCACCATTTTGCCCCAAATTGCCTGAGTCGAATGTACCTGAGGGCGAACCGGGAACCCCACTGGTCACAGTATGGGCAGCGCCATCTTTATTTATCCACTTTATTGTCGTACCTACAGCAACCGTTTTGCTTGATGGGGAGAACGCCATTCCACTGATGAAGATTTCATTTGGTCCTGGTGTTCCTGGATTCCCAGAATTACCTACCGAATAGCTGTCATCTTTGCATCCCGCAATAACAAAAACATAAATCAAAAGAGAACAGAATATTAATTGACCTCTAGACATTCTGCTTAGAAAATTCATTCCTATCTTCCTTTCGATAATAAACTTATTAACTTTCTTCTATTCAGTAAGTTTTTTCTTGGGAAAGTGACAGATATTTATATCTGTGCAGATTAAAACAAATTCGAAGGAAAAATACCCATTCAAAAGCAGCTCGTTGTCCATTTAATGTTTTTATTAGTAACCTTTATCAAATTTATGACCGTTTGATCTCATTTTCCATGCTTTACCTTCACCACCACAAACGTAATATCATCTTCCTGCTTTGCTTCCCCTCTCCAATTATCGGCTTTTTCACAAAGCCGTTCTATTATTTTTTTTGGATCCAAATGCGCAAATGACGAGAACGATTCTTTGGCTTTGTCATAATCCAGTATTTCTTTCTGCTTATTGAAAAGTTCCGGAAAACCATCGGACATTAGAAGCAGAGTATCTCCACTATTAATGACTGTTTCCTTTAACGAATATTTAAATTCAGATGTACCTCCAAGTGGCAATGCCTGTAATCGAAACTCCTCAACAATTTTTGTATCACTTCTAAATAAAAGTACCGGCGGCATCCCCGCAGAAGACAAGCTGACTTTATTGCCATCTAACTTAACCATAAGCATCGCCATAAACAGATTACCAAGATGCATATTTTTAATAACTAAATTGCTCTTGTCCAGAAAGGAAACTATATCAGTATCAACACTTTCTGCGGTAAAAAGTCCTTTGATTGTGGCGACCATCGTTCCTGCTTTCATACCATGTCCTGTGGCATCGCCTATGGCAATAATTAATTTTCCATTACCATCATATTTAAAATCATAATAATCGCCACCGACTTCTGTGGCAGGTTTCATGTAAACGGCGATATCGAAATTGGGTATTGTGGGCACTTCGATTGGAAGCATAGATAATTGTAAGCTGCGTGCTTCTTCAAGCTCTTTTGTTTTTCTTGCATTATCAGCTTCTAACAATTTTCGCGTAAGTTCTTCTTCCTTTGCTTTTCTTTCTTGCTCAATAGTTTTTTGCGAAAGCTCTTTAACTTGTGCTAATTGTTTTTCAAGATTCTTCTTTGTGTCAGAAAATTTCTTTGACAGATTAATTGAAACAGTGATAGCGAGAAAAATTATTCCGTAAACATAAACCAGCCGAATTCCAAATAACGGCTGTGTGACTACATTGGCTATTATAAGCACTTGATATACAATAAAAATCATCGCCAGCAAAAATCCGATGCCAATCAACCACCCCCAACTACCTGACTCTTTATTTCTAGCAGAGTGAATTACTACTCTAACAATTTCCACAGCTACTAAGATTATGTAAATATAAAATGCGTAGTCTGTATATCTGTCTCCAAGAGAAGGAAAAAAGATTGTTTGAAAAACAGACAAGCTTGAGATCACAAGAAAGAACAAATATCGCTTGGGAATTTTGTTGTAGGAACTAAAATAAACGGTCAGCAAGCCGAACAGCATTGAGAGTTGAATTGATATAGAACTAATTATAATAATCGTAATTACATCCAGCATATTGTTAACAAAATTGGTTTGCAGCCCGGTGTAAACCACGCCTGCAAACGCTAACATACATACCGAATAAAACAAATTTTCTTTTGCTTTGGGATAAAAAACAAAAAGTAAAAAGTGCACCACTGCAAATGCCAGAACGAAAGCGCTAAAAGCCATTTGATATATTGAGGTGCTTCTAACATTTTCAATTCGATTGGGGATATAAGTATTTAAATCACCAAGATCGGCGCTGAATCCAACAGGGATATTATATACTAACATTTCTTCTGCTCTATGATTAGAGTAGCGAACTGCTATCAAATGCTCTTCCCTATCATCAAACAGAATGTGTTTAGGGGTTCTATCCGTTTGAATGATTTCTGTTCCTTTAGAATGCCCAACCTTTCCTATACTATATAATTGTTTTCCATTTAAATATATCTCTGCCGCACCTGCATTGATAAAAAGGAAGCCAAATGTTTTGTTCCACAAAGATGAATCAACACGAATATGATTCCTAAACCAGATATTTCCTGTCCACTTCAGCTTTCTAATGTCTTCTTTATTTAATTGAGGATTAATTGTTTTCCAGCGGCTGTCATCAAAAGACGGGCTTGCCCAGCTTGAGTCATCGCCAATATTATATTTCCAACCCTCTAACAATTCGAGAAACCCAGCTTTGTTTGCTAATCTTTGAGGAGTGATAATTATTTTTCGCTGAACTCTATCTCTCCAATTAGGAATTTGGTAAATAAGTGTAGTATCATTTCTAACAAAATGTGCGAAATTCGAAAACTCTATTCCGTTTGAATCAACTGCTTCACTGTTCCAATTCCCTCTTGTAAACTTAAATTGAAGCGTGTCTCCTTTCTCTGCGCTTACCACAAATAACCACTCTTTTTCCGACTTATTCTCCATAAGCTGCATAAAATTCCAGTTTCCCAGTTCATCTGTGTTACCCGTAATGTAAACACGTGAGTCTTTCGGCAAAGATTCAACTTCAGCCGTAATGATGATCTTTTTCTGCTGGGGGAGAATAACTGTGTGCACAAGTAATAGTGCCGGCAGAATAAATATCTTGAAATAGTTTTGTTTCATAATTACTAACCACTGACCTGTTTTGATTGCAATAAAAAAGCGAAATGACAATTTAAACTTACCCAAGCCAATGGATATTTAACAGTACAGCTTGATTTCCAACTGCTTATTTCTTTTGAGCAATACCATTTCCAGACTATAACAAAATTATATTAGAATTTTTCTGGAGAAGGTTCAGCCATTGATGATTTCAGCTAAAAGCTTTTGATTTTATCTGTCACTTTTATGCGGGAGCCAGTACTATTTCTTTTAAACAACTTATTCTTAATTATTACAGAGGACAATATGAAAAATCGTTTCCATGTGCTGATCATTATTTCAATTCTAACACTCCAAACAAGGAGCTACTCGCAATTTTGGACATATCAGGTTTCGGGCACAACACAACACCTTAATGGAGTTCACATGCTTGATTTACAAAATGGATGGATTTGTGGTAATGCAGGCACCTTACTTAAAACCACCAATGGGGGACAAAATTGGACACAAGTTTCTGTAACAGGAAGTAATCTCAACTCTATTGTATTTAAAGATGCAAACACAGGTATTGCTGTTGGTGAAAACGGAATTATCATCCGGACTACAAATGGCGGCACAAATTGGAGCGTTACAGCAAGCGGTACTACAGAACAATTCAGAAAAATTTCTTTAGGTGCGGGCAACACTTTTTTTGCAGCAGGTGACAATGGATTGGCCGCTGTCTCAACAGACAATGGAGCAACATGGAACTTGAAAAACTCTGGCACAACATTAAGATTTAGAGCAGTATCTTCCTCTGGTGTAAATAAGGTTTGGGCGGTTGGAGAAAGCGGATTAATTAAGTACTCGTCTGATGGGGGAAATAATTGGGCAAATCAAAACAGCGGAATAACAAATGATCTTCAAGATATTCAATTTATAAATGAAAATATTGGTTACGCAAGCGGTAACAGTTCAAAGTTTATTTACACAACTAACGGCGGACAAACATGGTCACCTCGCAATTCCGGAATATTTTCTGATCTTTACGGAATATATTTTCAGGATGCCAACATTGGGTGGGCTGTTAGTATCGTAGGCACAATATACTTTACAACAAACGGCGGCAGTTCATGGACAAGCCAGCCATGCGGCTCTGCATTTACGTTGAGAGAAGCTCATTTTCTTTACCAGGGAAGAGGTTGGACCGTGGGAGATAACGGCACAATAGCTATGTATAATAATCCAAATTTTCCCCTTCCTGTTGAACTAAACTCTTTTACCGCATCGGTCACTTACAATGACGTTAACTTAAGATGGAGCACTTCAACCGAAACAAATAATAAAGGATTTGAAATAGAACGAAGAAACATCGGTCAACAATCCTCAATCAACAACTCTGGATATGAAGCCATCGGTTTTGTTAGGGGCAATGGAACAACAACTAATCCATCAAGCTATTCATTTATTGATAGAGGCGTTTCTACAGGTGCTTATAACTATAGACTAAAGCAAATTAACTTTGACGGCAGTTTTGAATACTATGAACTTGGTTCGGATGTGGTGGTAGGAGCGCCTCATAATTTTTCACTCAGTCAAAATTATCCGAATCCTTTCAATCCAAGCACAAAGATAAGCTGGCTGTCTCCTGTTGACAGCTGGCAGACTTTAAAGATTTACGATATACTGGGAAATGAAGTTGCCTCATTAATTAATGAATTCAAGCCAGCAGGAAGCTATGAAATTAATTTTAACGCCTCACAGCTTGCAAGCGGAACATATATTTATAAACTGCAAGCCGGAAACTTTTCTGAGATTAAAAAGATGCTGCTGACAAAATAATCAACATTCAATTTAAATTTATTTAAGGCGTTCACATCGAACGCCTTTTTTATTTTCAGCATACCTATAAAACAACCTGTAATTTCTGAATGATATTCCGAGCGAGAATATTTTTTTCGTAAATTTGCAGTATAATTTTCAAAATAAGGTGATAATAATGAAAACATTATCTCTAACTCTTTTAATCTGCCTTACTATTTTCTCATTCAGTTTTGGACAGGAAAAAACAAACGAACGGAAATGGACTATTAATCCCGAAACGGGTGATACAATTTATACTGAATCGGTCTCCATATCTCAATCCGAAGACATTACCCCGCGAAGCAGCATGATTTTGATCAACCCGCTGAAGTTTTTGCTGTTCTATAATATTTCTTTCTTTTATAAAATTAGTGAAGGAACAGCATTCGGCATTGGAGTTCAATCACCAACGTTAGCCGGAATAGATGGGTTTGGAGTAAACGCAGAAGCAAGATTCTATCCGAAGGGAAAAAATCTAAAGGGGTTTTATTTTGCTCCGAATATTTCATATAACCATATAACAAGCGTCGGTATTTCCAGCTCACCGGTTTCTGTCGGCGGACTTGTCGGCTGGCAGTGGTTTCCAGGAGAGCAGATGGCAATGGGTCTTGGTATTGGAATTGATTATTACTTCGGATCTATATCTAATGAAAATGATAATTTCGGAAGCTATGATGGAGCTGCTCCATTGTTAAGATTTGATATCGGATACGCATGGTAATTGGCTAAAAGAAATAATTTCAATTAAAATATTTCTTTAAAAAATTTTTGCATCTCTAGCCAGCTTTGTTCATCCGCCTGCTTATTATAAGCTAAAGGTAAATTAAACTTTTTACCAAGACTATCGGCATCAGGATTTGTAAAGCTGTGAACTGCCCCAGGATAGTTAACAAACTTAAAATTGATTCCTGCATCAACCATTGCTTTTTTGAATGCGTCAATCTGCTCAACAGGAACAAACTTATCAGCTTCGCCGTTACAGACTAACAATTTTGCCTTTATCTGCTTTGGATTTTCAACAGAGTCTGTAGGTAAGCTTCCGTGAAAGCTGACAACGCCCTTCAGATCTTCGCCGCCAACAGCCATGCGAAGAACAATTCCTCCGCCAAAGCAATATCCAATGGCAGCAAGCTTGCTTTTATCTGTCTGCGGCTGTTCCTTCAAAAAGTTTAGCCCCGCATTAAACCTTGCTTTTGCCGTCGGCATATTCTGCATAATTGCCATTGCAAATTTCCCCGCATCATCTGGATGATTTGCTTGTTTGCCATCACCGTACATATCAACAGCTAATGCTATATAACCAAGCTCTGCAAGCATTTTTGCTCGCTTTCGTGCATACTGATTATGCCCCCACCATTCGTGCACAACAATTACACCTGGTCTAACATCCTTTTGATTTTCATTATATGCAAGAAAACCTTTCAATGTTACACTATCAGATGAATAGCTTACTTCTTTAGTTACAATTGATGATTCATCGTTCTGTTTGTTAGAACATCCGTAAAAGACAATCAAGGCCATCGAGGTCATAATCAAGTATTTCATTTATCCTCCATTAATTTTTTATTTCTTCAAGACCGCAAAGAGCATTTTATGAAGTCGGCAATCCATCTATTGCAATAGGAGTATCAGCACCAACTTCTCTGTAATTAAACCACTGAAGCACCGCACCAGCAATGAACATCAGAAGCGCGAGCCAGTATGCAAATTGATATTCAATATCAATCACTATTTGAGCTTCGGCTGGAGCATCGCTGTCAAGATTAGCTTTCAGCAAGAGCAAGAATGCGGCACCTAATACCGAGGCAATCATGCTTATCAAAGTCATTATCTTATTTTTTACAAAGCTTAATCCCAATGCAAAAGTAGCCATTATCAGAGCTAATAGGGCCATGGGTTGTGGATCTACATTCTGGTCGGTTTTAAGTTTATCTTTGCTCTGTCCTGTCATATCTTCGGGCATATCTTTCTGATTGAACATTCCATTTGGTTTAATCTCTGAGCCCGTAACTAATTGAATACCTGTAAGCGATATAACTTTTTGACCTCCGCAGGTTATATTCACAAACGGAAGGAAAAAACAAAAGATTATTATTACAAATGAAACGGGAGAAAATTTTTTGATCTGTTCCATTCTTTCACCTCTTAAATGTATTGAAAAAATTCTTATTAATTGGTGACTTGAAAATATGCCTCACACCGCAAATAGACAACAGAGTGAAAGAAAATAATTTTATAGATTAAAACTCCATTCGCTTTGCTTCTGCATCTGCTTCATTGCCGGAAGTTGTTTGTTTGCCTGTTTGATCAAAAGCATTGTACTTGATTGTAGATTTGTACGACTTTCCGTCACCTGATAGAGTAATTTTTTCGGTGAGAACTCCATAACCGGCAGGAGGAAACCCGCCCGCTTTAGCAATCTCTTCGAAGGAAGCCGGCATTTTGGTAAAGTAGAATTCATATCTTACCTCATATTGCTTATCTCCGGTTTTCTTCCATATTCCATACGCAGGAGGCATAGGAGGAGCGCCATCGTAATTGGAAGACTCCGTCATAGTGCCGCCGTTATTAAATACCCACATAAATTCCAGATCTTTAACTTCCGCAAACGCTCCTGTTCTGAATTGAACTTTTCCTTTCCAAGCTCCGATGAGTTCTTCGGACTGCGGACTCTTATATTCACCGCACGAGAAATTAACAGCAGCAAAAACGGATACTAACCCAATACAAAAAAATGACATGATGATGGTTCTCTTTTTCATAACACTCTCCACTAATTGATGTTTTATTTGTTACAATCTTTTTTAGACGAGAGGAACATAAATTTATTCTCCATAACCTAATGTGATGGGGGTGAGTTGTGTTGCGCTTTGCTATGAAAGAAAAATCGGTGGAATGGTTAGAATTTTATTTGATTTTCTTGGGTTAATTCTATCTGCGGCAACTAACTCGGTGTATGAAATATATCATCAACTTTGAATGTGGGTTTTGGAAAGAAAGATTTTATTTTAAATATAGAATTGAAATTTTCTAACTTTTGTTTCAAAATTTGGAATTGCCGTGAGTATTTTTCCAATATTCTCTGAAAATCTAAGAGTTACCGGAAGCCCATCGCCATATATACAAGCATTGTAATTTAATTTTGTTAAAGCAAGTATGTCCCTCAATGCTTGGTCTAAATCAACTTCTCCTCGATCAACAATAATTCTTAACGGATTGGGAATTTCTTTACTTAGGCTTGTATTTAACCTTGGTACAAAACCGCGAGTCCACAAATAACCTTCTCTATCGCTGATCTTAATTGCTAATCCTCTTAAATTTCCATAGTTACATTTCTCTCCAATTACATCTCTGTAAATTTTTAACTTTTCGGTTCTATCCTTAATTACAATTCCAACAAGTTTTATATTCTGTTTTCTTAATTTGACAACATCCTGAAATCCACTCCATTCATCTTCTGTAAATCTTGCTTTCCCGTGAATAAATAGTTCATCTGGAAAACCACCATAATCTTTTTCATAATAATCCAAAGCAAGTTCAAGGAGCGAGCTAGCGGCTGCTTTAGTAAGATGATATTCATTGTTCTCTGATTTGAATTTTCCAACAGTACCCTTAAAGACACTCCCATCACCAGAATCCAAAAACATTTGAGCGGCGCTACAGACCTGACCACTTTCTTCAATTGTTTCAAGTTTCTTAAAAACTAATCCAAGATAACAAACTTTTGGACGTATGTCGCCAAGCTTCCACGGAATTTTACCAAGTTTATAGTACACTGTTGTCGAAATTGACCAAGCTAAGAATGCTTGCATATTTTCGCTGTAAGGAAAATTTCTTTTATCTCGAAAATTTAATGTTGGCTCTACTATTATTTGTATCGGTGTATCAACACCTTCATTTATTAACCTTGCCTTAAGTAGATGATGAAAATTTGAAGTTGCATTTATATAATCAAGCATAGATTGCTCATAATCCTCATCATCTTCATATGGTAAACGAATCTGGCCAACCCTTTGATGAAATGTAAAATCTTCTAATGATTTGTTTAGTCTATCACCCTTCCGTCCAGGACGACAAGCTTGATAAATTTTTAATGGGACAATTATGAAGAAAATATTGGGTCTAGCATCATCATTGAGCATGATATCTTTTACTTTTTCAATATAAAGGTTTACTACATCGACAGTTCTCTGTTTTGCAGATTTGGATTGAAGTTTTTCATCTATTTTTTCTGGATTGATGCTTCTTGAAGATATTGGGGCGGAATCCCATTTAACTCCAAACACTGCTTCAAAACCAGGAAATGTAGGTCGCATTATTGATGTAGAATAAATGGGAAGTCCTATTCTGCGAACAAAATCAGTATAGTTGTTTATTCCAACTACTGTTCCAATTATTCCGGCCTCTACGCTATGTTTTGAAAATGATTCATTGGGACCAAATAAAATCAATCCATCTCTAGGATCTTCAATTTTTTGTTTGAATCCGAAAGTTAATTTGGGTTCGCTTAAGTAAGAGAGAGATTTATTATTCACTCTTCCTCGCTCTTTTCTGGCTCATTATAGCCTACACTAGAGTGCCATTCTAAAGGAACGGTTTCAATTATTAAAAATGAATCGCTGCCCAAGTTGATTACTATTTTACTTTTATCTTCGATATTCGATATAGTGACCATTGCAGACAAGAGAATCTCATACCATTTCCTATTATACCAATCTCTAGCGATCTTACGCCTTAATCTATGTCTGGTTAAATCATTTTGTATAAGTTTTCCATCATTTGATGAAAAAACAATGTGTGAAGTAATAAAATATGCGGGCAATGGGAATAAAAATGCATTTACACCTATTGCAAAGTGCCATGTATAATCTTTTTCCTTTCCCGACAATTGCCTTCTATGTTTTCCTAAATGTCTTAGATCAACAAAATCCTTTCTATCGAAGTAAAAAATTTCTTTATTACCTGATAATTGTGCCTTCCTTATGTTAGAGCTAAGATAATTAGCAAAAGCAAAATTCAATATTTCTACTAATTTTTTATTTGGTATTTTTATTTCTCTTCCATTATCAAATTGAATTGGTTTATTATCAAAAAAATTACTCGTGTCTAATTGGAGGCTAGTTTCATAATCAAAATAATTCTTAACTTCATTAGGCTCACAAAAAGTAATGATAAGATTGTTTTCTATTTTTTTTGCAAATGGTAGCTGATATGGTGAGTTCTCTAAACCAAATTTCAAATCATATACATGAATTTTTTCTGGTAAGTATATGGGAAACCAATTGGTAAAGTATCTTTCTTCTTTTGGAAA
Organism: uncultured Ignavibacteriaceae bacterium; assembly: GCA_964391015.1. Classification (GTDB taxonomy): domain Bacteria; phylum Bacteroidota; class Ignavibacteria; order Ignavibacteriales; family Ignavibacteriaceae; genus XYD12-FULL-36-8. Next base: position 147,965 of record CAYMKU010000002.1, read on the forward strand.
TATATTATCTTTTATTTTTAGAGCTTTATACCAATCATCAATTATTGGTTTAAGATCATTCGCATTCTGACCTGGAAGTATGTTATCTCTTTCTAATAAATCAAATAGTTTTTTTAAGCCCCCTGTCCAACCCCTTGAAAAATCTGATCCTTCAAACCCAACCATAGTTATATCAAACTCATTCCAGTCGGTGTTATCGATTCTTAAAGGAATAACAATTTTAGGGTTTGAAACTAATAAAGACATAATCCTTGCTAATTCTCTGCTAACTCCAGTTCCTGGATTTTTAGACTTTAGGATATAAGATGAAGTAATAATGGGAAGAAACTTTATTGTTTCATTTACTAGAATTCTGTCAATTTCATTCCAAAAAGAACCCGTGCCCAGATCTTCTACATCACAAAATGTTTTGTAACCCAACAATTCAAGCTTGCTTTTTAACCATACTGCAAAGTATGTATCTTCTGCTTCTGATGTGTGTGCAATAAAAATAGTATCCCTTTTATTCACTAAACTCACAACGCCTTCTCCCTTTTCTTTTCCTCCATAAATGATTCTAGCAACTTCCCCTTCATTTCAAGAAAGCCAGCATTCTCTTTAATTTCTTCCGTCGTAGCTACTGGGATAATTCGCACGCTGTCTTCAGTTGTTTCAAACTTTACTTTCCTACCCGGAAAAAGATTAAATTTTTTCCGCAGTTCAATTGGAATTGTCAATCTTCCCTCTGATGTTATTTTTGAAATTATCATGCTCAAATGTTTTTGCCAAACTTAATCACTCCAACTCACTTCCTCAACACTTACTTTTACAAACTCTCCCCCACCTGAAAAACAGTTTTCAAATGCTTATTCCAATTTGCCTGTCGGAGTTCGGGATTAAATTTGGTTGTGCCGTCAAGCATTATCATTTCTTTGCTTTCTGCTCTGTCAAAAATTCTGTCGCCAAGCATTACGGTTTTCATGGCATCGTAATGTCCGTATTCTTTTAAGTGTTCGAGTGTATGACCGGCAATGACTAAGAAAATTGCTTTTTTCAGCTTCTTCATTTTGCGTTCGCCGTACGAAAAGCCGTAAGCCCACACGCGGTCAAACCAGCCGACTAACTTTGTGGGGGCCTCAGTCCAGAACACGGGATAAATAAAAACAATTACATCGGAGCGGTTTATTTTTTCCTGCTCGGCAATTACATCTTCGCTCAACGGAAGCTTATCGTTGTAGCTGGATTCGCGCAGGTATTCCGCTTCGCTCATATCAGTATGGAAATTCATTTTGTACAGGTCGGATATTTCGTAAGTGTGATTAGCGGATTGCAGTCCCCGAATAAATTCATCTTTCACATGGCTTGTGAATGAATCTTCGCTGGGGTGACAGTAAACTATAAAAACGTGCATTGCGTTTCTCCATTTTTATTGAGAACATATGCAAAAATAACCATGTCACTTCGAAATCCGACTATAGTTGGGACGAGAAATCTTAAAAAAGACTTCTCCTCCGATAATTTGCCGGATAAAGGAAGAGACGGGTTTAAAATTATAAAGGCGTCATAAAGACGCCTTTTAGAAATCATAACAGAATATCTATTTAGCTGCGTGCTTTAGCTTCGTTAACTACAATATTTCTTCCATTCATTTCCGAATCATTTAAAGCTTTAATAGCTTTGCTTGCATCTGTAGGATTTTCCATTTCAACAAATCCAAAACCTCTGGATTTATTTGTATCCCGGTCCATAATAATCTTTGCAGACAATACAGAACCATGTTTTTCAAATGTTTGCTTTAATCCTTCGTCGTTAACCGACCAGGGCAGAGAACCTACAAATAATTTAGTACTCACAAAGAACCTCAAATAAATAATAAATATAATACCGGTCTATTACCGGGGTTGTTAAACCTAAGTAAATATCCAGTCATTAGCTAACTTTATTTTGATTAGTCTCTTTTTGGTCAATACTACGAGTTTATTTTTTACAAGATGAACAGGTTTATCAAATTAGAACGATCAATAATATTAAGAAATTGTTTGGGGTTCTACATTTCAATTGCATCATGCCTATTCCGAAATATCGGATGATACTCCATGACAGTAAATATTTAAGAGCACCCTACATCAATAATAGGATAAGATATTTATTAAGCGTAACTTTGCCGCGTGATTTTTATTGTTTATGCCTTTGGCAAAATATTCCGCTTTAATTACCGCTTATTATAATTATTAATTAAGCTGCAATCAACTAACCGCTGTTTTAAAGCATACATTCCCCAACATTACCAGGGAAAAGTTTAATCCGGCAAATAAAAAGAAAGAAATATGTCATTCGAAAAACTGAAACTAATTAAACCAATACAAACCGCTCTGGTTAACGAGGGTTATACAACACCAACTCCCATTCAACAGCAGGCAATTCCAATAATACTGGAAAGAAAAGATCTTCTCGGCTGTGCTCAAACAGGAACCGGTAAAACTGCCGCATTCGCAATTCCCATTCTACAAATCTTAAGCGAAGAAAAAGAACACAGCAAATCGCATAAGCAATTTCATCATGCTAAAGATAAGAGAAGAATTAGAGCATTAGTTGTTACGCCCACAAGAGAGCTTGCCGTACAGGTTAGCGAAAGCTTTAGCGTATATGGAAAACATACCGGTTTAAAAAACACAGTTGTGTTCGGCGGTGTTTCTCAATTTGCTCAAACAGATAAATTAAAACGCGGTGTGGATATACTTATTGCAACACCAGGCAGACTGCTTGATCTGGTAAATCAAAATTATATTGATCTTTCTCATATAAGCATGTTTGTTCTTGATGAAGCCGACAGGATGCTTGATATGGGTTTTATTCACGATGTAAAAAAGATTATTGCTAAGCTTCCTGCAAAAAGGCAGTCGCTTTTTTTCTCAGCAACAATTCCAGATGAAATAGTAAAACTTTCCAAAACGATTTTAACCGACCCGGTAAAAATTGATATTACTCCTAAATCAGTAACAGTCGAAGTGGTCAAGCAGGCAGTTTATTTTGTTTCGCGAACCGATAAAAAGAAGCTGCTCATTCATATTCTGAAAAATGAAGACGTTGCTTCTGCGCTCGTATTTACTCGGACAAAGCGCGGGGCAGACACGGTCTCCCGTTTTCTAACTGAAGCTAAGATAAACAATGCCGCCATTCATGGTGATAAGTCGCAGGGTGCAAGACAAAAAGCATTGGACAGCTTTAAGTCTATGCGAACAAAAGTTCTGGTTGCAACAGATATTGCCGCAAGAGGAATTGATATAGAAAAATTATCTCACGTATTTAATTATGATATTCCCGAATTCTCGGAAACGTATATTCATAGAATCGGGCGTACAGGAAGAGCGGGACTTGGCGGTACTGCGCTTTCCTTTTGTGATGCGGAGGAAAGATATTATCTAAAGGAAATTAACAAGCTGATAAAAACTCCTATTCCTATCATTGAAGATCATCCGTTCCCCTCAAGCGAAACAATTCTTAAAAATGCTGAAAAACCTGAACGCAAATTCCGCGCATCTAAACGAACTGCTTCACCTCATTCGCGGGGTAATTCTCCGAAGGAATTTCACAGGTCAAAGAAAAGATGGAGTTGGAAATCACATAGCAAAAACGGAAGAAAAAAAATCAAAGTAAGCGGATAAAACACTCTCGTTGAGGTGTTACGGATTACGAATTTGTCCGAATACCGTCATTCCGAATTTATTTCGGAATCTCCAGCGGATACTTTTAGGATGCTGTCCGTAGGACTCCTATAGAGAAATAAATTCAGCATGACTCTTTAAAATCTCTCCTCAATCATAAATATCTTTTAGCTCTATAATGCCTGTCATTGCTTGTCTAACAAGATTCGCCGGCATACCAAATTTTCCACTGACAAAATCGGACAGCTCATCACGCGTAAGTTTTTTAGTTATATATTTTGAACCGTCTGTTTCGGCGAACACAAGATTCCTGAGAACCAAGGCACCGCTTTCGGTAAACCGCGTAATGCGGATTGCATTCATGAACACAGCATCATCGGAGTACGAGTCTGCAATCACTTTGCTGAAATCTTCAATCATTCTCGGCTTTGAGCTTGCGGTATACCAATGCTGCAGCTTATCATTATAATATTGCTCAACTTTTGTCCTCCCCTTTTCATCCTTTGACTTAACAACATATTTCTCGCTGCCGAAATTGATTATATAATCTTTGTCTAAATCAACAGGTAATGGATTTAGAAAAGGAGCTGCATATCCGCCGTCAACAATGTATTCGTGCCCCTCAATCTTTACCATGCTTATGAGGTGAACATCTGGATTTTTCATATCAGCACCGCAAAGCGTTATATCAAATCCTAAATGTTCGAGAAGCAAGTAGAGATAATAATTATTTGCATAACAAGTCCCGCCGAAATTGTATTTCTCAATTCCACCAAGAAACTCTGCGAAATCCGGAATGCTGTTCATTCCCCGCTGCTTGAATAACAGCTTCGAGATATTTTCAAACGGCACTTTGATGAGATGTGCTTTTACTATCTTGTTCAGCAGTACAAGCGAAGGATCGGCTTCTTTAACTCCAAGAAGCGTAAGATATTTTTTGAAGAGAATTTTATCGGCATTCATTTTGAATTTTTGACATCATTCACTCAAAGTGAAATCAACTGCCGCCTGTGCATGAATTTCAAGAGTATTAAAAATTAGAAGATGTGTATCAGCAGGCTTAATCAACAGCGGAATTTCAGTACAGCCCAGCACAATTCCCTGCGCACCTTTTTGTTCCAGGTCGGCAATGATTTCCAAAAACTTTTTCTTGGTTTCAGGTTTAAAATTTTCTTTGAGCAGTTCATTTACAATTGCTCCGTGAATGAAGAACCGCTCTGATTTTTCGGGAACTAACGATTCAATTCCGGCAGTGCTTAACCTTTTTGTATAGAAATCCATTTCCATAGTGAACTTGGTTCCGAGTAAACCAATTTTGGAAAGACCTCTCTTCTTAATTTCCCTGGCAGTTGCATCAGCAATATGTACTATCGGAAGCTGAACTTTTTCAACAAGCTCATCATAAAACATATGCAGAGTATTGGCGCAAATAACAATGCATTCAGCAGACGCAGATTTAAGTTTGAGAGCTGTGTCCAAAACCAGCTTACTAACTCCAACATGATCTTCAACCTGATTCAGCTTATCTATGTCAGCATAGTTAAATGAATAGAGAACACATCGTGCAGCATTTTGTCCGCCAAGCTGTTTGTTTATTCCTTCGTTTATCAATCTATAGTATTCGATGGTTGATACCCATCCTGTACCGCCGATTAAACCGATTGTTTTCATTGAGGTTGTTTTCCTTTAATATTTATTAACGATGCTATCAATAATATCTCACATTATTTCCGTTTATATTTTTCAATAACGGTTTTATACTTGCTGTTTATAATTTTCAGTGCAGGGAAAATTAATAAAGGCGAGAACTTTGCTGTTACGGGTTCAACAATGGAGATAAGCGCTCCGATTCCAAAAGCAGAAGCAATGACAAGCGAGCGGATAGAAAAATATGAAAGCAGCTCTTTGTGCTGACTAAGTTCAGATAAATTTCGCCTACCGCTTCCGATAAATCTCCAAAGTATAAACGCTATTAATCCAGAAGTAAAGATGTTCCCGCAATATATCACGAATGCAAGAGCGTTTTTTACGTTTTCGCTGTAAAGCGCTGTACTGAAAGGCATGAGCACAATGCTCAACAGAAAAAAAAGATTAAGCCACAGCAGTCCGCCGTTATAATTTTCGACAAAACCAAAAAGTTTATGATGCACAATCCAGTATTGCCCGATTACAAAAAAGCTTATGAGGAATCCTATGAATTTTGGGGTCATGCCAAATAAAATTTTAAGCAGAGTCTGGTTTGGATCCTCGCTTACATGGGGTACCTTAATTTCCAGCACAAGCAAGGTGATCGCAATTGCAAACACTGCATCGCTGAAAAGAATCATTCTTTCAAGCTGAAATTCTTTTTTGTGCGCGGGTTCTAATCCTATCATAAAAAATCTCAATGATAATTTATTTTAAAATATATGCGGTTTATATTTTAACAAACGATTGCTTTTTGTAAAGATATAAAAGAATCTAGAATTTCTTCTCTCTGTGGATATCCGGAAAAACGGAACAATAATTGAACGAGCACACGTAAAGAAACTTGATGATTATTTATAAAACTTCGCTTATAATCTCACAAAGCTTAATTTTCTGCCGGTTAAACCTTCCCAAATTAACATGCACAAATCCTAACTTTTCCTGTGCAAGTAACAAACAACATGTACAATACCTGTGCATATCGGAGAAAACATGCACAAAGGGGTGCGTATTTAGCTAAAAAATCAACCTGAGGATAAAATTTTATACAATGATAGATTCTTATAAAGCGTTTCTCTTCCAACAACTTCAGAGGCAAGAATTCCAATTTCCTCTAATTTTCTTAAATACTTGCTGGCGGTGTTGCGTGAGGCAATTTCTTCTTCTTCCAATATGGCAATCTTGCAATAAGGCTGTTTGAAAATAGCTTCAACCAATTCATGCGAGTAAATTTCTGGAGAGCGGGTTTTTACCCTTTCAACTGCGGCAGCGAAGCTGTCATAAATTGCATTTACTTTTCCTAATGTAAATGACGCTGTTTCCTTCACAGCATCAAGCATGAATAAAATCCAATTTTCCCAGCCGCTGTCTTCTGTTACTTCTCTAAGAAATTTATAGTAATCATTTTTATGTTCAAGGATATATTTTGAAAGATAAATAACAGGAAGATCAACCAATTTTTCTTTGCAGAGATACAGCACATTCAGAATTCTTCCAGTTCTTCCGTTGCCGTCGCTGAAAGGATGTATCGCCTCAAACTGGTAATGAAGCAAAGTCATTTTAATCAGCGGGTCAACTTTATGATTTCCTTCTGCAACCGAAAACCAATTGCTTAATTTTTCGTTTAGGATTTTTCCGGGAGGGGGCGGTGTGTAAACAACTCCAGATGACTTGCCGATAAACACCTGTATCTCTCTTACTTTTTCCTGCTTCTCAGTTATAGCTCTGAAAATCTCAACTGCAAGATCAAGCGAGTAGTCTGACGGTTTTTTTACTTTTGTAAACGCATTCCAAAGCGCTTCTCTATACCGCAATACTTCTTTTGTTGCGCGGTTAGTTGCTGGGCTGGGGGATGAGAATGCCTTGTATAGTTCGTCATTTGTTGTAAAAATATTTTCTATTGTCGAGCTGTCTTTTGCTTCCTGGAGAACAAGGGTATTAATCAACATTAACGGATTTGGAATAATCGGCAATCGTCCTTTAAGCTCGGCTAAAGCAGCACGTGCTTCGGCGAGTTTTTTGTAAATAGGAATTGTTTCCCAGGCCTTACCGTCGGGCAAAAGCAAAGGAAGTTCATTATATGGCTGGTCTTTTTGAAAGCTCATTAAATAACTGAACTCATTAATTGTAAATCCATTGCAAATTTAGAAAGGAGATGAGCGAGAGACAAGCATCAAATGCAAAAGGTGAGAATCAAGAAGTTATAACAAATTCAGTTTGTCACAATCAAGATTATATTCTTTAGTGCTTTTATTTACCAGCATTTTGATAATTTCCATCAGTATATTTTTGTGCATATGAATCCTATTTACGAAAACATAATTAAAATATCAGCTTTTGATGTTGATGCAAACAACCGTTTGAGAATTAACCGTGTATTCGATTACTTTCAAGATGTAGCATCTAACGATGCAGAACGGCTTGGTTTTGGTTACAAGAATTTTATTCCGAAAGGTTTGTTCTGGGTTTTATCGTGGGTAAAGTTCGAATTCATGAGTTACCCTAAATTTATGGATGAAGTTAAGATTCAAACATGGGGGAAAAAACAGCACAAACTTTACTCAATGAGAGATTTTCTTCTGCTTAACAGTAATGGGGAATTAATCGTCAAAGGAACTTCTGCTTGGCTTTTGTTGGATTCTAAATCGCTCCGACCTAAAATATTAACCCAGCTTTATCCTAAACTTAAGCTGCTTGACACAAAAGATGCGTTGGTCGATCTGCCGCAAAAAATAAACCGTGCCGAGAAAATGGGGTTAGTTTACTCAAGAACAATTCGTTATTCAGATATTGACCTGAACCGGCACACAAACAATGCAAAATATATTGAGTTAATGTTTGACTGCTTTGATCAAACGTTTCACAAAGAACACACCGTAAAAACATTAACTGTTTCATTCAATGCTGAAACAAAGTTTGATGAGGAGATTGAATTATATAAAGGAAGTATTGATACGAGCATTCCTTCACACTATATCGAAGCAAAAAATAAAACCTCCGGAGCAACTGTTTTCCAAGCTGTGGTTGAGTGGAAATAGCGCATCAGACCCACATTCATGGCTGACATGGACAACTCCATGATAGAAGCATTTGTCTCTTTAAACTCGGTCATGGTATGGACAGTGGCCACCAAGAATGCATTAAAAGAAAATTTTGAATTAGTTAAGAATCTGAAACAAGTTCAGATTGACCCAAATATTTACTGCGGCTTTCCTTCGTTTATCTGTCTAAGCAGTTCTTCAACCATTTGTTTTCCCCACTTGGGCATTAAATCATTTGCGGGAACAAACTGTCCGTACTTTCTAAAGGAGTTTTCTAAAATCGGTTTGGCTTTGTCCGGTCCGCCGCCAAACTGTTTTGGCGTGTAAAAAACTCCAACTCCAATCAAATATTCGGGACGGGGATTTAATGAATCTGCCTCCATCGCCTTTTGGAAGTTGAATTGAGCTTCACCACCATACTTTTGCCATCTGTTCATCGGATCAACCTGCATTCTTGCTTGTGCAACCATTCCTTTTAACGTTAACACTTCCGAGTTGTTCGGCACAAGAGAATCTGCAGTGTGAATAAATCCAACAGCTTTATCTAAGTACATATCTTTTTGAGATTTAGATGAATCAACATAGCTTGCAAGCACATAATTAAGCGAAGCATAATAATAAGGCAGCCATTTGTCGTTTTCTGCAAGAGCAATACGTTCAAAGGCATTGGCAACATTTAAATAGTCTGCCGATACTCTGCAAGTGTCCATTCTTTCAAGATTTTTCTTTACCGCTTTTTCATATTTATCATCAGCGTAAATGCCGGCAATAACTGAAAAGGTAAAAAGTATTGTTAAGAATATTTTCATTTTTATCTCCTTAATATTTAATATGGATTAGTTTCTCCAAGTGAAATAAACATCCCGATGAAAGCGCTTCGCAGTAAGGGCGATAAAATCGGTTCTCTAAATTTCCCATCCGAAGAATAATTATAGCCGTAAACGTTGTTTATTCCCAAAAGATTATCTATTGAGAAAAATATTACTGTAAAATTACCGAAGACATTGGTGAGATAGCTGCCGTTCAAGCTTAGGTTATGATAGCTTTTTGCATGGTCACCAAGGAATTGAGGATTGTTCGGATTAAAATAAGGACGTCCTGTTGCGAACGAATATGTAATTCCAATTAACGTAGTTATATCCTGTATCCAATGCTTTGCAACAAGAGAAAATGTGTGCGGAGTTGCAAAAGTTGGTGGTGCAAGCATTGGGTAATTTCTGAAATTACGTTTTGTATCGAGATATGAATACGAAATCCAATACTCTGTATGAGGAACGGTTTCTCGGTCCCTCCAGAAAACATCTATCCCTTTTGCATAACCGCTTCCATTATTGCTGAAATCTACATGCGTCAAATTAAAATACGGATAAGTGTAAACCGTTCCCTTTGCCAGCTTATCATAATCTTTATAATATGCTTCTATTCTAAAAGTTCTGCTTTCGCCAATATATTGATAATTAAAAATGTAATGCGTTGCTTTTTCGAAATCAAAATCTTTAGTCATTAGTAGATAATCTTGTCCTGGAGTCTGATAAAATTCTCCGTAAGCAAAATTTAGCTGATCATAAATACCAAGACGATAAGCAAGCGAGCCTCTTGGGGCAATATTTGTTTTGTCAATTGCTTTGGAATGCTCAAGCCGTCCACCAATTCTTGCCGCTAAATCTTTCGTGAAGAAAACATCAGCTTCTAAAAAACCCGCAGAATATGTTTCGTCCAGCTTTCCTTCCAAATTGTTGAAAGCAGTTTTTGCATTAAGATTTTGGATTTCTCCCCCGAAAGTTATAAATGAATTTGCGAATAGATTTTTAGTGATCGTGATCTTTCCTGTCTGAAAGATATCATCACGTTTTACTCTATCAGCATTTATATCGTTTTTAACCTTATCAAAGCTAAGGGAATATCCGGCAAACAAAGTTCCATCACCAAAAATTATATCACGATAGTTTGTATTGATGAAAAAGTTATTGCTTTTTTGCGAGAAGAAATTCTTTCGCGAAAGATTATCTAGATTTTTCATACGAAGAGATAAATCACCAAAGCTGTATGAGCCAAATACTTTAAGCATTCCATTCTCGTTAATTTTTTGCCTAAAGTTTGCTGAACCCTCAATACCAATTGGTGCTTGTTCCCAATCAGTTCTCTGTTTTTGAACTTTAAAATAGGGGCCTAAATTATAATAACCCCCCTCAAAAGCCAGAGATGAGTTTTCCCATCTTTGAACATGCGACCCACCGAGACCAAGCGCCATCAAACTAATTGCACTTTGCGTCTTTGGTGCAAGGTCTTGTGATTTTAATACCAGCACAGATGACAGTGCTTGTCCATATTGTGCTGAGTATCCGCCGGTACTGAAAATGGTTCCCTTAAAAAGCATTGGTGAAAACCTTCCTCGCGCTGGAATATCAGGCACGCTGCTGTAAAAGGGATTTTGAACAACCATTTCATCAATAATTGTTTTTGCTTCAGCAGCCGAACCGCCGCGAACAAACAAACCCTCGGTTTCACCGATTTGCTGGGTGCCTGGTAAAGTTTCTAATGTAGAATAAATATCTGCGTCAGCCCCTGTTGTCAAAATGTCGAGAGGGCGAAGAATTACTGCTTTGTTTTCATCGCTTGCTTCAAATGATCCAGCTGAAATTACAACCGTACTAAGCTCGGTTGATTCTTGCTCAAGCACGATTTCAAAAGATTTATTTTTTCCATCAAGCATAACATTTTGCGAGTGCGTTTTATATCCAACAAAGCTTACAATTAATACACCTTCACCTGTTTCATCTGTTGTGAATAAAAAGGTGCCATCTTTTTCCGAGGATATACCGTCATAGGTATCTTTTAGGAAAACATTTGCTCCTGGTAATGGCTGTTTATCCTTATCCATTACTTTCCCGGATATTTTTGTTTGCCCAAGCATTGCGAGAGAAAAAATGAGAATTGTTATTACAGTAAAAATTTTTTTCATCAGTAGCTATATTACAATATTGAAATTTATCTAATGAAAAATAATCCCAAACAACCTCAGCAAAAAACAATTATAGGTGAATGGGCTAAACTTATCGGTAAACGGAGGAAATAACGCTCATAATAAAACTTTTGGGGACACAACAAATAAAAAATGTTACCCAATCAATGTTTCCGGAAAGGATGTGCGATTCATCCCCCGCAAGTGCAAGCTTAAAGAGATTCCTAGCAGATGATATTTTTTGAATCAGATAATTCACAAAGGCAAGTTATTGATCAGGAAATTTTTTCCCGCATTTACCACATATCATATTTTACTCTTAACTAGATTAACCAAGAAACGTATTTGCTGAAATACTCGCCTAAGTAATAAGGCCAAAGAAGGATTGCTAACAATCCTTTCCAAAAAGCGAGCTTTAAAAACCCGATAGTGAACAACCAGCCGATCGCCCAAACCGGTCCCATTATTCCAGCAACCTCTACTTTCTTTTCTGCCATGATAACCTCTTAGTAAACTAAAAAATTTTACATATTTAAAATAATAAAGGCGCCTATTAAAGACGCCTTATCGGAAAATATTCTGCTTATTCTTTAACTGCGTGGTTTAGCTTCGTTAACTACGATATTTCTACCATTCAATTCCGAGTTATTTAATGCTTTGATAGCATTGGTGGCAGCTGTGGAATCCTCCATTTCAACAAAGGCAAAACCTCTGGATCTGCCTGTTTCGCGATCCTTAACAACTTTAGCCGAAACAACCTCACCGTGTTCCTGAAAAACTGCTTGCAATGCGTTGTCGTCTACTGACCAGGGAAGCGATCCCACAAATAATTTAGTACTCACTAAAAAACCTCTAAAAATAAATTATAAAAAACATCCGGCTTAAACCGGATAGGCAAAGATAGAGAGAATCTCATGATTAACCTAATTAATTTTCCTTAATGAGTGGCTCATCTAAATATCGGTGGGTGTTGTTTGTGAAACCTTGTTGCATCCTGATATGTCTTTGCAAAAGCAATCAGTTTTCCCTCCTCAAATAGTCTTCCTATGAATGTTATGCTCGTCGGGGTTCCTTTCTCAGAAAATCCATTGGGAAAAACTACACATGGGTGACCGGTCAAGTTTGTTAGGAGCAGATTATTCCCTTCCCACGACGGTGCAATATAAATATCGATTTTTTCCATCATTGTTTGCATCTCCTGAATTAGCATATCTCTAATTCTATTCGCATTAATATATTCTACGGCTGTTATAAAATGTGAGGCGCGAAATGAATTTGGCCAAGCTCTTTTAATTTGTCTCACCATTCTATCATCTTCGTTGCTTCGAGTAAGCTCATCAAACGCAGCGGCAGCTTCGGCAGACAAAATAATTGAAAGATCATCTATTGGAAATTTTGGTAGTTCAATTGGGATTAATTCTATTCCCAGTTCATCTAATTTCGCAAGAGTTATTGAGTCGTTAACATGAAAATCGTATGGTTTATCAAAATCGTTTTTTAAATACCCTATTTTCAAATCCTTAAGATTAATATCGCAATCGTAGGTGAATGAAGCATCATAAAGTGTTTGGTCAATTCCATCTGTTCCATTAATAATGTTGAAAACAATTGCCAGATCTTCTGCGTTTCTACAAATTGGTCCAATCTTATCCATTGACCAGCTCAATGCCATTGCACCGGTCCGACTAACTCTTCCATAAGTTGGTCGCAATCCTGTAGCTCCACAAACTGTTGAAGGTGAAACAATGGAGCCGTATGTTTCCGTACCAATTGCAAATGGAATTAATCCTGCAGAAACAGCCGAGGCAGAGCCTGCCGAAGAACCGCTTGAACCATTTGTGGTATCCCAAGGATTGCGAGTTTCCCCCCCAAACCAGACATCTCCCCATGCAAGTTCTCCCATTGTGAGTTTAGCAACTAACACGGCGCCGGCGTCTTCGAGCTTTTTAATTACTGTTGCATCTTCGTTAATCATTTGGTTTTTGAATGGAACAGAACCCCATGTTGTTTTATAATCTTTTGTTGCAAGAAGATCCTTCACTCCGAAAGGAATCCCATGAAGCAAGCCGCGGTACTTTCCAGCGGCAATTTCCTCGTCCATTAACCTTGCTTGATTAATTGCTCGCTCTTTTGTTAGAACAATAACGCAATGCAAAACCGGATCATATTTTTCTAATCGTTCAAGGAAAATTTCTATGAGTCGTGTCGAAGTGATTTGTTTTGTCCTAATAAGTTCCGCCAATTCACCTATAGAATAAAAAGCAAGGTCGTTCTTATCCTTCGGCATTTTTACATAAGAGTAACTGCTGAAATGCAAAGGTCTTCGCTCTTTTGGAAAACTATACCCAACCGGGATCGGGTTAAATAGAATCGCTGGTGGAATGTCATTGTTCAGATGAATCTCTCTTATTTTTTTATAATTACCCAGCTGTTCATCTAAATAATCAATCATTGAATCTCTTTCTGCATCGGTGAACTCCAGTCCGATAATTTTTTCTGCAGCAATAATATTTTCTTTGCCTATCGTCTGTGAAAATGTTTTATGATTTGTTGTGAGAGATGCAAATAAAAGTATAAAAGTTATTCCGATTATCTTTTTCATGTTGCTTTCTTTCATTTTAGTTGACAACTACTCTTGATAACAATCCATCGTGTTTGATTAAACCAGTTATTACACCAAAAGGAATTAAAATCTCTGTTGGCCCCATCGCATATGGAGCAATTTCATAGGAGTTAAAATAGAAAACCAGTCCATCACTTTTGATTCCGAAATTTTCATTCAAAGCAAACGTGTTATCTTCAAACCAGAAACCTGCTTCTTCCAAATTTTCATCTGATTTCATATTTTTATCTTTACGGAATAATTTTTCGCCTATACTGTTCAAGTCCTTTTCATACCCCGAAATCAAAACATCAGATAGCGACAATTGCTTTCCATTTTGCAAATTGAAATTAGCAAAATAAACTCCAGAATTTCCATGAGCACCACCAAGGAAGCGATAAAATTCTGATTGCAAAGAGATAATTGATTTATCATTATAAATCACCGAAATCGAACTGGTGATGTCCCACGGTAAGGTATAATCCGAAAATTCTTTCTGCATCTTTTCATAATCTTTAAAGAAAACTCCTGCCATTTCATCAAGTGATTTGGTTTTCTTTGTGTTGAAGTAATTACTCAGAAGGGAATTCATGATATAATTCGTAATGCTGTCTTTTACAAAACTATTGTGGGCGTGTTTTATTTCAGGATATTCTAACGCGATAGACGCGCAATCTGACCCCGAAGAATCGCACAAACCAAATTTCTTTTCATATTTCTTATAACCAAATTGAATCTTAAAATCGTCTTCAGTTTTGTGAGTGCAACTGACAGCAAAAATAAGAATAATGAAACAACCTGCTGATACTGCCTTGATTTTCATAAAACATCCTTCCGTTTTCTTAAAAATAAAGTTTATTCGATCAATTTAGTTACATGAATATAACATAAATCTCCTTTTTAATTTATTTTTCATTTTCTAATTTTAATCCTCAAGATTCTCACATAAGCACCTATTCATTTCATTTATATGGACAAGAATATGAAAAATAATTTTCCAAGCTGTGCTGCTGATTTTCTCGGCAAACTTTCCCGTAATAACAATAGGGAGTGGTTTGAGCTTCATAGAGATGATTACAAATCAATGCTCTTAGAGCCCGCACAAAATTTTGTTATCGAGATGGGAACTAAGCTGCAGACAATCAGACCAAATATACTCGCAATTCCTAAGATTGATAAATCTATTTTTCGTCTTCATCGAGATGTTCGTTTTAGCAAAGAAAAATCTCCTTATAAAACCAATCTTGGAATTTTATTTTGGGAGGGAGATGATAAAAAACTGGAGAGCTCAGGATTTTATTTCCACATAGAGCCAAAATATTTTTTCCTTGGTGCAGGTACATATATCTTTTCCGACAGCATGATAAAAGTATACCGAGAAGCTTTGAGTGATAAAACGGCTGGGGAGCAAATCACCACCGCAATCAAAAAAGTTAAGAAAGCTGGTTATCAAATTGGAGGACAGCATTTCAAAAGGTTGCCCAAAGGATTCGATGAGAATTCTACACATGCAGAACTTTTACTTCACAATGGATTATACTGCTATCTTGAGAGCAAGGAGATTGCTCAACTTAAACCAAAGACCATTATTGATTTTTGCTTCAAACACTTTAAGACGATGCTTCCTGTACATTCGTGGTTAGCAGATGTCCTGCCTTTATTTAGATAGTTAATTTTTTTAGGAAATGATCTATGAAGCATTTTTTTATCTTTGCTTTTTTGCTTTTCATCGTACCATTAACCGCTCAAGAAATCGATGCCCAGTTTGATAAAGGAAAACAGGAACTACTCAAAGTGGATGCAGAATTCTCAAAACTTTCAGAATCCAGGGGGGTTAATGAGGCATTTTTAACATACCTCGATGACGACGGTGTGCTTTTGAGACCGGGCAACCACCCAATTGTTGGTAAAGCAATTATTGAAGAAAGATTTTTCTCTCGACCAGATTCGGGTTATACATTAACGTGGGAACCATTTTATGCAGATATTGCAGAATCGGGAGAGTTGGGCTATACTTTTGGTATTTATGAACTCAGGACAATGGATACAGAAGGAAGTCCAATTATTAGAAATGGTACCTACGTTTCAATTTGGAAGAAAGATAAATCCGGAAATTGGAAATTTGTCTTGGATACTGGTAACGAGGGATTAGAACAAAAAAAACCTTAACAGCTGCCAGCATAATCTCGTCCGAATAAAGATTAATAATTTTTAATCTATCCTTAATCTTCCTTTAACTCTAAACAAGTATGTTTCTTAAAAAATTTAGCATATAAAAGTATCAACGCAAATGCCTTTAATGGCAAATCAAATAATAATTATGAGCGTATAACATGAAACTTAAACTCTTTATTGTGCTTTTCGTATTTTTTTAACACTTAGCTTAAACCAACTATTATTTTCACAAGAGAAAAAAGAGAAGTCGTAAAGGGTGTGAAGAAGGGCCTCGTGGCGGGCGCTATTATTATGATTCTGCCATCGAAAAGACGTATGTAAAGAAAAATTAATGTTTGTCTTTAAATGATCGCCCAAATGATTAATAAATTTTAATATTTAATTAAGATTCCTTTAATATTCCAAAAGTATGTTTGGAATGTGTGTTTGACAAATAATGTCAAAAATAATTAACCAATAAAAACAAATAAGGAGTACAAAAATGAAGACCAAGCTCGTTGCCGCCGCAGTTGCATTTACTTTCTTGTTAATGGGTATTAACACCACATCCTTCGCGCAGGACAAAAATTTGAAGCAGGTAAAGACGAAGACAGAAACCATGAAACAAGAAGTTAAAAAGACCGACGAAGGTGTTAAGAATCAAACTCAAGAAGTGAAAAAAAACGTTGACAAAACCAAAGAAAAAGTTAAACACCTTAAAACTCACAAAGTGAAAGATCTAAAGAACAAGGAAAAAGAAGTTAAAAGTGAAACCAAGTAGTTAAAATTCTTTGGTTTGAATTATAAAGGAGAGTTTTTAACTCTCCTTTTTTGTTTCTAAATTGTTTGCAATGAGAATATTAGTAGTTGAAGACGAAAAGAAGGTTGCTTCTTTCATTAAAAAAGGACTGGAGGAAGAATTCTATTCTGTTGATATTGCCAGCGACGGAAAAGATGGTTTACGCCTTGCGCTATCAGAAGAATATGACCTGATCATTTTAGATATAATGCTTCCTTATAAAGATGGTCTCACATTAATGAAAGAACTTCGAGAAGAAAAAATTATTACCCCCATCTTGTTACTAACTGCAAAAGATAATATTAGCAGTAAGGTGGAGGGTCTCGATTCCGGTGCAGATGATTACCTAACCAAACCTTTTGCTTTTGAAGAATTGCTTGCTCGTGCCCGAGCATTATTAAGAAGACAATCTTCAATAAAATCCATTCATTTGAAAATTCGAGATTTAACCCTGGATACGCAAACTCATAAAGTCATACGAAATGGAAACGAAATTAATTTAACAGCAAAAGAATATGCAATTCTTGAATATCTTTTACGGAATAAAAATCGTGTTGTCTCTCGAACTTTACTTTCAGAACACGTTTATGATTATCACTTCGACTCCGATACAAATGTAATTGATGTTTATATAAACAAGTTGCGAAATAAAATTGATAAGGGATTTGACAAGCAGCTGCTCTTTACTGTTCGTGGTGTGGGCTACACATTAAGAGATGAATAGTATGATAAATCTTCAAGCGATATATTTTCTTAATGACCATAAGACATAACTGTATTCATGGGTTTTGCATGCCTTTTAACAAAAAAGATTTCTTTAAAACAACACGATTTAAAACAACGCTGTGGTATTCGGTTTTATTCATCGTACTTGAAATTGTAAGCGGGCTGACGATTTATAATCACCTAAGAAACAGCATGCTTGAGGATTTAGATCTTTCTCTTTCCAAACAAGCCAAAACTATTTACAAATTTGTATCCGACAGTAATGTCAACCTAATAGATTTCGAGCCAGACTCGATTTATACTTCTCAGGAAGAATTTGTCTATGATCTGATTTTTGATGTAATTGCATTGAATCCCCGCAACACTTTTATTCAAGTAAAGCTCAATGATAAATTTATTTTTCAATCTGAAAATTTAAAAAGGCACGAAATAATCTTTAATAAAAAGAATGGGAATCAACTGTCGCTGGTAGATTTCAACGATACATTTCTATCCAACTATGAGCTTCGTGCCGCACATCTAGTAAAAAATAAATATGAGATAATAGTTGCTTTCCCTACTCATTTGATTGCCGAGACTCTTAGTAATCTTACTGATTTGAACATTGTTATCGGTCCCATCTTTCTTTTGCTTGCAATAATTGGTGGTGCTGTAATTTCTGCTAAATCGTTAAAACGAATTGATTCTATAACCCACAAGACAAAAGAAATAACTGCACAAAATCTAAACGAAAAAATTCCCGGCGGCGAATATGACGACGAGTATGGAAGATTGGTCAGGACAATGAATGACATGATATTTAGGATTAAAACTACTGTTGATTATATGAATCAATTTTCTGTTGCGGCTTCTCATGAGTTAAAAACACCGTTAACGATTTTGAGAGGCGAAATCGAGCTGGCATTAAAATCTCCAAAGCCAACGGAAGAATATAGAGCGGTTCTGCAAAGCAATTATGAAGAGACGCTGCGGTTAATAAACATTGTTGATAAATTATTCTTTATCTCTAAAGCCGATCATTCTTTTCTTAAAATAAATCCTGAGCAAATAAATATTAACGACCTGATCCAACCGATCATTTCCCAGCTTCAACCATTAGCAGATGAAAAGAAAATGAAGATAGTTCCTGATGTAAAGACTAACTTCAATATGCTTGTAGATGTTGAGCTTATTCGGAGAGCAATAATTAACTTAATTGAAAATGCTGTGAAATATGGAAATGACGGCTCCGTAATAAAAATTGCTGGCGGTATTACAAAACTAAATCAAGCGCTTATTAGTGTCGCTAATCAGGGAGAATACATTCCAAGGGAATTCCAAGAAAAAATATTTGAGAGATTTTTCCGACTTGAAACTTCTCGAAGCAGAGAAACTGGCGGAATCGGATTGGGGCTCTCAATTGCAAAGTCTATTGTCGAGTTTCACAATGGAACGATCGCCGTTGAGTCAGAACCGGGAAGAGACACAACATTTTCAATTTTGCTTGATTTAAAAACAAGCTAATTCTTTTCTAAATTATCTTATCCATAACTTCGCTTGCGGTGTTTTGGTTGAAGTTTTCACTTTACATTTTCAGATTTATTTAGATACACTGTTTGTGTTGGATAGGCAAAATGAATGCCCCGTTTTTCAAATTCCTCGAAAATTTTAAAATTGATTTTCTGTTGAATATCCATATACTGCAAATAGTCTTGATCTAAAACAAGATATACGAACTCGAATACCAAACTAAAATCACCATAAGCTGCAAAATGTCCGCGATTAAATTCTGCCTTCGGTTCACTCACTATAATATCTTTTACAATACTGGGGATTCCTTTTAAATTTTCAGCACTCGTTTGATAGACAACACCTATTTTAAAAACAACTCTGCGCTTTTCTAATCTTTTAAAGTTGTGAACTCGGGAATTCGTTAAATCGGTATTTGCAAAAATTAATTGTTCTCCACTTAAAGATCGCACGCGGGTTGTTTTGATTCCAATGTGTTCTACGTTTCCGGATTTATCAGCTACCGATATAAAATCGCCAATTTCAAACGGCCGATCAAACAAAATGACAAAGTAACTGAATAAATCTCCTAGAATTGCTTGTGCGGCTAAGGCAATTGCAATACCGCCAATGCCGAGTCCGGCAATAACGGCAGAAATTTTAAAGCCAAGATTATCCAAGACAAAGATAAACCCTAAGCTCCACACAATTACTGAAATTACAGTTAATATTCCCTTAAGCTGCTTTTGTTTTTGCTCATCAGCTCCGCGTTTTTTTACAAATGTTTTGAGCGAGTACGTAATCAACGATGTGGCTGTGCGAAGAACAAAAAAGGTAAATACGATTATCGAGGCTATGTCAAAATACGTTTCAAAATGTTTTTCCAGATTTAGTGTTTTGACTGCAAGATAAAAGGAAAGGAAATATAACAGCGGAACAATGGTGCGCTCAATTCCTCTGATTAGCAAATCATCAAGTGCTGTTTCTGTTTGTTCTGCCCATTTTTTTAACCGCCTAAGAACTATATTTTTAAAAACTTTTATTAGAAACACTCCTATTATAAAAGCACCCAATGCTGTTAAATATACGCCCGTACTATTTCCATAAAAAGCCTGATTGAAAAAATTTTGCATATTTATTTCTCCTTGCAGCAAAAATAGTAATCTTATAGAAAAGAATTTGTTAGTTGGGGAACTACATTTAAAATAAAAAATCCGACAATTTTACTTCTGTCGGATTTGTAAAAAAAGCATGGAGTTAAAGTTATTCATACCAGGAAACTATTTCATAACCACCTGTCGCTGGAAATGCTGGTGGGGAAACAAG
Source organism: uncultured Ignavibacteriaceae bacterium (assembly GCA_964391015.1). Taxonomy (GTDB): domain Bacteria; phylum Bacteroidota; class Ignavibacteria; order Ignavibacteriales; family Ignavibacteriaceae; genus XYD12-FULL-36-8. The sequence continues at coordinate 168,393 of CAYMKU010000002.1, forward strand.
AAGCAATCTTTCATCATACTTATAGCTTTTAGAAAATCCAGAGGTAATTGTAGATCCGCTGAAAGTTCCAACAGGGCCTCTCGTATATTGGACTATTCCACCAAGCAAATTAATTGCCCCGCTAACTGGTCTTGAATTATAATTTTGCGCTGTGAAGCTGCCTGTTTCGCAAAAAATTGATGCGTGAATGTTAACATTATTATTGTTTGCTGCATTCTGCGTAATAATCACATCACTTTTGGCCACTAAGCCAAGTATATCTGTTGAGTTAGGATTTGTTAAGGGATTTGTGTTATAAGTTATATCATCGTCTATATAAATATCGCCACCCGCACTTGAAGTTCCGGAAACAGCAACAGTAAATTTTCCTTTCACCTTCCCCTGTATTCTAACTGTAGAATTTTCTACAAAAATTACCCCATTTGCAGAGAGATTATTAGCCGCAAAGGTTGTTACGGCCCCTTTATACGCATATCTTATTTTAATTGAATCGCTTACGAACGTTAAATATACAGTGTCTTTTCCGGTAATTTTAAAACCACCCGTGGTAGCGGCGTTCCCCATTGAAGTAACCGAGTTATTTGGAATTGGTACATTAATTCCTGATTCAAAACCTCCTAAAAATTGTGGCTTATCTGTTTTGCTGTTCTTCTGAACTCCCTTTAAAGTTGTTACTTTTCCGTAAAAAACAGGGCTTCCACTAACTCTAATCCAATCCTGAGTATGAAAGGGTCCCCATACAGTATCTTTTGATATCCAAATAATATTCCCCCCCTCGCTTGTGGAATAATAAGCGTACTTTGAGAACCTGCTTGGAATTAGTGTAACCTCAACTGTTTGCTTTACTGTTTGATATTCAGCGGTGGAAGTAATTTTTCTAGTGTCTGTGAAAGCATCGATAATGTCTACTTTAACATTTAGCTTTCCCCCTTTAAAATCTATATTATTATAACCACTTGTCCATGTTTGGTTCAAAAACATTTCATTAGCCGCTAGATTTGCACCACTCACAGCTAACTCATGAGCATAGTTTTCTACGTAGTAATCAACAAAATTTGATACTGCTCTGGTTGAAACATTTCCCATGTTATATTCAACAATAAGAAATATTAAGCTAAAGCCCGCTACTACAAATAAAGTTGCTTTTCCTACCATAACTTAAACCTCATCGATTCTTTAAATTTCTTGCCACTAATCTTAGCTGCCGCCAAAATACCTGTGAATATTTTTGGTCGTACGCTTCAATATCCTCTACCGCAATATCAATCTGTATAGTATAAATTCCACCATATACAGAAATTGGCGGATTAATTATGTCCTTGTTGACATCATAGTATTTTAATTTAAATTGAGTTACTCCAAGATTTACTTTAACAGGTTTCTCACTATTAACAACACGGTATAAAAACCTATCGCGAGGATTTGCAGTATAAATTAATTCTGAGGTCGGTCCAGAATAATAATACATCGTATCAACGTTTCCGTTTCTATCAACATCGGTCAAGAATTTAATTTTGTTTGAATCCGCTAAAATTATAGACTTAGCCGGATCTGGTATTTTTTTCCAATCAGCACAATATCCTATCTTCCTGAAATCGTTTTCTAAAACCCTCACAACTGAAGCAATGTTTTGCTGTATTGTCAGATCTCCTGTTTTATTATACGTGCTCTCTGTAGCACGATCAGACATTCTAAATAATGTTGTTAACAAGATACCACCAATTATTACAGAACCCAGTATATCAAGGATTACATTTGTTCCCATTGTTACCTCATCTAAAATACCAATAACTGTATATCGAAGACATTTGAACCGACCTGGACATTGAGGGGCTCATTACCGTAACCGTTATAGCTTTTCGCCAAGTTGGATTAGTCGAAACTTTATTCGGGTCAGATGCATCAATATAAGTTACTTTGCTAGTTACATAAAAAACTGCGGAAGGCATTGTTGAATCAACTTTTACTAAACCATTAAAATCATCAAAATCATTAAAGTCTTCATAAGTTTCCCCAGTCTCTGGACCCAAAACTGCCGAAAGCTGGTTTAGATTATTCACGGCGGTGCTGTCTGTAGCTTTATCAAATGCTTTTCCCTTAGCTTCTTCAATCAGAGATGTGCATAATGATGAAGCAAGAACATTGAACTTTGAATTGTACATTACATCATCGCTAGTTAAAATAGTTCGATTAAATCGAAGCACCATTGTCGACAACAAAATAAGTGCGCCTAAGGACAAGAGCATTTGTCCTGTGTTCATCTAATATATTTCCTCGTTTATGTTCTCAGGAATCACCAACTATTATGCCCAATATTGGAGACTATTTACAGTAGTAAATCATTACATAACAATAACTTGTTTTGGGTTGTTCTTTCGAAAAATCAACTGAATTTAATATTGGGTTTTGATTTACATGGAATTTGAGGTAATTCTATTCCCCTCGAAGAAGAATTTACCGTAAAATTTGTAAAAGTTGGAGCTATATCCTGAATTTAAATTTGCACTGGAATGATACAAAGTCCTAAATTCAACCAGACACCCTAATAAAGTTTCGGAGTATTTTCAATCTATGATTTTCAGATTTTTTAGGTAAGAGTGGGCTTCAAAAAATTGTTACTTTCAAAAACTGCAATGACAATCACCTAATTAATTTTTTTAACATAGACAATTTCCTTGACGCTATTTTTTGATCATGAAAATAAAATAGAACCTCTTTAGCAACTTTATCTCTCAAATATTAGCACAGCTTTTTCACCAACACTAATTTTTATTGTGTCCCCCCCAACAAAATTACCCGCAAGCAATTCCTGGGATAAGGGATTAACAAGATATTTTTGAATTACTCTTTTCAAAGGACGAGCACCATAATTAACATCATAGCCAAGCTGTGCAAGCCAATCTTTTGCTTCACCGGAAACATCTAGAATGATTTCCTTTTCATCAAGCATCTTTTGAACTCGACTAAGTTGAATATCGACAATTTGTCTGATTTCAGATTTTATTAATGGTTTGAAAAGAACAATTTCATCAATTCGATTTAAAAATTCCGGTCGAATGGTTCTTCTTAAAAGTTCATGCATTTGCTGGCGCAATTCTCCCATCAAAACCTCGACATCATTCTCATTAAAGAATTCAAGTTTATCTTGAATAATATGAGAACCTATATTTGATGTCATAATAATAATTGTATTTTTGAAATTAACTGTTCTCCCTTGATTATCCGTCAACCTTCCATCTTCCAACACCTGAAGTAAAATATTAAAAACATCAGGATGGGCTTTTTCAATCTCATCAAGCAAGACAACTGCGTACGGTCTTCGGCGAACTGCTTCAGTAAGCTGTCCTCCCTCTTCATAACCAATATATCCTGGTGGGGCGCCAATTAGTCGTGAAGTTGAAAATTTCTCCATATACTCAGACATATCAATTCGAATCATTGCATGTTCATCATCAAACAAAAATTCCGCAAGGGCACGAGCCAGTTCTGTTTTACCAACACCTGTTGTTCCCATAAAAATAAACGAGCCTATCGGTCTATTGGCATCTTGTAATCCTGTCCGTGATCTGCGAATAGAATTTGCAACCGCAGAGACTGCTTCATTTTGTCCAATAATACGTTTATGAAGTTCCTCTTCAAGCCTAATAAGTTTTTCCTTTTCGCTTTCTAACATTTTGCTCACGGGTATGCCGGTCCATTTAGAAACTACTTCTGCAATGTCTTCGGCTTCCACTTCTTCCTTAAGCATTTTCTGATCTTTCTGAATTTCAGCCAGGATTTCAGTTTCTTGTTTAAGCCGCTTTTCTAAATTTGCAATTTTTCCATAACGCAATTCTGCAACCTTAGCGAGATCACCTTCGCGTTCATATTTTTCTGCGAGCGTTTTACTACCCTCAATATCGCTTTTCATCCTTCGTATTGCTTGGATCTTTTCCTTTTCAAGCAACCAATGCATTTTCAGTTCGTTTCGTTTCTCATCAAGTTCGCTTAATTCTTTAAATAAATCTTCGAGCCTTCTCGCCGATGCTTCGTCTTTTTCTCTCTTGAGTGCCTCGCGTTCGATCCCAAGCTGTTTAATTTTTCTTTCAACACTATCCAACTCTTCAGGCATAGAGTCAATCTCAATCCGAAGCTTAGAGGCCGCTTCATCAATTAAATCTATAGCCTTATCGGGAAGAAATCTATCCGATATATATCTGTTTGAAAGCTGTGCTGCTGCAATGATTGCGCTATCTGTTATTCGAACTCCATGATGAACTTCGTAGCGCTCTTTCAAACCACGCAGAATTGATATTGTATCGTCTTCGGAAGGTTCGCCAACTAAAACCGGTTGAAATCTTCTTTCAAGCGCAGCATCCTTTTCAATATGTCTTTTATACTCATCTAAAGTAGTCGCTCCAATACAATGAAGCTCGCCACGAGCCAGTGCAGGTTTCAGAATATTTGCCGCATCAACAGAACCTTGTGCCGAACCTGCTCCAACCAATGTATGAAGCTCATCAATAAACAAAATGATTTCACCATTAGATTCTTGAACCTCCTTAATGACCGCATTCATTCTTTCTTCAAACTGACCACGGAATTGCGTCCCTGCTACTAAGGCACCCATATCTAAGGCAACAATATTTTTGGTTTTTAGATTTTCCGGAACATCACCAGAAACTATGCGATGAGAAATTCCTTCGGCAATGGCTGTCTTACCCACACCGGGTTCTCCAATAAGTACAGGATTGTTTTTTGTTCTCCTGGAAAGAACCTGAAGCACCCTTCTTATCTCTTCGTCTCGCCCAACTACCGGGTCTGATTTTCCAGCTTTTACTAATTCATTAAGATTACGTCCAAATTTTTTTAACGCTTGATATGTATCTTCAGGGTTCTGTGAAGTTATTCTCTGCGTACCACGGACATCTTTTAACGCTGACAAAATTGTTTCGCGGGAAACACCACTATCTCTCAATAACTGTCCCGCCATATCTGACGAAGATGACAACACAAGAAGCAAATGCTCTGTTGAAATATATTCATCTTTTAAGTTTTTGGCTTCCTCCGCAGCCGCATCAAATATTTTACCTGTGCCTACTGACATTTGTTGGTTGCCGATACCTGAACCACTAACCTTTGGTAGTTTTTCAAGCGCTTCATTTACCAACAATCTAAGTCGCTTAACATTACCACCAGATTTCTGTAGGATTGTATCCGTAATACCTCCGCTCCCTTGAATCAATGCAGCAAGAATGTGTTCTGGTTCTAAAATTTGATTGTTGTAATTTTGAGCTATTTCAAGAGAGATTTGTACAATCTCTTGTGCTTTCACTGTAAGCCTGCTAAAATTGAATAACATGTCAGTTATCTTTCTTAGAAAATTTTTAGTTAAACTTTTTAATAATATTGATTTCGCTTTTTATGTGCTAACTTCAACCAAAAAGGGTAACCAAAGTAGTTACCCTTTCCATTAAATAAACACATAATTTAAGTAAGATTGCTTTACTTAATTTTTATTTCAAGTTGTTTTGGCTTTGCTTCATCTGCTTTTGGAACTGTTACTATAAGTTGTCCATCTCTGAATTCGGCTTCAATTTTATCTTCCTTTACTTTTTGTGGAAGAGTGAACGATCTGTAATAGCGCCCATAAACTCTCTCAACTCTGTGAAATTTGGAGTTGTTAGTTTCTTTTTCCTGCTTTCTCTCGCCACTAACCGAAAGCTGCCCATCAGTGTAGGAAATCTTAACATCATCCTTAGAAACACCGGGAAGATCTAGCATTACAAAGTAATTATCTTTGTCCTCTTTGATATCCGTTAGCGGCATCCACACTGCGTTTTCATATTCGTCTTTGGAATCAGACTCTAAAACCCCAAACCTTCTGCCGAAAACATTGAACAATTTGCTAAACTCATGTTCCATGTTTATTAATTCCCTTGCGGGATTCCATCTTGTGATAGACATTTTGACCTCCTATTAGTTATTGGAATAAATTATAAGCAATTATAATGCCATTTACAATTTTTTATTTAATTTATTTAATTATAATAAATTATATATCTATCGAATTTTAATATATGCGCCATTACGTAATGTTAATATGATTTATTGGCAGTAACTTAGTCACACGGTTAATTCAAATTGTCAATCCATCGCCGTTTTAATCTTAATCAAGATTGTATCCTTTTAAATATCTGTCTGTTGAGTTAAACAGTGTATCACATTAAATAAATTGTTATGCAAAAATAATTTATATATTTTTGCGTCCAATTTTTAAAATGATTCATCCTACTTTAGAAGACACAATAGCTGCGATAGTAACTCCAAATGGAGTTGGTGCAATTTCGGTTATCAGAGTAAGTGGAACCAAAGCTATTTCATCTGCAGGCTCCATTTTTAAGGGTAAACGGAACGCGGACGAGTTCATGTCGCACACGGTTTATTATGGAGAAATAGTTGATAAGCACAATGAAATCATTGATGATGTACTTTTAACAATCTTCAGAGCTCCAAATTCCTACACCGGAGAAGATGCGATAGAAATAAGTTATCACGGAAATCCGCTTATTGGGCAAAAAATCATGAAACAGCTACTTGAACTTGGAGTAAGGGTTGCTGAGCCAGGAGAGTTTACAAAACGCGCATTTCTAAACAACAAAATTGACCTTGCCCAAGCTGAAGCCGTTGCGGATGTGATTTCATCAAGATCAGAAGCTTCTCTCCGTGGGGCTCGAAATCAACTTGATGGTCGTCTATCGAGTAGTGTTTCATATTTAAGAAATTCGCTGCTAAACACACTATCTTTTCTGGAACTCGAGCTTGATTTTGTGGACGAAAATATTGAATTGGTAAAAAGAGATGACTTACAGAAGAGGATAATTCTAATAATACAGAAAATAGACGATTTACTTACTACGTACAGTTATGGAAGGGTCATTCGCGATGGGGTGAATGTGGTATTAGTGGGCAAGCCAAATGTCGGAAAATCATCATTGCTTAATTACTTCTTGAAAGAATCGAGGGTAATTGTAAGCGAAATACCTGGGACTACACGTGATGTAATTAGAGAAGAAATAGCCATTGATGGTATTCTTTTTAAGCTTTTTGATACAGCCGGAATAAGAAAATCTAATGATGCAATTGAGAAAGAGGGGGTTCGGAGAAGTAATGATGCAATTAAGTCTGCAGACATAATATTATTCATTAACGATGTTGAGCAAGGCGTTTCCGAAGATCTCTTTGTTGAACTTCTCCGATTGGCAACTAGGGATCGAATAATCAAAGTGATAAACAAAATTGACCTGGGTCTGAAGTTTGACACAATTGGGTACATAGGAATCTCTGCGCTAACAGGGTTTGGTATAAATGAATTAATAGAAATAATGAAAAAAAATGCCCTTGGAAATGTTAACTATACTGAGCAATCTGCCGTGGTATCGAATATTCGACACTTTCAATGCCTAAATTCAGCAAAGGAGAGTTTAGCCATGGCATTAAGTTCCATCAATCAAAATATGAGTGGGGAGTTTGTCGCCCTAGACATTAGAAAAGCAATTGACTCATTGGGAGAAATAATTGGCGAAATTACCTCTGAAGATGTCTTGAATAATATTTTTTCGAAATTTTGTATCGGAAAATAAATTGATTTCACGTGAAAACAAACTACAAACTTTATCATATTAATTGTTCCATGTGAAACATCAAGTATGAGTAAAGGATATGACATAATAGTTGTCGGTGCAGGACATGCTGGCATAGAAGCCGCCCATGCTAGCGCCTTAATGGGTTGTCGTGTGGCTTTAGTTACAATGGATAAGCACGCGCTGGCAAGAATGTCCTGCAATCCGGCAATAGGTGGGACAGCAAAGGGGCACTTGGTTAGAGAGATTGATGCCTTGGGAGGAATTATGGCCGGAATAGCCGATCGAACTGGTATTCAATTCAGGATGTTAAATCGTTCAAAAGGCCCAGCTGTCTGGTCTCCACGTTGTCAATCAGATAGAAATTTATATTCTGATGAAGCCCACAAAATTATTTCAAGTACTGCAAGAATTGAGATAGTTGAAGATTCTGTTATTGAGGTACTGTCAAACGATGGACAAATAGTTGGTATTAACACACTTGTTGCGGGGTTTATGCCAACCCCCGCAGTTATTCTTTCTTCGGGAACCTTTCTCAATGGCAAGATGCATACTGGACTTACTTCTATTACGGGGGGACGTTATGGTGAAAAATCATCTTTTGGAATTACGGAGTCGTTAATCCGGCTGGGTTTTTCCTCTGGTCGACTGAAAACTGGCACACCGCCCAGGTTAAAAAAAGAGTCCATAAATTGGGATGCACTTGAGGAACAGCCTGGAGACGATAACCCCGAGCCATTTTCCTTTCGTACAAACAAAAAATGTTTCCCGTATTTATCCCAGGTTAGTTGTTACATAACTCACACAAATACTTCAGTCCACAAAATATTAGCGGGGGGGTTTGATAAATCCCCAATGTATACTGGATTAATAAAGGGCGTTGGTCCAAGATATTGCCCATCAATTGAAGATAAAATCGTTCGTTTTCCTGAAAGGCATCAACATCAATTATTTCTTGAACCAGAGGGACTAAGCAGTGATCAAATTTATTTAAATGGTTTTTCAACATCTCTCCCTGCAGAAATTCAATATGAGGCCATGAGAAAAATCCGCGGTCTGGAAAATGTAGAAATGGTTCGCCCTGGTTATGCTGTCGAATATGATTATTTTCCGCCTCACCAGGTAGACCTAACTTTAGAGACGAAAAAAATAACAGGGCTGTACTTTGCCGGACAGATAAATGGTACTTCTGGGTACGAAGAAGCTGCCGCTCAGGGATTGATTGCAGGAATAAATGCTGCGGCTAAAATAATTGGAAAGCCGGAACTAGCTCTGCATCGTAACGAAGCTTACATTGGTGTTCTTATCGACGATCTCGTCAATAAGTCTACAGACGAACCCTACCGAATGTTTACGTCACGTGCGGAATACCGGTTATTACTGCGCCAGGATAATGCAGACAGAAGATTACTAAAGTATGGTTACGAGTACGGTCTAATCGATAAAGCCCAGTACGACGAGCTAAAAGATAGAGAGTGTATGATTTCTAAGGCCGTTGAGTTTTGCAACAACACAAAAATTTATGCAAAAACAATTAATGATCACCTAAATATCCGATCTCTGTCTGAAATTAACTCAACGGAGACCATTTCCAAATTATGCAAACGACCAGAACTTAGGCTGCTAGAAATATTAAAGTTTGTAAACACTTCAGAGCAAAATATAGCTTTCGTACAAAGTCTGATGGACAAGAAATCGGTGCTCGAGCAAGTCGAGATCGAATTAAAATATGAAGGATATCTCAAACGTCAGGAGGACATGATTAAGAAATTGGAAAGGTATGAATTTACGAAAATTCCTTTAACATTAAACTATCAAAATATTAAAGCACTCTCCGCAGAAGGAAGAGAAAAATTAAACAAGATCAAGCCTCGATCTATCGGACAAGCCTTACGTATTTCCGGCGTAACCCATTCAGATATTGCGGTATTATTGATATATTTAAAGAACTAATTTACACTTTTATGATAGCCCTGCAGGAAAACTTCACCAAACAACTTACAGCACTCAACTGGGAAAACGGATTTAATCCCGAAGCAACAAAAGTTGAACGTTTAGCTTTTTTCGCCGAATTGGTTACAGAAAAAAATGACTTCATAAATCTTGTTTCCCGCCGCGATGTTGACTCAATTATCGAAAACCACATTTTCATTTCCTCATTTATCACAAAGTACATTCCCGAGAAATGTAGTAACTTTCTAGATATTGGGACAGGGGGCGGATTTCCAGGAATACCTCTTGCAATTATGCGTCCTGAAATGAGGGGGATTTTGGTTGATTCAACAAAGAAAAAGGCAGATGCTGTAAAGGATTTTGTAAGTAGATTGAAGCTTGGTAATGTCAGGGTTGAAAACGACCGGGTTGAAAACCCTGAGTTTATTGGTCGATATTCTCAAAGTTTCGATTTAGTAATAAGTAGAGCGACCGTTCCGCTAATCATTCTGCTTAGATACTCTCTTCCATTAATAAAAGAAAAAGCTTATGTAGCAGCGATGAAGGGAGGTAGCCTTGATGAAGAATATCAGAAGGCAGAATTAAAGTATAAATCATGCATAAAAAAATCTACCACATTTGAACTCGCATACAAACCATCTAACATTAGAAATCGAAAAGAAAAAAAGCTGATCCTGTTGGAGATTAATAAGTGAGCATTTCTTCTGACACAAAAACCCTATTTACCGAACTAAGCAAACTTACTACCGAACAGCGCAATCCTCATTCGATGGATATTGATGCATACTCCACTGAAGAAATTTTGAAAATTATCAATGACGAAGACAAAACAGTTCCTTATGCTGTTGAAAAGGAACTACCTTACATTGCTCAGGCAGTAGAACTAATTGTTAAAGCACTAAAATCTGGCGGAAGGTTGCTTTACTTTGGCGCAGGCACAAGTGGAAGGCTCGGAGTTGTAGATGCTTCGGAATGCCCACCAACATTTGGAACACCATATGGAATGATAGATGGATTTATTGCGGGTGGAAAAGAAGCTATGTTCCGTGCACAGGAGGGTGCAGAAGACTATGAGGAAAATGGTGTTAAAGATATCTTGCTTGCCAAAGTTACAAGTAAGGACGTTGTTTGTGGAATTGCTGCAAGCAGGAGAACACCCTATGTTATCGGCGCAGTAAAAAAGGCAAAAGAGCTTGGTGCAATAACATTATACATTACATGCAACCCCCGAGAGAATTTCAATATTAAAGAAGTTGATGTAGCAATTTGCCCCCATATTGGTCCAGAGGTGATTATGGGCTCAACAAGAATGAAAAGCGGAACAGCACAAAAGCTTGTCCTGAACATGCTAACAACGACAGCAATGATCCGAATGGGCAAGGTATATGAGAATATGATGATAGATCTCCAGATGACAAATAAAAAATTAGTTGAAAGATCTAAAAGAATTATTATGACCATTACAGGTTTGAATTACGAAGATGCTACTAACTATTTAATACAAGCTGACGGACATGTAAAGACAGCACTCGTAATGATTAAAGCCGGGGTGGGAGCTAATGATGCCAGAGAAAAATTGGCAAAAGCAGAAGGTTTTGTTAGACGAGCAATTCAACTTTAACCCTTCGGAAATACTTGCGCCTATTTTAATATTTATTATGATCGCGTCTACATGAGATGAAAAATATTTTAGACGAACTGACCAATTTATCCCCATTATGCAATCTTTCTCAAAAAATATCAGCATCCGAATTAAATAAATTTCCTTTTTTTGTTTCCAGCTTATTTGCTTCAGCTAGAAACCTTTTTGTCAAAATGCTGGCAGATAAGGAGCCCCAGATATATTTACTTTGTGAGGATTCTAAATCACTTGATGAGTGTAACGCTGAACTAAATATTTTGGGTTTGTCTGAAAAAATTATTTTGATTAACGAACTTAAACCAGATACTATTCAAGAAAAGCTGACCAAGATATCTAACCACAATACTTTTATTTTGTTATCCACCTATGAATTGCTACTATATAAACTTCCAGGAAAAGAGCATGTCCGAAAGAACACCACAGAAATTAGCGTGGGTAGCGGTTTGTCATACGATTACTTGATTGAATATCTCAATTTTTTGAACTACCAGAAAGAAAATTTCGTCGAAACACCCGGAGAATTTTCCCAACGCGGTGCTATCATAGATTTTTGGTCTTACAGTGAAAGAAACCCTGTGCGCATAGAGTTTGATGGTAATTTTATTGAATCAATTCGATCATTTGATCCTGAAAATCAGAGATCGACTGAGTCAATAAAAAGAACAACGCTTGCAGGCAAGTTGAACAAAACTTTACTTGAAAATACTTTTGATATATTTGATTACATGAGCAACCCCGTTGTAATTTGCAGTAACTATGAAGTGGGCAATCCTTCCTCTATTCATACCTACGTTGATGATAAATCTGATTATAATACTTCAAGAACAGCAAATACTTCAATTGAACCTGACGAAGAGATTTTTCCTGATGCTGACATTAGTAATAAGAACAGCGTTCTTCACCCTGAGTCTTTCGACGTACAAAATCTTATTAATCAGAGCCGCGCCCGCTGGGTAATTGAGCAAGAATTTGGTGATTCAAAAAACAAAATTAATTTAGGTTTTTCTGATGCACCAACCATTGCTTCAAACTATGAAATTTTATTCAAGACTCTAAAAGACTTTGCCTCCGACGGGTTTAGAATTCTGCTCACTGTGGAAAATGAAACTCAATCCAAGCGCCTTTACGATTTGCTTGCCGAACTTCATAAAGAAATGTTAATCCTTTTAGAGTCAGGACAAATTAGAATTGAACCTCTACCTTTGAAAAGGGGATTCGTTCATCGAGAATCCAAGCTTGCTGTATTGACAGACTACCAAATATTTAACAAGCCCTATCGAACAAGAGTTATCTCAAAAAAACCAGCGACAAAATCTAAATCAAAGTCTTTTTCTTCAATTAAACGAGGGGATTTTGTAGTTCATGAAAATTACGGAATAGGAAAATACGTTGGACTGGAAACAATAAAGATCGGAGATGTTAACCAGGAAACAATGAAAATTTTATATGCAGAGGGTGGTGTTGTTTATGTAAATCTAAATTATTTAAATCTTGTGAAGCGGTATTCGTCTCAAGAAAAATTAGCACCAACACTTTCAATTCTTGGAACATCCGAGTGGCAAAACATCAAACATCGTGCAAAGAAGAAAATAAAAGAAGCAGCAAGGGAATTGATAAATCTTTATGCCCGAAGAAAATCTACCAAAGGATATGCGTTTGGCAAAGACACTATTTGGCAAAAAGAGCTAGAAGCATCTTTTATTTATGAAGATACCATTGATCAAGAAAAAGTTACGGAAGAAGTTAAGCAGGACATGGAAGCAGAAAATCCGATGGATCGACTTATTTGTGGAGATGTTGGCTTTGGCAAAACTGAAGTTGCGGTCCGAGCAGCATTCAAGGCTGCACAAGAAGGAAAGCAAACCGCAGTGCTTGTGCCAACAACAATTTTAGCAGAACAACATTACAACACCTTTAAAGACCGCTTAACTCAATTTCCCATAACTGTCGCCGCACTCTCAAGATTTCAAACCAAAAAAGAACAAGTAGAAATCGTAGCCGGATTAGAAAACGGAAAAATAGATGTTGTCGTCGGCACACATAGGTTGCTTTCAAAAGATATTGCTTTCAAAGATCTGGGACTTTTAGTCATTGATGAAGAACATCGTTTTGGTGTGATGGCAAAAGAAAAACTGAGATCATTAAAACTAAACATTGATACACTAACACTGACTGCCACTCCCATTCCGCGAACATTAAATCTTTCTCTTCTCGGTGCACGAGATTTATCTATAATTGCAACTCCGCCGCCGAACCGTCAACCAATTTATACGCATGTTTCAACTTTTGATGTTTTGAAGATAAAGGAATGGATAAACAATGAGCTTCGCAGAAATGGTCAAGTATATTTTGTGCATGACCGCGTGGAATCAATTGATAAACTTGCTTCGTATTTGAACAAGTATATTCCAGACGTACGAATTGGTATTGCTCACGGTCAAATGAAGCCGAATCAGCTCGAAAAAGTTATTCACGGTTTTCTTAACAAGCAATATGATATATTACTCTCAACAAAAATTATTGAATCTGGCATTGATATTCCAAATGTTAACACGATCATCGTTAACAGAGCCGATAGATTTGGACTATCGGAACTTCACCAACTTAGAGGTAGGGTTGGACGCGCAACACGACAAGCATACGCATATTTCATTGTTCCATCTCTGAACAGCATAAATAAAAAAGCGCTTAGAAGATTGCAGGCAATTGAAGAGTTCACCGAGCTTGGTTCGGGATTTAACATTTCGATGCGTGATTTAGAAATTCGCGGAGCAGGAAACTTGCTGGGGATAGAACAAACCGGTTTTGTTAACGATGTTGGCTTCGATCTCTTTGTTAAGCTTATTAATGAAGCCGTTGAAGAATTGAAATATGAAGAATTTAAAGAGTTGTTCCTAGCATTGCCAAAACCAAAAGAGAAAACCGAACCCACAATAGATACTTATTTTGAAATTGGTATTCCACAAACATATATGCCCGAACAATCGGACAGATTAAATTTTTATACAGCGCTGTACTCTGTTTCCAGCTTAGAAGAATTTGAAGACATTGTTGCTGAAATAAAAGATCGCTTTGGGCCATTACCGCTAATGTTGAGTTTATTAATTTCAACTGCCATGCTCAAATTTTATGCGTCTCGAGCTTTGTTTGATAGAATAATAATTCAAAGAAAAAATATTTTTCTCATTCTTCCAAAAAGAGAGAATGAAAATTATTATAAATACCGCTTCAACGTTTTAATGAAATACATTATGGAAAAATATTCCGATGCGATTAAATTCAATCAGCAAAAAGAAAGCTTGAGATTAATTATTTCAAACAACTTTGCAACGCCTTCAGTTTTGCTTGATTACCTAATCAATTTTACTAAAGACGTCACCACAATATTGAATGAAGATAGAGATGTTAATGTTCAAATATAAATTTTATCCGGAGTTAACTATCGAACGAATAAAAAGATTAAATGAATATTGCTCAAAAAATATTCATACGAAGGATACCTTCGCTTGTTCTAAATATAATGAGTGCCGCACTTCTCACTCAGGCAATTTCTATGAAGGACAGTTATCACACGTAGGCAAATTATACGATGCTTCACTTAATGAAAAACCGTTCAGGATCCTAATAGTCGGGCAAGAATATGGGACAAATGATCGCCTTGTTTCCCTAGAGCAGCGAGCCGAAATGATTTATAAAAGTGGTAGCTTAACATTTTCAAAACGTAATCCCCATATGAGAGGGACAACTAGCGTTTTAAGATTACTTTTTAATAAGGGATTGGGTAAGGATGCCGATGGTGAATTGCAACAATTTAACAATGAGGGGTATCACATATTTGATACTTTCGCACTGGTGAACTTTCTTTTATGTTCTGCTATCAAAGCGGGTGGGGGCAAAAAGGGAAAAGCAACCGATGAAATGAAGCGAAATTGTTCTAAACACTTTCGTGCTACATTGGAGATACTTGAGCCAACCATAATAATTCTCCAGAGCAGGAGTTTTCTTACTCCTTTTCTTGGCGTTTTTGATCACACTGAATTGCTAACTAAAAACCTATATATTGGAATGATTAAAAATAAGAAAATATTTCTGGGTTGTTTCACACATCCTAGCACGCCTACCAATAAAGATAATTGGGGGAGAGATGAAAAAACACAATATCTACTAAAAACTATAGCGCCAACTATTAACATCATCACTGAGAATTATTCTCGAATATTCTAAATAACCCATACTAAATAATTATATAAATCAAATTTAAGTTATTAGATTCAGAAAAGATTTGCATGAATTAGCGTTGCCGTAAACGTCATTTCTTTCTTAATCATTAACTTATTTTTATCTTCCATACTTATGTTATTCAAACTGTGGCTGGGAACGATTTTCGAATATTCAGTAAGTATTTTTCTCTCGTGCTCTCTATAAAAAGCAACTTTAATATTAGTATTGGGAAAGTTGAGTCTTAGTTGCTCAAGATTGTTTTTAACATTATGATCTTTTCTTGCATCATTAAACTTCGTTGCTACGATTATCTCCTTGGGGTCTATTGCCAGTTGAAAGATGGTTGAAATAACCATATAATCTTCACACTCTTTAAATAAATACTCATCATATATTACTATTTGTTTTGCATACATTATAAAAGGTTCTAAGAATTTAAATCCTTCGATTGTTTCACCTTTGTTGAAATAACAAACTTTTTCTTTTCGGAGTAGGTTGGTCAGTTTATCATTCCTCTCATTAAATTCCTTGATCGAGTAGTCCTTCAATTTGTCATACTTGAGTTTTTTATCGCAAACTAAAATTTTAGAACTAGACTTTTCGGCTAATTCTATACATAGCTTTTCTATTTGAATGCTCATTGCTTCAATAGGCAGTGGATACATCATTAAAATTTTGGTTAAGTCTGTATCAAGGATTTTTCTTACTATTTCACCGTACTCGAACCGATTCACATTGATAAGCTCAGCTAAGCTGTTTTTATAGTGCACTATCCAATTTGAGCTTCTATCCAGGCAGATCACGTGATAATTTTTAAGGTGTTCTACTAATTTATTATACTGGTTTCTTGAATTCTCATCATAAAAGTTTCGCGCAAGTTGAAAGATTAAATTCTCTAAAGTTTGAGTATGTATTGTAACTGGTTGTCGCATGCTCTTAATTTTTTCTACTTAAAATTTCTTCAATAAGCTGGATGTTTAATGTTGCTGATTCCTCAAAGAAACCATGCGGCCATGGTTTAGTAAACACACCCCTATCGTTTAACGGCAACTCGACTATCTTGGTTGAATTATCCTTTTCATTTATATCAAAGTACAAGACATGAATTTCTTTTGGGCTAATCTCCCCCTTGGCAACAAGCAATTGAAATTTTCTAATTAGATGTTCGCTGTGTGTTTCAATAATTAAGAACCATGGTTCAACTTTATTTTTGATGTAAACAAAAAAATCGGCCAATTTCATTTGTAGTTTTGGGTGCAGATGTAGTTCTGGTTGTCTGACATACCTTGCCAAATCATAATTTATACAATTAAAAACGATTGGAAGAATTTGTTTGCCACCAGAGCTTAATGATGATAAAGAAAAGGATTTTCCCTTGTGAGATAATAAAATTTCAAAAATTTTGGTATTTGGTTTTATTTTTTCAACCTGCTTAATAGATATTTCTTCGGCGATACCAAATTCTGAAAGCCAATGCTCAAGTATTTCTTTCCTGTTTTCAAAACCGGGGAGTATATCAATTACATTCTTCTTGCCAAGTAAGAAAGCTGCCAATTCATAGAAGTCTTCCTCAATAAACTTATCGGTCATTATAAAATGCATGGGCGGTTGCTTTCGGGTTTCATCAATCAAATCTCTTGTTCCAAGATTAGTATGGACGTCGGCCAAATTGGAGCGAATCGAGTTAAAATTTTCAAACGCTTTCTCACTAAGCCTACTAATTTCATAGAAAGACATATTGCTTCCGTATTTTGTTCTTTTAGATGCTAGATAAACCAAAATTGTAAGCATGTTTTTATCTTTAACGTAATCATTATAAAAAAATTTGTTTGTTAAAATTCCGTATGAAAGTTTAATAATGGTTTTTTCTTCTTTAGACACTTCTTCTAAGTAATTACAATCTGTTTTATATATTATTAGTCCGAAAGAAACTATTTTCTCAAGTTCTTCCTTTTTATCACTGATTTCTTCTATAAAAGAGGGGGGTAATTCAGTTTTCAGATAATCAACTATCTTTTTAAATTCCACCGCTAATTTAAATTCTTTAAAATAATTCAAATTAATTTTTAACCAGAATTTCTTGCGATCCTTAATACCGGTAGATGATGAAATCATCCTCTTTTCAAACTTCAATATTTCAAACGTTGGATTTCCTTCAAAATTAATAAACGATGTTGTGGCATTTATTTCTTCTGTTATTTCTTCAACTGAACCAAATTGACTGCGGGCTGAAATTTCAAACCGTTTTTTGTTTTTAATAGAAATCAAATCTTCAAACGAGTAATTATTCAAAAAATCCGGTGAGTTTTCAGATCCCTCAAAAAATCTCAACGATTTACTAAATATGTTTAGCGCTTCTATAACCGTTGACTTCCCGCTTCCATTGGGGCCAACCAATATTGTGATTGGCTTTAGTTCAAAGCTAATTTTCTTAACAAATTTCTTAAAGTTTGAGATAGTGATTATTGGATAGTGTGTAAAACCTTTGGTCATATCAATTCCTATTAGAAAAATTATTTCTTATGCTAAACTAAGTATTGCAATATTCATTTTCATGTGCTTCTTGTTGATAAAACAAAATTACTTTAGCTTCGCACAAACGATTTTCAAAAATTTCAACCATGAAAGAATTAGACTTTAAACCGCACAAATCTATCGAGGAATTTAGGAACAATTACAAATTACATGATTTGGCTGAGCAATATGGCAAAAATTTACTTATTCAGTGGGGAATAAATTTTGAAATTTTTGGCAAGGATAAGCGATATGAAAAAGTTTGGGAGCGGGGAAAAGATAAGCCAGATTTGATTATTTCTTACAAAAGAAAAGAAGCACTACTCGATTGGAAAGGTAAACATAAATCAAGATGGATAATGAACGAACGCGCATATCATGCATATTTGGATTGGAAAACTAAGATGAATATCCCTGTTTTTATAATATTCTTTTTATTTGGTGAGAAAGAAATTTTGTTAGAAAATCGAATTGCTGTAATCGGAATCCATTCACCGAAACTATCAAAAGAAAAGGAGTGGGATAAAAATAAAACTGTTGAGTTTGAAAATTCGCTTCCTGCTTTTTCTAAATCTGAGCTTTTAAAATACCTACTTTAGCGCAGCTCTATTTCTCTAAATGAATTACCACCAAAAAAACGAATCTGCTAAGTTCTACTATTATTAAAAATAATACCCAATTGAAAAATAAAAAATTATTTCTCCCCAATTAATTGGGTTGTCTGGTAAATTCTTTTTGAAAAGAAAACTTCTTCCCACTGCAAAGTCTGCAGGACCAATTGGGCTATCAAGGGAGATCGTCACTCCAATTCCGTGTCGTAGATCCTTAAAACGAATGGCTTCCTGGACAGCCCAAATTGAACCCAGATCATATCTAAGCATAAGGTAGGTATCAAAAAATAAGTCAACAGGCAAATTGTATCTATATTCAAGAGATGCCAAGAATAATTGTCTTCCTCTAAACTCATCTTCTCTCATCCCAAAAAATGAATTCAGTCCGCCAAGAGAATAATGTTGGCTCAGCGGCAATGTCTTGTCGCCAAAACCAAGCGAAATTCGTGGAGAGATCGTATGATCATCAGAAAAGGTAAAGTAATTTTTATAATCAATGGAAAAATTTGTGAAGCCGATATCTCCACCAAGAAATGTTTGTCCGGTTTCATATGCTCCAGAAAAAAGGAATCCGTTCTGTGGATATGGATATTTATCCTGTGTATCAATAGTCGTGCTGATTTTTAAGCTTACAATTTTAGTTTTGTACGGAGAGACTACTTCATTCGTCTTGTTTTTAACTTGGTCATACTGATACTTACCTTTGAAAATGAGGTTTCCAAATTTTTCCACCTGCGTTCCTACTGAAAGAGACGCCCCATAAAAAATTTGGCGATACTCGCCCAAAACTGAGCGAGAAAATTTGTTCCTGGAAACAGGGGGATCGTCTCCATAAAGGAAAGCATCATCAATTTTATAATATGCGTTAATCTTATAAGTAAAATAAGTATTCCAAACCCGATTAGATTTGTGCTCTAAAATAAATCCTCTGTCTCTTGTTCCACCGTAAATCAAAGCTCCTATTTCTGTTCCGCTTCCAAATAAATTCTCATCCCGAACATCTAGGCTGAATTGTGTTTTGTTTTCACCGTCAGCCCTAAAACCCAACCTTGCTATTCCAGACACCTTTTCCGATACCTTAAGATGAACAACGTTTTCATTTCCTTCTTTTACGACACTAAATACAACATCACTAAAAAGATTGGTGCTTCTAAGGTTGGTCAAACCCTCCTCAATATTTTGATATAAGAAATAATCTCCTTCTTTTACCGGAAATTCCCTTGTTATTACTGTTTCGTCGGTCCTGTCGTTACCCTCCAAGAAAATTTTAGAAATTTTGCCCTCATCAAAAGTCAAAGAAAGGTTTCCCGTCTCTTGATTAAATGAAATGTCTGTTAAATCCGCAAGCGAATATCCTCTCGCCCTATAAAGACTATGTATTTGAATAATTGAGGTAACTACTTTCTTTTCAACAAATGGTTTGTCCAAAAGATATATCAAAATCGAATCAATCAAATCTTTCTCAACTACCTCAACTCCAAAAACCGTATATGATTTAATCGTGGGTTTTTTCTCACCAATAACTTCAATTGAACAACGATTGCCTTTGTACTCAACATGTGCTTCTAGTGTTTTGTATTCACCAGATTTATATACATCATTAAGTGCGCATTTAATTGATGCTTTAGAAACCGAATCACCCACATCAATATAGTTTGCAAGTGCTTCAGGAAATTCAGGTACGCTCATGCTATTAATTATTGGGTTTTTATAGTAACAATTATTTTCACTGCATTTTAATTCTGTTAAAGAATCAATCTTGATTTTAATTTGTTCAACAAAAGGTTTGGCGGATATATATCCTTTTGCAATTATAGAATCTAGATTTGTAAAATCATTTGCCGCTACATTCTGTAGCTCTGGTTGAATTATCAAATTTGCGGATTTTAACTGCAGTTCATTTAACAACTTCATTGGGATGCTTACAACTTGATCTGCAACAATCCAAGGATATACAAGCTCATCTTCATTGTGTAAGCCGCTTGTAGTGTTCACGGCTAAGATAAAATCTGCACCTTCCTCTAATGCGGTTTTTACAGGAATATTTGCTACCAAACCACCATCAACTAAAAGTAGTGAGTCATATTTTGTAGGCGACAGAAGAAAAGATACGCTCGAACTTGCCCTAATTGCCAAACTCAACGAACCATGATTTAACACGACCTTTTCTCCAGTTACTAAATCTGTACACACCGTCCTAAATTTATAAAGTAGATTATCAAAACTTTCTCTAACATGAATGGGGGCTTGTAGTGTAAGTAGATTTAGCTGATTTGATAATTTTTGTCCGTCGTTTATTGCAGTAGGAATTATTGGCTTCAGCCCTTGTAAACGAAGATTAAGAATTGCTTTATCTTCAGATATTTTTTGATCTATGAACAGTTCGCGTCTGTTCAGTTTTCTATCTAAGGATACAAATGAGCCCCAATCAACTACCCTTACTATCGAATCAAGCTCGCCTATTGTGTAACCTGCGGAATACAATCCACCAACCACGCTGCCCATGCTTGTTCCAACAATCAAATCAATGGGTATATTTCCTTCTTCTAGTGCCCTAAGAACACCTATTTGAGCTAAACCCCTGGCTCCGCCTCCACTAAGAGCAAGAGCAACAACAGGGTTATCTTTTGAAATATTTTCGGTAAGATTAAATGGTAAAGATCTTATTGTTGTTTCAATCTTTATGATCTCAGTCTGCTGAGCAAATGAAATTGAAAGAAAAAGAGGAAAGAAAAGAAAAAATATTTTTCTACAAATATGCATTAAAGAAAAAAATATTTGTGCTTCAGAATTATATTCATTTCTGAAGTATTTACAAACACCCCAACGATTCTTATTTTTTTCTTCGCTGTTGTTGAGCTTTGGCACTTTGTTCTGCTGTTTCCATCAATCGTTCCATGAACCCTTTTTTCTTTCCCGGTTTTTGTGCAATGGGTTCTAACACAACATTGTCGTGCTTTTTATTCACATAAAATTGCTGCAAAATTGAAAATAAGTTGAACATAAAATAATACAGGTTCAATCCGGATGGAAAACTCATAAACATCAAAGTCAGCATGATAGGCATAATGTAGACCAAGCTTTGCTGTTTTGGATCTTTTACCGTCATCTTCTGTTGAATAAATGTCGTTATGCCCATTAAAAGTGCCAGCCCGCTTATTTTATCTATTCCAAAAAGTGGAATCTTTAGGGGTAACTTTGCAATAATATCGGGTCGAGAAAGATCGTTCATCCAAAACATAAATGGCTGCTGTCTTAAATCTATTGCAACTTGAAATAATCCCCACATTGCAACAAAAATTGGCATTTGAAGAATAAGAGGTAAACA
The DNA here is from genome assembly GCA_964391015.1 of uncultured Ignavibacteriaceae bacterium. Lineage (GTDB taxonomy): Bacteria > Bacteroidota > Ignavibacteria > Ignavibacteriales > Ignavibacteriaceae > XYD12-FULL-36-8. Next base: position 190,284 of record CAYMKU010000002.1, read on the forward strand.
TCCGCCAGCAGGATTTACGCCGTAAGTAGAATATAACTTCATTGTTTCCTTATTCATCTTTTGGGGATCATCTTTATACTTTTCCTTAATCTCTGAAATCTTGGGTTGTAGTAGCTGCATCTTCTTCATTGAGTGTAAGCTGCTCTTTGTTAAAGGATAAAGAACAACTTTTATTATCAAGGAAAAAACTATTATGACAAATCCGTAATTAGGAATAAAAATATGTAAAAAGTTAAAGAGAGGAAGAAGAACATATTCTGCAATTGGTCTGACAACGAATTTTAATCCGAAGAAACTTCCAAAATCAACTATTTTTTCTAAGTTATTACCTTCGGCTTTTAGAATTGAATAGTCAACTGGCCCAATATATAAGGAAAATTGGTGCTTTTCATAGTTAGGATTTTTTAGAGGAAGGATCAATCTCGTTATATAAAATTCCTCAACGCCGTTATTATTTAAGTTAACATGTTCACCTTTAATGTAACCCCCCTCAATGTTTTGCGGGTTTTTAGGTGAAATTATTGCCGCAAAGTATTTGTTCCTCACAGCAATCCAATCTATTCTTCCGGAAAAATCTTTTTCGACAACTTCCCCAGCAGATTTCGCATCTAAAATAACTTGTTCTCCTCCGTAAAATAAACTCGCATTAGAATAATTGGCTTCATCAACCGAGTTTTCCTCTACGAATCTTATTCCATTATCCCAAACAAGGTCGATCGCTCCGTTGCTAATAATGCTTTCCATTCCTTTCAGCTCAACTTCGGTATTCATTGAATACCTATTTCCATAAAAAATAAACAACTTGGTAAGCACTTTATTCCCATTAACATTTAAATTAAATGCAATCACCAATGAGTCATCGTTAGATATTTTATAATAGGTTTTGGACCCCAGAAAGTTAAAATCAAGCGTTCCTGTGTTGATGGCTTTTCCATCTGATGTAACAAAAGAAAGATTATAATTCCCGCCCCGTGAGTAATTTATAAGTTGAACTTTATCATAGTAAAAGTTTCTTCCCCCATCGGCATCAATTGAATACCAATTATTAAATTTTTTTAGGTAATATTTTTTTATGTTGCCCCCCCGAGTTGATAACTCTAATTTTACTAAATCACTTTCTACAGTAATAACCTTTTCTTTACTGCTGGGGGCCATAAAAAAATTACCATATCTTGAACTGTCCGAGAGCTGCTTGCTCTCTTCTAACTTTTTTATAGTCTTATCTGAGGAACTTTTTTCATAAGACTTATCTTTTGATATTGCTGTCGTGTCTGCTGTTTTCTCGGGCGTGGTTGGCGATTGTGGTGAGTTAATAAATAACCACACTATTAAAATTGCGCTAATGAGAATAAAGGCTATTGTTGTATTTCTATCCATAATTTTATTTCACTATTCTATTGGGTCGTAACTACCTTTGTTAAACGGGTTACATCTTAAGATTCGCCAAATTGATTTAGCCCCACCTTTAATAACCCCAAATTTTTCCAATGCCTGGATTGAGTACTCCGAGCATGTTGGATAAAAACGGCAAGCTGGTAGAAGCATGGGAGAAATGATTTTTTTGTAACCTCGTATTAAGAGAATAAAAATTCTCCTCATCTAATTTTTTCTTTTAAACTATCTATTATTTCTTTTATTTGGGGTTTAATGTCCATTAACCCTATGTGCTTGTTTTTTACTTGATTTAGTGCTTGTGGTGAGAATATAATTTCAAGCAAAGTGTTCTGTTTTTTACATTCTTCAATCAACTCAAGTTTATTACATCTATAAGATTCTCTGATTAATCGCTTAATCCTGTTTCTCCAAACAGCATTTCCTAACTTTTTACTTACTGCAACTGCAAATTTTACTCCTGCTGCATTCATCACATTGCTGGATAATATAAAATTGGCTCTTATTGTATTATCTAATGAATAGGTTGTTTCGCCTTCAATAAAAATGTTTTCAAAATCTTTTTTGCTTTTAATTCTTTCAAAAGCAGAAAGCCCACAGGACTTCAAGTTTTTCTATTCATCGCTTACTGTTAATTTTTTTCTGCCCTTTGCTCTTCGTCTTGCCAAGACAGATCTTCCATTTTTAGTTTTCATCCTTTCCCTGAATCCGTGGGTGTTTTTTCTCTTACGATTACTTGGTTGATAGGTTCGTTTCATTTTTTTCCTAATTTATATTTAAAAGAGTTCAAAAATATATACACAGGCTCAAACAAACAATAAAAAAATTATCGCTGGTAATTTGGATTTTTCAAATAATCATTTTTGAAAAAATTAATTTGCTTTGAACAACATTACTTCATATTTTTTCAATTAGAGGGTTATCAATTTACTGTTAATGTTTTGTGGATAACTTTTTTTCGTGAAAACGTTTCACAAATACCTGACAAAGAAGGCAGTCGTTCTCGCTAGATTATTTTGTGTGAATAAAATCAAACTGTGTTTTAATTTATTATTTTATAATGGGTTATGGCATCATTTTAATGTTAATAACTTGTTGATGGGTTTCAATTTCTCTAAGTGTATCAAAGGCAAAACCTCTTAAATTTTAATGGCTTATAAAATTTCTTTTTGTGGATAATTCAAGCATGCTTAATATCGAATTGATTTCTAATGTAACAACAAAAAACCTCACTGAAATATGGAGTAGCTTCTTACGGGAAATTAAGAATAACGTTACTCAAATGACGTTTAATACATGGTTTCTTCCGATTAAACCACTAGAGCTAAACAATTCTACCATTAAAGTTCAATTACCCAGCCAGTTTTTTTGGGAATGGCTCGACGAGCATTATAAGAATTTAATAAACAAATCCATGCAAAATGCCACTGGTGAGAATTTTTCACTTACATATGTTTTGTCCGACGAGCCTGAAACGAGTAAACCTGAAATCGAGAGTCTTCGTCAAATTTCTGAAACCATAAAGCCGTCACAGCCTAAGCAAGAATATAATTCCTTCCTTAACCCACGGTACACTTTTGATAATTTTATCAAGGGTGAAAACAATCAATTGGCAAGAGCTGCTGCTACTGCTATAAGCGAAAATCCTGGCGGTACTTCATTTAATCCTTTATTCCTTTACGGCGGTGTTGGGCTTGGCAAAACACATCTTATGCAAGCTATAGGGAATAAAATTCTTGAAAAGTTTTTTGATAAAAAAATTATTTACTTGCCTTCAGACATTTTCACAGTACAATTTGTAGAGGCAATTAAGTCTGATAAAGTAAACGAATTTTCTAGTTTTTACAGAAGCATGGATATACTTATTATAGACGATATTCAATTTCTAATTGGGAAAGAAAAAACTCAGGATCTCTTTTTTCATATCTTTAATACTCTTCATCAGGCAAGAAAGCAAATAGTACTTTCGAGCGACAAGCCGCCTAAAGATCTAAAGGGGTTGGATGAAAGATTGATTTCAAGATTTCAATGGGGATTATCGGCAGACATACAATCTCCCGATCTCGAAACCAGAATTGCTATTCTAAAGAAAAAATCAGAAGATTATGGAATGATAGTTTCAGATGAAATTCTTGAATACGTTGCTAGCAGTATTACATCTAACATACGGGAATTAGAGGGTTGTTTAATAAAACTGCTTGCCAATTCATCCTTAAACTCAAAGGACATTAATCTCGATCTTGCGAAAAGAACAGTTAAAGAAATAGCAACGGACCGAAAAGTAAATGTATCTATAGATGGTATAACAAAAGCGGTTTGTTTGACTCTAAGTGTGGATGAAAATAAATTAAGAGATAAAACTCGCAAAAAAGAAATTGTGCTGGCGCGACAACTGGCAATGTTTTTTTCTAAAGAACTAACAAAATCCTCTTTGAAGACTATCGGATTGCATTTTGGTGGTAGAGATCATTCAACTGTAATACATGCATGTAATTCTATTGAGCAATTACAAAATGAAGATGTTAGTATCAAGAACCTTGTGGAAAGTTTGCGAAGTCAAATAGAAATTGCATGTTTCTAACACAAAATTTTATTAACACTCCTATGTTGAATACTTAAATTTTATTTGTTAATAATATATACATTATTAACATCTCATTTTTAGCCCACAATTCGAACTTAGTTTATAAACAATTTAATTTGATACAACTGCCTATTTTATAAGATAAAAGATGTTTTTCTGTTTATTAACTTATCAACGTTATTATTACTATAATTAAAATATTTAAATATTAATTAATTTATACTAATTATAATGATACATATGTGAATAAATAGAATCACAACAACACTTCTTAATAAAATAGTGTAGTGTATTATCTTTCAGCATTGAGATTTGAGAGTGTTTTTGTTAATTTTGTACGATTTTTAGGAGAAACAAAATGGAATTTAAAGTAAACAGTAAAGTCTTAGAGAAACTTCTCTCTAAAATAATTCCAGCGATCCCAAGCCGAACACCTATGCCTATTCTAGAAAATTTCATGCTTGAAATAAAGGATGGGGCATTAATTGTTTGTGCAACAGATTTAGAGATAGCGCTTAAAGCATCAATTAACGTTGCAGCAGAATCAAATATAAAGATAGTTGTGCCTGCTCGTTTACTTTACGATGTTATCAGAAATTTAGAAGAAACTCAAATTCATTTCGAAAATTCTCCTAACCTAAAATTAAAACTGAAAACAGATTTTGGAACATATAATATTGGGTATTCATCTCACGATGATTTTCCAGCAATTCCTTCAGTCAGCCGTGATAAAGAAATAATCATTAGTGGAAATGATTTAAAAAAAGCAATTGATCAAACGGCTTTTGCAATGAGCAAAGAAGACATGAGACCCGCAATGACAGGTACGTTATTAGAGTTCTCTACCGATGGTTTAAGATTTGTTACTACAGATGGGCATCGCTTAGTTAAATATGTTTATAAGAATATTAAAACTGAAAAAAATGAACAGTATATCATTCCCGAGAGAGCGATTTCTGTTTTAGCTAAAACTCTTACTGAGAGTGATGTTAAAATTTATTTGAGTAAGACTCATATTTCTTTTCAAATGGGTGAACTCGAATTCATCACGAGGTTAATCGGAGAAAAATATCCTGCGTATAACAGCGTAATTCCATTAGAAAACGAAAATATGCTGAAAATAAAAACCACCGACCTGCTATCCTCAGTAAAGCGAATGTTACTATTTTCAAGCTCTAACTCAAAGCAAGTAAAATTCACACTAAAGAAAAATAATCTTGAAGTATCTGCTGAGGATATTGATAGAGGATCTAATGCAATTGAAAATATTCTTTGCGAGTATAAGGGAGAAGCTATGGAAATAGGTTTTAATACTGCGTATGTTAACGATGTTTTATTACATGTTAATGATGATGATGTAATATTCAAACTGCATTCGCCCACTAAAGCTTGTATTATTGAACCTTCTAAAACTAAGGACTCCGAAGAGCTGTTATTGTTATTAATGCCGGTTCGTTTAAATAACTAAGAATGATTCTGACCTCCATTAAATTAAAAAATTTCAGATGCCATAAAGATATTTCGCTCAACTTTTCGGAAAAACTAAACTATATTGTGGGAGGAAACGGACAAGGTAAAACAGCAACGCTCGAATCCATTTATTATCTATGTACTACAAAAAGTCATAATACAAATAGTGATAATGAAGTATTGAAATTTGGTGAAAGGGTCTTCGAAATATTAGGAAATTTTGCAAATCTGGTTGATGACAATGTTAGAATAATTTATTCCGCAGAAGAAAACAGAAAAAGTTATTTTCAAAATGGGAAACAGAAACATCGTGCATCGGAAGTAATAGGTAATTATCCTATCGTTATACTTACACCAGCAGATCATTCCATAACTTTTGGTTATCCTGCCGATCGTAGAAAACTTATAGATTCAATTTATTGCCAAGCATCTTCATCATACATGGCAACTCTTTTTGATTATAACAAAACAGTTAAACAAAGAACGGCGCTACTAAATAGCTTAAAAGAAAGTAAAAATTTAAATGAACTTAATGCCTGGACTCAAAAATTGCTTGAAACAGGATTGGAACTTATTAATTACAGAAAAAAGTTTTTCAACGAATTTGATCCATTTGTAAAACAAGCTTACCAAGAGATTTTAAGTGAGCAAGAAAAGCCAGGGTTAAAATATTTTTTTCTTAATGGCTATGATGGAGTACACGCCGAGGATCGTTTTTCTGAATTACTTGAGGAAAAAAAGGAAGACGAAATAAGAAGAGGCACATGCTTAGTTGGTCCACACAAAGACGATTTTATTTTTGAGATAAATGGCGTAAACCTTCGAACCTTCGGTTCGCAAGGGCAACATAAAACATTTCAAGTTGCGCTAAGATTTGCAGAATTTTTTTATTTGAAAGAGAAAACAGGGAAAGCACCAATATTTTTATTAGATGATGTCTTTGGAGAACTTGATACAGAAAGATCAGTTCGTATAAGCGAAAACCTAAGGAATGTGGGACAGACATTTATAACTCTGACAGACTTTACAAACATCTCATATTTTCGAAAACAAGTTAGTGACAAAATAATTAAACTTGAGAATGGAAATGTTGTTTATGTCTGATGGATTTTTAAGCATTTCGGAAATTGTTAATAAAGAGCCTGGGTTTGAAAAACTGCGAAAGACTATTAAACAGTACGATATAATTAGGAGTTTTCATAAAATTTTTCCGGATCTAAAAAAAATAGCGTTACCAGTAAAGATTGAAAAAAGAATTTTACATCTTAAAGTTGCCAATGCTGTGTGGAGAAGCGAATTAAAGTTTAACCAAAGTACCATAATTGAAAAAATTAATGTCTTCTATAACGAAGAAATAATTAAAGCCATAAAATTTCAACCATAAAACAAGTTTAATATAATTAAGAAAAGAGAAATGGCAGAGACTAAAAATCAAAATATCTATGATGCAAAAAGTATCAACGTTCTAAAGGGGCTCGAAGCAGTAAGAAAAAGACCAGCGATGTACATCGGGGATATTGGAACTCGCGGACTTCATCATCTCGTGAACGAGGTTGTAGATAACAGCATTGACGAAGCCCTCGTGGGCTTTGCGGACAATATCGAAATTACAATTCATAAAGATGAAACCATCAGCGTTCAGGATAATGGACGCGGCATTCCGGTTGATATTCACCCTGAGGAAAAAAAATCTGCACTTGAAGTTGTAATGACAATACTTCATGCTGGTGGAAAGTTCGACAAGAGCTCCTACAAAGTATCTGGCGGACTGCACGGCGTTGGTGTATCTGTTGTTAATGCTCTTTCCGAGTGGCTTAAAGTTGAAGTAAAAAGAGATGGTAAAATATATTTTCAAGAATATAAAAGGGGCATTGCGGTAAAACCTGTTAAAGAAATTGGCACTGTTAAGAAAAACGAAACAGGAACAAAAACTACGTTCAAGCCTGACGAGGAAATATTTAAAACAATTAAGTTTAAGTTTGATACTCTTGCGGAAAGAATGCGCGAGCTTGCTTATCTCAATAAAGACATCACAATAAAAATTAAAGATGAAAGAAACGGCGGTGAAGAAGAAACGTTTCATTTTAAAGGCGGACTGATTGAGTTTGTTAAATATCTCGATGAAACACGTACACCAATGCACAAAACAGTTTATATTGAAGGCGAACGAGATAACACGCCAATAGAGATAGCGTTTCAGTACAGTGATAGCTACACCGAAAACATTTTCTCATATGTAAACAACATCAACACACACGAGGGCGGCACACATCTCGTTGGTTTTAAAACAGCACTTACTAGAACGCTAAATAATTATGCCACGAAAAATGGTCTGATTAAAGATAATAAGATTCAGTTAACTGGCGATGATTTTCGAGAAGGGTTAACAGCGGTGCTGTCTGTTAAAGTTGCAGAGCCGCAGTTCGAAGGTCAAACAAAAACCAAATTGGGGAATAGCGAAACTAAATCTGCCGTTGAAACTCTTGTTGGAGAAAAGCTGGCTGAACATTTGGAGGAAAATCCATCCACAGGAAAGAAAATAATTGAAAAATGTATGCGTGCAGCAGAAGCACGAGAAGCAGCAAGAAAAGCAAGGGATCTGGCAAGAAGAAAGAATGCTTTAGACAACATGAACCTTCCTGGTAAACTTGCCGACTGTTCAATAACTGATCCCGAACATTGTGAAATTTACATTGTGGAAGGTGATTCTGCTGGTGGTTCAGCAAAGCAGGGTAGAGATAGAAGATTTCAGGCAATACTTCCACTTAAAGGAAAAATTCTTAATGTAGAAAAAGCAAAGCTCAATAAAATTTTGGAGAACAATGAAATCAAGGCAATCATATCTGCAATTGGTGCCGGACTCGGAGCAGAATTTGATCAGCTTAAAGCGAGATACGGTAAAATAATTTTGATGACAGATGCCGACGTGGATGGAAGCCATATCAGAACATTGCTGCTTACCTTTTTGTACCGCCACATGAAAGATTTAATAACTGCAGGTAAAGTTTATATTGCACAACCACCGCTTTTCAAAGTTAAAAAAGGAAAGCAAGAATTTTATGCATTCGATGAAAAAGAGCGAGAGGATATAATTAAACGATTGAAAGGAAACGGAAAAGAAACCGTTGACGAAAAATCAGAAGAGCTAACGGAGGAGGGTCATCCAAAGGGTTTGGTAATTTCAAGGTATAAAGGACTTGGCGAGATGAATCCAGAGCAGCTTTGGGAAACAACAATGAATCCTGAAACAAGAACAGTTCTTCAAGTAACGATAGAAAGCGCTGCAGCGGCAGATAAAATTTTTGAAACTCTGATGGGCGATGCTGTTGAACCGCGTAAAGAATTTATTGAGAAGCATGCTAAGTATGCGAATTTAGATATTTAAAGAAAATCAAACAGATAAGAGTTTTACACTTAGACATAATTTTATGACAACCATATTCGAAAAAATTGTTCCCGTATCACTCGAAGAAGAAATGAAATCTTCTTACATCGATTATGCAATGAGCGTAATTGTTGCTCGTGCGCTGCCTGATGTTAAGGACGGATTAAAACCAGTTCACAGAAGAGTGCTTTTCGGAATGCACGAACTCGGAGTTCAATTCAATAAGCCATATAAAAAATCAGCAAGAATAGTTGGAGAGGTACTCGGTAAATATCACCCACATGGAGATACGGCCGTTTACGATTCTATGGTGCGAATGGTTCAAGATTTTTCTCTTCGTTATCCTTTAGTTGATGGACAAGGAAACTTTGGTTCGATTGATGGTGATTCTCCGGCAGCAATGAGATATACTGAAGCGCGCCTCGCAAGAATGGCCGATGAGATGCTTCGAGATCTTGATAAAAATACAGTCGCCTTTACTCCCAATTTCGATGATTCTCTTCAGGAACCCATCGTGCTTCCATCATACTTACCAAATCTTTTAGTAAATGGAGCGAGCGGAATTGCTGTTGGAATGGCAACAAACATTCCCCCGCATAACTTAGGAGAAGTAATAGACGGTTTGGTTGCTTTGATTGAAAATCCGAAGCTAAAACCAGAAGATTTGATGAAGTATGTTAAAGCCCCTGACTTTCCAACAGGAGGAATAATTTACGGCTTTGATGGTGTTAGAGAAGCTTTTACAACAGGCAGAGGAAGGATAGTTCTCAGAGCCAAGGCAAATATCGAAACCCTAAAAAATGAACGCGAGAATATAGTTATAACCGAAATACCTTATCAGGTTAATAAATCAGCAATGATCGAAAGAATTGCTGAGCTAGTACGAGATGGAAGCATTGATGGAATTTCGAATATCAGAGATGAATCTGATAGAGATGGTTTGCGCGTTGTTATTGAGATGAAACGCGATGGACAGCCAGCAATTACGCTAAATCAATTATTCAAGCACACACAGATGCAAGTTACATTCGGTGTAATTATGCTTTCGCTTGTGAACGGCTCACCAAAAGTTCTCAATCTTCAACAGATGATGCAGTACTTTCTTGACCATAGAATGGATGTACTTGTCAGAAGAACAAAGTTTGATCTTGATGCTGCTGAACGCCGCGCCCATATTTTGGAAGGCTATATTATTGCTCTCGATAACATTGATGCTGTGATTGAAACTATTAAGAAATCTAAAGATGTCGAGACTGCAAAAGTCAACTTGATGAAAAAGTTTAAGCTTTCAGAAATTCAGGCGAAGGCAATACTTGATATGCGGTTACAGCGCCTCACTGGGCTTGAACGAAAGAAAATAGAAGATGAATACAAAGAAACGATTAAGCTTATTGAAAAGCTAAAAGGTATTCTTGACAGTGAAAAAAAGCGTAAGCAAATCATTAAAGAAGAGCTTCTTATTCTTAAAGAAAAGTATGCTGATGAAAGAAGAACTGAAATTATCCACGACTACAAAGAATTTTCACTTGAAGACATAATCGCAGAGGAAGATGTTGTTGTTACGATTTCGCATCAAGGATTCATAAAACGATTTCCTGTTAGCGGTTACCGAAGGCAATATCGCGGTGGGAAGGGAGTGACTGGTGCAGGTACAAAAGAAGACGATTTTATAGAACATATGTTTATTGCCTCAACTCATCATTATATCATGTTTTTCACGGACAAAGGGAAATGTTATTGGCTGAAGGTTCATGAAATTCCTGAAGGAGGGCGAGCTGCAAGAGGAAGATCGGTCGTTAACCTTCTTGAAAAGGATCCGACTGAGAATATTACAGCTTTTGTGACAGTTAAGGAATTTAAAGATGATGCTTATTTAATGATGGCTACCAAGAAAGGAACGGTTAAGAAAACAGTCTTGTCTGCATACAGCAATGTTCGAAAGGGTGGAATCAACGCAATTAATCTTGTGCCTGGAGATAATCTGATTGCGGTTAAAATGACGGATGGAAACAATGACGTTGTGCTTGGAACACGTTACGGCTTTGCAGTTCGATTTAATGAAAAAGATGTTCGTGACATGGGGCGAACTGCGACAGGTGTACGTGGTGTCCGCTTAACCAAGGGCGATGTTGTTGTTGGTCTTATCGTGATTAAGCGTAATGACAATATTTTAGTTGTAACCGAAAATGGATACGGTAAGCGATCAGATATTAATGATTATAGAATTACCAGACGAGGAGGTAAGGGTGTTATTACTGTCAAGACAACCGAAAAGGTTGGCAAGATGATAGCAATGATGGAAGTTGTTGATGGAGATGAATTGGTTATTATTTCCTCACATGGAATGGTTATTAGACAAAGCGTAAAAGATATTCGTGTAATGGGAAGAAACACGCAGGGTGTGCGAGTTATACGATTAAATGAAGGTGATCAGATCGCAGATATTGCGAAGGTTGTTCCGGAAGAGGAAGAAGAAAATGGTGGCGAGACTCCAAAAACTTAAAAATTAATGTTGGGCTAACTAAACGACACAAATTATTTTACAGACTCAATGAAACGCAGGGTGAACTTTACTAAAAAAAAACCTCAACGAAGTAGAATCATCTTCTTTGTTTCGCTGAATTCTCCTGCTTGCAAGCGATAGAAATATACACCACTCGTAATTGTGTATATAGTGGAAAACTCGACATCATAATTTCCTGCGGGCTTATACTCATCAACAAGCGTAGCAATTTCGTTTCCCAAAACATCGTAAATCTTTAATGTTTGCCAACAACCAACAGGCGACCGCCAGCTAATTTTTGTACTTGGATTAAATGGGTTTGGATAATTCTGGCTAAGATAAAATTTGGTTGGCAAGCCCTCTTCATTACTTAAAACAGAGGCTGGTATTTGAGAATATTTAATCCTAGCATTGTTAATCGCAATTCGTAAATCATCTAAACTAAATCCCCCGGCAACAGCGAATGCAATGTGAATAGTTCCGTTTGGTTGGATTGAAAATGGACCCCCTGATATAACATGTGAAATATCTCCCGCTCCAGCTTGCGGTTTTCCAATTCCACTGGAGAGCGATTGCCATTTTTCAGCATCGGTAAATCCATCGTAAATGCTGAAACCGCCGTCACCGCCCTGATTATTAATTCCCCAAAAGCCGTAATTGGTTGAAGAAAGCAGAGTTGTCGCAATCCATGTATTTGGATTTCCTCCAACTCGGTATGTATATCCAAAATTACCCAATGAATCGTAGGAAGTGAAATCGTCAGTTGCATCAGCAAAATCCCAATCAAAAAATAAACCTGCATATAAATTATTAATTACAGAATCTGTTGTATTGGTAAGATTATATCGTAACAAAATGTAGTTTTGGTTTCCAGCATCATTAAATGAAAAAGAGTTAAGCTTTGCTCGGATGCCAATTTTATTTGTTCCAGCATCACTGTCACTAATTACACAAGTTCCTTCCACATCTGCAAACGTACCAGGAGAACTAAGAACAAAGGGTTGAATTGTAGTAAAGTCAGAGTTTTGAGCAGAAGCCGAACTGCCACGAGCACAATCGGAGACTTGCGAAGAAGATGTTGCAAGCATCAACGCTCCCTCAAAAAGATTATTTGAACCGTCTAAAAATTTAAATCCATCTCCCTGTGAGTTATCTGGGTAATCATTAAATGCAAAATTACCTTTGCTTGTAATTGTTAATGCAATGTTATTGCCTGCTTGAGTGGCATAGGTTGGGTTGGCAATTGCACTTATTATCTGAAAGTCTTGGTAATTTCCATCGAGATAGTTTAGGTTGAAAGTTAAAACAGAATTTTGAGGAACAGCTTGAGTTATCTGAAAAATGTAGGCGGACGTATTGTTGTTGAAGGTGTCAAGAGTAGCTTTTACCCCAGCAATAAAAATTTCATTTTGTACAGTTGAATAATTATTACTGCTTTCTAAGTAAATACCAAGATTGCTTGTAGGGCTGAGGTAATTAACGAACTTGCATATTACTTTTATTGTTTCTCCCGGCTGCAAAACTCCGTCACCATTACCGCCAGGAAGTTCGTCAGAAAATCTTACATCAATTGCTCTAACAGATTTCGAATTTATGTTTGATAAGCTTTTAAAAGCATTTATTCTTCCTCTTCCAAGCTGATTGACAAATCCTGGATTAATTGAATTTATATCGTCACAGTTTGTTCTAATCTGTTCAGCAACTTGATTAGAATTATAAATTGGAAATCTTGATTTTACTAAAGCTGCTAAACCAGCAGTAATTGGAGATGAGAAGGAAGTTCCAAATCCGTAGCTATAAGTATCACTTTGCCAAGTGGAGTATATGCTGTAACCGGGGGCAGAAACATCTATATTTGCGCCGTAATTTGAAAACGAAGCTTTCATATCACTTTCATCTGTTGCAGCTACGGATAAAACATTTTGGTAAGATGCAGGATAAAATTGAGAAGATGAATTATCGTTTCCTGCAGCAGCAGCCACAACCGCTCCTAAAGAGGTTGCATAGTTAATAACTTCTTGTCCAAGCAAAGAATAGCCGCCACCACCCCAGCTGCAATTGATAATTTTTGCTCCATTATCAACAGCATATTTAATTCCTTCATAGCCATACACAATAAATGGGGAACCGTTCGTTCC
>CAYMKU010000003.1:0-110176 GCA_964391015.1 uncultured Ignavibacteriaceae bacterium
TATGAAAACTCCAATTGTTGTAATTGTTGGAAGACCAAACGTTGGCAAATCAACATTGTTTAACCGTTTAGTTGGTAAACGTGATGCAATTGTTGATGATGTAAGCGGAGTAACCCGCGATAGAAATTATGGTGATGTTGAATGGGCAGGGAAGCATTTCACATTAATTGACACAGGCGGTTATGTTCCAAATTCAACGGACCTTTTTGAAAAAGCGATTCGGGAACAAGTTGAGATTGCTCTTTTGGAATCCGAATCAATTTTGTTTATGGTTGATTCACGTACCGGTGTAAATCCTTTTGATGTTGAAATAGTGAAAATGCTTAGGACATCCAGCAAAGATTTTTTTCTTGTAGTGAATAAAATTGATTCAGCAAATCATGAAGCATTAGTTAATGAATTTTATCAACTTGGAGTGAAAAATCTTTACGATATATCTGCAATTGCTGGAAGAAAAGTTGGCGATCTGCTGGATGCTATCACACAAGATTTCACTCTGGAAGATAAAACAAAAGATAAGCGGCTTAAAATTGCAGTTGTTGGAAGACCAAATGTGGGCAAATCTTCGCTTGTCAATGCTTTACTTGGACAGGACAGAAGTATTGTAACCGATATTCCCGGAACCACGCGAGACAGCATTGATTCAATTCTAAAATACTATGGACAAGAAATAATCTTAGTTGATACTGCCGGTTTACGAAAGCGAAGTAAGATCGAAGAAAGCATTGAATTTTTTTCTACGATTAGAACGCTGAAAGCAATTGGTGATTGTGATATTGCTGTGGTTTTACTCGAGTCCAAATTCGGTTTAGAAAAGCAAGATCAAAAAATAATTGATGAAGCATTTCGCTGGAAAAAAGGAATTATTCTTGCAGTAAATAAATGGGACTTAATTGAAAAAGATACCAATACTGCTCGAAAAAATGAAAATGAAATAAAGAATAAATTAGGATCGTTAGATTTTATACCTGTTGTGTTCATATCTGCCCTGACTAAGCAAAGAATATTTAAATTGATAGAATTGTGCCAGATTATACAAAACGAAAGAGTAAAAAAAATTACCACAAGCGAGTTGAATGATAAATTACTTCCTGAGATTGAAGAAAATCCACCATCTTCTACACACACGGGTAAAGAAGTTAAGATTAAGTACATCACACAAGCAGAAGGAGATTATCCAAAGTTCTTATTCTTTTGTAATTATCCGAAAGAGATTCAAGATAACTACAAAAAATATTTGGAAAAATTACTTCGGAAATATTTTGGATATGTTGGAGTTCCAATGACCTTAGTTTTTAAGAATAAATAGTAAAAGAGTTGAAAATCATTTAATGAAAAAATATGATAAGCAGAAAAATTTCTAATTTTATTTTATTGGATCACCCTTTAGTTAAAAAGGATGTAACGGTTCTTCGGGACGTTTCAACACAAAGTGAAGCATTTCGTTCAGCAGTAAGGAGAATATCGTCTCTCCTTGCTGTCGAGATAAGTAAAGATTTCAGAATAAAAAAGTTGAGAGTCCGAACTCCATTGGAATTAACAGATGGATTTGAATTAGCACAGCAAGTAGTGTTAGTTCCGGTACTCAGAGCAGGTTTAGGTATGGTAGGCGGATTTCTTGACATCATTCCGGATGCAAAAGTAGGACACATCGGTCTGCAAAGGGATGAAGAGACTTTGAAACCGAAGCAATATTATTATAAAACACCAAAGAATTTGAAATCCTCAAAAGTCATTTTGCTTGATCCGATGCTTGCAACAGGTGGTAGTTCTTCACAAGCAATCACAAACTTAAAAAAACGTGGCTCAAAAGAATGTCTCTTTGCGTGTATTGTTGCATCACCAGAAGGTCTATACCGAATGAAGAATGACCACCCTGATGTTAAGATATTTGGGGCAGTTCTTGATCGAGGACTTAATGAACGCGGTTATATTATACCTGGTTTAGGAGATGCTGGAGATAGAACATTTGGTACATTATAGATTAGCCGCAATTTTTATTGCTTCTATATTACTTAACAGTTTTACCTATTCACAAAAATATCCTAACAGCGAAGTTAATAAGCTGCTTGAAGTTGGAATTGAATACATCCTAAATCAAAATTATGATTTAGCAAAGACAAAATTCAGCATTCTTGAAAAAAAATATTCAGAATTACCTCTTGGAAAAATTTATCTTGCCGCAACAGATATTACAAAAGCGTTTGATTATGGCGAAGAGCTGAATTCAAATTTTGTTATTCGAAACTTGGATGAAGCGCTTGAACTTGCTGAACAACGTCTCGAAAATAATCCTTCCGATGTTTGGAATCATTATTTTGTTGCTTTAGCTAAAGGGTATAAATCTTATCTGAGGGTTTTGAATAAAGATTGGTTATCGGCTATTTCCAGTGGATTAAGTTCTGTAAATTACTTTGAAGACTGTCTTGAAATGGATTCAAGTTTTTATGAATCGTATGTTGCACTTGGCACTTATAAATTCTGGAAGAGTCGTAAGCTGGAGTTTCTAGAATGGCTTCCTTTTTTTGATGATGAATCGGAAAAAGGAATACGTTATTTAGAAATTGCCTTAAATAACACTACTTACAACAGAAATTTTGCTGCTGTATCTTTGATTTGGATCTACATTGAAACGAAAAATTTTTATGGAGCAATACAAATTGCGGAAAAAGAATTAAAAAAGAATCCGATTAACAGAACTTTGAAATGGGCGTTAGCGAGAGCGTATGAAGATGTAAATCCTGTGAAAGCAATTCAAATCTACAATGAGCTTATCAATTCCTACCAAAAAATACCTGATCAAAATCATTATCAGGAAATCACTCTGAAACACATTGTTTCTCAACAATACGTAAAAATCGGTGAAAGACGAGAAGCATTAAGGTTATGCGAAGAGATTTTATCCGAACGAAGTTTATCAGAAGATGTTCGTGAAAAATTAGCTGACCGACTTAAGAAAGTTAGAAAAATGAAGAAAGAACTTGTAGATTAAAAAACAATTTAATCTGCGTACATGACTTTCGCTATTCCGATAAAAAAGGTAAATTATTAGAGAAATTGAAATCAGTTTGAATTGATTTTCAACAATGAGTCTGAGCAATCCAAAATATATTAAAATGTTTGATCGGCTTCTTGAAGCTTGCAATCAAAATTTTCCCAGCATTGACAGTAAATTTTTATTAAAGGGTTTTGAATTTGCTATCGAAGCTCACAAAAATGATCGTCGTGCTTCCGGAGATGAATATATCACTCATCCCTTCGAGGTTGCATTAATAGTTGCTCAGGAAATTCCGCTTGATGATGTGACAGTTGTGAGTGCATTGCTTCATGATACAGTTGAAGATACCGAAATCAGCATTGAACTGATTCAGAAGGAATTTGGGAAAGAGGTTGCTGAAATAGTTGATGGTGTAACAAAGATAAGCGGAATTTTCAAAGGGCATGAAATTACCCAAGCTGAAAATTTTCGAAAACTTTTATTATCTATGGTTAAAGATGTTCGGGTAATCCTCGTTAAGTTTGCCGATCGACTTCATAATATGAGAACTTTGGAACATCTTTATCCTGAAAAGCAACGAAGGATTGCCCAGGAGACGTTAGAAATTTACGCACCGTTTGCACATCGCTTTGGATTAGCGCAATTCAAATGGGAATTGGAGGATTTAGCGTTTAAATACTTAAATAAAGTTGCCTATGATGAAATTTCCAATAAAATCAGTGCTAAAAGAAATGAGCGAGAATCATTTATAAAAAAGTTTTCAGAACCAATTTCTAAAAAATTAC
Organism: uncultured Ignavibacteriaceae bacterium; assembly: GCA_964391015.1. Lineage (GTDB taxonomy): Bacteria > Bacteroidota > Ignavibacteria > Ignavibacteriales > Ignavibacteriaceae > XYD12-FULL-36-8. Next base: position 3,784 of record CAYMKU010000003.1, read on the forward strand.
ACGAGTACAAGCTGAAATATGAAATCAGCGGAAGAGCAAAACATCTTTATAGTATTTACCGTAAAATGGTTCGGCGAAACAAGCCATTTGAAGAAATTTATGATCTATTTGCTATAAGAATTATTTTAGATACAAATGATAAAAACGATTGCTACACAACTCTTGGAGTTGTAAACCAAATGTATCCTCCGCTTGCAGACAGATTTAAAGACTATATATCCATACCTAAAACAAATAACTATCAATCTATTCATACGACTGTTGTTGGGCCTGATGGTAAGTTAGTCGAAGTTCAAATCCGAACACGTGCAATGCACGAAATTGCCGAACGCGGTTTCGCCGCTCATTGGAGATACAAAGAAAGCAGAACTACATCGGACAAAGACTTAGAAAATTGGGTTAACTGGATACGAGATATTTTTGAATCGGCGAGCAGAGATGAGGAAAAAAAGGATTTGCTTGAAAACTTTAAGCTTAATCTTTACCAAGATGAAATTTATGTATTTACACCTAAAGGAGATTTGAAGCGTCTTCCAATTAATTCTACTCCCGTAGATTTTGCTTTTGAAATTCACAGTAAAGTAGGGCATCACTGTATTGGTGCAAAGGTGAATGGTAAAATTGTTCCGCTCGATACGCGTTTGCATAGTGGCGATCAAGTAGACATAATTATTTCTAAGAATCAACACCCCAATAAAAACTGGCTGAAGTTCGCTATAACACATAAGGCCAAGAATGCGATTCGTAAATACTTAAATAAAGAAGAAGAAGAAATAGTTAACGCAGGTAAAGAACTTTGGGAGAAAAAAATAAAAAGGCTCAAATTATCCTTTACTCAGGATGATATAATTCGATTAGCAACAAATCTCAAGTTTGAAAGCACGAAGCATTTCTTTAAATCCATTGCTCAAGGTAAAATTGATTTGGATGAAGTACTTGCAGCCACTAAAGATAAAGAAAAGAAAGAGAAAATTTCTGTTCTTGAATTTGACAGTTTTGCATCAGCTGCCCGAAGTACTGTCGGAGGAGTGTTGGTTGATGGTAAGGTTGATGGAATTTTATATTCCTATGCGAAGTGTTGTAATCCAATTCCTGGTGATTCTGTAATCGGATATGTCACAATTGGAGAGGGAGTAAAGATTCATCGTAAATCTTGTAATAATCTTTCAATGATACAGGAAAAGAATGAAGCAAAATTTATCACGGTACAATGGCCTGAGGTTGAAACTTCTCTTTTTGTTGCAGGTTTAAAATTAACAGGCACCGATTCACCAGGAATATTAAATGATATTTCCCACGCAATTGTTTCTTACCAAAATACCAATATCAAATCCGTAAATATCAGTACAACAGATTCGGCATTTGATGGAAGCGTGACGGTTTATGTTCATAACATCGAGCATTTGGCAAGAATTATTGAAAGACTAAAAAAGATAAAAGGTGTAAGTACAGTCGAAAGGTTTGAGAGTTTTTGAACACTGGGATTAATAATTCGATGAGAAGAGTGATTGCGGTGGACTATGGTTCGAAAAGAATCGGTATTGCTGTCAGTGATCCATTGCGTTTGTTCCCTTCAAAAACTTTCACACTTAATAATGACAAAAATTATTTATCAGAATTGTTAAAAATCATTTCTGAGAATGAAGCTGATACAATTATTCTTGGGTATCCTGAGAATAGCGGAAAATCAACTAATAAATTCACAGAAAAAATATTAAAGCTGAAGGATGAACTTCAGTTAAAATCTCATATCCGTGTCGAATTATGGGATGAGCAACTAACTTCAAAAATGGCAGAAGAAAGAATAATTACTTCAGTCACTAAAAAATCTAAGCGGCAAAATAAATCTTTGGTTGATGAACAAGCAGCCGCAATTATTTTAGAAGAATATCTTAGAAGCAAAGAAAATAACTAAATTTATTTTTCAATTAAATATTTTATTATCATGGAAATATCAATTGGTATTTTAGAAACAAAAGGTTTTGCTGCTGCGATTTCTGCAGCGGATAAAATATTGGAAGATAGCAGCATAGAATTCATCAAACTCGAAAAAACAGGAGGCGGAATAATATCACTATTTTTCAAAGGTGAACATGAAATATTAAAATCTGCTTTTGAAAAAGGTATTCGCGAGGCAAGGTTGATTGGTGAAATTGTTTCGGTTAATATCCTAGCTAAACCCAATAAACAAATCGAAAAATTGATTCTGCCGATCAAAAAATCTGATGATATATCTAAGCAAACCAAAAATTTAAGCTTAGAAAATATCGGAATAAAAAAATCTGATGTGATGGAAGAGAAAACAGATGTTTTGATTAAGACTCCAATAGGTAATTCTGGCACTGTCACTAGAAAGGAAATAAGATCGACTAAAATTTCAGAAGGAATTTCAACCATTCAAAGATTAAGGCGTGAGGCATTGTCCTCAGTTGATTTTACAAACGATAAACAAACGATCACAATTGTTCGTGAAGGTAAAAACTCTTCAAATATGAATTTGAACAAAATTGAAAACTTGAATGTTCATGAACTTAGGAAACTTGCCCGCGGTACAAGTGGATTCCCAATACAAGGAAGGGAAATCTCGAGGGCAAATCGAAAAGAGTTAGTGAGTTATTTTAATGAATTGGGTTGATATGATTAGAATTTTGATTTTTTTTTATAAGTCTAAATATTTCATTTATATTTTTGTTTAGATAAAATTATATGAGAAAAAATGTTTACGTAATAATTTTGAGTATCGGGTTCTCAATTTTCTTGTGGGCATCTGTTTCGCTTTCAAATGATTTCATTACGATTCTGCATTTACCAATTAAGTTTATAAATGTGCCTGATGGTTATGTGCCTACATCGCCTTCTTTAGAAAATGTTAATATTAAAGTTAAAGGAAAAGGCTGGAACCTGCTTACTGCGATGGTTACTGCGCAAAGCGATTTTTTTGTTGATGCTGGAAGCGAGCACAAGAAAAAAAATGTGTTAGATCTTCATTCTTTCTCTGCTGAAAATACTTGGCTGACATCAAAATTTCAGATTTTAGAAATCGCTCCTGATACTATTTCATTTGATTTTGAGAAACTGGTTTATTCAAAGCTTATTATAGTTCCGCAGCTTCGGTTAGATTTTAAGTCGGGATATGGTTTAGCTTCAGATGTTATAGTAATTCCTGAATCAACAGTTGTTGCTGGCCCATTACATGAAGTTAGTGCAATGACTGATGTCCCTACAGAACTAGTGAAGCTTAGTGATTTAAGTGAAAAAACCGAGGCAGTTATCGAGTTGAAAGATTTTCCTGGTCTTTCGTATGTTGATCAATCAGTAAAAGTTATTTTCAATGTTCAAAGAATTGTTGAAAATAGTTTTGGTGAAATAAGTGTCAATGTTACCGATATACCTTCAGATAGAGAAGTTGTTTTGCTGCCGAATAAAATAAATGTTTCGTTACGTGGTGGTATTGATGTTCTTGGAAAGTTAAATAAGGAAAGAATAATTGCAACAATTAATTATCGTGAATTAGTTATAGATACTATCGGCAGTGTTACACCTAAATTGGAAATTCCCGAACATACTGAGTTAGTTTATATCAAACCCGAGAGCTTGAAGTACGTAATTAAAAAATTTAATAAATAATAATTACAAAAATGTTTATAACATTTGAAGGAATAGATTTTTGCGGTAAATCAACACAAGTTGAGCTGTTGAGAAATTATCTGATAGAACGAAAAAAAAATGTTGAGGTTATTCGTGAACCTGGAGGTACAAAAATTTCAGAGATGGTTCGCTCAATTTTGTTGGATAAGATTCATGATAACATGTGTAATGAAACTGAAATTTTTCTTTTCTCAGCAAGTCGTGCTCAATTAGTTAGGGAAAAAATTCGTCCTTATCTTCTGAAAGGTTATTATGTAATTTCCGATAGATTTCATGACTCTTCAACAGCTTATCAAGGTTTTGGACGAGGACTATCTGTTGAAGCGATAATGAATATTCATAATTTGGCAATTGGCGAAACTGTTCCAGATATAACTTTTTTTATTGATATTCCTGTGGAAGAAGCTGAAAACAGAAAGCGGCAGAAACATCAGTACGAATTAGACAGAATAGAAGTGTCCGAAAAAGAATTTTATGAAAAAGTCCGTAATGGTTACCTATTCCTTTCTAAAGATAAAAGATTTAGGAGAATAGCTGGTACACAATCAATTCATAAAATTCATCAGCAAATAATTAATGAAATTGAGTTATTAGAAAAAAGGTAAAGGTATGAGGTTTACTAAATTCAAACACATTCTGTTGTTATTTTTTATTTTGATTTTGTTCTGTGGATTCTTTTCTGGGAACAATGATATTTATTTTGAAGTGTCACGTAATATAGACCTTTTCGGAAAGGTATATAAAGAAATTTCATTTAATTATGTAGATGAAATTGATCCAGAAGAATTTATGCAAGCCGGAATATCAGGAATGTTGAAAACGCTGGATCCATATACAATTTTTATAGATGAAAACAGGAAAGATGAAATTGATTTGATTACAAATGGAAAGTACGGTGGAGTTGGAATTTCTATTGGAGTTCGTGGTGATAATGTTACCATAATCGAAGTGCTTGAGGGTTATTCTGCACAAAAGCAAGGGATTCGAATCGGGGATGTTTTGATTGAAGCCGGTGGAACAAAAGTTAGCGGGCAAAATGTGGACGATGTTTCTTCGCTTGTGAAAGGTGAACCAGGAACAATGGTCAAGTTGAAGGTTGTACGGAATGAAAATAGAGATACGATTGATTATAATCTTGTCAGAGAAGAAATCATGATCAAGAATCTTACCTTTTATGGGTTTTATCCCGAAGACTCAAACAATGCATACATAAAATTGTCTAACTTCAGTCGTTCTGCAGGTGATGAATTAAAAAAAGCGTTGAAGGAATTAAGAACACAGAAAGAAATCAAATCAATTGTGCTTGATCTCAGAGGGAATCCTGGTGGCTTACTTGATGTTGCTGTTGATATTTCCGATAAATTTCTAAATAAAGATCTTCTTATTGTTACTACTCGCGGCAGAGAAGTCAGTAGCGAAAAAAAGTATTTTTCTACTCAAGAACCGATGTTTGGTGAAGGAAAACTTATTGTCTTAGTCAACGAAGGTTCGGCTTCTGCCTCTGAAATATTAGCAGGAGCAATTCAGGATCATGATAGAGGAGTTATTCTTGGAACAAAAACTTTCGGTAAAGGCTTGGTGCAAACAATTACTCCTTTGAACTATAATGCTTCTTTAAAGATTACAACGGCAAAGTATTATACACCAAGCGGCAGATGTATTCAAAAGGTGGACTATTCAAAAAAGAATAAAGTGTTTGTGGAAGATGATTCTGTTACAACAAATTCATTTCTTACTGATAATGATAGAACAGTGTACAGTGGTGGAGGTATTACTCCCGATACGCTTGTTAATTTCGATATTGAAGGTGAACTTACTAAAGACCTGCTTGCGAAGGGATTATTTTTCCAATTTGCAGATCATTATTACTATACAAACTCATCAAGTAAGTTAAGCGATCTAAGTAACGAAAATCTCTTTAGTGAGTTCAAAAGTTATTTGATAGAACAAAAATATACTTACCATTCTGAGTCTGAACATCAACTTGATAAAATGCTCAAGGAAGTACAGGATAAAAAGCTTGGAGACAATTTATCATCAGATTTGAAAAAAATAAAAACTCAATTTGAAAAACTAGGAATAAATGAATTATCTACATACAAAACTGAAGTGATTCGTGAGATACGAGAGGAACTTGCCTCGAGATATCTTGGGAGTGAAGGTAAAGTAAAAGAAATTTTAAATAATGATAAGCAATTTAAAACTGCTCTTGAACTTATCAGTTCGTCAAAATATGAAAAGTTGTTGGGCTCAAAAAAATATTAAACAGGGTTTTATGTGGATTCTACAGTAAAGGAAAAGATTAGAAGTGTTGTCGGCAAAGAAAACTTTCTTGATTCACATGAAGATAAGCTTTGTTATTCCTTCGATGGAACTCCAATATTTCAACAGCTTCCTGAAGCAGTAATCTTCCCGGAAAATGAAGAACAAATTTCTGAAGTGGTCAAGCTTGCCAATCAAGAAAAATTTAATATAGTTCCTCGTGGTGCGGGTACAGGTTTAAGCGGCGGATCGGTCCCAGTTGAGAATTCCATTGTGATAGTAATGACCCGTTGGAACAAAATTTTAGAAGTTGATACAAAAAATCTTACAGCAACAGTTCAATCGGGAGTTGTGACTACACAGCTTCAAAAAGAAGTCGAGAAGATAGGATTGTTTTATCCACCCGATCCTGGCAGCATGAATGTATGCACGATTGGAGGTAATGTTGCAAATAATGCTGGCGGTTTAAGAGGTTTGAAATATGGAGTGACAAAAAACTATGTACTTGGAACTGAGATGATTCTTCCAAATGGTGAACTTCTAAAAACCGGCGGAAAGAATATGAAGGATGTTGCAGGTTACAATCTCAGGGACTTTATTGTTGGCAATGAAGGAACGCTCGGAATAATCACTAAAGTTTTACTTAAGTTAATTCCTTATCCAGCTAATTCAGTAACACTGTTAGCGTATTTTGATAAATTAGTTGATAGCGCAAATGCAGTTTCAGAGGTAATTGCTGCACATATTACTCCTTCAATGATGGAATTTTTGGATAACACAACAATAAATTGTGTTGAAGATTTTACCAGCATAGGATTACAAAGACAGAGCGAAGCAATATTGTTAATTGAAGTTGATGGAAGAGGAAATGTTGTTTATGAAGATGCCGAAACTGTGAAAAATATTTTGAAAAAGTGCAGAGCGTCTTTCATTAAAACTGCGGATAATTTGCAAGAAGCGCTTAAGCTGAAGGCTGCAAGACGAAGTGCTTTCAGTGCACTTGCGAGAAAACGACCTACAACGATTCTTGAAGATGCAACTGTTCCAAGAAGTGAATTGCCGATTATGATAGAAAAAGTTGTTGAAGCAGCGCAAAAATTTGATTTGACTTTTGGGAATTTTGGTCATGCTGGTGACGGAAATCTCCATCCGACTTGTTTGACTGATGAGAGAGACAATCAGGAAATTACAAGGGCACATAAAGCATTCGAATTTATTTTTAATGAAGCAATAAAACTTGGTGGGACAATAACTGGCGAACATGGAACTGGATTATCAAAAAAACAATTTTTAGAATTAGTAGCTGGTTCACCAGGGGTGGAAATGATGATGAAGATAAAGTCAGTAATAGATGAAAACAACATTATGAATCCGGGAAAAATCTTTTCAATCTCTCCGCGATGCGAAGGGTCAATGCCAAGAAGTAAGGAAGCAATTCAGAGTTACAATTGATATAAAATTGATTAATGTTACTTCAAACTACCCAACCTAATAATAAATTACTTGGAGTACTTCCAAATGATGATGTGCTTTCTCAGTGCATCCACTGCGGGATGTGTCTTGCTGTTTGCCCAACTTATGATATGACTAAGAGCGAAAGATCTTCGCCAAGAGGTAGAATAAGGATGATTAAATCAGTTGCACGTGGTGAAATGGAAATGACTAAAACTTTTGCGGAAGAAATGAACTTTTGTTTAGATTGTCAAGCTTGCGAAACTGCTTGCCCGGCAGGTGTAAAGTATGGCTCAATGGTTGAAGCGGCAAGAGTTGAAGTTGATAATACAAATTATAGGTCATCGTTTTACAAATTCATTAAAAAATTCTTGCTTAAAACAGTTGTTGGATCAAGAACAAATTTAAAATTCGTTTCAAGACTTCTTCGTATATACCAGAATTCATTTTTTAGAAAGCTGCTTCATAAATCCGGGGTGATGAAAATTATTTCTGTAAATCTTGAAGAGATTGATAAGCTTTCTCCAACAGTTTCAGAGCAATTCAGTGATGAGATTATCCCTGAGATTACTATTCCTGAAGGTGAAGTGAAATATAAAGCAGCTTTTCTTTCTGGTTGTCTAATGAATGTAATGTTTGCAGAAATAAACAAGGATACTGTTGATGTTTTGCAAGCTTGCAGTTGCAATGTGTTTACACCGAAAAATCAAATTTGCTGCGGCTCGCTTCAAGCACACAATGGAGATTTTGACACTGCTAAAAAACTTGCTAAACACACTATAGATGTTTTTGAAAAGTATAAGTTTGATTATATGATTTCTAATTCTGCTGGTTGTGGTGCTTTTATGAAAGAATATGGACATGTTCTTAGCGATGATATAAAATATTCAGAACGAGCAAAAAATTTTTCAAAACGGGTGAAAGACATTTCTGAATTCCTAACTGAAACAAATATTCCTCTTAAATTAAAATCTTTAGCTGAAAATATAACATACCATGATGCATGTCATCTTGCACATACCCAAAAAATAACTGAACAGCCAAGGAAAATTCTAAAAGCTATTCCCGGTACGAATTATAATGAATTAGAAGAAGCGGCATGGTGCTGCGGCAGTGCAGGGATTTATAATATTATTCATCACAAAGAATCAATGCTGATTCTTCAAAGGAAAATGGAGAATATTAGGAAAACAAATGCCAAGGTTGTACTTACCGGAAATCCTGGATGTTTAGCGCAGCTTCGGTATGGTGCAAAGAAGTTCAATGTAAATGTAGAAGTAATGCACCCAGTAAGTTTAATAAGGAAGTTACTCGGTTAAATAATTCATTAGAAAAATTTCTTCATCACACCTCATCTTTTGTTTTATTGAAGTAATTTTTTAGATTTGACCGTCAAAAATGAACAAGACATTGACTCATGTTGAGTTGCAAAGATTGTCATCACTTCAGTAATTAAAATCAAAAATTCGTTAAAACTATTATAGCAGATAAATAATCTTCAATCAATTTTTACATTCGATTTTATAATAATTATTTTCATTTATGAGCAGCTCGCTTCTTGATTACATACTCCGCATTCGGCTTCCAATAACTTTATTTGTAATAGTTTCTGCATTTGCAATAACGTATTACGCAAGCAGGCCAGAACGCGATGGTATTGGTTATTCACCCGATCAGCCAATTACATTTTCGCATAAGCTTCATGCAGGAGATATGAAAATTGATTGTCAGTACTGTCATATTGGAGTCGAGAAATCTCGACACGCAACAGTTCCTTCGGTGAATGTTTGCATGAATTGTCATATGATTGCGAGGAAAGATAGACCACAAATTATGAAGCTTACAGAATATTATAATCAAGGAAAGGCGTTGCCTTGGAAGAGAATTCATAGAGTAGCCGACTTTGCATACTTCAATCATAGTGTTCATGTTAATCGGGGTATTGATTGTGCAGTCTGTCATGGAGAGGTTTCTAAAATGGAAAAGATCTTGCAAGTGAATTCATTCACTATGGGCACATGTTTAAATTGCCATAGAAATCCCCATGAAAATATTCCGAATATAACCCGAATTAATAATGGTCCAACTAATTGCTTTGCTTGCCACAGGTGATAACAATATATGAATATAAATAGGAAAAAATTTTTCTTTATTAGTTCAATAAGTTTTTTAGGAATTGCGTTTCTTAAAAAAAATCCCTTTAGTTATTTCAGAACAAAAAGCAATCCCAGTAATACTAAAATAGAAGTGAAAATTAATCCATCTGCAGTTAGCCGAAATATAAACGAGGGTAATCATGCTTAACGAAAATGAAAATAAGTTAAAGCAAGAGAATCCCGAAAAAATAGATACAAGCTACTGGAGAAGTTTTGAAGATTTGTATAATAACCCTAATACTATTGAAGCCAGTCATCACGAATTTAAAGAAGGTGTAACCGAAGATTTTAATCCTTCGGAATTGTCAAACATATCACGAAGAAAATTTTTAGCATTAGTAGGTGCATCTGCCGCTCTTGCAGGTGCCGGCTGCTCTGATTATCCGGACAAAGGTGAGATTATTCCCTACAATAAAAAACCTGAAGAGGTAACTTTAGGTAAACCAAATTATTATGCTTCAACTTCAACAGCTTGTACTGATACATGTGGTGTGTTGGTAAAAACTCGGGAGGGTCGTCCCATCAAAGTTGAAGGAAATCTCGATCATCCTGTCAGCAAAGGGAAGATTTGCCTTAAATGTCAAGCCAGCATTTTAAATTTGTACGATCCTGAGCGATTGAAAGATCCTATTGAAAAAATTAGCGGTTTATTTAGTAAAGTATCATGGAATAAAGTTGATGAGGTAATTGTTTCGTCCTTAGAAAAAATTGGCAACAATGAAATTGCAATTGTTACGCATGGAATCGCTTCACCTTCAACCTTAAAAGTCTTAAATGATTTTGTTCAAAAATATCCCACGACAAGAATTTACTCTTACGAGTTATTTAATGAGGAAGTAAAGAACACAGCCTGGCAGAAGTGTTATGGAATCGGTTCATTTCCTTTAATAAAGTGGGATGAAGCAAAAGTTATTGTAGCTCTTGAATCAGACTTTTTAGGAAGCGAAGGTAACAGAGTTGAGAATTCGGCATTATTTATTGAAGGTAAGGATGTTTCAAAAATCAAGGACTTTAATCGCCTATATGCTGTTGAAGGCAATCTATCTCTAACTGGAATTAATTCTGATTATCGAATTCCACTTCGCCCCCACGCTCAATTTGATTTTGTGATGAGTTTACTTTCTGAAGTAAGCAATAAGACAGGAAAAAATTTAAACATAGATACACGGTCATATTCTTTAGTTGAGTTTGCAAAACGAAATGATATTTCGTTGCAGAAATTAAACTCCTTAGTTAAGAACTTAGTGAGTAGCCAAGGAAAGTGTATAGTTCACTCTGGTCCAACTTTGCCTGAAGAAGTGCATATTGCAGTTAATTATCTAAATGAATTGTTAGGCAATACTGAACTCTACAGAACTGATACTGCTTGTATTGCTTTATTTCCTCACAGCAATAAGGAGGAATGGGAAAATTTGATTTCAAGAATGAATGCCGGACAAGTTGATACCTTAATTCATTTTGATTCTAATCCGGTATTTCATTTACCTGATGATTATGGTTATCAAAAAGCTTTAGCAAAAGTGCCAATGATCATTAGCTTGACTGAAAAGGAAAATGATTCATCAGAATTTGCAAATTATGTTCTTCCAATAAATCACGATTTTGAATCATGGAATGATTTCAAAACTCGAACAGGATTTTATTCTTTACAACAACCGGTTATTGCCCCACTTTATAATTCACGACAAAAAGAAGCAATCCTCCTAACTTGGCTTAATGAGAAATCTGGGAATTATTCTGAAAAAATTTATCATGAATTTTTAATGAACCGATGGAAAGAGGAAGTTTTTCCGACGTTAAATTTTCCATTGCCATTTGAGAGATTTTGGTTTACTGCACTTCATGATGGAGTTATCAAAGTGAAAGATGGCTCTGCTTCGATTGATAATTTGAATAGATCAGCATTGGCAGCTTTGAATTCTTACAAAACAGATTTTCCTAAGTATTCGGTAGTACTTAAAAATAATTACTCAATTGGTGATGGAAGATTTGCTGATAATGGTTGGCTTCAGGAGTTAGCACACCCAGTTTCAAAAATTACGTGGGATAATTATGCTTCTGTATCTTTCAAAACAGCCGAAGAATTAAATTTAAAGAATAATGATCTTGTTGAGATAAAAGTTGGCTCACAGAAGCTCACAATACCAGTCTTCCTTCAACCAGGCTCTGCTGATAAAACTTTTACAATTGAGCTGGGTTATGGCAGAAAAAAAACTGGTGTAGTTGGTTCTGAGGTCGGATTTGATGCGAGCATTTTGCAATCAAAAAGTAATTCCAATTTACCATATTTGTTTAGTGGTGAAGTTAGCAAAGCCGGCGGTTCACATGAATTAGTTTCTACTCAAGAACATCACATGTTTGATAATGAGTTGACTAAAGATGCTGCCACAAAAAGAAAAATTATTCGCGAAGGAACGGTGACTGAATATCTAAAGAATTCAAAGTTTTTGAAAGAGGAATCGGAAGTTGAGCTTCATACTGTTTATCCTTTCATTGATTATCCTGGTGTAAAATGGGGAATGTCAATTGATCTTAACAAATGTCTTGGCTGTGGTGACTGTGTTGTCAGTTGTATTTCAGAGAATAATGTCCCTATTGTTGGAAAAGATCAGGTAAGAAAAGGCCGTGAGATGCAGTGGATTAGGATTGACCGCTACTATTCCGGTTCAGTTGAAAATCCAAACACAAGTTTACAGCCGATGCTTTGTCAACATTGTGACCATGCACCGTGTGAAAATGTTTGTCCGGTAGTTGCCACAACGCATAGCCCAGATGGGTTGAATCAGATGGCGTATAATCGTTGTGTTGGTACGAGATATTGCTCGAATAACTGTCCTTACAAGGTTAGACGATTTAATTATTTTAACTTTAGAGACCACTTCAGGGATTCGTATCAGCAGAATGAAAGTTTTAATTTAATATATAATCCAGAAGTGACTGTTCGTTCGCGTGGAGTAATGGAAAAATGTACATTCTGCATTCAGAGAATTATGGATGCAAGAGAAGAAGCAATTCGTCAAAACAAAAATCTTAAAGGGTCAGATGTTAAGACTGCTTGTCAGGATGCCTGTCCAACGAATGCAATTCAATTTGGTGATATCAATGATAAAGAATCAGAATTTTACAAGTATCGTAATCATGAATTAGGTTATTATGTTCTCGAAGAATTAAACATTAAGCCAAATGTTACTTACATTGCTAAATTACGAAATACGCACCCGGAGGAAGCTTAATTGAATATTGATTATTCGCAGGAAATACCTGTAGTTGAGGGTGGTTTAAAGCAAGCACACATCGAAGAACTTGTTGCAAAACCTCTTGATACTAAGCCCGACAAAAAGTTTTTAATTGCTATTAGTATAAGTGGAAGTTTGCTGTTGTTTGGAGCAATTTGTTTGGGCTTAACTTTTTATTATGGAATTGGACTTTGGGGAAATAACCAGCCAGTGGGTTGGGGGTTTGATATAGTGAACTTTGTTTTTTGGGTAGGCATCGGTCATGCTGGAACTCTAATTTCTGCGATTCTTTTTTTGCTTAGACAGAGGTGGCGTACTGGTATCGCACGTTTTGCCGAAGCAATGACAATCTTTGCTGTTATGTGTGCCGGTTTATTCCCAGCAATTCATACAGGCCGTCCTTGGTTAGATGGTTATCTTATGCCTTATCCGAATCAGCATGGACTGTGGGTTAATTTTACCTCCCCGCTTATTTGGGATGTGTTTGCTGTTTCAACTTACTTTACAGTTTCATTAGTTTTTTGGTTTGTTGGTTTAATCCCGGATTTTGCAACGTTGCGAGATCGAACGACTTCCAAAATCAAGAAAACTATCTATTCAATTTTTAGTTTGGGGTGGAGACATTCTCATCGAAATTGGCAGCACTATGAAAAAGCTTATATGCTTTTAGCTGGATTTGCTACTCCACTTGTTCTTTCAGTTCACACAATAGTTAGTTTTGACTTTGCAGTTTCGATAATTCCAGGCTGGCACACTACGATTTTCCCACCTTATTTTGTTGCCGGCGCTATCTTCTCAGGATTTGCAATGGTAGTAACAGTTCTAATTTTTGTAAGAAAGATTTTTAACCTTGAAAACATCATTACCATAAATCATCTCGAAAAGATGAATAAAGTTATACTTGCAACGGGCATGATGGTTGGATATGCTTATGGAATGGAATTTTTCATTGCTTGGTATAGTGGAAATCAGTTTGAAAGTTTTGTGTTCATCAACCGTGCTTTTGGGCCTTATGCTTGGGCGTATTGGATAATGGTAAGCTGCAACGTACTTTTTCCTCAGTTATTCTGGTTTAAAAAAATAAGAAGATCAATTCCGATAATGTTGGTCATTGCAATCTTTGTAAACGTGGGAATGTGGTTTGAAAGATTTGTTATAACGGTTACTTCGCTTCATAGAGATTTTCTTCCATCTAGTTGGGGATATTATGTGCCGACGCTCTACGATATTGGAATTCTTCTAGGAAGTTTTGGATTATTCTTTACACTTGTAATCTTATTTACAAAGACATTGCCTGTAGTTTCAATCTCAGAAGTTAAAGCTGTTGCTGATGGTGCTCAACCTTTGCATCATGGAGGTAATCACTGATGAAACGAAGCAACTCTCTATTTGGCATAAGTGCAATTTTTAATACTCCTGATGAGATTATTCATGCAGCAAAAGTTATAGCTGAAGCAGGATATAAGAATTTTGATATTAACACTCCGTATCCAGTCCACGGTATGGATAAGGCAATGAAGCTGAAACCTTCAAAATTAGGATACATCACATTGGTGTGTGGTCTTAGTGGTGCTGTGTTTGCAATATTGTTCATGTTTTGGGCAATGTCAATTGATTATCCGCAAGTTATCGGCGGAAAACCTTTCTTTGCTCTGCCCGCGTTTGTTCCTGTAACTTTTGAGGTAACGGTTTTGCTTGCAACACTTTCAACTGTAATTGGTCTATTGACATTTGTGTTTGGCTTTCCAAACAACAAACAGCCAATCCATGACAGCGAGTACATGAAGAAAGTTTCGGCAGATAAATTTGGTGCGATTATTTATGCGAATGATCCACAATTTGTTGAAGCAAAAGTGAGAGAGATTTTTGCTTCACTTAAAGCCATAAATGTTGAAGCAATCTTTGAGTTTGAAAAAGAAGCTTATCCAATTTTCCAACCAAGATTTTTATTTTTTCTTTTGGTTGTTGCTTTAGTGACTTCAGGGGCTACTTATTTTACATTGAATAAACTTTTATTCATGATACCGTTTAATTGGATGGTTTATCAAGATAAAACTACAGCCCAAGAAAAAAATGATTTTTTTGCCGACCACTTTGGAATGAGAACGAAAGTCGAAGGTACAGTTGCAAGGGGATTTGTTCCTTATCCATATATTGGGCAAACTAATCCAACAGAAACTTTGGCGAATCCATTATTGCCAACTAAAGAAGTTTTAAAATTAGGTCAAAGGAAGTTTTTAACTTTTTGCAGTCCATGCCATGGTAATTATGCAGATGGTGACAGCAGATTGAGAGGGCAGTTTCCAAACCCTCCTACATTACACTCAACTCGCGCAAGAGAATTTAACGATGGAATGATTTATCACATTATTACCAATGGACAAAATGCGATGCCTTCTTATGCCTCACAAATTTCCCGCGATGAAAGATGGGCAATTGTAAATTATGTAAGAGTTTTACAGAGAGCGAAAAATGCAAAAGATTCTGACATTGAACAGATCCAGAAGGGGTTGATTAATGCAGCACAATAATGTTGGATTTCAAAAAAAGGATCTTCCCAGAAGATTATCTCAATTTGGCTGGTTCATCTTTATTTTCGGATTAGTTCTCGGATTAATTGGATTGTTTGTTGATCAACATCGTGCACTCCTGAATTATTTGATTGCTTATATGTTTATTCTCAGCATCGGAATTGGTTCATTGCTCTTGATTGCACTTGAATATGTAGGCGGGGCTGATTGGAGTGTTCCGATAAGAAGAGTTGTTGAATTCTTGGCTGCGGTAATTGTTATTTTACCTATTCTTGTTCTGCCTCTGGTACTAAATATTCATAATATTTTTCATTGGGCACATACCGATGTTGTTGCAAATGATGAAATTCTTAAAGGGAAATCGCCTTATTTAAATCAAACGTTTTTTATCATTCGAGTGTTTGCTATCCTTGCTATCTGGGGATTGTTCTATTATCTCTTAATAAGAAATTCTAATCAGCAGGATAAAACGCGAGATCAGCTTTTAACAAAAAAGAATATTATCCTTTCGGCAATATTTATTCCGATTTTCGCAATTACAATTACACTTACAGCAATTGATTGGCTTATGAGTCTTGAGCCGCGTTGGTTTTCAACAATTTTTGGAGTTTATTTCTTTGCAAGTTCGGTTGTTGCATCTTTAGCAGTGGTGACTTTATTTGTTATTAAGTTAAGAAAAAATGGATATTTGCACCCCAAGTTGGTGGATGATCATTTATTTAGTTTAGGTGCTCTCCAATTTGCATTTATTAATTTTTGGGCGTATATAGCTTTCTCTCAATACCTGTTGGTCTGGTACGCAAATTTACCTGAAGAAAATTTTTGGTTTTTACATAGATGGCAAAATGGGTGGCAGTTTCTTTCCTTGTTGCTAATTATCGCCAAATTTATTGTTCCTTATGCTGCACTTTTATCCCAGCCATCCAAAATGGATCCAAAACGACTAACGTTTGTTTCGTATTGGATTTTATTTGCTCATTTTGTTGATTTATATTGGTTAGTAATGCCAAACATGAATGGATTTTATTTTAGTTGGATTGATTTTATTGTTCCATTAATTGTTACGGGAGCTATAATTTTGATTTTTAATTACCGTGCAAAAAAATCTAACCTTGTTCCAATTGGAGATCCCAAATTGCAAAAAGGATTGGACTTTAGGGTTCCTTGATCCAATTCTAAGAGAAGTATATGAAGAAATTAAATGAGATATTAAAAAATCAATTGTCAACTATAAAAGAAGAACCCGTTAGGGTATTCGCGCTTGTTTATCCGTATATATTAGTAATTGGGATAGGGTTTGGAATTTTTTATATAAATAATTTGAATTCAATTTCTCGGCAAAGCATTCAACCTGTTTTGCCAGATACAACCAGGGTTGAAGAATTAAAAGTTATTCCAGCAAAATCAATTCCATCAATTGATATTTTCGCTCTAAGCCAACCGACTGATTCACTAATCAATAATGGGAAAGTTTTATTTAAAACTAATTGTGCAGCTTGTCATGGCGAAGAAGGTAAAGGAGATGGAGCTGGTGGTGCTGCATTGAATTCTCCCCCAAGAAATTTTACAAATAAAGATGGATGGAAGAACGGTCAAAAAATATCTCAAATGTACCAAACACTTCAAGAGGGAATACCTGGCAGTGGAATGATTGCTTATGATTTTATTTTACCAAAAGATAGATTAGCAATTATACACTATATTAGAAATGCATTTATTTCCGATGCACCTTTAAATTCTAAAGATGAACTAATGACGCTTGATCAACTTTATAGTCTTTCCAAAGGTTTACAGATTTCTCCGCAAATTTCTGTTGGTGCTGCAATCGAAGTGATTTCTAAAGAGAATGATCAAAAATTTAATAACATTATTACTGTACTTAATAAAATAAATGACGATAAGATTGAAGAGGGAGCAGAATTATTCAAGAATGTTACTAAGGATAGAATGCGAGCACTAACAGTTTTGTCTTCGTCTCTAGATTGGAAACAAAGTACAAATAAATTTATCTCGTTTGTGATGGGTAGTTTTTATAACAGTGGTTTCTCAAGTTCAGTTGCCAACTTGAGCAAAGAAGAATGGAATACATTATACAATTTTATGACTAAGAGGATTTAATCATCGGTGATAGTATGAAATATAAAGCAATAATCACTTTCGCTGTTCTTTTCTTTTCGACATCATTATTCTATGCTGCTGATCAGAAAAAAATAGAGATTGGTGTTGTCGAGAAATTAGGTTCATATATTCCTCTTAATACAGAATTTGTTGATGAGAGTGGAAATAAATTTTTGCTTAAAGAAAATTTTGATAAACCGATTGTCATAAACTTTGTTTATTACGAATGTCCCGGTATCTGCTCGCCAATGTTAACTGAACTCGCAAGTGTAGTTGGCAAAATAGATTTAGTTCCAGGAATTGATTACAAAATTTTGACTATAAGCATGGATGAAACAGAGGATTATAATCTTGCCTTTTCAAAGAAGCAAAATTATTTAAAGATGATGGGAAAGAAGATTGATCCAAATGGCTGGAGATTCTTAACAGGCGACAGCTTGTCCATTAAAAAACTTGCAGATGCTGTTGGATTTTCATTCAAAAGAGAGGGTGATGAATTTATTCATTCAGCAGTATTGATGTTCATCTCCACAGATGGAAAGGTCTGTCGTTATTTATATCCCGATTTTACTCGTGTGGGAGAATTCAACATTCTATCCTTTGATTTTAAGATGGCAGTACTTGAGGCATCGGAAGGAAAAACTACACCAACTATTGCTAGGTTTATTAAATTTTGTTTTCGTTATGATCCAGAGGGAAAAACTTACGTATTTAATATGCTGAAAGTTTTTGGGGGAGGAATATTATTGTTAACAATTATTCTTGTAGTCTACCTTTCGATTAAGCCAAGAAAAGTGAAAGTATAAGCAGGTATAAATTTTATGTCAGTAATGGAAGCAAATATTTCAACTAATGGACACACAAGTTATTTGGATTACCAAGGGAAGCACAAGGGAATTAAAGGCTGGATTTTTTCTACAGATCATAAGCGAATTGGGATCTTATATCTGACAGCGCTTTTAACATTCTTTGCTGTTGGTGTTGTATTCGGTTTCCTTATTCGATTGGAACTTTTAACTCCAGGTAAAACAATCGTTGAACCTCAAACCTACAATTCATTTTTTACACTTCACGGTGTAATAATGATTTTCTTATTTGTAATTCCTGGTTTGCCTGCTGTATTCGGAAATTTCTTTTTACCTATTATGCTTGGTGCAAAAGATGTTGCCTTTCCAAGAATAAACTTATTATCATGGTGGTTATACATTATCGGTGGAACTCTTGTAATTGTTTCGATTTTACTCCCTGGTGGACCAGCAGATACTGGATGGACATTTTATATACCTTATAGTATCCGCACAAATACAAATGTTATTTTCACTGGTTTAGCTGCTTTCATCCTTGGTTTTTCTTCAATTCTTACAGGGATTAATTTTGTTACGACTATTCATAGATTACGTGCTCCGGGAATGGACTGGTTCAAGATGCCTTTATTTTCATGGGCTTTGTATGCTACTGCTTGGATACAAATTTTAGCAACTCCAATCATAGGGATTACATTGTTGTTGATTGTGATTGAGAGAGTATTTGGTGTAGGTTTGTTTGATCCTGCACTTGGAGGTGATCCAATTTTATATCAACATTTGTTTTGGATTTATTCTCATCCAGCAGTTTATATAATGATTGTTCCTGCAATGGGAGTGGTTTCTGAAATTATTCCTGTTTTTGCAAGGAGGACAATTTTCGGTTATAAGTTTATTGCTTTCTCAAGTATTGCCATTGCGTTGTTAGGTTCTTTAGTTTGGGCACATCATATGTTTAGTGCAGGGATGAGTTCAACAGCCCAATTTACTTTTTCTTTATTAACATTTCTTGTAGCAATTCCCAGTGCAATAAAAGTATTTAATTGGACTGCAACTCTTTATAAAGGGTCAATTCAACTCGATCCACCGATGCTTTTTGCACTTGCGTTTATATTTCTTTTTTCAATTGGTGGGTTAACAGGGGTGGTTCAGGGTGCATTATCTGTTGATATTCATCTTACAGATACTTCATTCATAGTTGCACATTTTCATTATGTAATGTTTGGTGGTACTGGAGTTGGGATTTTTGCGGCACTTCATTATTGGCTACCCAAAATGTTTGGAAGGATGTACAATATTAAAGTTGCTAAAGTAGGATTTTGGTTCTTCTTTGTAGGATTCAATACACTTTATTTCCCTTTATTTGTTATGGGTTGGTTAGGAATGCCAAGAAGATATTATGATTATTTACCTGAGTACACTATTTATCATCAGATATCGACAGTCGGTTCGTGGATCCTTACAACGGGCTTAATCATTATTTATTATAATTTGATTAAATCTATTAGAAGTGGTGCAAAGGTAACAGCGCAGAATATCTGGGGGGGAGAAACCCTGGAATGGCAAATTGAGACGCCGCCAATTCATGAAAATTTTCATGATATTCCACAAATAACATCGGGACCATATGAATATAAAATGAATGATGAAACTGCAGATAAAGAGGAGGTTAAGTGACTACTCAAGAGCATTCAACTATATATGTTCATAGAGATGATGTAGGTGCCCGAATGGGGATGTGGCTATTCCTTTTTACTGAACTTCTTTTGTTTGGAGGAATGTTTTTTCTGTATTCGGTTTATCGTTTTAGTAATCAGGAACAATTTCATATTGCTGCGAAAGAATTAAATACCCTAATAGGAACATTTAACACAATTATTCTTTTAACAAGCAGCCTAACAATGGCTTTAGCTATTGGCGCTATACAGAGAAATAATAAGGAGTTATCGATTTTTTTTCAACTCATAACTATACTATTAGCGTTTGGATTTCTGATCAATAAATTTTTTGAATGGAGAGTTAAATTTCATCACGGATTATTCCCTGGTTCAGAAGTTCTTTTAAACAAACCGAAAGGTGAGATTTTATTTTATGGATTGTACTATGTTATGACAGGACTACATGGATTGCATGTGATTATTGGGATTGTTCTTATCGCATTTATGACAAGATTAACAATTAAGAATGTTATAAACCATGACACATATGTTAAACTTGAATCTGCAGGTTTATATTGGCACCTTGTTGATATTATTTGGATTTTCTTATTCCCATTATTTTATCTTATTACTTAAAGTTTGCAATGGAAAAAAATATTTCACTTAAAGAATCTAAACATCAGGGGTATAGTATTTATATTCTTGTTTGGTTCGGATTATTAGCGTTGACCGCTGTGACTGTTGCTGTTGCTGGGTTGAACTTTGGAGGACTTACTGTTACTACAGCATTGTTAGTTGCGTCTGTAAAATCATTTTTTGTGCTTAAAATATTCATGCATCTCGGTACGGAGCAAAAAGCCTTTAAAATATTTGTGATAGTTGCCTTATTTTTTATAATTATTTCTTTTGTTTTACTGTTCTCCGATTACTCTTTCATTTAGGTCTTCTATGATGATAATTGCACAATCAGAGTTTGTTAAGTCAGTTGATTTCACGTTTTTCTTTATAGTTGGGATTTCTGTTTTCTTTCTGGTTTTAATTACTGGATTGATGATTTTCTTCGTTTTCAAGTATAGTAGAAAGAAGAATCCAAAAGCAAAAAATATTCATGGTAATGTCCCACTTGAAATTCTTTGGACAGTAGTACCTACCATTCTTGTGTTGTTTATGTTTTATTTCGGGTGGAGGGGTTATGAAGAAATGTCTAAGATTCCGGATGATTCTATCATTGTGGATGTTACAGCTCAAATGTGGAAGTGGAATTTTAAATACAGTAATGGAAAAATATCCGACACACTTTACGTGCCGATCAATAAACCTGTAAAAATAATTTTGCATTCGTTAGATGTTAATCATTCGTTTTATATCCCTGCTTTCAGAGTCAAAAAGGATGTAATTCCTGGAAGAGAGAATACATCATGGTTTAAAGCAACTGAGGTGGGAGCATTTCCAATTTTCTGTGCTGAGTATTGTGGGTTAAATCATTCCTACATGTATTCGGAAGTTATTGTATTAACGGAAAATAATTTTAACTCTTGGTTGAATGCAGGGCAACCGAACATCACTAGCAATAAGTAAGAGATTGAAAGAAAAAATAAAAATATTATCTGAGCTGACTAAAATTCGTATTACTTCGTTTGTAACTTTAACGGCAGCTTTCGGTTTTATTTGTTATTCACGTGAATTATCCTTTTCATTTTATTCATCCATTTTCGGAATATTGTTGCTTGCAAGCGGTTCGGCTGTATTGAATCATATTCAAGAACATAAGACAGATGCTTTAATGGAGAGGACAAAAAATCGTCCAATACCTTCCAATAAAATTTGTATTAAAGATTCTATACTCATTTCAATAGTATTGATTGTAAGTGGGGTTTTTTTATTGTCATTTGCTGGGATGGTTCCTTTACTTTTAGGATTGCTAAATCTTTTTTGGTACAATGTTGTTTATACTCCCTTAAAAAAAATCAGCCCGATTGCAATTATTCCGGGTTCATTGATTGGGGCAATTCCTCCTGCAATTGGATGGACATCAGCGGGAGGCAATGTTTTTGATCCACAGATTTTAATAATTTCATTTTTCTTTTTTATCTGGCAGATACCACATTTCTGGCTTCTGCTTCTTTTACTTGGTAAAGATTATGAGCAAGCAGGATTTCCTTCTATCACAAAGGTATTTAATTCCAATCAACTAACAAGAATTACCTTTGTTTGGATTCTCGCAACTGTTGTAACAAGTATGTTAATACCTTTCTTTGGTATTGTAAAAAATCCGGTTATTTATCTCAGTCTTCTTGCAGCAGGGTTATGGTTAACCTGGAATGCCTCAAAATTGCTTGTGGATAAAGATCATAAGATAAATCTTCGCTTTGCTTTTAGGGAAATAAACATTTTTGCAATAATTGTCATGCTTATTATTTCTATCGATCAATTCTTAAATTTCTTTTAGTTGGAGATAGTTGAACAAATGGAATTCCTAAATAAAATTGTTTTACCACAGTCTGCCGAACATATTCAACTGCTTCATTATTTAATGATTCTAATCCAATTCTTGTTTTTACCTTTTCTGGGTGCAGTCTTGATTGGCACTTTTCTATCATTGCTATATTGGAAAAAAGGTTTAGTAAAAAGAAATCAGTTATATAGTCAATTCTCGAAAGATATAATCAATATTGTTACTGTTAATAAAAGCGTGGGAATTGTTTTGGGAATTGTTCCATTGATCACTTCGGTTTTGATATATTCTCAACTATTATACAAAAGTTCTTCTTCAACGATGGTTTTCCTTCTAGCAGCAGTGCCATTGATAATAGTCGGTTTGATTTTAATTTATGCTTATAACTATTCATTGACATTTACCGAATTTTTTCACGATATAGAAAACTCTTCCCAATTAGAAGAAACAATAAAAGAGCGAGTTATTAAATATGAATTAAGCAGCAATAATTTAGCTCGCAATGCAGGAATTGGCGGTATAGCATTTGTAACTGTTGGTACATGGAACTACATAACAGCTATTTCATCGGCTGTGTTCTCAGAATCATGGATGCCTCGAGAACCTTTATCAATTTTATTCTCATTGAATTCAACTTTGAATTTTATTCAATTTATTCTTATTGCAGTTACTATTGCTGGAAGTGCAATCTTATTTGCGTTTTTCTATTGGGAAGGTGGTAGAGAGAATCTCCCTGAAAACTATAAATCACTTATCAGAAAAACTTCTTTAACTATAACATTCGTTGGATCGATTTTGCTCCCGATGATTTTGCTAATAAATTTATTATTGTTGCCTAAGTCATCTTTGTCTGGATCAGTAATTAGTTATTCCGTAATTACTATCGGGCTTATTTTCATTTCATATCATTTCTCGTATGCGATTATTAAAACTTCTAATTTAAAAATGAGTGGACAGCTATTTTTTATTATCTTATTTGCTATGCTTGCCTTGATAATTAGGGACCAAATGGCAATGAGCAATTCTACTAAGCAGCATT
Source organism: uncultured Ignavibacteriaceae bacterium (assembly GCA_964391015.1). Lineage (GTDB taxonomy): Bacteria > Bacteroidota > Ignavibacteria > Ignavibacteriales > Ignavibacteriaceae > XYD12-FULL-36-8. Next base: position 27,142 of record CAYMKU010000003.1, read on the forward strand.
CCGCATTGCTTAACTCAGATTATGAAAAATATTTAAGTAAATTGAAAGGCGAAGGAACGGTTGGTTTTAAAGCGAGAACAGGTGAAGAAATTTTCCAAATTGTTTGTTCTACTTGTCACAAGTTTGATGAAAAATTAGTTGGACCGCCATATAATAAAGTGCTGATAAAGTATGAAGGAAAAATAGATCAGTTGGTTGCTTTTATACGCAATCCAGTTAAAGTTGATCCGGCTTTTCCGCAGATGCCTAATCTTGCGTTAAGGCCTGAGGAGGCAAAGAATATAGCCCAGTATATTATGGATCAGCACATGAAAAGTGTTGCACCAAAATAAATTTTACTGCTAATTTAAAATTGCTATAACTGCTTTTTGCTTTTCTTTTCCTGTAATTTGTACTTTTCCATCTTTCGAGATGAAGACATCAATTTCACTTCGTACACCAAAATTTCCAGGTAAATAAATTCCGGGCTCAATCGAAAATGAGGTTGAGGGTAATATTAATCTTTCATCTTTAGTTTCAAAATTATCCATGTGAGCACCACTTCCATGAAGATCAGTTGTAATCGAATGACCAGTGCGATGAATAAAATATTTTCCATAACCGGCATTTTCAACAACTTTTCTTGCTGCTAAATCAACTTCGTAACCTCTTACCTTAGTTCCACTCTTAAATCTTGATTCCACTAATTCGAACGCTTTGTCGCGAGCTTTAGCAACAATGTCAAAAATTTCTGTGTATTTAGCTGGGATTGGACTACCAACAAATCCAACCCAGGTAACATCAGCCCAAACAGCATCTTCTTTATCTAATTTTGCCCAGAGGTCAATTAAAACAAAATCTCCCTTTTTAATTTTCTTATTTACTTCAGCTGTTGGGGTATAATGAGGATTAGCGCTGTTTTCATTTACCCCAACAATGGGAGGATCATCCGTGAAGAGTTTTCTTTTCTTGAATTCACTCATAATGAATTGCTGAACTTCATACTCAGTTATGGTCTTTGCGCTCAATATTTTTTTCTTGATGAAATCGAAAGCTTTGTAGACTATTTCATTTAAAGCATAAGCAACAGGTTTATTCTGGTTGAATTGCTCCTTTGTCCAGAGAGCATTATACATTGAGATAAGATCGGCGCTGCTAACAATTTCAACTCCAAGCGAACGAATTTGCTCGATTGTTCCGGCGTCAATTCGTGAGACATACGGAATCGCATTCATCGGAGAATATTCCATTGCAATCTTGCGAATTCCTTTCAAACTTGTTTTTAAATTGCTCATTAATGAATTATAACTGGCATAAGGTAGTAGTTTGCCTGGCAGATGATTGAAATGAAATGTTTCTATAGCATTTGCAATTTTTATTGGGGTGCCTTTCTTTGGAATCAAATAATAAAATCTTCTAGTTAGATGGGATTTTTTAGTAATGCCGAGCATATTTAGTGCAAGTTCATTAGAAAACCTGAAATCATATAAAAGCCATGCGTCAAAATTCATGGTTGTTAATATTTTTTGTACTTTTTTTAAATCAAATTTTTTCACTGTTGACTCCAATTAAATTTTACTTTAGGTAGTTAAATTATATCAAAAATAGTTTGCTGAGGTAATGATGTTTGAATATCACCCTTAATAAATTGATTATGTATTCCAATAATAATAACTTTAGCCACTAATAAAATAAACATAAGTAGTAAAGGAAAAAAAATGAAAATGTTTCTAAAATTGAGTTTGCTATTCCTTATAGTGAGTGTTATTGGTGTTTCCTATAGTCAAACTTACCAGGGACCGGCTGCTGGATCAGTTCCAAGCGGTGGTACAGTATCTACTGGAAGTTTTTTGAAATCAAATGATATTGGTGTACCCAAGGAGAGAGGCACCAGAAATGTTGTGACTCCGAATAAAGATCCTCAATACATTGATTTTGGGACTGGAGCTAACACAATTCAATCAATCTATGTTGAAGATAAAGCTATTGGGAAACAAAATCCAACAGATACATCTATGACAATTCTTTTGAAAAGTTTCAGGGGATTAGGCATGGGAAATTCAATCCCACCTGATCCGCATATTGCTGTTGGACCAACTCATATATTAGCTACAGTTAATGTCTTATTTGGTATCTGGGATAAAGAAGGTAATCTAATTAAAACTATTAATCCCGATGCATGGTTCGGAAATTTGATTTCAAGTCCTAGTTGTTTTGATCCACAGATTGCATACGATCATTTTGATAAAAAATGGATAATGACATGGGATAGTGAAAATGCGACTTTATCGAGAGCTCATTTTTTAATTGCTGTATCTGATGATTCAATACCTTTAGGGACATGGTATATTTGGGCATTACCAGCAAATCAAAATGGCAATACAGTTGTAAGTAATTGGGGAGATTATCCTCAAATTGGTTTCGATAAAAATGCAATTTATATTAATTCCAGGCAGTTCAGTTTTGGAGGAAGCTATCAGTACAATAAAATTAGGATAATAAAAAAATCTGATATCTATAATAATCCAGGAGGTGCTTTAAGCTGGAAGGACATCTGGGATATTACTGATCCTCAAGTTGGCTCTACATATAAGCCAGATGTTATTCTTCCTTCAATAACTTATGGAATAGATGATGCGCATTATTTTTTACATGCTCCTAGATTTGGCGGTAATTTTTTAAGCTTATATAAAATTACCGATCCAACTAATAATCCGGTACTTTCACGAGTTAATATTTTTGTAACCAACTATAATCAAGCTCCAAATGCTAATCAATTGGGTGGTAGTACTACGTTAATAGCGTCAAATGAGAGCGGCATGAAAACTCAACCCATTTATAGAGATGGTTTTTTGTGGGCAGTTCATTCAGTTGGTAATCCATCCTCTCTTCAGAATTCAGCAGTGAGATATTATAAAATAAACACAACCAATTCAAGTTTAGTTGAAAGCGCAACATTAGGTGCTTCGAGCTACTGGTATATCTTTCCAACACTTGCTGTTGATAAAGATCAAAATATTGCGATTACTTATTCAAGAAGTGCTGATAATGAATATTGTGGTGCTTTCTATTCTACAAGATTGAAGAATGATCCTCCTGGTTTAAGCGGAAGTAATGTGTTACAAGCTGGACAAGGAAATTACGTCGTAACATTTGGTGGCACAAGAAATAGATGGGGTGATTACACAGGAATTTTCCTTGATCCTTCAGATGAAAATAATGTTTGGATGTTTACAGAATATGCAGCTGCAACCAACACATGGGGTACATGGGTGGGGAAAATTAGGATGGTTCCATATCCTGGCGTTTATGTCAGCACATTGGATGACTCACTTGATTTTGGTGAACTTGAGATCAGTAAACCTAGTGACACACTTACGGCTACTATAACTAATTTGGGTACTGATACATTACTTATCTCGTCAATGCCTGCTACGTTCGGACCGTTTAAATTAAGTTCTAATTTAACTTTTCCGTTAAAGCTGTCTTCTTATGGAAGTTTAGCATTGAAATTTGAGTTTGTACCTAGTACTGCTGGACATTATGATTTGGTCTATCCAGTAAACAATAATGATCCGAATTTTACAGGGATAAGATTGAAGGGCTTTGCATTTCAAATTACTGTTGCAAGTGACAACATCATTTATGGTTCCTCAGGAAGTGGAAATAATGGAAATACTATCTCCATAAATCCATCTAATGGTACTGGAGTGAATCTTGGCTCATCATTATTTTCAGAAGTTACCGACATTGCAATTCACCCAAAAACAAATATAATTTATGGAATTGCGCCAAATGGATTTAAAACAAGCCTTCTAAGAGTTAATTCTTTGGGTGGAGATGCACATAGTCTTTTTGATGTTAACCTTTCAGAGATTAAATCAATTGCTTTTGATACTAGCGGCACTTTATATGGACTACTCAAAACAGGCAGAATTCATACGATTGATCTTGTATCAGGCAATACAAATTTAGTTCTCGATACCAATTTTACTTTGGCGGGAATAGCATTTAATCCGATTAGTAACGAATTATGGGCTACAACGGGATCACTATTTACTAATAAAGACCGTGTGATGAAAGTGAATTTGGTTACTCCAGATACAACAATTATTGGTAAAACAGGTTTTAATATTATTACAAATAATATTGCATTTGATGGCGTAGGAATTCTTTACGGTGTGACTGGCAGTAGTAGCCAAATAAACAACTTAATTAGGATTGATACAACAACAGCTGTTGGTACTTTGATTGGTTCTGTTGGTCTCAAACATATTATTGGAATTGACTTAACTTCCAATTCTATTACTTCTGTTGAAGGTGAGGAGCCAGTATTAAATCGACCAACTGATTATGTGCTTGCACAAAACTATCCTAATCCATTCAATCCTTCCACGACTATTGAATTTGCGCTGCCAATCGCTTCGAGAGTAAAAGTGAAAATTTATAATTTGCTTGGACAAACTGTAAGGGTGCTTTATGAGGGAATGAAAAACGCAGGCAACTATAAATTGAATTGGTTTTCTGATGATGCTTACGGAAAGTCTGTGAGCAGTGGTATTTATTTCTATGAGCTTAGTGCTACCGGAATTGATGGTAAGGAGTTTAAGCAAATGAGGAAGATGATCCTAATCAAATAGTGAGAAAAATAAAATTGAAAATTCAAAAGTAAAGCGGTCTCTGACCGCTTTATTATTTTTGTAATTTAGTCATAGTTTCAACAATGGCTTCATAAATCATTTCTGATGAAACTAAATCCATACAATTGGGATTGAAATCACATTCCGGTTTATAGCAAACTAAACATTCCATTTCGGGAGTAATTTTTTTTATTCTGCCATAATCTTCAATTTCAGCACTCGAAGTTGGACCGAAGAAGCAAATCACTTTTTTCTTTAATGCTGTTGCTGTGTGCAATGCTAATGTATCTCCAGTTAGAATAACATCAGGTATGTCCATCAAAGCAAAGAATTGTCTAAGTGAATTCTTTGAGCCTGTATCAATTACAGTAGGAAAGAGTTTCTTAAGCTCGGAATTACGATTTTCTTCATTCTCACCACCGAATAAAAGTATCCCAACATTTTTATTTTTTTGCAGCCTGGAAATAAGTTCTATGAATCCATCATGTCTCCATTGCTTCAATTGCCATCTTTTGCTTGCGCCAGTGTTTAATCCAATTATGGTTTTGTATTGTTGCAGATTATGCTCAATGTAAAACGTATTCTTAAAATCAATTTCGTGTTTAGTGAGATTGATAATTATCTCACCTTTGTTGTAAGCAAGTCCCGCGATTTCATGAATAATTTGCTGATAAGATTTATTATTCTTCTTTTTGAATTCATCAAATGCTCCCATTTCAAGCCATTCAATTGCATCATCGTTGGTTGGAACAACTTGCCCTAAATGATTAAGTACAAATCCTCTTTTTACATTGGCTTTCACTAAGGATGCAAGAGACGAACTCACTGGCGAAGCATCCGGATGAATAAGCAAATCAAAAGTTTCGGTGCTCAGTCGTGAATTGAGATCATAGCTTTCAAAAAATAAAATATTATCTACCAAATTATTATTTATAAAAATTTCCTTCGCATTTTGTTTTGTTAACCAAGTAATATGCGAGTCCGGATATTTTGATTTCAAGGCATGTAATATCGAAGTAGTGCGAAGAACATCACCAACTGCATCCAACTTTATGATCAGGATTTTAAATTTTATTGGTGCGTAGTAATCGCAATCATCACATTTCTTGTTTTCAAGCTTGTTTGGGTTACAGGGTTTGTCGCCTGGAAAATGTTTACAATCGGTTTTTAGAATCATGACTGAGAATCCAAAATTATCTGATAGAAAAGTTCGACTAAGTCCCCAAATTTATTTTTGCTTACAAATTCTTTGATGTTTTTCTCAAAGTCAACTTGATATTTTAATTTAAAAAATTCTTTAACGCCATTTGCAATTTCACTGGGAGAATCGGGTTTAATTACGATTCCGGTCTTACGGTCATCAACAAACTCAGATAAACCACCCACGTTTGTAACTACTACAGGTTTGGAGAATCCGTAAGCAACATTCAAGATTCCGCTTTGAGTTGCACTTCGATAGGGAAGTATAACTAAGTCGGACGCAGTGTAGTACTTTGCAACATCTTCATTTAGAACAAACTTACTTATGATCACGGTTTCTTTCTCAATACCAAGTTTTTTTATGGCATCAGTATAAACATCCGGAGAATCATAAAACTCCCCGACAATAAGCAACTTTGCATTTGGTACAGACGACTTGATTTCCGGAAAAGCTTCAATAAGCAAATCGAGTCCTTTATATTTTCTTACATACCCGAAGAATAATAAAACCTTATCTTGTTCTGAAAATCCTAACTCTTTTCGAAATGCAATGGCAGATTTTGTTTCCTTGGTATTATAGCAGTCATAAATTGGCAGTTCTGATTTATAAATCTTCCGATTGTTAGAAATTCTGCTGACTTCTTTTTCCACTATGCCTGACAGCGCCATAAATGCAGATGCGTTTTTCAATCCTATGTCGGTCAATCTTTTATCAATAAAATTTCCTTCATGCGAGATAAAGTTCTCGGTAATAAATAAAATCTTCTTTCGAAATTTCTTTTTGATTAACTCACTGATTGCAAAATGGCAAAATGCAAAAAACGGATGCCACCAATCAAACACTACTAAGTCGGGATTTTCTTTGATAATTCTGTTTGCAACTTTAAACCAGCTTAATGGCGAGATTGAATTAACCAATCGTTCGTTAGGAGCTTTTTTAATTAGCGTTGTGCTTTCGTCATACTGAGTTTTACCGGGAAATAGAATTGAGGGGTATAGGAGTGAATAGTTAAATATCTTTACATCAAATTCATCCTTTAATGCTTCATAAACATGCGAAACAAAAAGTGAATTACCGCCGCGGTAAGGATATACTGGACCAATGATGATAATTTTTTTCTTAGGGGTTTGCATTAAATATTAATATGCAGATAGAGTTAAGGTTAATTAGCTTAAACTTGTTAAACCTTTTTAGTATTTTTTACTTGAAGAAAGGATTCGCGATCACGAGAATAAGCTGTAATCAATAACTTTAAAATAATATTTTCTTCAAGGAAATATCACCATTCAACTTTACCCACTAATTCACCATCTATCATAATCAAGCATTTTATCTTATCACTACCTAAGAGCGATGTTGATTTGTCAAGCATTGCCAGTACATGATGACCAAGATATTCGCCTTTGCACTCTGTCCCACTTTCAAAAAGTCCAATTGAGCAATCTGTTACCAATGAGTCATTAACAAATACTTCAACATTATCTGTAAAAGTATTCTTTTCTGCCCGAATGTTCCACATTCTTTCATTACTTCCTTTTGGGCGGTAACTTAGTGTTTGAACAGATGAACCACACCCAATGATAAAAAGAAGAATTCCAAGAGCCATTGAAGAAACAAATGATTTCATATTTGGCACCTTAAATTAAATTTTTACTTTGAAAATTCGGAAATTATTTAATAAAATATTTTTTATTTACACGCCTTTAAAGATATGCAACCATTTTGATTTGTTCAAACAATGAATACTGAAAAAAACTACTCGTCCTCAATTTTTCTAATCATATCGTTTGCATACTTGTTTTTGGGGTCAAGACTGTAAGCATTTCTGAAATTTCTTAAAGCTAAACCTTTGTTGCCATCTTTGTAGTAAGCATCAGCCAAACCGATGTAATATTTAGCATAATTATTTTTTTTAGAAATTAAATACTTGAAGTAGGGAATTGCATCTACATAATTACCCGTTTCAATTAAGTCATATCCGAACAATACATACTCATCATCATCAATTTTATATGCCGTTGTGGAATCGGTGGTTAGTTGTTCAAGTTTTATCAAAGATGAATCAATTGAATTCTCTAAGAAAATACTCAGAAGTCTATCTGCCAATGATTTTTTTGGTTTTTCAAAATTACCATCAAGCACAATTGAAGCAAAAGATTTAGCCGGACTATCTAAATTCCGGTCACGTATATTCGCTAGATAAACGGAAGCCAAAAATTTCTCCGGGTAAATGATTAGCTCGCCGGTAAAGCCAGTTCCGCCGCCGGCATGACCGAAATATTTTCTTCCATGAGAATCTTTACCGAAGCTAAAACCCAAACCATAATAAATTGTATCCTTATTTTTTATTATGGTCGGAATTAGCATAGTATCAAGTGTAGTTGATTTAACCAACTTGAATGAAATAAGCTTCTCAGCAAATTTCAATAAATCTTCAGGAGTGGAGATTATTCCGCCACCAGGATATTTTATGCTTAAATCTGCCAGTGCAGCATTTTCAATTTTTCTGAAATTATTTTTTACATAACCTCTTGCTTTGTTATAAATAATTTTTGGCTGACATTCTAAAAATGTTGAAGTCATTTCTGCTGGCTGGAAAATATTTTTATCCAAATATTCTTCAAAGCCGATTCCCGAAACGTTTTCAATAATTCCTGCCAGTAAATTATACCCAAGAGTTGTATAGTAATATTTTGTACCCGGTTCAAATTGCAATGTATCATCCATTACGACACGAATTGCATCCTTTATTGATTTGAAAGATTCAGTACTGTTGAATTCTCCGTATCGGTAATTTCTAATTCCAGAAGTGTGATTTAATAGTTGTCTTACTGTGAACTTCCATTTCTTCTTTGGGAAATAGGGAAGATATGTTCTAACGTCCTGATCTAAAATGATTTTGTTCTGCTCAACAAGCTGCATAATTGCAACTGCTGTAATTGTCTTAGATATTGATGCTATTCGGTAAAGTGTGTTTGTTTTAGCGGGAACTGAATTTTCGATGTCAGATAAACCTGCGACGCCCAGCCAATAAATCTTTCCATTTAAACTTACCCCACCGGAAATTGACGGAATTTCTTTATTTGTTTTATACTCATTTAAAAAAGAGTTTAATTCATGTTTAAAGTTTTGTGAATTTATGCGCTGCAAAGGTAGAGTTGCTGCAAAAGCAAAGAGCAGGAAAAGCAATTTTAGTAATTTCAATTTCGAAAAGGTCGGTTTCATAATATAAATCCAGGCGGAAAGTAAAAGGAATGAAGGAAGATCAATTTAGATCTTCCTTCAGTTGAAAATTTATTTTTTATCTAAACTTGCTCTTTTAATAAATATGTTATCAATTAAATTATATTCTTTTGCTTCTTCTGCTGTAAGAAAATAATCTCTATCACAATCTTTTGTTATTTGCTCAATAGTTTTGCCTGTATGCTCAGATAAAATATGGTAAAGTGAATCGCGAGTCTTAATCATTTCTTTTGCATGAATTTCAATATCGGATGTTTGTCCTTGTAACCCACCAACCCAGGGTTGGTGAATCATTATTTTCGCATGTGGTAAAGAATTTCTTTTTCCTTTCGCACCTCCTGCTAACAAAACTGCTCCCATACTTGCAGCCATTCCAACGCAAATTGTTGCCACATCCGGTTTGATATATTTCATTGTATCATAAATTGCGAGTCCCGCTGTTACGCTTCCTCCCGGAGAATTGACATAAAGAAAAATATCTTTTTCGGGATCTTCTGCTTCCAAAAATATTAATTGAGCCACGGTTAAGCTTGCAACATGATCATCAATAGCTGTTCCGAGGAAGATTATTCTCTCACGTAAAAGACGTGAATAGATGTCCATTCCTCTTTCTCCGCGACCAGTTTGTTCGATTACATACGGCACTAATTGATTGAATATCTCAAATTTTTCTTGTGTCATTTTCATTCCTTTTTAGTTTTTTGAAAGACTTTCGGGTGGAACTTTAATAATATTATTTTTTTCTTTTAAGAAATCGAAAAGCTTTTTGTCAACCAGCTTCTCGGTCATGTTAGATGATTTGTAGTAATTGATCATTTTTTCAACAGCTATCCCCGTTTTCTCAGCATCCTTTGTCGCAAGATCGTTTAACTCGTTTTCTGAGAATTCAAGATTTTCCTTTTTCTGGATTAAATTTTTTATCAAGTACCATTTAACTTCAAATTCAGCGGAAGGTAATAATCTTTCTCTCAAAGCTTTGTCATCGAAATTTTTCACACCATACTTTTTGCCATTTTCTTTTTCTTGATTCACAAGTTCTTGAAGTACGTTTTGAACTAAAGAAGCCGGTGGGGTAAAGTCATTATTCTGTACAACTGTACCCATTATTTTTCTATGCAAATATTCTTGAGTTCGCTGAGAGTAATAATTTGTAAAATCTTGTCTAATCTCTTCCTTAAATTCTTCGGGTGAATTTACTTTATCTTTAGTTATTTTCTTTACTAGCTCCTCATTTAATTCAGGCAGCACAATTTTTTTTATTTCTTTTAATAACGCTTTATAATGAAATGATTCTGCTATATCCTTATTGCCGCTTTCAACATTTTTATTTGCTGCATTATCTGTAAATGAAAATATAAAGCTTTCACCAACTTTTTTACCTCTAGCATTTTCTCTTATTTCAGGTTGAACATGATGATTGGAAAGGTCAATATCTAGAGTTTCTAATTTACTGCCTTCGAAAGGTTCACCGCTCTCTGTTATTCTTTGCAAATCAACTTTGATAATAAAAAATTCACTATCACCAACAGTATAAACAATTTCGTTTGTACTGTTTGCTTTTAAAATATGTTCGATTTCATGTTCAACTTCGTGATCCGTTACAACATAATCCGGAATTTTAAATTCTAAACCCGTGTAATCTTTTGGTTCAATGGTAGGAATTATTTCATACTTTACCTTGAAGTTCAAATCTTTTCCAGGATTAAATTGCAAATCTGTAAGAACTGGAGTTCCAACGGGCTTCATATCATTATCCTTAGCAATTTTCCAAAATTGCTGAGTTGCAACCTTTTCGGATGCTTCATGTTCCAATGCATCACCAAATCTGCTTTTCAAAATATTAGCAGGTACTTTTCCTTTTCTAAAACCTGGAATTTGAATTTTTTGGGATTGCTTTTTTACTTCAGTATCTAATTCTGTTTTTATTTCTTCGTATGAAAGTTCAACGCTAATTTCTTGTTCAGATTGGGTCAAATCGCTTATGGAAAACTTCAAAACTACCTCGATGTTAAAAAAAGTATTAAGAAAAATGTGCGAGAACGGGGACTCGAACCCCGACACCGTTAAGTACTAGATCCTAAGTCTAGCGCGTCTGCCAATTCCGCCATTCTCGCAATAAGAACTGATTTTTAATTTAATAACAAATATAAATGTGATGTGGTTGTATCGCAAATATTTGGAAATGGAAACTCTTAAGGATTCGATACTTAATTTATTTGTGTTGGCACGAAATTAGTGACATTGTAAAGTGATTTAACATATTATGAAATAATAATTCCCAGCCCCTGGATAGATTTTTATGAATTATAATTACACCGTTGTTTCCGAACATGGAAAAGTCAGAAAAAGTAATGAAGATTCGGTCGGAATTTTTCAAACAGACATTGGTTTACTTCTAATTATTTGTGATGGTTTGGGTGGAGGGTTGTCTGGTGAATTTGCGTCAAGGGTTAGTGTAGAAACAATTTACAAAACATTTAGCACTTCGGATGAAGTTGATATGCTACAGCGGATTCGCAGTGCGATAGAAAAAGCTAATAAATTCGTTTATGAAAAATCCAACGGAAATTTAAATTTTAAGGGAATGGCGACAACATGTGAAGTTTTATTTTTAAATAGTACGACTGCGTATTGGGGACATATTGGTGATTCGAGAATTTACTTTTATAAGAATAGCAAACTTAGTCAGCTTACCAAAGATCACTCATTGATTCAAAAATTAGTTGATGATGGAGAACTCGCTGTAAAAGATTTTAAAAAGCATCCAAAGAAAAATGTTATTACCAAAGCAATTGGTGATAATAAGATTCCAGATGTTGATACAAGCAAAGTGGTTTTTTCTAATCACGCACAATCTAAATTTTTTGTGTGCACTGATGGTGTTACTGTTGTTGTGGATGATAGTGAATTAGAGTATTTGCTTGAATACGAAGACATAGTTGGAATTTCGAACAAGCTTAAGAAACTGATTAACAAACGAGGGGCTCCTGATAACTATTCTTACGTGATTATTTCTACCTAATCTATTCTTTTTGCAAAATTGATTTTGCTGGCTCTTATCTTTAATTTTCCTTCAATTATTAATCAACTTTTTCAATCATGGCGGTAAGATACTTTGGATAAATTTGTTATAACCGGCGGAAAAAAATTAGAAGGTAAGACTCAAGTTAGCGGTGCAAAGAATGCTTCTCTTGCTTTAATGCCTGCGACTATTCTTTCATGTGGGAAATCAACATTATTCAATACTCCCGAATTAAATGATGTTTTTACCATGATAAAATTGCTCAAGCATTTAGGTATTGAATCTAACTTTTCAAATTCAGTCTTGCAGTTGGATACTACGAACATTTCAAATTATGTTGCACCGTATGAACATGTTAAAAAAATGCGAGCGTCTGTTTATGTACTTGGGCCTTTGCTGACTCGGTTCGGTTACGCTAAAGTATCGTTGCCGGGAGGATGTGCTTGGGGACCTCGTCCAATAAACCTTCATCTTGAAGGATTAAAAAAAATGGGTGCCGATATTGAACTCTCTGAAGGTTATATTATTGCTAAAGCAAAAAATCTTCGTGGGACCAAAATTAACTTTGATGTTCCATCGGTTGGGGCTACAGGGAATTTGTTGATGGCTGCTGTCCTTGCAAAAGGAACAACGGTGATCTCGAACGCTGCTTTAGAGCCAGAAATTATAAATCTTGCTGAGTTCCTAATCTCAATGGGAGCTAAGATTAACGGAATCGGCACTCCAATTCTGACTATAGAGGGTGTTGAAATGTTGAAAGCCGCAGATGCAGAAACTATTTCTGATAGAATTGAAGCAGGAACAATTTTAATAGCTGCTGCAATCACGAAAGGGAAAGTGATAATTGAAAAGATTGATCCAAAATATTTAAATGCGCTAATCTTAAAATTGGAAGATAGCGGGTGTAAAGTTAAAGTATTTGATCACTCAATTGAAGTTGATGCTCAGGATGGTGCAATAAAACCTACAAATATCTCAACCGCTCCGTTCCCAGGATTTCCAACTGATATGCAAGCACAATGGACGACTTACATGACACTTGCGGAGGGAGTATCAACAATTACTGACACAATTTATTTAGATAGGTTTATGCATGTACCAGAATTAGTAAGGTTAGGTGCAGATATAGTTGTGAAAGAGAACAACGCGGTAATAAGGGGTGTTAAGAAACTTAAGGGTGCAAAAGTTATGTCAACTGATCTCCGGGCAAGTGCATGTCTTGTACTTGCTGGATTAGCTGCTGAAGGCAGTACTGAGGTTTTGCGAGTTTATCATTTGGATCGTGGTTATCAGCGTATTGAGGAAAAATTGATGAGTTTAGGTGCAAAAATTGAAAGAGTGGAGGGGAAGGAGTATTAGTCGTTTCAAAAAATTATTTTCCGCTTATAATTATTTATTGATTTATTTTTTTTTATTAATCACTTTTGATGTAGTATTATTAAACTTTCCTCTAACGAATTACCTGGGATATGAATTTTCAATTCTAAATTCTGCTTTAATAATATTCTTATCTGGAATTTTTACAATATCATTTCTCAAAAAAAATACAGTTGATGCTGGCACCGTAAAATACATTTATAAAACCATTGTTCTCATTTCATTAATATTTTTGATTATTCCATTTATCATTTCTTTATATAGTTTATTCAAAACCATTATATGCCCATTAAAAGATGGAATTATTTTCTATACCTTTTTTACTTTACCTGCACCTGTGATTGGGATAGCACTAGGTGTTTTAAGCTTTAGCATTTCAAAAAGATTTGGATTCATATTTTTTTTACTCTCTTTGTTTATTATCTGCCTAATTCCAGTCTTTGAGATTTATTTTAACCCCCAAATATATTTTTACAATCCAATCATCGGGTTTTTTCCAGGAACAATTTATGATGAAAGTATCGAAGTTGATATTAAATTGATGATTTATAGGATGATGAATCTCATATTTTTTACTTCTGTAATAGTTTTAGTTTTACGTGCATTGGTAACTAATTCAAAATCTTTACTTAATATCAGTTGGACTTATACTTTAGTAGGACCTGTAGCTTTTATTATTTTATCACCATACTTCGGATATTCAACCACCGATGGCAGAATATATAACGAATTGGACAGAACAATAACGTCTGAACATTATGAACTGCATTATTCATCCGAAATAAATGATACTTTAATTAGAGTAATCGCTCTGCACCAAGAATTTTATTATTCCGAACTAGAAAAATTTTTTAATGTAAAACTGAAGAAAAAAATAATCTCTTTTATTTTTAGCGATAGAGAACAGAAAAAGAAATTATTCGGGACTGAGAATGCTGATGTAGCTAAACCATGGATTCCAGAGATTTATATTTTGGCTGATAATTATGATAAAACGCTCAGACACGAAATAGCACATTGTTTTGCGGGTGAATTTGGTTCGAGAGTCTTTAAAGTTGCGGATAATTTTAACCCAGCGTTAATTGAGGGAATTGCAATGGCTGCTGATCCCGACTATGACAGTTTTGATCTTGATTATATGGCAGCGTTGGCGTTTGATCGTGGATTTACAGTAGATATTAAAACACTCTTCAGTTTCTTTAATTTTTTTAAACAACCATCTTCCATAGGATATATTGTCGCGGGATCATTCATAAAATTTATTATTGATAGGTATGGAATTGAACGTTTCAAAAATTTATATGCTAATTTAGATTTTCCCAAATACTACAACAAGCAACTTTCAGAGCTTTCAAGCGAATTTGAATTCTATTTAAAAAATAAGTTTGTTGTTTCTGAAAGTGTAAATGATCGCGCCAAATATTACTATGGACGCAAATCAATATTTTATAAGATTTGTCCTCGATATGTTGCAAAGAAATTAAATGAGGCTTGGAAGTTGTATGATCAAAAAAAGATTGGAGAAGCAAAGGGAATATTTAACGAACTAAAGAAGAATAGCGACAATTATTCAGCATTAATCGGATTATCGTATTGTTATGTTGAACTGCAGCAGTATCAAAAAGCAATTGATATATTAAAGGGAAATCTCCACAAGTTTGAGAATACGCCCTACTATTACGAAGTAGAATTAATACTGGCAGATTTACTGATTAAAAATGGTCAAATAGATGAAGCAAAAGCGCTTTACGATTTATTGATAAAACAGAATCCAAGCAGAATACTTTACGGGCTTACGGCTTTAAGAAATGATTTATTAAATACTGGTTTGGTGACCACATATTTGAATGCTAAGGACAATGAAAAATATGAAATATTAAAATTGTTGAACTCAAAAAAATATAATTATAACTCCTTTCCTTATTTAGTATTATTAGCTAAATCATCTAATATTGAGTATGGAACTTTCTTAAAAAATTTTCTAAGGACATTCGAAGTTAAAAATTTTAACAGCAGTTATGGTATTTACAAGTTATCTTTGTACATGTGTGAAAAAATGGATTTTGATAGAAGCCGAAAATTAGCAGCTCTTTCACTAAGATTTTCAGAAGATTCCAGTTTCAATTCTGTCTTGAAAAGTAATTTTGAAAAAATGGATTGGCTTTATAAAAATTATATGAGAGTACTTTCATCAGTGACTTTCCACTAGTGAAATGTAAGTTTTCTATCTCAAAATTTTGGTATACATAAAATTGAATCTTAAAAACGAAATACGAAAATATTTTTTCCTGACAACCGTTACAGAAGTGTCTCGCAAACTAGGAGTACAAGTTTACCTGGTCGGTGGGTTTGTGCGCGATTTGATTCTCCGAAGGGAAAAGCAAGAAATGGATTTTTTGGTTTTGGGAGATGGAATTGAGTTTGCAAAAAGTTTGGCGGAAGAATTCGGTATTAAGAATATAACAGTTTACAAAAATTTTGGGACGGCTCATTTTAAAATTGATAATTTTGATTTGGAGTTTGTTGGAGCTAGGAAAGAATCTTACAATAAAGTTAGTAGAAAGCCAGAAGTAACTTCTGGGTCATTTGCAGATGATATTAGCAGACGTGATTTTACTATAAACATACTTGCAATTTCTTTAGGGGAAAAAGATTTTGGTGAATTGGTAGATCAATATAACGGATTGAGTGATATCGAAAATAAGATTATCAAAACACCAATAGATCCTCTAAAAACATTTGATGATGATCCATTACGAATTATGCGCGCATTTAGGTTTGCAACTCAATTGAATTTTGAGGTACATGATTCAATTATACATGCCGCAAATGAGTTACGAAATCGCCTTAAAATTGTATCCCAGGAAAGAATTACAGACGAGTTATTAAAAATAATTTCATCTTCCAAACCATCAATTGGTTTAAAGCTTCTCCAAAATTCTGCTGTGATGGAAATAATTTTTCCGGAAATATCAAATTTATCCGGTGTTGATCAGAGAAAAGACTATCACCATAAAGACGTTTTTCTTCATACTTGCATTGTTGTGGATAATGTTGCAAAGGTCAGCGATAATATTTGGCTGCGGCTGGCTGCTTTATTGCATGATATTGCAAAACCTCAAACCAAAAAATTTGTTGAGGAAATTGGCTGGACATTTCATGGGCACGATGAAATTGGTGCAAGAATGATGAAGGGATTATTCAAGAGATTAAAATTTCCACTGAATCATTTAGATTATGTTGAAAAGTTAGTTCGGCTTCATTTGCGACCTATAGCTTTAGCGAAGGAAGAAGTCACAGATTCTGCAATAAGAAGACTGATAGTTGATGCAGGTGATGACTTGAGTGACTTAATTACACTTTGCCGCGCTGATATTACTAGCAAGGATCCAAATCGGGTTACTCGATACCTTGATAATTATGAACGGGTAATGCAAAAAGTTTTTGATGTTTTGGAAAAAGATAAACTTAGGGCATTTCAATCTCCTGTAAGAGGTGAAGAAATTATGAAGGTTTGTAACCTCAAGCCATCAAAAAAAGTTGGCGAAATCAAAAAAGCGATTGAAGAAGCAATCCTTGATGGAAAGATTGGAAATAATTATGAAGAAGCTTATGAGTATCTTATTTCAATTAAAGATAAATTTCTTGAGAAAATAAACTAAGTCGTTAAATACTTCCATTTAACAATTATTTGTGCTTTTTTTTCCTGTGATCTTTACCTAAATCATCTCAAATTAACTACCAATCAAATAATTATATTACCATCCATAATTAAAAACTCCTTGTTAAAGACGAAACAGTTATTTTCACATCAAAATTTTATTGAAATAACTAAAGTTAGTTAAGAGTCTTAACTCAGAGTAATACGATATAACTTTTTAATTTTTGGAGCAAGTATGCGAGCATTTCTCTCATTCTTATTGATTATTGGTAACACTATAATACTTTCTGCACAAAAGCAATTAGGACTTAATGAAGCAATAAAAATAGCACTCAATAGAAATACGTCGCTTCAGAAAAGTATTAATTCATTGAAGAGTTCAGAATCAAATGTAAAAAGTTCAATCGGAAATTTTCTCCCATCTGTCAGTGCAAATGCAGGCTGGAATTATTCTAAAGTTGAAAATGATATTGGGTCGGTGACAGCGAAATCTGAAAGTAGAAGCTACAGCGCTGGGGTTGGTTCATCTTGGACATTATTCGATGGGCTTTCAAACTTTGCTTCACTTTCACAAAGTCAAAATGAATTAGAATCTGCAAAATTTGATCTTAACCGTCTAAAGCAAGATATCGTTTTTCAGACTATATCACTTTATTACGATGTAATTAACACGATGCAATTATTGAAGTTCAAAGAAGATGATGTTAGGCAGAACCAGAAAAATTTAGAAACTATTAGTGAAAGGAATCGTCTCGGAAGTGTTACGTTGGCGGATGTTTATGCTCAACAGGTAAGGGTTGGCAATGCTGAATTGGAAGTGATTAGAACTAAGAATAATCTTGAAACAAGTAAAAGTGAATTACTCTCTTTTCTTGGTTTAGATGTACTTGAATCATATAATTTTATTGATACACTTTTAACTGGTGAGGTTGAAAAAATAAAACGAGATTTAGATATAGATTACAACGATTTAAGCGAACTTGTTGCAAAAGCTCTAGAAAATAGATACGATTACAAAAGTGCTAAATTAAATTTAGAAAGTGCTAATGATGGAATAACCATTGCAAGGTCTGGTCACTTTCCGACTTTAACAAATTCAATTAACTATGGCATTGGAGCGGATCGCATAAAGAATATGACAGATAATAGAAGTTTGTCCATAGGTCTGTCACTTAACATTCCCATTTTTTCTGGATTTTCTGTTGCGAATCGAGTACAGCTTGCTGAGGTGCTTGCCGAAAATAGAAAAATTGAATTAACTGAATTGGAAAGGGATATCAAGAAGAGCATACAAAAAACTTATCTTGATTTGCAGGCAGCGGAGAAAGGTTTGAAAGTAAGCGAGAAAAATGTTTTAGCTGCACAAGAAAACCTGAAAATAGAATCTGAAAAATACTCACTCGGTGCAGGCACTTTGCTTAATGTACTTGTTGCAAATTCTGAATTCACGAATGCACAAACTAATTACATCAATGCTCAATTTGCTTATATAACGTTGAGCAAGCAGCTTAAATATTATTTAGGTGTAATTGAATTTAAAAGTTTTGAATAATTCTAATAAATAATCACTTATTTAATTCAAGTGAATAAAATCTAGGAGTTAATTCTATGGCTAATGGAAAGCAAAAAAAATCAAAGAAAAAAATGTACATATTCGGTGGATTAGGACTTGCAGTTGTTGCACTAATTCTATATGCACTTCTTAAGGGTAATAAAGAGGAAATTATATTAGTTCAAACTGAAAAAGTTGAAAAGAGAGATATAACTCAGAAAGTAACGACCACAGGTAAAATTGAGCCTGAGTTTAAAGTAGTTATTACTCCTGAAGTTACAGGCGAAATTGTTTCACTTCCAGTTAAAGAAGGAGATAAGGTTAAGAAAGGCGATTTGCTCATAAAGATAAATGCAAAACAATATCTGGCTGATAAAGAAAGTGCTGAAGCGACATTATTATCGTCAAAATCTTCATTAGCTATGCGCAAAGCTGAACTAGATAGAATCACTTTAGAGTATGAAAGATTTAAAGGTTTGCATGGTAAAAAACTTGCAAGTGATTCTGAACTTGAAACAGCTAAAAGCAATTATGAATCAACTAAGGCCGCATATGATGGAGCTAACGCAGATGTACAAAGAACCGAAGCATCTTTAAAACGAGCAATAGAACAACTTTATAAAACATCAATCTATTCACCTATGGATGGGACAGTTAATGCCTTAAACGTTGAACTCGGTGAGAGAGTTCTCGGAAGCGGTTTTAGCCAGGGGACAAATATTATGACAGTCTCAGACCTGAGTAAAATGGAAGCAAGTGTTGAGGTTGATGAAAATGATGTAGTGCTTATTTCAATTGGTGATACTGCACGCATAAAGGTTGATGCCTTTGGGGAAAAAGTGTTTAAGGGTGTTGTTTCAGAGATTGGAAATAGTGCTATTAGTTCGGGATTAGGAACTCAAGATCAAGTAGTCAATTTCAATGTTAAATTAAAACTTGTTGATGTTGATAAAGGACTTCGTCCAGGAATGTCTTGTAATGCTGATATAGAGACCGAGACAATTAAAAATGTATTAAGTGTTCCAATTCAAAGTGTTACTGCTCGCTCAAATGATTTTGTTAAAAAGGAAGAAACTGAAGAAGAGAATTCAATTCCCAAGAAGAAAGAAAATGGAATTACTAAGCCAAAAGAACTAGTTTTTTTAGTAAAAAATGGAAAAGCTAAATCTGTAGAAATCGAAACTGGAATTAGTGATGATAATTATATTCACGTTAAATCCGGACTTTCAGGTGGCGAACAGGTTGTTAGTGGTAGCTATAAAGCCATATCGCGCGAACTTAATGATGGTTCGACAGTGAGGATTGAAGAAAAGAAAAAATCTTTTTCAGATAAAAAATGATTTCTTGGAATTAGAATGAACATAATAAATATCGAACATATAGCTAAAGTCTATCAAGTTGGTTCTGAAGAAGTACATGCTTTAAGTGATGTTTCTATTCGTATTGATAAAAATGAATATGTCGCAATCATGGGTCCATCTGGGTCAGGAAAATCCACCCTGATGAATGTGCTTGGTTGTCTGGATACACCAACTTCTGGGAAATATGATTTTAATAATCAAAATGTCAGTGAAATGAACGACAATCAATTAGCAAAAATTAGAAATAAAGAAATTGGGTTTGTCTTCCAGACTTTTAATCTTCTACCGAGGTCTGATGCACTTCATAATGTTGAACTTCCATTAATTTATGCAGGCGTATCAACCACAGAGCGTCGTTCTCGCGCAATGCAAGCACTTGTAGATGTGGGTCTTGAAAACAGAATGTATCACAAACCAAATGAACTTTCTGGCGGTCAGCGGCAGAGGGTAGCAATAGCAAGAGCTCTTGTTACAAATCCATCAATTATACTTGCAGATGAACCCACAGGAAATTTAGATTCTAAAACTGGTGAAGAAATAATGTTGTTGTTCAATGAAATCCATGGTAAAGGAAATACAATAATTTTAGTAACTCATGAAGAATATATTGCGGAACATGCAGCAAGGATTGTTCGATTAAAAGATGGTCTTGTTGAGAGTGATGAAAAAGTTGAGAACAGGTATATTCCTAAATTAAATCCAGTTGCAGCAAAATAAAATCATTGTTCAAATTGAATATGTGAGTTAAATATGTCAACGCTTCTTTTTGAAATTCGTGAAAGTTTGTTGATTGCATTGCGCGCTATTCAAGCAAATAAGATGAGATCCATTCTTACTATGCTTGGTATTTTTATAGGTGTAACTGTAGTTGTATTAATGTCAACAGCTATAAAAGGAATTGATAATTCATTTCAAACCGGAATGAGTGCTCTCGGTTCAGATGTTCTATACATTGATAAATGGGCATGGTTTGAGGGACATGATTGGTGGAAGATGCGTAATCGAAGACGAATTGATATGAATGACTATTATAGATTTAAGGAAATGGCAAAACTTCCTTTAGCTACCGCACCAGTGATCAATTCAAGACAAACTGTTAAGTTTAGTGACAACAGAGTAGATAATGTTTTCTTAAATGGTTCAACTTCAGATTATCTGCAAACAACGAATTTTACATTTTCACTTGGCAGATTTTATTCAGACATTGAGAGCAATGCTGCCAGAAATGTTGCTGTGGTTGGAAGTGATGTTGCCAATACATTATTTCCACGAGGAGATGCATTAGATAAAGAAATAAAAATTGGTGGTGTTAATTTCAAGGTTATCGGTGTTTTGGATGAACAGGGAAGCTGGATTCTTGGAAGTTTTAATCCCGATAAGCAGGTGTTTATTCCAATAGGTACTATATTCAAAAATTTTCTTAATGAGTCCTTTGGAACCGTTACAATAAATGTACGAGCAGCAAACCCAACTCTGCTGGAGGAGACAAAAATTGAAGCAGAGGGAGTCATGAGAAAAATTCGTGGTTTGACTTATAAAGAAGAAAATGATTTTTCTATAAATCAGCAGGAAGGTTTAGCAAGTCAAACAGATTCACTTGTAGGAATTATCCGATGGGTTGGTTTTTTTATTACTGGTCTTTCGCTTTTTGTAGGAGCAGTTGGTATAATGAACATAATGTTCGTTTCTGTGAAAGAAAGAACGAAAGAAATTGGTGTGAGGAAAGCTATTGGAGCAAAAAGAAGAACAATTTTGGGACAATTTTTATTTGAATCCTCTGTAATATGTTTAGTAGGCGGGTTTGTTGGCTTGATTGTAGCCATATTGTTAAGCAAAATGGTAAATCAATTTTTGCCAACTTCGGTTCAATGGGATGCTGTGGTGATTGCAATACTTGTTTCACTGATAACAGGATTGGTTGCTGGATTAGCGCCAGCATATACCGCAGCGAAATTAGATCCTGTAGAAGCTTTACGGTACGAATAATCATGAAAATAAGACAAACTTTAGCAGTTGCACTCCAATCGCTTAAAACCAACAAATTGCGAACACTGCTCACGATTTTGGGAGTCGTAGTCGGAATATTTTCTATAATTGTTGTTATGACAGTAATTACGATGCTTCAAAACAGTATTGAAAACGGAGTCTCACAACTTGCAAAGAATACGTTCCAAATTCAAAAATATCCCGCGATGATGGGTGGAGGACCAGGTTCACGAGACAAGTATAGAAATAGAAAAGATCTTACTCTCGAAGAGTATGATGAGCTTTCTAAAAGATTAATTCAGGCTAAATACATCGGTGCTGAGATGTGGAATTTTGGAAGTATAGCTAAGTATGGCAACAAGGAAACTAACCCAAATATTTCTGTTTCCGGTATAACATTAGGTGCAATGCGCACAAATGATTGGAAGGTTGCTTATGGAAGAGAATTTCGTGAATCAGATGTTCAATATTCGAATGATATATGTTTGCTTGGAAACGAAATAGTTGAAAAATTATTTGCATCAATAAATCCTGTTGGACAAGTTGTGCGAATTGACGGAAGACCAAAGCTTGTTGTGGGAGTTCTTGAACAGCAGCCGCAGCTTTTCGGACAAAGCCAGGATAACTATATCGTACTTCCTATCACAACGTGGCAAAACATTTATGGCAAGAGAAAGCGGAGTATTAATATTACGGTTATGTCCTACACCAAAGAGGATTACAATGAAACAATTGAAGCGGCAATAGGTCACATGCGTGCTATTCGAAAAGTTAAGCCTGGTGAAGAAAATGATTTTGATATTTTCAGCAATGAATCAATCATCGGACAAATAAATGATATTACTGGCGGAGTTAAAATTGGTGCTTTGGTGGTCTCGATAATTGCTCTTATTGCTGCAGGTGTTGGTATTATGAATATCATGTTGGTTTCCGTTACAGAGAGAACTAAAGAAATAGGAATTCGCAAAGCATTAGGGGCGCGCAAGAAAAATATTTTATTACAATTTCTCATTGAAGCTGTAGTCCTTTGTATTATTGGCGGGATAATTGGAATTTTCATTGGGATTGCCATTGGTAATTTAGCGGGCAGTGCAATCAATGCTCAAGCGGCTGTTCCGTATGATTGGGTTATAATTGGCATTTCCCTTTGTGTTTTTGTTGGGGTATTATTTGGAACTTATCCTGCATATAAAGCTGCTAACCTCGATCCGATTGAAGCGTTGAGATATGAATAAAAGCAAACTTCTTATTGAAAAAATATTCATGTGAACCACCCTATTTCCCTATCCTTTGCAAGAAGATGATATTGTTAAGATAAATCGTAAGACGTTAAACGTGAGACGCAAGATGAAAGGAATAACCTTATAGTTATTCCTTTCGTTTAACTTTTCACGTCTTGCGTTTCACTTCTCACGTTTTACGCTATCAGTACTTCACACAGCCCTTGTACTCATTCGAATTTCTGCCGTACTGCCCTGCGATTGCTCCTTTAATCCTTGCAATTCTATCATCAAGCTCTTTGTACAGACCTCCACGCTTTTCAACCGCGTCATTATATTTCTCATACATCTCAGCTACTTGAATTTATTTTTCCGAAGGAGTCCTTCGTACAGAAACCAATTTCATCTTGATGTGATTAAACATATTTTTACATTCAAACCTCGGAGGTTTAAGTAGATAGTGACAATCTTGAAAAGGTTGAAATCCAGTTGCGTTGCTTTTCGTACCACCAAATTGTAAGTTGCTACTGGTAAATACAAAACGTTCCGATAAACATCCTCAGTGGGCACTGTGATTGGGCTAAGCAGATTCGATTCGAAAAGACTACAAGAAAAATATTTTAGAATTAGGAATAAAAAGTCCCTTAGATGATTAGGAATAAGAGTTTGTTAACTAGAATAGATTTACGGTTTTTGAAATTTTGAATAAGAGTAAAATTTTTATTAAATAATTTTATTCAAATATTTTATGCCGATTAGACCAAGTTATCGAAAGAATGTTATGCGGAAAATAATTCGGGATAACATTCCAAATATTAACCGACTATAATCGGCTTAAATAATAGGTAGCCATTAAACCAATCATGATTAGAACTATAATAATCTAAAAGGAGGATACATGCTAAAACAAATCGAAGCTACACAGAATAAAGAAATAACTTCAGCGTATAGTGAAGCGATTAAAATGATTTCATATGAAGGCCAGCTTATCTGGACTGTATTCAGAGCGATTCTCGCCGCGAACTCATTTCTCGTAGCGGTTTTTGTAGCAATCTCATCACTTTTGCCAGAGGCTAAGATTGGTCTGAAAGCCCTACCCGTCATTGGATTTATGCTTTGTGTTATTTGGTGTTTAATCAGTTTAAGGATGTTCGACTACTATAGTTATTGGTTTGCTTGGGCTAGGCATTGCGAAGAATCAATTTTTCCGGAGGAGTTTAGGGTTTTGACAATGGGGCGCAAGTTTTCAGATGGCAACGAAGTTACTCTAGGCAAAGAAATGGTAAGGATGGGGTGGTATGGGCGCCTCTTTAAAAACAAGCACATGATGCTAACTGTTATTATACTGTTTATATTCATATATGTTTACCTAGGTTATTTGGCATTCTACCATCAAAGTTAATAATCGCAACAATGAAAATGCCACTTTGCGGTCCTTGCTGTACGCGTATCGTTGACTTTACAAAAACTATATATGAAAAGCTAACAAAGCGCTTCAGCGGACAGTTCACCCGCGCCGGTTTCCACTTTGTTCTAACCGTCGCAGCTGCCCTGCCGCTGAGCTCAAACGTTAGCTGCCAAAATTTATTGAGGTAATATGATAGAAGATAAAGAAGAAAATAATAGTAAAGATCAAATTGAATTCGAAAGATTAAAAGAATCT
Source organism: uncultured Ignavibacteriaceae bacterium (assembly GCA_964391015.1). GTDB lineage: Bacteria > Bacteroidota > Ignavibacteria > Ignavibacteriales > Ignavibacteriaceae > XYD12-FULL-36-8. The sequence goes on from CAYMKU010000003.1 coordinate 52,047, forward strand.
TTAATCGAAAGATGTAAAAAGAATAATATCACTTATTTATTTGATAAGAGTCTATTCGACGAAGAATCTTTAATTTTAGAATTACCAAATGGTCGTAATAAAAGAAAAATTGGTATATGGTCATTAGATGTAGTTAAAAGAATATTTGATATTCCCTTTGAACAATATACTTTTTTAGGGAGTTATGAATCAATATGTAATTATGAGGCTGAAACAATCGAATGTCTGATTGAACCACTTGATAGAATCCCTACCCACATTATATATAGAAGACTATTAAATAAAGATTCATTCGGGGATAATGTTAAAGAAGAGGAACTTAAATTATTAATAAAAAATTCAAATTTAGATTTTGAAATTGAAATAAGTCCTGTTTCAGAACATCTGCAATTCTTTAGTCGTAGTAGGCCTAGAAAGGCTCCTTCACTTAAACTTAGGAATATAAAATTCAAGCAACACGATGCTTGTTTGACTTTACTTGAAAAAATTTCCAATTCTATTTTTTTCCAAATTGATTTATTAGTTGATTTACCTCTCTCTCTTTCAAAATCAAGGATATTGAATAGACCCTTTAGGAAAAGAAAGAATGATAGTCTTCCAGAATTTAAATTTCCTCAAAGTGAATATAATGAGGCTCCTATTTCTTTATACTGGTATGCAAGAAGTGCAATAAGAATGCCTTTATTGCAATTTTTAGCTTTTTATCAATCAATTGAATATTTCTTTCCAATGTATGCTCAAGAGGAAGCTAAAAGAAAAGTAAGAAACATACTTAAAGATGACAGTTTTAGAACAGAAAGCGATACTGATATTATAAGAATTTTAAAAGCAATTAAACTTAGCAACAATAATTCATTTGGTGACGAACGCTCACAATTAAGAGCAACAATTCTTGAATGTATTGATCCAGATGAATTAAGAGAATACTTAGTTGAAAGTGAAGATAGAAAAGAGTTTTTTTCAAAGGCAACTAAAGGTATTACAAAAAATAAAATTCCAATAAATAATGAAGAATTAGATTTACGCAATGATATTGCAGAAAGAATTTATGATATAAGGTGCAAAATAGTCCACACTAAAGCTGATGCTAAAGAATCTGAGCTTGAAATATTGTTACCATTTTCAAAAGAAGCTGATTTATTATACTACGATATAGATTTACTTCAGTTTCTGTCAAGGAAAATTATTATTGCATCGAGTATTCCCTTAAAATTGTAATATGCAGCTAACCCGTGCCCATTGACGACCTATGAGTGTAAAAAACATAGTAAAATTGAGATAGTTGGGAAGTGAGTTTGCAGAAAAGGCAATACATTTACCTAACTCGAAGCGAGCTTAAAAAAAGTAACAAGTGACGGTGTTATAAATTCATTAACAAGGGCATGATGAATCATGCCCCTACAAATTAAATTTTACTTTTGGGCTGCTTGGTTCTGGGCGAAAACAAAACCTCAAAAGTTACCTTCTGCAATATAGACTTGATTTCACATCTTTGTAAATTTAGATTGGAAATACACAAATACTATTCATTACTTGAAATTCAATCTAAACTTAGTTTTTTGGCTATTCATACTTATCTTTTATCAAGAATATAGTTCGGCACAACCGAAATACTATTCTAAGATAGTTCAAGATACTATTTTAATTAACTTTTCTAATAAATATGAAATTAGCCAAACCAACATCATTCCTTTTACTGAAACAATCCAGCTTCGAAATTCTTTGTTAAGAAGTTCAGATTATTATTTTAATTATGAGCAGGCAGTTTTTTCCTTAGCCGATTCTCTTCATTATTCTATCTTTGATACTTTGTTTGTGACTTATCAAACAGTCAACATTCCCATTTTAAAAGAATATAAGAAAAGGAGCTTGGTTACTAAATATGATGTCCAGAGGAGTGACACGATTAAAGTGCCTCTATCTTTGTTGAGCAGTTTCAATCCTGAATCTGTTTTCGGCTCTAACATTGAAAAAAGCGGAACATTAGTTCGCGGTTTCACAGTAGGTACAACAAAAGATTTTACACTCAATAGCGGTTTGCGTTTGCAGCTTGCGGGAAGATTATCTCAGGACATAGAAATTGTTGCAGCTTTAACAGATGAAAATACTCCTATTCAGCCATCAGGAAACACTGAACGGCTTGAAGAGCTTGATAAAGTATTTATTCAAATTAAACATCCGAATGCAACAGGTACCTTTGGTGATTATCAAATTCAAAAACAGCAAGACGAGTTTGGTGTAATAAATAGAAAATTGCAAGGGTTGATTGGTGAATTCAATTATGAAAACAATGCCGCATATATTTCAGTTGCAAGTTCTCGTGGAAAATTTGTATCTAATTCATTAATCGGAGCAGATGGTGTTCAAGGACCATATCGTTTAACGGGAATTAGCGGAGAACGTGAAATCATAGCCATTGCCGGAACTGAAAAAGTATTTCTTGATGGTGTTGAAATGAAAAGAGGTGAAAATAATGATTATGTAATTGAGTACTCTAATGCTCAATTAACTTTTACACCTAAACGTTTGATTACATCTGCAAGTAGAATTATTGTAGAATTTGAATACACTGATCGAAGATATTCCAGAAATTTTTTTGGTACAGGTGTTACCTCAGAATTGTTTAATGGCAAAGCGGGAATCAAAGTACAATATTTAAGGGAAGGTGATAATGAAGATTCACCGATTGATATATCATTATCTGATGAGGATAGAAAAATACTTTCTGACGCAGGAGATGTTAGAATCAATGCAGCAAAATCCGGCGTAAGTCTTGCCGAGCAGGACTCTTTCGGGGTTCGCAAGGGGACATATATGCGGCTTGATACACTCATTAATGGCATTCCTTATGTTTATTATCTTTACGCACCAGGCGACAGCTTAGCAATTTATAATGTCTCCTTCAGTTATATCGGCGAATCACAGGGAGATTATATCAGGGAAAGTTTAGGCAACTTCAGGTTTAGTGGAATTGGCAAAGGTAATTACAAACCCGTAGTTCTTCTTCCTTTGCCAGAACTCAAACAATTAGGTAATGTGTCATTAGAATTAAAACCCTTTGAAGATTTCATTTTTAATTTTGAATATGCCGGGAGCTTATGGGATAAAAATAAACTTTCTGTTATTGATGACGGTGATAATTATGGTTATGCTACAAATATTTTCCTGCAGATGAATCCAAAAGAAATTGAAATCGGAGATTTGAACTTCGGGAAGATTGGGTTGTCGTATAAAGACAGATTTGTCCAATCGAAGTTTACTTCACCGGACAGATTTAATGAAGTTGAATATAACAGAAATTACAATATTTCTTCTTACAATGAACAAGTTGATGAAAAATTGCGAGAGCTAACTGTTAAATTCTTCCCAATTGATGAACTAAAAGTGTTTAGTTCGTTTGCATTTTTAAGGCGTGGTAATAACTTCAAAACCGATCGTTATAATAACACTATACAATTTGCAGATCAAAAAACTTATAATGCTTATTACAATCTTGATTTTGTTTCGAATAAAAATGTCAATCTAAAAAGCAGTTGGCTCAGACAAAAAGGATCAGCTTATTATTTGTTTTGGAAATTAAAACCGGGTGTCGATTTCTTAGCAGAAGACCGAAAAGATTATCAGCAAAATTTAGACTCCTTAATTTCATCCAGCTTGAGATATTATGAATTGATCCCATTTATTGAGCTGAAAGAATTTAGTGGATTTAATGCTTCGGCAAAATTTTCTTTACGGAATGATTATTTCCCAATTTCAGGAATAATGTTGCGTGAGTCTCGTTCAACAGCTCAGTTTTATGATTTATCTTATAGCGGTTTAAGGGAATTCAATTCGAACCTAAATCTAACATTAAGGCAAAAGAAATATTCTGAAAATTTCAAGCAAAAAGGATTTTTGGATAATGAAACAATTTTAATTCGATCTCAATCAAAATTTAATTTTTGGTCTCCACTCTCAGGTGATTTATACTATGAAGTATCAACTCAAAAGTCAGCGAGGTTGGAGAAAGTGTTTATTAAAGTTGAAAAGGGAACAGGCAATTATATATACATTGGAGACTTAAATAACAATGGCATTGCGGATGAGAATGAATTTGAACCAACAATTTATGATGGAGAATTTATTCTAATTACACTGCCGACTGAAGAACTATTTCCTGTAATTGATTTAAAAACAAGCACTCGCTGGAAGATTGAATTAGGGAAAATGTTTTCAGAACAGAATGGACTTCAAAAAATACTCAATGCGTTTTCGAGCGAAACTTACTGGCGTGTAGAAGAGAATAGTAAAGAAACAGATTACAGGAAAATATACCTTCTAAATTTTTCTGCTTTTCAAAATGAAGCAACTACTATTCGTGGATTCAACTTGATTCAGCAGGATTTATTCATTTTCGAAAATGATCCAGATTTATCTTTTCGACTAAGATATTCTCAGCGAAAGAGTTTGAATCAATTTTCTGGTGGTGTTGAGCGTGCTTATAATCGAGAGCAAAGTCTTAGAGTCCGATTCAGATTGATTAAAGAATTTAGCAATCAGACTGATCTGGTAAACGAGCAGGATAATGTTTATGCACCAATAACTTCGAACAGAAAACGATTGGTCAATTCCACTAAAGTTATCTCTGATTTTTCTTATAGACCTGAAAGAAACATAGAGGTTGGTTTTAAGATAGAAGTTAGCAGAAACCAAGATGATTATCCTAATAATCCAACAATCATAGATAATAATTCACAGGCAATTCGGTTTAATTTGTCATTCGCCGGAAGTGGGAGATTAAGATTCGAGGTAGAGAGATCGGAATTGATTGGAAAAGCAGAACAAAATTTTCTTCCGTTTGAGTTGACGCGTGGAAATGGAATTGGGAAAAATTATTTCTGGCGCTTTAATTTTGATTACCGTCTAACGGCAAATTTGCAATCAACAATAAATTATGATGGAAGATTGCTAAGTGGAAGTAAGCCCGTGCATACTGCGCGAGCCGAAGTAAGGGCATATTTTTAGAAAGGTGTATATGTTACCAATCGTCTCAACTATGATTGAAGCTCATATTTTTAGAATCAAAAAAAATAGAATTGAGTTTTTACTTTTAAAGCGCTCTGAAAAGGAAACTTATCCAGGCTTGTGGCAAATGATTTCTGGTTCTATTCATAAGGGTGAGACAGCTTATCAAACTGCTTTAAGGGAAATTTTTGAGGAAACCAATATTAAACCTCAACGACTTTGGGTACTTCCCCATATTAATTCATTTTACTCGCCGAAACAAAATCATATTTCTGTTTTACCAGTTTTTGCAGCTCAAGTTAAATTTGATTCGAAGATAAAATTATCTGATGAACACACTGAATTTGGTTGGTTTACCAAGGAGAAAGCAAAAAAAAAGCTGGCTTGGGTCGGACAAAGGAAATCAGTGGATTTAATTAATGAGTATTTCACAAAGCAAAAGAGCTTTTTGCACTTCATCAAAATAGAAATCTAATTTATTTTTCTTTTGCCATTTAGCTATTTTTCTACCATAAAAATAATTTTGGAGAGATTTTGAGCTTGTTAGTAGTTGGTTCTGTTGGGCTTGATACAGTTTACACACCATTTGATAAAGTGGAAGATGCACTTGGAGGTTCTGCCACTTACATTTCACTTGCATCCAGTTATTTTACTGGTCCAATTCACTTTGTAGGTGTTGTGGGTGAAGATTTTCCAAAAGAATACATCAGACTTCTTGAATTTCATAACATAGATTTGGAAGGTTTACAAATAATTAATGGTGGCAAAACTTTTCGGTGGGCCGGGAAATATCATTACGATTTAAATGTTCGTGATACATTATTGACCGAGCTGAATGTTTTTCAATCATTTAATCCGGTGATTCCTAAAAAATTTCAGAAAGCGCAATTTGTTTGTCTTGGAAATATTGATCCTACTCTTCAACTAAGAGTTTTAGAGCAGCTTGAAAATCCGAAATTTATTGTTTGTGATACGATGAATTATTGGATTGAAGGAAAGAAAAAAGAGTTGCTTGAACTGATTAAAAAAGTTAATGTTCTTATTATTAATGATTCTGAAGCACGATTGCTGGCTCAGGAACCAAATTTAATAAAGTCTGCCAAAATGATTCGCGGGTTGGGGCCTGAAACTTTAATAATAAAAAAAGGTGAACACGGCGCACTACTCTTTGTTGAAGATCAAATATTTTCAGCGCCAGCTTATCCACTTGAAATGATTTTTGATCCTACGGGTGCAGGTGATTCATTTGCGGGAGGATTTATAGGTTATCTTCATAGAAAACAAGATCTGAGTCCGGATAGTGTGAAATGCGCCGTCATCTATGGAAGTGCAATGGCTTCATTTTGTGTAGAAAAATTTAGCACTAAAGGAATTGAAAATTTAGAGTACTATCGTGTTCAGGATAGATTCAGAGAATTTCGTAACCTTTCAAGATTTGATGAAAAAGATTAATTACTTCTCATTCCAATTTAAAAATGACAAGCTGATATTTCTCGATCAAACCAAATTACCTTTCGAACAGTCATATATCGAAACAGATGATTATGAACGAATCGCTCAGGCAATTGAGAAACTTGAAGTAAGAGGTGCTCCAGCAATCGGCATAATTGCTTCTTATGCAATCGCTTTATCAATAAAAAATTGCGATCCAGATTCTGTGGAATCAACTTTTAATAAAGCATATCAAAGATTAGCAAATACACGACCGACTGCTGTAAATCTTTTTACTATGCTAAATGAAATGAGAAAAATTCTTAATGAGAATAAAAACCATGACAGCATCTATGATATTCTAAGACAAAAAGCAGTTTCCTTGCACAATGATGATACCAATAAATGTGATAGAATTGGGGAAAATGGTTTGGCATTATTTAAAAAAAAGTCGAATGTACTCACTCACTGTAATACAGGTAAGTTAGCTACTGCTGGTGACGGAACAGCATTCAATATTATCCGTATGGGCTATGAAAAAGAATTGGTTTCATTTGTTTATATTGATGAAACTCGTCCTTTGTATCAGGGTTTAAGGTTAACAACTTTCGAACTTGAGCAAAATGAAATCCCATTTAGTGTGAATACAGATTCTATGGCAGCAGTTCTAATGAAAGAGAGAAAAGTAGATTTAGTTATTGTTGGAGCAGATAGAATTGCATTGAATGGAGATACAGCAAATAAAATTGGAACTTATAACCTAGCGGTGTTAAGTAATTATCATGACATTCCCTTTTACATTGCTGCCCCGACAACAACAATTGATCGAACAATTACTTCCGGAGCGGAAATTAAAATTGAATATAGAAAAAAATCTGAAATTTTAGGTTACAATTTAGTTAACATTGCATCAGACTCAGTGGAAACATTCAATCCTGCCTTTGATATAACCCCATCACATTTAATATCCGGCATTATAACGGAAGATCAAATATATTTTTTCCCGTATAATTTTATGTCATGAGTGAGATATTAAAAACCGATGCTGTAGTCCTCCACAAAGTAAAATATGGAGATACAAGTGTCATTGTTACATTATTTACTAAAGAATATGGAAAACTCAGCGCGATAGTTAAAGGAGGACGAAATCCCAAATCAAAATTAGGGATGGTAGTTGATATATTTAACCATCTTCAAGTTGTATTTTACAAAAAGGATACGCGAGATGTTCAACTAATCTCAAGCGTAGATTTAATAAACCATTTTCCAAATCTTAAAGAAGAATTAGATTCAATTAAGTATGCTCAAGGTGTTTTAGAATTAGTGAAAAGCTTAACAGTTGAACATGAAGTTAATCACAAATTATTTAACGGAATTGTGAGAATCTTTTCTTTGATTGATGAATCAAAAGAATCGGCGATCGTTTTGTTCGCTAGGTTTTTTATGTTTTTTTTATCGGAACTTGGTTATCAATTGCAGTTAGATGAATGTTTTGGATGTGGTAAAAAGGAGTTGTTAAAAAGTGAATTGTCATATAACTATGAATTAGGTATTTTTTGTGATAATTGTAAATTAAAAGCTGTTGAATCATATCACATAAATACGGAACTTTTTAGCGTTTTAATATGTCTAAAAAACAATAAAAGTATAGCTGATTCGAATAAGAATTTAATTGAAAAATCAATTGCGTTTATGGAAAGACATCTCAAACATCATGTGTCAGATTTTAAGGGAATTCAATCCCTAAGCACATTCAACAATTTAACTAGTAAATAATTATTAAAAATAAGAGGTTTAAAAAATGAGATATAAAGGCATCTTAGGAGCGGTAGCATTAATTTTTATAGGAATTATATTCGGTGCGATTTTAGTGTCGGGATTTGGAATAGTTCGCCCGAGTTTAGCAGATATAAATCTTGGAGCAGCAAAACCGCCAGTAAGTCTTGACGCAGATGCTACGAGTTTCAGCAAAGCATTTATTGAAGTTGCTGAAAAAGTAACCCCTACAATTGTTGCAATTACTGTTGTATCTGAAAGGGAAAACCCGCATTCAGATTTCTTTTTCTTTCCTTTTAAAGATATGCCAAAAGAGCAAAGAGGTTCTGGAAGTGGGATAATCATCTCTGATGATGGTTACATAATTACAAATAATCATGTTGTAGAAAGTGCGACAAAGGTTACTGTTGGGATGTCGGATAAAAGAACTTTTGAAGCCAAAGTTATTGGCACTGATCCACTTACAGATTTAGCGGTAATTAAAGTTGATGCAAAAAATCTTCCGACAGCATATCTTGGTAACTCAGATGACTTGAAAGTAGGGCAATGGGTAATGGCAATTGGAAATCCTCTATCATTGGCTTCAACAGTAACTGCTGGGATTATAAGTGCATTTGGAAGACGACTTGATTTGATAAAAGACAGTTATGGTGTTGAGGATTATATCCAAACTGATGCTGCCATAAACCCTGGTAACAGTGGCGGTGCGCTTGTTGATTTATCTGGTGCAGTTATTGGGGTTAATTCTGCAATTGCTGCCGGCAACACAGGGACATACATAGGTTATGGTTTTGCTATTCCAATTAATTTGGTTAAGTCAGTCGCAAAAGATCTGATTGCGCATGGTAAAATTAGTCGTGGTTATATTGGTGTTAACATTGATGAAGTTGATGATGCTATGGCAAAATCGTTGGGACTTAATAAACCTAAGGGTATAATAGTTCAAGGTATAGTAGATGGAGGTGCTGCTTCAAAAGCAGATATCAGAGAAGGTGACATTATTCTAAAAGTTGATGGCAAAGAAGTGAATCAGCCAAATCAACTACAGGGATATATTGCTTCAAAATCGGCTGGTACAATTGTTAAGTTGACATTATTTAGAGATGGAAAAGAAATAGAACGAGAGGTCACTTTGAAAGCAAGGGAAGGGGATTCTAAGAATGAAATAGCTGCTAATGAACAAAAGGATGAGAAAGAAAGCAGCGAATCAAAATCTTCAACAGCACAATTTGATGATTTAGGTTTATCGGTGCAAAATCTTTCGTCCAAAGATAAATCTGATTACAACATCGATCATGGCGTTAAGATTACAAATGTAAAACCATTTAGCAAAGCAGAAGACAGACAACTTGCAACTGGGTTCGTCATTCTCGAGGCTGATAAAAAGAAAATTAATTCTGTTGGTGATCTTAAGAATATCCTAAAGGACAGAAAAGGTTCTGCTGTTCTTCTTAAACTACAAGATAGTAAAGGCGTTACATTTTTTAAGGGTCTTGAAATTCCTGATTAAGTCTTAAGATAATTCAATGATTATTTGAACGCCCGACAGTCGGGCGTTTTTTTTATATTTACTTAAAAAATAAATAATATTATGATAAGATTTCTTACTGCTGGTGAGTCGCATGGTAAATCACTTGCAACAATCATAGAAGGATTTCCGTCAAACATAAAATTGCAAAAAGATTATATTAATTTTCATTTGAAGAGAAGACAAATGGGCTATGGACGCAGTCAACGAATGAAAATTGAATCAGATAGTGTTGAAATTGTTTCGGGGATTCGGTACGGAAAAACCCTTGGTTCTCCTATTTGTATGTTAGTTGAAAATAATGACTGGGAAAATTGGAAAGAGTTAATGTCGTCTGACATTCCTTTTAAAAATTTTGAATATGATAAGATTAGTATTCCGCGACCAGGACATGCAGATTTAGTCGGTGTTTTGAAGTATAACTTTGATGACATTCGGAATTCGATTGAAAGATCAAGTGCAAGAGAGACTGCGGTTCGTGTTGCTGCTGGTTCTGTCGCAAGAAAATTTTTGGAGGAATTTGGAATAACTATTGGGAGCTATGTTGAGAGTATTGGTGGGTTATTTGCAAAGAAAAATTTCTTACAGGATTTGCTTCTTAATAAAGCCTCAAGAAATTTCACTGCTTGGCAGATAGCATTGAAAGCAGATAGAAGTTCTGTCCGGGTTTTAGAAAAAGCCCATGAGGAAAGAATAATTAAAAAAATCAAATCAACGAAGAAAATAGGGGATTCTCTTGGTGGCACTTTTATTACAGTAGCAACAGGAGTTCCTGTTGGATTGGGAAGTTTTATGCACTACGATAAAAGATTGGATGCAGCAATCAGTCACTCAATTATGTCGATCCAAGCAGTTAAAGGAATTGAAATCGGTATGGGGTTTGAATCATCTGAACGATTTGGTTCAGAAGTTCATGATGAGATTAATTTGAAACAAACTTTATTTTCTCGTGTAACAAATCGTGCTGGCGGAATTGAAGGCGGAATTTCAACTGGATTACCTATTATTATTCGAGCTTCAATGAAACCTATATCCACACTCATGAGGCCCTTACATAGTGTTGATTTAAAGACCATGAAAAAAGTTGAGGCAAGAAGAGAACGAAGTGATTTTGTAGCAGTTCCAGCTTGTGCAGTAATAAGTGAAGCAATGCTTGCTTGGACATTAGCTGAGTTCTTTGTTCAGAAGTTTGGTGGCGACTGCCTTGAAGAAACGAAAGAAAATTATAATAGTTACTCTACGAAATTACAAAACCGAATAAAAAAGAATTTCTTCAGTAAATAATTTATTCATGTTCAAAATAGAAAAGTTTATTTTCAATCCCTTCTCAGAAAATACCTTTGTGTTATGGGATGATGAGCTGAAGGATGCAATCGTTGTTGATCCCGGATGTTTTGATGCAGATGAGAAAAACTCACTTTCAACTTTCATCTCCGAAAATAATTTAAACCTAATTTATCTCATAAATACTCACTGTCATATTGATCATATCTTTGGCTGTAAGTTTATAAAGAAAAAATACAATCCAATATTTCTAATTCCGGAAGGAGATTTATCATTGTTGCAAAATGCAGCCAGGCAAGCGCAAATGTTTGGGTTGGAAATTGATATTCCACCACAACCGGACAAATTTTTAACTGAAAATTTAGTTTTAACTCTTAACAAATCTGAAATCAGGTTTATCTTTACTCCAGGACATACACCTGGCGAATTTTGTTTGTATCTTGAAAAAGAACAAACTCTGTTTTCTGGCGATGTTCTTTTCAAAGAAAGTATTGGCAGAACTGATTTATGGGGAGCAGATATCAATACACTACTCAACTCCATTAATACAAAACTCTTAATCCTTCCCGTTGATGTAAAAGTTTATCCAGGACACGGAAGTGATACAACGATTGGTTATGAAAGAGAGTTTAATCCTTTTTTAAGATGAAATTTCCTTAATAAGGTGCATCACAATAGCTGGGTTTATAATCTTATTGAATCGCAAATTAGCAATCCTTATATTCGTACATAAATAAATTCTAATCGTGTCATCAAAACAATAAAGAAAAACTTGATAAAATCGAGTAAATATTCTGTACAATATTTAGTGCTCATATACTTTTTTCTTTGGGTTTTATTGTTTGAATTTATCCTACCATTAAACAATATTTTCCCAAGACCGAGCATTGTCATTCAATCATTATTTGATTTATTCAAAACATATGAGCTTGTATGGAATTATTTATCGACAGTAAGTGCTATATATCTACCACTTATATTAGCTTATTTTTTAGTTCGTATTCTCTTCCCATTTGTTTTGCAAAAAAGTTTCCTTTTGGATGTTATTCTTTCAGTCAAGTGGTTTTCAAGGTACATTCCCGGAATAATTTTAGCGATGATACTCATCTACTGGTTCCCCAAATCAGAAGTAACTAAATTTATTTTTGTTTTTTTGATCTCCTTTACATCCATTATGTCCAAAGCAAAATATTTGGCTGAAAATGTCAGTTCGGAATATTTTATTGCTTTGAGGTCCTTCGGAATTGGAAATAAATCAATTGCTCGTAATGTAATCTGGAAGGCAATACAACCTGATGTGATTGCTTACATAATAAAACAGAATTTTTATCTTTGGACTTCCATAGCTCTTTTTGAATATATCAACCTTGGTTTTGGATTAGGAAGCTTGCTAAGGAAAGTTTTACAATTCAGAGATATATCAGCACTTATTATGATGTTTTTTATTATTGGTATCTCGATTTTTATTGGCAATCAAATTCTAAAGTATATTAAAAACAAATTTTATTTTTGGAAAGTATAAGATTGGCAGAAGCTATCCTCAACATAAAAAACTTAAGCAAATCTTATCTCACCATTGCAGGCATTAATCAAATTATTCTTGAAGATGTGAACCTGCACATTGAACTTGATGAAAACTTTGGGTCATTTTTTTCAATTCTTGCCCCCATTGGTTCTGGCAAAACCACCTTGTCAAAAATAATTGCAGGGTTCGAGAGCTTTGAAGGTGAGTTTTCCTTCAATGCTAAGCGAATAATTGAATCGAGAGGTGAAATAATCTATATCCCCGAAAAACCTAGCATATTCCCATGGCTTAATGTTGCGCAAAATATTGCGCTACCAATAAAGCTTTCTAAGAATAATGAGGGTAAACAATTCAATTCTAACATTGGTCAATTAATAAATTTGGTTGGGTTAAGTGGATATGAAGATTTTTATCCCAATTCTACAAATTCGGGATTTCAATTGAGAATGGCAATTGCAAGGGCGCTTTTGTTCAACCCTAAGCTTATTCTTCTTGATGATGTCCTCAAAAATTTAGACGGTGAAACTCGAATAGAAATAATTGAACTTTTGAAGGGTTTAACCGTAGAAAAAAAAGTGTCATTTCTTTTATTAACAACCAACATTTTAGAGGCAATTTTATTATCAAAAAAAATATTTTTAATGTGTGGGAACCCTGGAAACATTTTTAAACAAATTGAACTTCCAACAAGCCTCAATTCTGACAATTCGGAAATAATTACTAAATTCAAAAATGAGATTGAAGCAGCTTTTAAAGTTCATGGCATGTTTCATTCTGTTTTGGTTTTTATGTAGTATAATTTTGAAACACTTAAATGGTATAATAATTGTAAAATTTTGAAAGTGAACGAGATGGCAGATCATAAATCTGAAACACTGCTAAAAATTAAAGAAACTGCAAAACTTGGCGGTGGGGTTCAAAAAATTCAACTTCAACACGATAAAGGTAAGCTAACTGCGCGTGAAAGAATCGAGTTGTTTGTTGATGAAGGTAGTTTTGAAGAGATTGATATGTTGGTAAAGCACCGTTCAAAGGACTTCGGGTTGGATAAAGAGCAATATTTAGGTGATGGAGTAGTTACGGGATTTGCCAAAGTAGATGGAAGACCTGTCGCACTTTTTAGCCAGGATTTCACTGTTTTTGGAGGCTCACTCTCAGAAACTCATGCGGAAAAAATTGTAAAAATTATGAATATGGCAATGAAAATGGGAATTCCCATGGTTGGATTAAACGATTCAGGCGGAGCAAGAATTCAAGAAGGTGTTGTAAGTCTTGGTGGCTATGCGGACATTTTTCTGTTGAATACACTTGCTTCAGGAGTAATTCCCCAGATTTCTGTGATTTTAGGGCCCTGTGCCGGAGGTGCTGTTTACTCACCAGCGATTACGGATTTTATCTTTATGGTCAAAAATTCAAGCTATATGTTTGTTACTGGCCCAACTGTAGTTAAAACAGTTACTCATGAAGATGTTTCATTTGAAGATTTGGGAGGTGCGGAAACTCATGCAAGCAAAAGTGGAGTCGCTCAATTTATTTTTGATAATGAAATTGAAACATTAAATGGTGTTCGCCGATTAATTAGTTTCCTTCCATTGAATTTTATGGACCGTCCATTAGAAAAAGAATTTGACAACAATTCACTTAAGCTGGATGTTAGGTTGGACAAAATAGTTCCTGATAATCCAAATAAACCATACAATATGAAAGAAATAATAAATCTTTTAGTTGATGACGAAGATTTTCTAGAAGTGCATAGTGAATATGCTGAAAATATAGTTGTTGGTTTTGGAAGAGTAGGTGGAATGTCGGTTGGAATTGTTGCAAATCAACCACAGGTTTTAGCTGGCGTGTTAGATATCAACGCATCGGTAAAGGGAGCAAGATTTGTAAGGTTTTGCGATGCATTTAACATTCCATTGCTTGTTTTAGTTGATGTGCCTGGTTTTCTTCCAGGTACAGAACAGGAGTGGAATGGTATAATTCGACATGGCTCAAAGCTACTTTATGCTTTTTGTGAAGCAACAGTTCCAAAAGTTACAGTAATTACACGAAAAGCTTATGGTGGTGCCTATGATGTTATGAATTCAAAGCATATTCGGGGTGATTTTAATTTTGCGTGGCCCTCAGCGGAAATAGCTGTTATGGGTCCTAAAGGTGCTGTTGAGATTATTTTCAAAAAGGAGATTTCAAAATCTCAAAGTCCTGAGATGGAATTATCAAATAAACTGAATGAATACATAGAGAAATTTGCAAATCCTTATTCGGCAGCTGAAAGAGGATTCATTGACGATGTAATATTACCAAATGAAACAAAGTTAAAGTTGGTTAATGCTTTCAATTTGTTGAAAACAAAAGTCGATAAAAATCCTAAGAAAAAACATGGAAACATTCCGCTTTAATTAAGGAATGTTTATTGTCTTATAACCATTTAAATTATTTGGAAATAGACAATTTATTTAATTATTTACTTGAAAAATCAAATAATATGCCTTATATTTTCACTCAAAATAACAATGGTGGTGTAATGAAAGAGAACGTACTACGATTCGTTGTTATTTCTTTATTTTCCCTGCTAATGGCTTCGTGCGGAGCGAACAAAGAAATAACAAGGTATGAAAATACCGACGATTCTCAGGAGATCCCACAATATGGTGGAATAGTCTCTGAGATGCTTGAGCAGGCAAGGGAATTTTATGTAACTGCAATTTCCTTCCAAAATCAAAATAAACCCTCTGAAGCTGTAACTAATTTTGAATCTGCTTTGCGAATTATCAATAACCTTAGCTATTATCCTGGAATTGATGATAATGAAGCGTATGTAGAGCTAGAAAAGTCCATTATTGAAGATTATCGCCATTATGTGGATGGACTCACGGATCTGCCTGAAGAGGTTTCCTTTTCCGCTTTGGAAGAATGGTTGGGCAAAACTCTACCTGAAATTCAAACAAATTGGACTGAAAACAAGGATCGCACTCCGGTTATAGTTCCAGCTGATATCCCGCTTGAAATTAATCCAATAGTTGAGCGATGGCTTACATATTATTCTGGTAGCAGCGGCAGCAGATATATAAAAACCTGGTTATCTAGGTCTGGGAAATATTTCCCGATGATGACGAAAGTATTTGCAGATGAGAAGTTACCACAGCAGTTGGTTTATTTGAGCATGATTGAAAGCGGACTAAATCCAACGGTTCGATCTTGGGCAGGTGCTGTTGGATTATGGCAATTCATCAAATCTACTGGTAGAATGTATGGGTTGGAATCAGATTTTTATTTTGATGAAAGACGAGATCCTGTGAAATCCACAAAAGCAGCTGCAAGACATTTAAAAGACCTATATACAAATCTTGGTGATTGGTACTTAGCTTTAGCTTCTTACAATGCTGGTGAAGGGAGAATCACCCGGGCAATTAGAAGATCTGGAAATACTAACTTTTGGGATATAATGAATTACATCCCGGATGAGACAAGAAATTATGTACCTAAGTACATTGCAGTTTGCCTGATAGCAATGAATCCTGAGAAATATGGTATTACTGATGTTGATTATCAGAAACCATATGATTTTGAGACCTTCAATGTTGATGGAGCAATTGATCTGAGTTACCTTGCGCAGCTTGCAAGCGTCTCAGTTGAAACCTTGCAAGATATGAATCCAGAACTTACACAATTTTCAACTCCGGTATATTATCAGGGTGGTTATCCCCTCAAAGTTCCTAAAAACAATTATAGCGCCTTTGTTGAGAATATGAAGAATGTTCCTGATTATGCGAAAAGAAATTACTTGGTTCATACAGTTAAAAAGGGGGAAACTCTTTCTAAAGTTGCCACGCGTTATGGGGTATCGAAAACCGATTTAGCCGATGCAAATAATATTTCAACTAAGACTAAGTTGTCTCGTGGTGTTAAACTGAAAATTCCTGTTACCAGTCTTTCAGTCAATGATATTGCATATAATTCCAATGTTGAAACTGCTGATGAAAATAGTTTAGAAGATGGAGAATATGTTTCTCCATATTTATCTCTGAATAGCAATAAAAACAATTCTGAGGTATCTGAGAATTCCGAAATAACCATGAATGAAGAAAATTCAAATGATTTTGAAAATGATTCTACAGTCCTTACTAATTCAGTCATTCCAGCAGGTCGAGTAGCCGTAAATTACAGAGTCAAAAAAAGTGATAGTCTTCTTGGGATAGCAGAGTTATTTAATACACGCGTTACAGACATTCGAAATTGGAATAACATTCCTTATACGACCACAATTTCTGTGGGACAGACCTTAACGTTGTATGTTCCTGAAGAAAAGAAGGAATTTTATGCAAGTTTGGATAATCAAACCCCAGTTGAGAAAATAATTATTAAAAACACATTTTCCAAGAAAACTACAAATACATGGATTTATCATCGTATTAGAAGAGGCGAAACACTCAACTCAATTGCTGCAAAATATGGAGTTTCAATTTCTGAAGTAAAAGATTGGAATAATCTAAGAAATAGTAAAATTTTAGTAGGAAGCAGATTAAAGATTTTTTCGGACAGAAAATCAAATTATCTTGTTTCGAATGATAATATAAAAACTCATAAGAAATCAACGCTATATCGCTATAAAGTTAAAGTTGGTGATACCATTGGTGAGCTTGCTGAGAAATTTGGTGTTACATCAACACAAATCAGGAAATGGAATGGATTATCTTCAAACAAATTGTATGCAGGAAAAAATCTCAAAATCTATTCGACTGATTATTCATCATCATTAGGTGATGTAACCACTAAAACTTCAGCAACAGTGAATTACTACACGGTTAAGAGCGGTGATACAATAGGTAAAATAGCAGAATTATACAAAGTTTCTTCGTCAAGCATTATTAATTGGAACAATATACGAGGGAATAAAATAATTATTGGTCAGAAATTAAAAATTTATTCTGATTATGGTGTGAATGATATTCAAACACGAACAAACAGAAATATCGTAAAAAATGCTAAAGTTCATGTTGTTAGAAGAGGTGAGACTTTATTTTCTATTGCAAGTAGCTATAATTTATCAGTTGATAGGTTAAAATCAATAAATAGGATCGCTGATAATAAAATTGTTGTTGGTCAGAAAATCCGACTTGAATAACTGTTTGAACAGAAGTAATTTTTTGTCGAAATTAACAATTAGTTCTTAATAATTTTTAAAGCCGTTAGGGGTGTTATCCGATTAAGGATAACTGAGAAAAAACCCTTAAACCTGATCTGGATAATGCTAGCGTAGGGAAACGGATTAAAGAATAAATAATATTCGTTTAAAGCCGTTACCACAGACGGCTTTTTTATTGTGAGGGTACAAATGAAATCGTTATTTATTCTTTTTTTTATGTCGCATCTGGCTGCTTTTGCTCAAGATATAACGATTAAGGGCAAAGTAGTCGATTCAAAAACAGGGCAACCGCTTAACAATGCTAATGTTGTTTTAAAAGGTAATAAATCTGTTGGAACAACTTCAAACTCCGAGGGGTTATTTTCTCTTTCTGGTGATATAAAGCCTGATGATTTAGTTGAGATAAGTTATTTAGGTTATGAAAAACTGTCGCAAATAGTTTCAAGCTTTATTAAATCACCGGAACTCAATGTAATAAAACTGAATCCTACAATTATTTCCTCACAATCAATTTTAGTGGAAGCATTCAGACGTAAAGAAGAAATTGCTCCGATTAATTATTCAAGCATTGAGCGAAGAAAAATTAATGATGATTACACTTTACAAGATGTTCCAGAGTTTTTAAACTCATTTCCTTCTACAACTTTTTACTCAGAATCGGGTAATGGAATTGGATATAATTATTTAAGCATTCGTGGATTCGATCAACGACGAATTTCGGTTTCCATCAATGGTATTCCACAAAACGATCCCGAAGATCATAATGTTTATTGGCTGGATTTTCCTGATCTTATTTCAAGTGCTGATATCATTCAGGTTCAAAGGGGTTCAGGTTCCGGAATGATTGGCTATCCTGCTATCGGTGGTGCAATAAATATTATTACTTCATCTTTTGCAAATGAATCCAGATTAAATTTTCAATCATCAATTGGAAGTTATAACACAAAAAAATATAGCATAACATTTTCAAGCGGACTTGTTGATGAGAAATATTCTTTTTATGCAAAGTTATCTCAGACTTTTAGCGGTGGTTACAGAGATAAATCTTGGGCAAAATTCAATTCATATCATTTATCGGCGGTTAGATATGATGATAAATTAACTACTCAAATTAATTTTTATGGAGGACCAATTTCTGATGGATTAGTGTACAACGGACTTCCTAAGTTTGCGATTGGAGATAAGGAATTGAGAAGGAAAAATTATTCTTACTGGGAGGCGGATGAGACCAACAGAAAAATAACGTACAAAATCGAAAGAAGAGCAGATGAAATTGAAAACTTTTCACAGCCGCATTTTGAATTACTAAATGATTATAAGTTTAATGAAAATCTTACCTTGAATTCAGCTTTATTCATTGTTTTAGGTGAAGGATTTTTTGATTATGATGGCTCATGGTCGATTTATTATGATGATTATTTTAGATTAAAGCAAAATGGATTTGATTCAACAAAGATTCCAACTAATTCCTTGATACGAGCACAAGTTGAGAACAAACAATTTGGGTGGATTTCAAGATTGAGTTTTAAACACACAAATGGTGATCTAATATTTGGGCTAGAGTTAAGAAAGCATAAATCAACTCATTGGGGAAGTATTAATTTTGCCGAGAATCTGCCACTTGGGATAACAAAAGATTATCGCTACTATTTTTATAACGGCAGCAAAGATATTTTAAATGTATTTGTAAATGAGACATTTGAATTGAATGAACAAATCAAATTGTTGGGGGAACTGCAATTAGCTTATCACAAATATAGATTATTCAATGAAAAATATGTTGGAACGGATTTCACTATACAGAACATTTTTCCTAATTCCAGATTTGCAATTAATTATGAGATCAGTAAAGAACAAATTTTGAATTTTTCTTACGCTCGAGTGACAAGAGAACCAAGATTAAAAAACTATTATGATGCTGCTGAATCAAGCGGGGGAGAAGTTCCTCAATTTGAAAGGAAACCAGATGGCAGCTATAATTTCAGTTCACCACATGTTCAACCCGAAACTATGAATGACTTTGAACTTGGCAGTTATTTTCAAAATGATAACTTCTCATTTTCAGCTAATCTTTTCTACATGCTTTTTCAAAATGAAATTGTTAAAAATGGAAAGTTGGATCGTTTCGGTCAGCCGATTACAGGAAATATGAAAAGCACGGTTCATCAAGGAATTGAACTAAATACATCAATTAAGTTGATAGATGAATTTGAGATTTATTCAAATGTAACATTTAGTAAAAATATTATTAAGCATGGGAAATATTTTGTGAATTCCCAAAATTCACTTGATCTTAGTGGAAATAGAATCGGTGGCTCTCCCGATTTTCTTGCCAACTTAATTATTAGCTATAAACAGTATGGCTTTTATTTAAAGTTGAGCGGAAAATATGTGGGTAAATTTTATTCAGATAATTATGATAAAAAGCTGATTGAGTATTTGAATTTAAATCCTGGTTTTGTTGATTATGCCGATAACGTTAATGAAGCTTATTTTTCGGGAGATTTTTATTGCAGTTATGATTTTCACTTCATTGAGTCACTTACTGCCTCAAAAGTTTTTTGGCAGATAAATAATATTTTTGATCGGTTTTATTCTGCTTACGCAATAGGTAAGGAATTTTTCCCCATTGCAGAGAGAAATATTTTAGTTGGGATCCAACTTGGTTTATAAATTTTAATAGTGATTCTTATTGAAAAAATGCATTATACTAGCTAGTGGGAAACCGCCTTCTAAAGGCGTAATAACTTTCTTGATGAAAAGTGATTACTCAACTTTATTCTGTGCGGATGGTGGTGCTAACTTTGCAATGAAAATGGGTCTCGAACCGCAATTTATCATTGGGGATTTGGATTCAATTCATCAAACGACATTGAAATACTTTAGAGAAAAAACGCAAGTAATGAAAATTAGTCGTCAAAATGATACTGATGTAGAGAAGTGCCTTAAACATGCAATTAAGCTAAAGTTCAATGAGGCAATCTTAACAGGCGTTACGGGGGATAGACTTGATCATACATTCTGTAATTTAGGTATTGTTCTAAAATATTTTGATAATATAAAAATTAAGATTGCAGCTGAAAATTCTTTATTAACTGTATTAACTGGAATGAATAAATTCAAGACATTTCCAGGTGAAACAATTTCCATTTACGGTATTGATAGCAAAACTAAAATTTCATCAAGTGGCTTGAAGTATCAGCTGAGAAAAACTACTTTACCATTTGGGTACAAAGAAAGCACAAGTAACGTTGCAATTGCATCCGAAATCGAATTGAAAGTTGATAACGGAATTATCTTTGTTATAAGAGATTTTCATGTGATGAGAAAGAATGGTCTCTTTTAGCACGATTGACTTAATAATAATTACCTTTTTTTTCGTTACGGTTCTTTCAGTTGGATTTATTGCCGGAAGAAAAGCTGAAAATGATGCGGAAGATTACCTGCTCTCTGGGCGTAAAGTTGGATTGTTTCTCTTCGTGCTTACAAATGTAGCAACTTGGTATGGTGGGATTTTGGGTGTAGGGGAATTTGTTTACCGTTACGGAATAGTTTCCTGGTTTACACAAGGTTTCCCGTATTATTTTTTTGCGCTTATCTTTGCATTCTTTTTTGCGAAAAAAGTAAGAGAAGCATCCCTATTTACAATACCGGATAAACTGAGTTTAGCGTATGGGAAAAAAGTCGGATTACTCTCGGCTATTTTGGTTTTTATTTTGGTTTCGCCAGCTCCATACTTGCTAATGACTGGCAATCTTATTTCAATAATCTTCGATATAAATATTTTGTTAAGTCTTGTTGTAGGACTAATTCTTTCTTTTGCTTACTTATTTAAAGGGGGATTTAGGTCAGATATTTATACAGATGTCATTCAATTTTTTGTAATGTTCGTTGGATTTATTCTCATTATAATTTTTGCATATTCTTCACTTGGCGGATTACATTTCCTACAAAATAATTTACCCGAAGAACACCTTAAATTAACGGGTACTGCTTCCCCTGCATTTATTTTAGTTTGGTTCTTGATTGCATTGTGGACTTTTGCTGATCCTGGTTTTCACCAAAGATGTTATTCGGCAAAAAACGGAAATATTGCTGTAAAAGGCATAATCATTTCGATACTGTTTTGGTTTTTGTTTGATGCATTAACAACCACAACGGGTTTGTATGCACGCGCATTACTTCCAAGTATTTCTAATCCTTCATTATCATATCCATTATTAGCTGAAACGATTTTGCCATCAGGCATTAAAGGGATTTTTTATGCTGCACTGTTTGCCACAATCATGTCAACGCTAAATAGTTTTCTTTTTTTAAGCGCAACCACAATCAGCCGCGATTTTTTCTATAAATTTTCTATGAATCCAAATGAAAAAAGGTTAAAAGCTTTTACGATTTATGGGCTGGTTATCTCAGGCATCATATCGATTGCCTTAGCTTATTTTATACCCTCAGTAATTGAAATTTGGTACACGATAGGTTCAATTTGCATCCCCGGAATTATTTTACCGATAATAAGTTCTTACTACACTAAATTGAGCATTAATAATAAATTAATTTTTTTTGAAATGATGGGCGCTGTGTTAACAGGTTTCGCTTGGTTTTTAGTAAGAAATCATTTTTCAAATCCCTCTCTGTTAACAATTGAACCAATGATTGTGGGATTAGGAACCTCACTAACAATTCATGTGTATGGATTATTTCGAAAGCAGTTTTTTTCGCTTAATGAGAGAGATAACAATACTGGTAGTTAAACAAAGTATGATAAATGCAAGTGAATAAATTGTTTCGATTTGTACAATATCATACAATATCATTTTCACACCAATATAAAATAGTATGATTGCAATTCCATATTTCAGATAAACGAACAGATCTGCTAATCCTGATAATGCAAAGTAAAGAGTTCTCAGTCCCATCACTGCGAAAATATTTGATGTAATTACTACAAACGGGTCATGGGTGATTGCCAGAACTGCAGGAATCGAATCAATTGCAAAGACTAAATCGGCAGATTCAATCAGCATAAGTGTTAGAAATAAAGGTGTTAAAAATAATTTTCTATCTTGTCTAACAAAAAATTTCTTCCCTTCGTATTTAGTTAATATATGAAATCTTTTTTGTATGAACTTTATTAGAAAATTATCTTCAAGATTAATCTGAACTTCGCTACTTGACAGCATCTTATAGGCGGCATATAGTAAAATTATTCCGAAGATGTAGATGATAGGATGGAATATATTTAGCAGAGTAACACCAACAAGAATAAAAACAATTCGCATTACAACAGCACTAAGGATTCCCCATTTTAATACATGTGGTTGGCGAGATTCTGATATTCCCATTATTCTGAAAATTATTAGGAATACAAAAAGATTATCAACCGAAAGAGACTCTTCGATGATATAGCCAGTAAGAAAATCTAAAGCTTGCTTTTGTCCATCGACTTTGAATAAAAATATAAGCAAACAAAAAAAGAAAGCGGTACTTATCCAAATACCGCTCCAAATTAAACTGCTTTTTAATTTGATTTTGCTTTTACGATTATCGGTTACATAAATGTCAGTAATAAAAATCGTTAAAGCGATTATGATAAATATTATCCAAAAACTAAAATCGTCAAGCAAAATTTAATAACCTCTATTATGGTAATAGAACTGCACATGCAATTACTGTTGTCCAAAGTCCGTTTTTATCACCTTCTGCTGATTGAGTAATGTTAAACGACTTAACAATCTTACCAGACATTTTGTACTGATCTTCTCGTTCGCTCCAATCTTTTTCAGGATCGAATTCCACACCAAGCGTTGTTGCGAGCATTGTAGCAGCAAGATCTTCAGCATATTCACCGCTGACTTTTTCAGTTTGTCCGAAAGGATGATGCTCGGAAAGATATCCATAAGCTGCGTTATCTGAAGGTAAAGCAACGCCTAGTGAAGCTGCAATTAATCTGTTTGGTTCATTGGTGGCATTTCTTGCCATAACGCAATGTGTGATCTGTCCGGGAGTAATTAGTTTCACTCCTTCTTCTAATGTTATTCGTTTGCAACCTACTGGAAAAATACTGCTCACGGTTACTAAGTTACAAATTTCAATTCTTGCACTTCTCAATGCAAGTTCGAATGAGCTGAGGTATTCTTTGTGTCTTCCAACACCTTTAGTAAAAAAGATTTTGGTAGGTAAGTACAATTTTTGATCCTTTCGTTGAAGTTAATTTATAAGTTTTATGAATTTACGTTTGCCAACCTTTAGAATTGCTCCATCATTAAGAGCGACAACTTTCTGAAAATCAGTTATCTTTTCATTATCAAGAGTGACGCCTCCTTGTAGGACAAGCCGTTTTGCTTCCCCTTTTGACGGAGCGAAATTTACTAAAATTATTAAATCTAAAATATTGATTTCTCGTTTTCCTTTAATTTTAAATTCTGGTATTTCATCTGGAGTTCCCTTATTAACAAAGATTCTATCGAATTCCTCCTCTGCATTTTTTGCTGCATCTGCTGAATGGTACATTGTTACTAATGTTTTAGCAAGGAATCTTTTTATATCACGGGGATTTGTTTGTGAGTTGTTCAGTTGAGCTTTAATTTTTTGAAGTTCAGCATTTGAAAGATCAGTAGCTAGTTCGAGGTAATTATATATTAAAGAATCTGGAATTGAAAGAGTTTTGCCGAAAATTTCTTTCGGAGATTCGCTAATTCCAATGTAATTGTTGTAAGATTTACTCATCTTCTCCACACCATCAGTACCAACTATTAAAGGCATAGTTATGATGATTTGCGCTTCTAATCCAAATTCTCTTTGAATGTCTCTACCGACAAGCAAATTAAATTTCTGATCTGTTCCGCCGAGTTCAACGTCGCTTTGTATAGCAACCGAATCCATTGCTTGCGCAAGCGGATAGAGTATTTCGTGCATGCTAATTGGCTCACCAGATTTATAGCGTTTTGTAAAATCATCACGTTCAAGCATTCTTGCCACAGTATATTTTGAAGAAAGTTTGATAACATCTTCAAATGTCATTTTGCCAAGCCAGTCCGAGTTATAAACAATTTTAGTTTTTTCTTTATCAAGAATTTTTGATGCTTGCTCGAAATATGATCTTCCGTGTTCTCGGGTTTCTTCAAGCGATAAAGCTGGGCGCGTCACATTTCTACCTGAAGGATCGCCAATCATTCCCGTGAAATCACCAATAATTAGAATAGCGAGATGACCTAATGATTGAAAGTGAGCCAATTTTCTTAGCACAACTGAATGTCCGATGTGCAAATCCGGTCTGCTTGGATCACATCCCAATTTAATGTTGAGTTGTTTGCCTTCTTTTATTGATTTCTCTAATTTTCTAACCAGTTCTTCTTCGGGAATAATTTCAAATGTTCCTCGTTTGATGAGATCCATTTGTTCGTTAATTGGTGGGAAATTTATTTTTGTCATATGTTTATTCTTACTCACATTATTCATGACTAAAGTCCTTATATTTCTCTTTTACCAACCCCAGACTTAGGTCTGGGTTATGAGAAAGCAGATAACAACAAGGCTTCAGCCACTAATTTTTTAGTTATTAATATTTAAATCTTCGTTCTTGCTCTCTTTCAAAATCTCTTTTAGCAATTGACTCTCGCTTATCATAAACTTTTTTTCCTTTGACAACTGCAAGCTCAACTTTCACTTTTCCATTTTTAAAATAAAGTCTTAATGGAATCAGAGTCAATCCTTTTTCTTTTACTTTGCCGATCAACTTTCTAATTTCACTTTTATTAAGTAAGAGTTTCCTTGTTCGAGTTGGTTCATGGTTATTAATATTACCTTGCTCATAAACACTGATATTAGCACTATGCAACCACACTTCTCCCTTGTCCACACTTGCATAACTATCAACTAAATTTGCTTTACCTTGTCTTAATGCTTTTACTTCAGTTCCGGTTAAAACAATTCCCGCTTCAAATGATTGAAGAATAAAGTACTCATGCCTCGCTTTTCGATTAACTGTTATGTTTTTTTCTTGCTCTTGAGTTTCCATTTTCTTCAATTTCGAAAACAAAAATCATTGTAATTGGAATAAAATGCAAGGAGATGGAGAAAAAAGGTTTTAACAAAACTTTCCTCACACATCCGTTTACGGTTCTGAGAAACTACGAAGTTGTAGTTGTACAATAAAACAAAATATTTATCTATCTTTGACATAAATAATTCGACTATATACCTATGCTTTTAAGAATTTATTTTATTTCCATCATTATCATTTCGTCACTTGGTGCTCAATCATTTGAGATTACTAAAATTGAACCTCCAAACTGGTGGAGTGGTATGAAAAATAATAAACTTCAACTTATGGTTTATGGCGAGAATCTTGAAGACATAAAAGTTTCAAGTAAGGACAAGAGATTCAAAATTATTAATATCGTTCCCGCTCAAAATTCATCTTATATTTTCGTTGATATTTCCTTAAAAAATACTCCTGCTGGTAATTATGAGTTGACTTTTTCTAAAGGCAAAGACAATATGAAATTTGATTACCGGATCCTCAAACGAGAACTCACTACCAATAAGCACCAAGGTTTTTCAAATGAAGATGTTGTTTATTTGATTATGGCAGATCGCTTTTGCGATGGAAACCCAGCTAACAATAAAATTGATGACAGTTTAGATCAATATACCGCTAATGATCTGGATGGCAGAAAAGGCGGAGACATTGAAGGAATTATTTCTAAATTGGATTACATTAAGGAACTCGGGGTAACATCAATTTGGATTACACCAATGCTTGAAAACAACATGTTCATGAGTTATCACGGTTATGCAGCGACAAATCTTTACAGAATTGATCCTCGCTTTGGCAGTAATGCTTTGTACAAATCACTTGTTGATGAAACCCATAAACGTGGATTAAAAGTAATAATGGATCATGTGAGCAATCACATTGGGATTAATCATGGGTGGATTAAGAATTTACCATTCCCAGATTGGATAAATGGAACAATTGAAAACCATCTTCCGGCAAATCATAACAAAATGACTTTCCCTGATCCATACAGTCCAGGTGAATCTGTTGATCTTACTTGGGAAGGTTGGTTCACAGATTATATGATTGATTTGAATCAGGCAAATCCTTTCCTAAAAAAATATTTGATTCAAAATACAATCTGGTGGATTGAATATTTAGGTATTGATGGAATCCGCGAGGATACTTATCCTTATTGCAACCAATATGCAATGGCAGATTGAAATAAAACAATCATGAATGAATATTCAAGATTCAATATAGTTGGCGAAATTTGGACTGGCGAATCAGCTTATCTTGCTGCATATCAGCAGAAAAATAAATTTGGAGTTCATCTCAATTCAAATCTTCCATGTGTCACAGATTTTGCCTTATCGGATGCCTTTCGGGATTTCTTGAGTGGCAAAAAAGGATTAGAGGGAATCTTCAACACCCTTTCCAAAGACTTTCTTTACTACGATCCAAACAATCTATTAACCTTTTTTGATAATCATGATATCTCAAGAGGATTATTTGTTGCCAATGAGGACATTGAAAAATTCAAGATTGCACTTACTATTCTCCTAACAATTAGGGGCATTCCTAAAATACTTTATGGAACCGAGATTGGAATTGTTGGTAATAATAAGCATGGTAACATTCGTTCACCTTTCCCAGGCGGCTTTAGTGGCGATGACAGAAATGCTTTCATAAAAGAAGAAAGGGAATATCTTGAAAATAATATTTATGATTACCTCCAAGAATTGCTAAAACTTCGGAGGAAATTCAAGTCTCTGTCCAAAGGAGAATTAATTCATTTTTATCCGTTTGATAATGTATATACTTACTTCAGGCAGCTTGATAAAGAAAAAATAATGGTTGTCGTTAATGCGAATGATGAGAAGAAGCAAATTGATTTAACATTTGTAAAGCATGAATTGAGCAAAGCTAAATTATTAATTAACTTAAGGACAAATGAGAATTTAAATTATTCATCCGATTTCCGACTTCCTATTGATGGAAAGAAAGCAGAACTTTTTCAAATTATAGAATAACCTTTACGAGGAATAATCATGTTAGAAATACAAAAAAAACTCACTAATACTTTTTATTCAATTCTCGCATTACCGGCAACTGCAATGGGTTTTGCATTGTCGATTCAAATCTCAGCTTTAAGCTGGATACTCAGCACAAAATATAAACTCGACATTCATGATGTTGGACTTGTTTGGGCTGCAGGGCCTATCGCGGGAATTCTGGGTCAAGTGATAATTGGAATTATCAGCGATAAAGTTTGGATGTGGAATGGACGCCGCCGACCTTTTATTCTCATTGGCGGTTTCTTAGCTGCAATGATGTTACTTGCATTGCCGAACATTGACGTAATTTCCTCGTCACTGGGAATAGGAGGAATTCTTGGAGTAGCTATTGTTGTCGCACTAACTCTTGATTTAGCAATCAATGTTAGCTTTAATCCAACTAGATCGATTATTGCAGATATTACTCCAGAAGGGGTTGAACGAACAAAAGGTTATACCTGGATGCAGACAATCTCCGGTACTTTTGGCGTAATGGCTTACGTAATCGGAGCAATTTGGGATAATTATGTTTTGATTTACTTCGGAGTTTTTCTTGTACTTTTCTTGTCTCTTATCCCTACCTTTTTTATTGAAGAACCAAGATATCTTGCCGGTGTATCTGAAACAGATTCAAAATTGAAAGCTAAATCCTCATTCGGTGAAATTTTGAATTACATCCAACCATTGTGGGGATTTTTGCTTTATGCAGTTTATGCTATCGCCATGAGGCTGCTGAACATTCACTTTGATAATTACTATGCTGAGATAATCTGCTTTATTATCACTTTGTTTTTCATTTTCAAAGTTCTGATGCAAAAGAGCGAAGGAAAATCAGTTGAGGAAAAAGGTTTGATAGGATTTAAAAAAGTTCTTGCCGCGCACTCTTTTACATGGGTTGGAATACAGACGATGTTTGTTTACATGTTTGCTTATGTTCAATACAAAGTATTTGGATATGGAGAGGGGAGTGTTATTCCTGAAGATATTTCAATTCAAATGGGAAAAGTTGTAACGATTAGTTTTTTAATTTTCAATGCGATTGCTGCAGTTCTACCGGCATTTGTACTGGAACCAATCGCAAGGAAAATCGGGAAAGTAAAAACACATTTCATCTGTATTGCATCCATGGCGATCGGTTATGCGGCAATGTTGATTTTAGGATTTTCACCTGTCATCATATACATAATCATGGCAGTTCTTGGAATTGGCTGGGCATCAACAATTAGCTTGCCGTTTGCTATCATGTCACAGCAAGTTGATCAAACAAAGATGGGATTGTTTATGGGATTGTTCAATCTTTCAGTTGTTCTTCCTCAGCTTGTGGCAAGCTTTGGAATTGGATTAGCGATTAGTCAGGCAAGCAACAAAAGTTTGATATTTATTATCAGCACTGTTACGCTTGCAATCTCAGCATTTTTATGGATGCTTGTAAAGGAAGAAAAAATTCATGGGGCTGAAGTAACACAGCAAGGAAAAGCTGAGCATTAAACTTTAAAAAGTTCTCCTTTAACAAAGGAGGTGTCGTTCCGAAGGAGTGACGGAGGATTCACAAGCGCTACGTTTTGGATCTCTCTGTCACTATCGCGACATCTCTCCTGAAACAAATTCGGGACAGGCTCTTTATTAAAGGGAGATTAATTCTAATCCACATCTTCGACAAAATAAACCATCAATCCGGCAATAATCATTGAAGCACCCCCAAGAAGCAAAGCATAAATTGCTTCTCCGCCGACTATGTTCTTTACAAAAAAACCGAGTATAGCTGCAGCAGTGATTTGTGGAATTACAATAAAGAAATTAAAAATTCCCATATATACTCCCATTTTTTCCGGAGGAAGTGAGCCAGCAAGTATTGCATACGGCATTGCGAGAATTGAAGCCCATGCTAATCCAATTCCAAGTTCAGAAATTAAAAGAAGATTAGGATTCTTAATTATGTAGAAAGAAGCAAAAGCTAATCCGCCGATTATCAAAGAGATCGTGTGAACTGTTTTTCGATTTGTCTTCTTTGCCATCCACATAATTGCAAATGCCATGATCGCTGCGAAACCATTGTAAACTGCCATCAGAACTCCAACCCAATTAGCGCCTTCATTGTAAATGTCTGATGCGGGATCAGTTGCTCCATAAACATGATGGGTAACAGCGGGAGTTGTGTAAATCCACATCGCAAACAATGCAAACCAAGAGAAGAACTGCACAACGGCAAGCTGCTTCATTGTTTTTGGTATTTTGTAAAGATCATTTAAGATTGAGACTAATCCGCCTGAAGTTTTATTTTGATTTGCGAGTAAACCAGCTATAAGTTGAAGTAACCCAAAAATGATTGAGCCGATAAAGAGAACATAAAGTCCGTAATCATTTTCATGCAGTATAAAATACAATATTGATGAACCAATTAGCCCAACTAAAATCCAAATCACCCCGTTTCGATTAAACTTTTTTGCTGATACATTTCCAGAGAGTTTTGATGATGATTCAGTTTGAACCGAATTCTTATCCGACTCTGAGAACTTTTTCAACTCTTCCGGAGAATATTCTTTTGTGGAAAAAACAGTGTAAACAACTGCAAGAAGAAAAACGACCCCACCGATGTAAAAAGAAAATTTCACAGAGTCGGGAATTTCTCCAGCATTGGCAGTATTTGATATTCCAAACCAGTTTGTCATCATGTAAGGCAAGGCTGATGCGACGATTGCTCCGATTCCTATAAAAAAGCTTTGCATCGAGAATCCAATTGTGCGTTGCTCCGAAGGAAGCATATCACCAACAAATGCCCGAAATGGCTCCATCGAAATGTTGATTGATGCATCCATAATCCATAGCATTCCGGCGGCAACCCAAAGTGCTGGAGAATTTGGCATGAAGATAATTGCTGTTGAAGCAAGGATAGCCCCAACTAAGAAGAATGGTCTTCTTCGACCGAGGCGATTCCAGGTTTTATCGCTCATATGACCGATGATTGGCTGAACGATTAATCCGGTAACCGGAGCGGCTATCCACAGAATTGGAATGTCTTCAATTTTTGCTCCGAGTGTTTCAAATATTCGACTTACGTTCGCATTTTGAAGTGCAAATCCGAATTGAATGCCCAGAAATCCAAAACTCATATTCCATATTTGCCAGAAAGTCAATCGAGGTTTTTGCATGAGGAATTTCCTATTTTAAAATAGAGTTGTGAAATTTTTTTGTAAAGATAAAGCAAATCGCACAAAAAAACTTTTACTATTATTCTAAACATCTTTGGTAAGCAGTTAATACAAATGGACTAAAGTCCAAGGAGTTTCTAAGGTTTAATTAACCCCAGTCTTAAGACTGGGGTTACGCAATCAGTAAGAGTTCAGGCTTTAGCTATGAATTGATTTATCATTAACATAAAATATTTTGTAACATTGCACAGCAAGAAGGAAAATAAAATTCAAGAAGATCAAATTGCTAAACGAAAAAAAGAACATCTGAAGTTATGCTTAACTGATGATGTTCAATTCAAATCCAAAACAAACGGGTTTGAAAGATACGATTTTATCCATGATGCAATCACTGAAGTTGAAATGGAGAAGATTAATTTTAAAACTAAGTTTTTCAAAAAGAAGATTAATTATCCATTCGTAATTTCATGTATGACTGGTGGTACAATTGAAGCTGAAAATATTAATGCTCAACTTGCGGTTGCTGCTCAAGAAATAAATATTCCAATTGGGGTTGGCAGTCAAAGGCAAGCTTTAGAAAACTTGAATCATCTTGATTCATACAAAGCAATTCGGAAGAATGCTCCGACTGTTCCAGTTTTGGGAAATATTGGTGCTGCTCAAATTGTGCAAATAAAAAAACCTGGAATAGTTAAATCATTGGTTGAGCAAATAGAAGCTGATGCAATGGTTGTTCACTTAAATCCTCTTCAGGAATTATTGCAGAAGGAGGGTGAGCCTTATTTCAAAGGATTGCTTGGGAAAATAGAACACCTTACAGCAGAATTAGATGTTCCTGTTATTGTGAAAGAAGTTGGCTCAGGAATTTCAGGTCAAGTTGCAAAAAAATTACTTGAAGCTGGAATAAAGGGAATAGATGTTGCAGGGGCAGGCGGAACCAGCTGGGCTGGTGTTGAAATGTTAAGAAATAATAATCAAAAAGAAATTGATTTATGGGACTGGGGAGTTCCGACTTCAAAGTGTTTGAAAGAAGTTTACGAACTGAAGAAATCTTACAAATTTATTTTGATAGGTTCCGGAGGAATTAACTCTGCGGTGGAAACAACAAAGGCATTGGCTTTGGGAGCAGATATGGTTGCATCTGCAAGAATAATTTTGCAAACTTTAAACAAAAGTGGAGTTGAAGGTGTGAAAAATCTAATCCTAAGCTGGTTTGATTTTGTAAAATCAATTATGTTTCTGACCGGTTCAAAATCACTTTCGGATCTACAAAACAATAAAATCATTTTGAAGGAAAAACTGTATTGAATTCAGATACAATAAAAAGTTATCGTTCTCTGTACACTAAGCAAAGAAAAATTGTCGAGCTGAGAATAAAAAAAGTTTTTGCAAATCGTGAACCTCGCTCATTGTACGGACCGTCTGCATATCTTTTAGAAAGCGGTGGAAAGCGGCTAAGACCTTTACTAGTGCTATTATCTGCAAAAGCTGTTGGTGCAAAATTTTCTCAAGCATACAATGCAGCTGTTGCTGTTGAATTGCTTCACAATTTTACGCTTGTTCACGATGATATTATGGATAATGCAGATAAAAGACGCGGGAGGTTTACCCTTCATAAAAAATACGATATTAATACTGCCATTCTTGCTGGCGATGGTTTATTATCAATTGCCTACGAGTATTTGTTGGAGGACTGTAATGGAAATACACGAGAAATTCTTTCTGCTTTCACAAGGGGATTGGTTGAAGTTTGTGAAGGACAAAGCTTAGATAAAGACTTTGAAACTCGTAACAAGGTAACGATGAAGGAATATTTAGAAATGATTCAGAAGAAAACTGCAGCAATGGCAGAAATGTGCTGTTCAATTGGTGCTCAAATCGGTAATGGATCAAAATCTGAAATAAATGCTCTTCGATCATATGGGAGAAATATCGGGATAGCATTTCAAATTCAAGATGATTTATTAGATATTATCGCGGACGAAGCAGAATTTGGAAAAGTTATTGGTGGTGATTTAATTGAAGGTAAAAAAACATTTTTGTTCATCAAAGCTTTTGAACGTGCAAAAGGTGAGGACAGGCGCGCACTATTTGAAGTAATTCTAAATAAAGGAATTAAAAAACACCAGGTTGAAGAGTACAAGCAATTATATCAGCGGCTTGGTGTTCTAGATGAAGCAAAAAATTCTATTTTTCATTACACAAATGTTGCAATTAACTCATTGAAAAAATTATCTAAAACCGAGGACAGAGAAATTTTTAAATGGATTGCTTATTCTTTGATTGAAAGAATTAAATAATCATGATCGAAGAAAAAGTTACAATTGTAAATAAAGCAGGAATGCACACGCGTCCTGCAGCAACAATAGTCAAGCTGGCGTCTAAGTTTAAGTGTGAATTCTTTATTTATAAGGATGGTATGAATATTAACGGAAAAAGTATAATCGGGGTAATGACTCTTGCAGCCGAAATGGGTTCCGAAGTTACACTTACTTTTGATGGCGAAGATGAAAATGATGCCGCTGCTGAAATAGTGGATTATTTTAAGAGAGGATTTGACGAATTATGAAAACCTTTAAACAAATTATAAGAGAAGCAACAAACAAAGTTCCAGGTATTGCTGCAGCGCCGGGCATTGTGATTGCTAAAACATATCTTTTTACAAAGGAAGCGATTGAGATAAGCGATGGGGATATATTTGAAGTTGAAGTTGCAAAAGCGAATCTTGACGAAGCACTTAGAAAATCTAAAAAAGAATTAACGAAGGTGCTTAACATTGCACGCGAAAAGATGAGTGGGACGAGAGCAGCGATATTTGAGGCACAAATGATGATTCTTGATGATCCGGTTTTAATATCTACAATAAAAAAACGAATTGGGGGGGAAAAGAAACTCCCGGAATTTATTGTGAATGATGAGATATCCAAATATCAACAGATGATGATCCTCTCACATGAACCATACATGAAAGAACGTGCTCATGATATTGAAGATATAAAAAATAGAATCATACGAAACCTTCAGAAAAAAAGATGGCAATCTAAAATTCCTAATGATGCAATTGTTGTAAGTGATTCTTTAACACCTGCCGATACTATTTTACTTTCACGATGTAATGTAAAAGGATTTATCACTGATCATGGAGGAGTTACGTCTCATGCTGCAATTATTTCTAGGTCACTAAACATTCCTGCTGTTGTTGGAACTCATTATGGTACTAAGCAAATTAAGGATGGCGAGACGATTATAATTGACGGATTTCATGGCTATGTTTTCACTAGTCCAACAGAAGATCAAATTAAGTTTTATACACTTAAACAAGAAAAATTGTTAGAGCTTCAGCGTGGGCTTGAAGAACTTAAAAACCTTCCTGCAAGAACAAAAGATGGTAAAGAAATCCAACTTAAAGCAAATGTAGATGTTACAGGTGAAATTGATATTGTAGTAACGAGCGGTGCAAAAGGAATCGGCTTATACCGAACTGAACAGATTTTGGAAGAACTCGGTGAATTTCCGAATGAAGACGAGCAGACAACAATTTATACAAGACTTGCCTCACGAATTTATCCTGAACATGTCACAATTCGTGCATTCGATATTGGTGGAGATAAATTCAAATTTTTGGATTATGCTGAACCAAATCCCTTCTTGGGTTTAAGGGGAATAAGAATTTTACTTGAGAATATTTCATTATTTAAAACTCAAATTAAAGCAGTGCTTCGTTCAAGTCAGCATAAAAATATTCAATTTATGCTTCCTATGATTACTACCTTAAGAGAAATAAGACAAGCAAAAGAAATAATTGAAGAGTGTAAGCGAGAGCTGAAGAAGGATAAAGTAGTTTTCGATTCACGCATGAAAATCGGAATTATGATTGAAGTTCCCTCCGCTGCGGTTTTAGCAAAAGAGTTTTCTCAGGAAATTGACTTTATAAGTATTGGGACTAATGATTTAATTCAATTTTTAATGGCAGTAGATCGAGGAAATGACTTGGTTTCAAATCTCTTTCAAGAATTTAATCCTGCTGTCTTACGTACAATATCTCATGTTGTACGTGAAGGAAAGAAAGCACATAGAGAGGTTAGTATTTGCGGTGAAATGGCGGCAGACACTTTGGCAATGCCGCTTTTGGTTGGATTAGAACTTGATTCACTGAGTATGTCACCGGCAACCTTACCATATGCAAAGAGGATTATAAGATCATTATCTTACCAGAAGGCAAAGGAACTTGCGGATGAATGTCTTGAGCTGACTTCAGAAAAAGAAGTGACTGACAGGATAGAAAGGTTTTTTAAGGAACATTCAATCATTCGAACTAGGCAGATTATTTAATTTAAAATTTGAGGTGATTTTTTATAGTTGATTTATTTATTACTTCAAATAACATACCATTAAAATTCTGAACCACTATCATTTAGGCTTATTTTGTCTATTATAAAATTTTTCTTTCATAATCTTAACCTATTTATACTCATAATCATTTTATTCGCATCTGGAAATCAGACAAGCGCTCAATTCTATTTTTTTGGTAGGAATAAGGTTCAATATGAAAGATTTGATTGGAAAGTTCTTAAGACTGAGCACTTTGACATTTACTATTACAACGAAACCGAACAGCTTGCTGAAATAGGAGGATACTATGCTGAACAAGTTTTTGAAGAACTAAAAATAAAGCTTAATCATATTTTAACAAGACGCATCCCGCTTATTTTTTATAATACTCATATCCATTTCCAGCAAACAAATACAACTCCGGGATTTATACCGGAAGGTGTAGGCGGTTTTTTTGAGTTTATTAAAGGCAGAGTTGTTATTCCTTCTACAGGTTCGCTTAATGACTTTAAGCATGTTATTCGTCATGAATTAGTTCACGTATTCATGACAAACAAAGTGTTTCGAGTGTTGACAGATCATCGCATACCAAATGATGCTTTGCCTCCACTTTGGTTTGTTGAGGGGCTGGCTGAATATTTATCTACGGATATTGATGATCAAGCAGAAATGGTTATGAGAGATGCTGTATTAAATAACTACTTCATACCATTAGAAAATATTTACCAGATCTACGGTACTTTTTTGATGTACAAAGAAGGACAGAGTTTTTTGAAATTTGTTGAGGAGGAATATGGTGAAGAAAAGATTCCTTTAATACTGGATAACTTTTGGATGTATACAGATTTTAATAAAGTTATTTCATACACTTTAGGAACATCACTTGATGAATTAGATTCCAAATGGTTATTGCATCTTAAGAAAAAATATTTTCCTCTTATTGAAACAAAAATTCCAATTGAAAACGCTGCAAAAAAGTTGACCAATTTTGGTTTTAATTTTTCACCTGTTTTGTTTAAGAAAGGTGAATACATTTATTTTATCGCGAATCGTGATGGGTATTCTTCTCTTTACAAAATAAAACCTCAAGAAAAGAAAGTTGAAAATGGAAATGATTATGATGAACCGGAGCTTGTTATTCGAGGGGAGAAAACAGAAGAACTTGAATCTTTCCATCTTTTTCAATCATCAATTGATATATCTAAGGATGGAGAGATTGCTTTTGTTACAAAATCCGGTGGAACAGATGCTATTAATTTCTTTTCCATTGAAGAAAATGAAATTGTAAGAACTTTTCAAAGAGATTTTTTAATCAATATAGTTTCACCAAGATATTCTAATGATGGAAAAAAGGTGACATTTCAAGCAATTGATCAAAAAGGATTCAGTGATTTATTTGTCTATGATGTATTAACAAACTCTTTGCTTCGGTTAACTAATGATTATTATGACGATAGGGAACCAATATTTTCAAGTGATGAAACCAGATTAATATTTAGTTCAGATCGAACTGCTGGTGTATATGAAAAGAAATACAATCTTTTTTCTATTGACATGCAGACTTATCAGATAGAAAATCTAACATATTCTAATGCTGATTTACACTCGCCTGTTCTTTCTTTTGACAAAGAGTCCTTGTTGTTTACTTCTGACATGGACGGTGTGAGAAATTTGTATTCCATGAAATTATTCGGTCTCAATTCATCAAGAAAAATTAAGAGAGAATCAAATTTTATTACTGGGATTTTCAACCCAAGGGTTTATGATGACTCAACTCTTGTGTTTTCAGGATTTGAAAAATTCAATTTTAATCTTTATAAATACCAAGTAAGCAATGATGAGGGAAAATTATACACTGAAATGACGCAAGATTTTCCTCAAAGTGATACTAAGTGGTATGCAGGAAAAATTGTATCTCAGACAGAGCGTAAGAATTATAATTATGATAAAGAATACACATTAGATTATGCACAAAGTCAAGTCTCCACCGATCCGATTTTTGGTACACGGGGAGGAGCTGTATTATCGTTAAGTGATCTTTTAGGTGATGATAATTACTTTTTTTTGTTATACAATACTGCCAATGTTCAAAGCGATTTTCTGAAAAGCTTTAATGTTGTGCTTCAGAGAATTAATTTAGCTGAACGCTCTAATTATGGTTACGGTGTTTTTCACTTCAGTGGAAGAAGATATGACATTCGTGATTCTGACGAATTCTTCTTTGAACGAAGCTTTGGCGGGTTTTTTCTTTTGAACTTTCCAATATCCAAGTTTCAGAGAATTGAAACAAGTGTTTCATTAGTTAATTCGGACAAAGAAGTAATTACCGGAGTGATTGAAAGAAAAGCTTTGCTTCTTAGTAATTCAATTTCTTGGGTTCTTGATAATTCACTTTGGGGTCCATCAGGACCATTGGATGGAGTTCGTGCTCGATTATTACTTGGTTACACAGGTGACGTTAAGTTCAGCAACGTAAATTACTTTACTGTAATTGCTGACTATAGGCAATATTTCAGATTGAGTTTTCGATCTGCTTTAGCATTTAGAGGCGCACTTTTCTACAATGAAGGCAAAGAAGCTCGCAGGTATTTTATGGGGGGAAGCTGGGATTTGAGAGGTTGGCCTCGCTGGTCAATTCGTGGTGAAAAGCTATGGCTATCATCGCTCGAACTGCGTTTTCCATTAATTGATGAGTTGAGAATTAAATTTCCATTTATTGGTCTCGGATTTTTTGGTATTCGCGGAGCATTGTTTGCTGATGCCGGAGGTGCTTGGGACACAAAATACAATACAACTTTGGGGAGTATCGGTGGAGGAATTCGTTTTAATCTTTTTGATGTTTTAGTTCTGCGATATGATATTGGTAAAAAGCTTGAAAATAATTTTTCCACTTTTCAAAACGGGCTATTCTATCAATTCTTTTTTGGATGGGATTTTTGAGAAAGCTTATCATGTATTTCTTCTTATTTTTTATTGGAGGTTGTGCTCCTTCAATTATTAAATTGAATTATATTAATGATAATAATCCTATTAGCCAATTTAGCAAATCATCAAATAGAAATTTTATTTATGAACCTTTAATTTCAGATTCAGTTGTGGAAAAATGGGAAGCAGAAATAAATGGTGGATTTTCAAACTCATCAGTTACAGTTTCGGATAGCGCTGTTTTTGTTAATGATCTTTCGGGTAGAGTTTATTGCTTTTCATTAGCCACTGGAAAGACTCTTGGGCAATTAAAATATAAAGGTTCAATCTTTACGGCTCCGATAATTCATAAGTCAGTAATATATTTTGTAGTCATCAGTGACAAGGAAGAAGTTTCTACATTATATACGTATGATATTAAAAATGGCAAAGAAATATCAGCAACAGAAATGGAAGGTAGGATTACAAGTCAGTTAGTTATTATTGATGGTGCAATATATGCACTGACCGAGAAAGGGAAGCTGTATCAGTTTAGTTTAGCAGGTGAACATTTATGGACATTCGATACCAAATCTGATTGTCATGATTCACCTGCTTTAATATCCACAGTAATTGTATTGGGCAACGATAATGGAGAAATAATTTCTATCGGTAACGAAAATATTCAACCCTCTGATGCCATGAACAGTAGATTAAATTATAGAAGAAAAATTGGTGGCCCATTTTTTAGTTCTCCTGTTATTTCTGGAAATGAAATATTCATCGGGAATGATGACGGAAATCTTTATTCAGTTGACTTAAATAGCGGGAATGTTAATTGGGCTTTTCAAACTAGTGCGAAAATAAGGATGGAGACTATTGTAACACAAGATGAAATATTTATTGGAAATCTTAAGGGTGAACTCTACAAACTTTCACGAGGGGGAAAACAAATCTGGAAGCTTGAGACTAAAGGTTTATTGAACATAACTCCACTATTAACAAATGATTATTTGATATTACCCGATGCCAACAAAAAGGTCTATTTCATTTCTCGGAATAAAGGGGAAATTTTTCATACACTTGAACTTGATGGAAGGATGAAACTTAGTCCGGTGATAAAGGGTAATTTTTTGTTTATTGGATATGAAAATGGAAATCTAAAAGCGTATGAATTTGTACAATAGATATTTCTTAATCATCATTATAATCTTAATCTCCAGTAAATTTTCACTGAATCTTTTTGCTCAAGAAATTGATTCGACTATGCTAATCTCAAATAATTCGGACTCTTCCAGATCATGTTCACATGTTATGTTAAAAGAAGTATTGCTAAACTCAAATCCGCAAGATGCTTATGTATTTTATAATGACAGTTTAATTGGCAATACTCCACTATTTTTACTAAACAATTATGATAAACTGACTTTAAAAAAAGTTGGATATGAGGATCTTCAAATTTCATCCAATAATATACTTTCAAATAAAACCATCCTAATGAAATTTAGTGGACAAGAGATAAAAAAAGATTTCTTTCAGAAAGATATTTTCAAAATTTTAACGGCAGGAATTGTTGTTCTGGGTGGAACAACAGCATATTTTAAACTTAAAGCCGATAATAAGTTTGAGGAATATGAATTTTCGGGTAACAGTAAGTTTCTTGACGATACTCGAAAATACGATTTAATCAGTGGGATTACTTTTACTGCATTGCAAATAAATTTTGGTTTACTCCTTTATTATTTTTTAATTGAATAATGTTAACTGTTTTACAAGCATTAGATAGTGCAGGCAAGTATCTTCATAATAAAGGTATCAAATCTGCCCGGTTAAATTCCGAGCTTTTACTTTCTCATATTTTGCAGTGTAAGAGATTAGAACTTTATTTATCATTTGATCGTCCTTTGCAAAGTAGTGAGATAGATGCTTTTCGAGGAATGCTTAAGCGACGAAGTACATTCGAGCCGTTACAATATCTTATTGGTAAAGTTGAATTCTACGGGTTGGAGTTTGAAGTTAATCCTTTTGTTTTGATTCCGCGACCAGAGACGGAATTGTTGGTGGAAACTGTTGTTAAGTCTGTTGATAAACAGATGCGATCAAGCATTTTGGATATTGGCTCTGGAAGCGGTAACATTTCTATTGCATTAGCAAAAAGTCTTCCTCTCTGTAAAGTTATCGGGATAGATATAAGCGAGAAAGCTGTTGAGGTTGCAAATCGGAATGCAAAATCAAATAATGTGGAAAATCAAATAATGTTTATAAAAGAAAATATTCTAGATGGATTTGAAGTCGGAGTTAATAGGTTTGATATTGTTGTTTCAAATCCTCCATATGTTTCCAAAGAAGATTTTAACAATCTTGAACCTGAACTGCTTTTGTATGAACCTAAAATTTCACTTACTGATGATGCTGACGGGTTAACATTTTTCAAAAAAATATCTGACATAGCAAAATCAATATTGAATTTAAGGGGTAAAATATTTTTTGAAATTGGAGCAGGTCAATCTGAACGAGTTAAAAATATTTTATCTGGGAATAATTTTACTAACATCAGTATTAAAAAAGATTATGCTGAAATTGAACGAGTTGTTTGTGGAGAAATAATGTGAAGGTTGTAATTCAACGGGTAATATCTGGAAGTGTTAACATCAAAGCTGAAAATTATTTTCAAAGCATTAAAAAGGGATACGTAATTCTTCTCGGAATACGGGAAGGAGACGTTGAGCAAGATGCTGTATTTCTTGCGGATAAATGCTCAAATCTTCGGGTATTCGAAGATGAAAATGAGAAAATGAATTTATCATTGAAAGATGTTGATGGGGAGGTGCTTGTAATTTCGCAATTTACTTTGTATGCTGATGCGCAACGTGGAAATCGTCCGAGTTTTACGTTATCTGCAAAGCCAGAAACAGCAACTCCTCTTTATGACAGATTTGTGCTGAGAATGAAAGAAAATCTGGGCGAACTAAAAGTTAAAGAAGGAATATTTGGGGCTATGATGGAAGTAGCGATTGTAAATGATGGACCAGTAACTATAATAATAGATTCTAAATAAAATAATTTCAGGAAAAAAGTATTTGATAGTGTGAATAAGATACTAATGATATTCATTGATGGAGTTGGAATCGGAAAAGAAGATTATTCATTTAATCCTTTTTTCAAATACGGTTTTAAAACATTTATAGAATTTTTCGACGCGATACCCTCACTTAAAAATCCAATCTTAGAAAATAAAAATAGATTTCTATTCCCTGTTGATGCGACACTTGGTGTTGCTGGATTACCACAAAGCGGAACAGGGCAAACTTCTATTTTCTGTGGAATTAATGCACCCAAAATTATAGGTATGCATTTTGGACCTTATCCTTATTCAACATTAATCCCAGTGATTCAAAAGAAAAATATTTTTCGATATTTTATTGAAAAAAATCAAAAGGTTTCATTTGCGAATGCCTATCCTAAAGTTTTTTTTGAATATATCAGCTCAGGAAAGAAAAGACTAAGTGCAACCTCTTTGATGTGTATGCTAAATGGGATGCGACTAAATAAATCAAGTGATGTAAGAAGTGGAAAAGCTTTAACCGCAGAAATTACAAATGAGAGATGGAATAGAAAACTTGGTTACAAATTACCAATTGTGTCTTCCGAAACCGCTGCACGCAGGCTACTTCGTATTGCATCTCAAAATTCTTTTACTTTATACGAATATTTTTTAACTGATCATATCGGACATGGCAGATATGAAGATGAGTTTGTTAATGTAATGAACAGTCTTGACCGATTTTTGTCTGAAATACTTTTAAAAATGGATTATCAAAATTTAACTTTAGTGATTTGTTCTGACCATGGAAATTTAGAAGATACTTCAGTTAAGACCCATACTTATAATCCCGCTTTGATGATTGTGGCAGGTAAAAATGCAGATAGAATATTTCATCAAGTAAAGAATCTGACAGATATAAAGAATTCGATTATTAATTCTCTTTAATTCTTTCAAATATCTATGTTGTTTAGTTACTTTTTTCGATAAGTAATTTATTTCGCAATGAAGAATTATCCTTTTATATCTTATAGTTTAGTTTTCATTTGCGGAATTTTATCATTTAAATTCTTACCAATTGATTCTGAAATAATTTTTACCCCTTTAATTCTTTTTGGTTCTATATCCATTTTTAGTCATTTCTATGTGCAAAATAAACCTTTCAGATTGGTCGCGGTAATTGGATTGTATTTATTCTTTTTTATTCTTGGTTCCTACCTTCTGTCTAGAAGAATAGAAAAAAAAGTATTTCTCTCGGAAGAAATAAATACCATTGAAAAATTAGTTGTGATCGGATCTGTCCAATCAATTGATTTACAAAAAGAAGAAGAACTAACATTTGAGATTCAAACTGATTCTATACGAATTAAAAATATTTATCACCCAAATCAGGCCATTTTTATTTGCCGAGTGAAAGACAACGATAAAAACTTAGATATGCTTTTCGACAAATTAGTCCCTGGAAATAAAGTCAGAATTGAAGGAACTTTTCAAAAGGGTAGCGAAGCACGAAATCCTGGGGAGTTTGATTACAACACTTATCTTCACACAAGAGGAATAAGTGGATTAATTTATGTAAAAGATGAATATGATGTGAAAATAATTGATTGGAACTCGAATACATATCAGAAATTTATCTTCAATGCAAGAAAGTTCATTGATTCACGGATTAATTCAATCCATAATGCACAAACTGCTGGGCTTCTTCGCGGTCTTATTCTTGCAGATAGAAGCAACATTGATTATAAAACTAAAACTGAATTTGTGAACTCTGGGGTTATGCATATTCTTGCTGTGTCTGGACTTCATGTGGGTTATATCGTTCTGATTTTTATTTTTGTGTTAGGAAGATTCAATATCATTTTACGTTCGCTCATAACGATTGTAGGTTTGATAGCATTTCTGCTTTTGACTGGAATGCCTGCCTCAGTGTTTAGGGCTGTAGTTATGGCGGTGGTAATTATTATTGCTTACATGTTTAACCGCTCA
The DNA here is from genome assembly GCA_964391015.1 of uncultured Ignavibacteriaceae bacterium. Classification (GTDB taxonomy): domain Bacteria; phylum Bacteroidota; class Ignavibacteria; order Ignavibacteriales; family Ignavibacteriaceae; genus XYD12-FULL-36-8. Next base: position 95,217 of record CAYMKU010000003.1, read on the forward strand.
TCGAACATTTACAATTCACTCGCTTTAGCTGCTTTTGTAGTTCTAATATTTAATCCAGAGGAACTATTTAATGCCGGATTTCAACTATCCTTTTTAGCAGTTTTATCTATTGCGGTTATTTATCCAGCAATTCGGAAATTTATATTCGCACTTAAGATTAAAGCGAAGATTTTGAACTATTTGTTTCTTTTTATGGGAGTATCTTTAAGCGCACAGATTGGGACACTCCCATTAACACTTGTTTATTTTGGTAAGCTCTCATTAGTCTCTTTGTTTACAAATTTATTTGTAATTCCTCTTGCTGGATTTATAGTGGGCATTAGTATCCTAACTTTAACATTAAGTTTTTTCATTCCTATTGTTGCGGGAATATATGCTTCAGCTAATGAATTAATAGTTTTTGTACTTTACAAAATGATTTCCTTTGCCGGTAGTAATCAATACTCTTTCATTCCAATCAAAAACTTTACATTCTATGATTCGATTATTTTTTACATTGCTGTTGTGCTTGCGATATTAGGTTTAACAAAAATTAAACATGTCGCAGGAAGAATAATTTTTATATTTCTGGTGATAGCAAATGCAATATTGTTCAGTTCATTTGATAATCGAGAATTACTCGAAAAAAATAAATTGAGCGTGATGATGATTGATGTTAACCGAGGTCAAGCTACTTTGATTAAATTTCCTAACGGAAAAACTGCTTTGGTTAATGGTGGTTATGCCTCATTTTATTATGACTGTGGGGAGAGAATTATTCATCCGCTGTTAAATTATTTGGATATAGAAAAAATTGATTATGCATTCGTTGCAAATATGACTCAGGAAAAATATGGAGGATTTGTTTCCCTGATTAAACATGACTTAATAAAAAATGTTTTTAAACCATGTGTTGATTCAACCTCTTTGGTGGATATTAATTTTGAGGAATTAATTCGAAAAAAAAGAATTCCCATAAAATATTTTAAAAGGGGTACTTGTGAAATTGGTGATGTAAAATTGTATTTCATGGATTTTAATGATGCTCCTCCGCTAATTTCAAGGAACAAACATGGTGGTGAAGTGATTAAAATGCTTTATGGAGATATTAGCTTTTTATTTTATGATGCTTTTGGGGATGAGGCAGAATACTATCTCATCGAAAAGTATTCGAACTTTCTTAAAGCTGATGTCCTAAATGTTTCAATTGGTGAAAATAATAGTATCTGTTCAGTGGAGTTTTTGGCTAAAATTCAACCTAAAATTTGTTTGGTAACTGTTTCAAATCGGAATAAATTTGACAAACCAGCTACAACGATTTTTGATAGACTAAATAAAATTAATACACTCACATATCGAACAGATGAACATGGAGGAGTTATTTTACAATCAGATGGAACATCCGTGAATAAAATTAATTGGAATTAATATCAATTTATTATGAAGGAATTATAGCATGAAAAGAATACCGCTTGTTGGGATATTGATGGGAAGCGATTCAGATCTAGAGGTTATGAAAGAAGCATCAGAAATACTCAAGCATTTTGAAATCGAATATGAAATGAAAATTTTGTCTGCACACCGTACTCCAAAGCAAACAATGGAATATGCTGAAACTGCTTATAATAGGGGATTAAAAGTAATCATAGCTGGTGCAGGTGGTGCTGCTCATTTGGCTGGAGTTATAGCATCATTTTCTCCATTGCCCATAATAGCCGTTCCTATAAAATCAAAGTTACTTGATGGATTAGATTCTCTTTTATCAATGGTACAAATGCCGTCAGGCGTTCCAGTTGCAACAATAGGAATTAATCAAGCAAAAAATGCTGGTTTATTAGCGGCACAAATTTTAGGTATTAACAATGCAAAAATTCAAAAGCGGATTATAGCTTATAAGGTTAATCTTGCAAAGGAAGTAATATCTAAAAATAAAAAGTTGAACTTATAGTAGCCCACATTCGATGACTATTTTATTTGGAGCACTTGCTTTATTTATAAAAATTTTTAATGTTACCCTTACATATTTAGGTGATTAAATCTAAATCCTTTCTTTTAAATAATTATCTATAAATAAACCCTTGGAGGTTCCATGAAGCGTTTCTTATGGTTTTCTGTTCTCTTTTTATTTTCTGTTGCAATTTTGAATGCTACAGATAAAGATTTTTCCCAAACACCTTCTAATTTTAATAACCCCTTGTATGTTTATGGACCTGCATTAGAAAGTCCAATAATTGTTTTGGATGAATCTTTTGAAGGTGCAACTTTTCCGCCAACAGGTTGGGTTAAAGCCAGTCCAGACGGAGGAACAGGTTGGAATAGGCAAACTGCCGGGACAACACCAATTCCTGGATGGAATGGTGGAACAGTAACTACACCTACTGGGGGTGGAACAGCTGTTGCATATTGCACTTGGAATACAGGTGGTGCAACTTCTAACGATCAATGGTTAATCACGCCGCAAATTGCTAGTGTTCAAACTGATGATTCACTTTCATTCTGGATGAGAAAATTTGGATCTTACGTGGATCACTTAGATATAAAAATATCAACTACTACGGCAACTGTTGCTGCAATGACTGTAAATGTAGCTACAGTAAATTTTGCAGTTGCTGATTCTGGATGGATTCAGTATAAATATAAAATCGGCAACTTAGTTCCAGTTGGTTCTAATATTTATATCGGCTTCAGAGAGTATGTAGCTGATAATGTTAATGATGGAGCGTCATTCAGTCTTGATTTAGTACAAGTACTTCGTAATGTAGTACCGGTTGAACTGACTTCATTCAATGCTAATGTGGGCAAAGGAAACGTTGCGTTGAATTGGTCAACTGCTACCGAAATAAATAATAAAGGATTTGAGGTTCAAAGAAGTTCTTTAGATAATCATTTTGTTACAATAGGTTTTGTAAATGGGCATGGAACAACTACTCAAACTCATTCATATAATTATTCGGATGTTAATAATATACCAGGCAGATATTCTTACAGATTAAAACAAGTTGATCTGGACGGAAGGTATGATTATTCAAACGCAGTCGAAGTTGAGATAGTAACTCCTTCAGTTTTCCAGATTGAACAAAATTACCCAAATCCATTCAACCCAAGTACAGCAATTAATTTTAGTTTGGCAATTGATTCAAAAGTAACATTGAAAGTATTTAATATTCTTGGTCAAGAAGTAACAACATTACTTTCCAAGAATTTAAATGCTGGTTCGCATAGCGTAACTTTTAATGCATCAGCTTTTAACAGTGGTGTATATATTTACAAGTTCGAAGCCAGAGGTGTTGATGGAAGTGCTTTCAGTTCAATTAAAAAGATGATCTTAAATAAATAATCTTTGTTCTTTTTTTTATATTCCCTGGAGTTTATTGCTCCAGGGAGATATTAAACAATATCTCTAAAATTATTAAGGAGTGCTAAATGAAAAAATTATTTCTCTTTCTTTTGGTTTCCTTTTTCCTATATTCTTTTTCTTCTTTCTCACAGGAAAATCAAAGTTCTGCCGATATCAGTCCTAGCTTAACTGCTGCACCAGTCAATCCAAATGCAACAGAAGCAATTTGGGATGTTCTTTTTAATCACAATTTACAAACTCTGTCTAATGGTTCTCTTGGTAAAGCAGGTGTTTGTTTTATTCCTACTGTTAACCAAATATGGGTATCTTACTGGAACACTGCAGTAAGCAATTATATCCTCAGTTTTACACCTGCCGGAACGTTAATAGATTCATTTTTAGTTTCAGGAGTTGTTGGTATTAGGGCATTTACTTTTGATGGTCAGTTTGTTTATGCTGGATTGAATACTACCACAATTCAAAAAATAAACCCAGTTACAAGAGCTGCAGTTGGTACAATTACTGCTCCCCAGACTGTTCGTTATTTAACATACGACCCAACTGCAAACAGTGGTGCAGGCGGCTTATGGCTGGGCAATTTTACAACTAATTTGCAGCTCATAAGTATGACGGGAACAGTATTACAAACCTGGCCCTATGCCCAACTAGGTAATACAAGTATTTATGGAGCAGCATTTGATAATGTTAGTATTGGGGGTCCATTCCTTTGGTTATGGGGTCAAGGTGCTGGGACAGGTACGCCACAAATGATCAGTCAGCTCAATCCAGCTACTGGTTTACCTACTGGTGTTCAGCACGATGCTTTGTTAGATGTTGGATTAGGAAATTCTGGTGCAATTGCCGGTGGATTGTTTCTCTCCAAAGATATTATATCTGGAAAAATTGCGTTAATGGGTGTGCTTCAAGGTGTACCAGATAGATTATTTGCATATGAGATTGGAACTACAGATGCTGGTGTTTTAGCGCCATTTAATTTGACTTCTCCAGCTGCTGGAGCTACTATAACCTCAATTCCAGCGTCCACAACACCAATTACAATTACATGGGATACTTCCCGTGCAAGTGCAACTTATAAATGGATTTTTGGAGCACCAACTGTGCCTCCAAGAACTTTAACTTACCCCACCACCTCTAATTCACTTACGCTTACGCTTGGTCAGCTTGATAACATTCTTGCTAGTTTAGGCCTAGCACAAGGTGATTCTATTACGGGTCAGTGGGATGTTTGGGCTTTTAGAAATAATGCTCCTGCATATGATTCGTTAAAAGCAACTAATGGACCGAGGGCTCTTAAACTTAAAAGACAAAAGCCCCCGCTTACTCCATTTAGTTTGGTTTCTCCTCCAAACAATACGACAATAGTAACATCTGTGTTTAACGGTTCGCCAGTAACTGCCACTTGGACGAAATCCGGTGCTGGTGCTACATATAAATGGAAATTTGGAACTGGCCTGGTATCAGATCGAACTGAGGCAGTTATATTGACAATGCCGTCTAATAATAGCGGGTTTGATACTATATTAACTGTTATAAATTCTTCGCTTGATGCAGTTCTTGCTGGACTTGGTCTTGCCCCTGGTGATTCCATGGTAGGTCAGTGGACAGTTTATGCATATAGTGGAACCGATTCGCTGAAAGCAACACAAACATGGAATCTTACACTTAAAAGACAATCCAAGGGCGATGTATTGATTGCTTACGATTCAACAAGTACAGCATGTCGAGCAAGCAAAGATTCAGTTGCTCTCTACTTATCGAATAATGGAAAGACATTTGATTTGTTCAATAGAGGTACGCAAACTTCTACAAGCGCAATTTCTTTTAGAGGATATAAAACAATTGTTTGGCTTGGTGAAGCTACTTCTGTAATGTCAGCTGTTCAGAAGGATTCCATGAAAGCATATTTAAATAATCCTCCTTCAGGTCAAAAATCTAAACTAATTATTTTTGCTGAAGATATTGGATATCAATTCGGAAGAACTGGTTCAACTTATATAGACCTTGATTTTATGAATAATTATCTTGGTGCTAATTTTGTTTTAGATAGACCTAGTTCAGGTGCTGCACAAGGATTTTACGGGAGTTATATTAATTCAGGATCAACTGACAGTACTGTTGGTTCATGGCCTGATGTTCTTTCTAGATTTGATCTTCCAAGCACACACGATCTCTACAAATTTAGAGGAGATGGTTCAACTAATGGCGTAGGCAAAGTTGGAGCTACATTTAATGTTTGCACATTTGGAGTGGATATCGAATCAATGAGATGGGCTGTGGATGGTCCAGGTGTACCTCCTTACAAGACCAGATTAGATGGTGCTTTCATTTATGTTAATACCAATGGAACTATGATACCTGTTGAACTTACTTCATTTACTAGCAAAGTTATCGGGAATAATGTAGTATTAAGTTGGTCAACTGCAACTGAAGTAAATAACTCTGGTTTCCAGGTTGAAAGAAAATTGGCTAATGGTAATTTTACTTCTGTTGGATTTGTAAAAGGTTATGGAACTACAACTGAAGAGCAAAATTATGTGTTCAGCGATAATAATGTTGTAGTTGGAAAATATACTTACAGATTAAAACAAGTTGATTTTGGTGGAACATTCGATTATAGTTCTGAAATTGAGGTTGAAGTTGTTGTTCCAGAGAAATTCGATTTGAGTCAAAATTACCCCAATCCATTTAATCCTTCGACATCAATCAAATTTAATTTAGCAACTGATTCAAAAGTTACACTTAAACTTTTTGATGTTATTGGACAAGTGGTTGCAACTTTGATTAACACGGACTTGGCTGCTGGTTACCATTCGATAGTTGTGGATGGTTCAAATCTAAGTAGCGGTGTTTATTTCTATAGATTAGATGCTGCAGGAGTAAATGGTCAAAAGTATTCTTCTGTAAAGAAGATGATTTTGACAAAGTAAGCAGCATTTTGTTTGTTATCTTTGTGCCCGGCAAACTGCCGGGCATTTTTATTTTTAAAGACCATCTACAATAAATTGAAAGTTCAAATTCATTTTGATAACTTTGATTACAACTAAAAAAGGAAATTATTAATGAAATCTGTTTTGATTTTTATCATCACTGCTGTTGCATTTCTAGGTTGTTCTAAAAAATCTGGTGAAGATTATCTGAAATCAGCTGAAGAAAATTTGAAAAATAATAAAATTCAAGAAGCGGTATTAGATTTAGAAACTTACATGAAAGAAAATCCTGAAAGTGAAAAAGCCCCGGAAACATTAACTAAGTTAGCTTCAGTATATCAAAATAAAATGTTAAAGAATCTATCAGCTAAAGAATCGTTAGGAAAAGCGGTGGATATTTATAAACAAGTTTTTGAGAAATATCCAAACAGTAACCAAGCACCAACCTCATTATTTATGTCGGCATTTATTCTTGCTAATGAGTTACAAAAATATCACCAAGCAGAAGTTACTTATAATCTATTTCTTCAAAAATACCCTAACCATGAATTAGCAAGTTCTGCGCGTGAAGAGTTAAATAACTTAGGACTTTCACCGGAAGAGATTTTGAAGAAAAAAAATAATCCTAATATTTGATGCAAAGAACTTCTTCCGACTACAAGAAATATCTAGATCCTGCGATTATTTCCAAATTAAATTCACTAGAATTACGAGCAAGATTAGTCGTAGAAGGATTTATAGTTGGTTTACATCGAAGTCCTTATCACGGATTCAGCGTTGAGTTTACTCAACATAAACCGTACATGCAAGGCGATAGTCCGAAGGATATTGATTGGAAAGTTTTTGGTAAGACAGAAAAGTTTTTTATCAAACAGTATGAAGAGGAGACTAATCTCCGCAGTTATATTTTGTTGGATACAAGCCGGTCTATGAATTATGCTTCAGGAGGGAATGTTCGGAAGATAAATTACGCATCTACCTTGGTTGCTGCCTTAGGTTATTTAATGGTTGAGCAACAAGATGCGGTCGGACTAGCTTTATATGCAGAAAAAATTAATAAGTTTTTGCCACCCAAAGCAACCAAAACCTATTTACTTGAGATTTATAAATTACTTTCAGCAATTAATCCTTCTGATAAAACACAAACGGCTTCTTCATTGAATTCAATTGCAGAAAAAATTAAAAGAAGAGGATTAGTGATTATAATATCTGATTTTTTTGATGATATCAATTTGGTTTTAAAATCATTAAAACATTTTCGCTATAAGAATAATGAAGTAATTATTTTCCAAATCCTTGATCCACTTGAAAGGAGTTTCGCTTTTGGGAGAGATGCAATATTCAAAGATTTAGAAACACTTGATGAAATTACAACCCAACCTTATCAAATTCAAAAAGCTTATGCAGAAGCAATGAATCAATTTACTCAAACTATAAAGAGAGAATGCCTCAACTCTAATATTGAGTATAATTTAATTGATACTTCTACTCCATTCGATAAAGCGTTGTTTAGCTACATACAAAAGAGGAGCCGGTTGCATTAACGCAAAGATTAAGATTGTGGTGAGATCTGTTGTACTAAATTCTTAATTTCATCAAAATATTTTTGAGATAATTTTTCGGATTGTTCTAAATTTTTCGATTCAGTTATTATTCTTATAATCGGTTCAGTGTTTGATTTCCTAAAATGCACCCAGTGATCCTCAAAGTCTATTCTTAATCCATCATCAGTATTCACTTTTTCTTTTGAGTACTTTTCTTTAATCTGATTTACAATAGGATCCGGGCTGATTTTGCCTAAATCAATTTTCTTTTTGGCAATAAAATATTGGGGTAAGCTTTTCTTAAGCTGTAATAATGTTTGATTTTTTTCAGTTAAATGTTGAAGAGTTAAAGCAATTCCAACTAAAGCATCTCTGCCATAATGTAACGCTGGAAAGATAACACCACCACTTCCTTCACCACCAATAACTGCATTGGTTTCTTTCATTTTCAATATAACATTTGCTTCGCCAACAGGGGATCTAAACACTTTGCCACCAAATTCTTTTGCTACGTCATCCACTGCTCTTGTGGTTGAAAGATTTACCACAACATTTCCCTCTTTTTTTGACAAGACAAACTTAACTGCTTGAGTGATCGTATTTTCTTCACTAAATGGTTGCCCATCTTCTGTTATTAAAACTAACCTGTCAACATCGGGATCAACAACAATTCCCAAATCAGCCTTTGATTCTTTCACAGCTTTCATTGTAGCGGTTAAATTTTCCGGTAGAGGTTCAGGTAAGCGAGGGAAGATTCCGGTTTTTTCACAATTCATTTCTATTGTGTCGCAGCCAAATTTTCTGAGGAGGTCCGGGATGACGTACACACCCGCACCATTTACACAATCTACAAGAACGCGAAATTTTTTCTTTCTTATTTTTTCTGCGTCAATTAATTGCATGTTAATAACATCTCCCATGTGCCTCTTCAAACCTTCTTCATATGATTCAAGCTTTCCTAATTTTTCCCAGCTTGAATAGGATTTTTGTGAATCTTCCAATTTCTCAAGCATGATTTTATTCTCATCAGGAGTCATAAATTGTCCAGTACTATTCAATAATTTCAAAGCATTCCATTCATTTGGATTATGACTTGCAGAAATTGCAATTCCACCTTGAGCTTTTAGAATTTTAACCATGTATTGTACAGTGGGAGTAGGACAAATTCCAATGTCAACAACGTCTAATCCTTTAGATAGTAAGGTTCCAATAAGTAAAGATTTTACCATCTCACCGGAAATTCTTGCATCTCTCCCGACGATCACTTTTCCAGTTCCGATAAAATCTGCATATGCTGAAGAGTATTTTATGATTACCTGCGGCTCTAAACCATTACCTACTATTCCTCTAATACCGGATACACTTACCATTAATGTTGACATCATATCTCCCATTGTTATAAGAATGTTAAAAACTAATTTTCAAAGATAAAAGAAAAACGAAAGCAAAACACATTTGTGTCCAGAGACTGGTTGACAGACAGTTGGAGGTATATTATATTCACATCTAAAATTATCTTTATCTATGCATCTCGAAACGATTTTTTATCAAATCCACTCTTTAAAATACAGCGGAGTTTTAATGAATAAATTTCAAAGATTACTTTTCGTTTTTTCGTTGTGTTTCACTTCGATCATTCAAATGTCTGCACAAACAACAGGAAAAATTGCCGGAGTTGTAACCGATAAATCAACCGGTGAACCAATTCCGTTTGCGAATGTTTTTGTTGAAGGAACTAGTCTTGGTGCGGCTTCCAATGTTGATGGAAATTATGTAATAATAAATATTCCTCCAGGGCTGTATCGTGTAACCGGTTCAGTTGTTGGTTATCAAAAGCAAACTGTTACTGATGTGCGGGTAAATGTTGATTTTACTACCAGGTTGAACTATCAATTGTCTTCAGGGGCAGTTGATCTACCAACAATTGTTGTTCAAGGAGAAAGAAATCCTTTAATTAGACAGGACCTTACAAACCCGACAGTTGCAATTACTGAAGAATCAATTCAGGAACTTCCGGTAGATCAAATTTCGGATGTAATTAGTTTACAAGCAGGTGTTGTTGTAGGGGATGATGGTTCTTTACATGTAAGGGGTGGATATGGGAATGAAATTGCTTATACTCTTAATGGAATAGCATTGAATGATCCATATGGTAATTCACGATCAATTGGATTAGCTACAAATGCTGTAAAGGAAGTCTCAGTATCTACGGGTACATTTGCTGCTCAATATGGAAATGCACTCAGTGGTGTTGTCAATTATGTTACAAAAGAAGGTTCTGATGATTATTCGTTTGGGTTGCGAGGATATATGGGGGATTATTTTACAAATCGGACATCGTTATTTAACAACATAGATGAGATTAATCTATTGAATAGGGCAAGATTAGAAGCCACTTTCGGTGGACCAATTCCCGAAATACCTGATGCTAAATTTTATATTTCTAGCATCTATGAAAATTTTCAAGGATCTTTATATGGGGTAAGATTATACAATGCAACAGATTCTTATTTGTCGAGAGATAATTTCTCCAGCAGTGATTCAAGAAAAAATACTTCAACCTATGCTTATTGGTTTAATCCATACAGTAGATCTCTAACGGACAGTTTACCAACTGGTGATAAGACTATAGTCCCAATGAATTCATCACGCAGTTTTAATTTTCAAGGAAATATTAGTTTTAAATTCAGTTCACTCGCAAAGTTAAAATACGAAGCAGTTTATGATAAAGGGAAATCGAGGGGTCGCTCGGGTGTAACTAACATAACCTATAAATATAATCCTGACGGGTTAGGTTATACTTATACTGATGGACTTCTTCAATCATTAGAATTTACTCATACCATTAGTGATCAGATATTTTATACTCTCCAATTTTCATACGGATATAATAATAGCAAGTATTATTTATTTGAAGATATTGCCAATCCTGGTTATTTACCTGAGCTTTATTTGAAAGCGCTTGGAAATACTTTCTTTTATACTGGTGGAACCGATAATTACCGCCAGTTTAGGAAAACCAGCACACTTGGTGCAAAAGGGGATATGGTAGCACAACTTTTTAATATTCATGAAGTAAAAGCTGGTTTTGAGTTTAGAAGGCATAAATTAAACAATGAAATATATGATGTTCAAATAGGTAAACAGAATCCTGATGGAAGTTTTAATACTAGCTTGCTTAATAGCGATTTACTATATGATTCAGCGTTAGTTTTATTAAGAAGAAGACCTACGGATCAATCTCTTTTAACCCAATACGAAAAAGAACCCATTCAACTTGCGGCATATATACAGGATAAGATTGAACTGGCATCAACATTTATTCTAAATGCAGGACTACGTTACGAGTTATTCGATCCTGCTGCACAATATAATCCTGGAATTTCACAAAATCTTATTGACTCTTTGAGTGGAAATATAACTGCTTATAATACTGATGCAAAAATAAAGCATACTTTGTCTCCAAGACTGAGTATTTCTTATCCAATTACTGATCAAGGGATCATCCGTTTTTCTTATGGGCATTTTTATCAAATTGGCTCACTTTCAAGTTTATACCTTAATAGTAACTACTATGTAACAAATGTTGGCCAAATACCTTATTTCGGAAACGTAAATGTTGAGCCGCAAAAATCTGTTCAATATGAAATCGGATTGCAACAACAATTAGCTGAAGATCTAAAATTAGATATAACAGGTTTTTACAAGGATGTGAGTAATTACATCTACAATCAATTTATTTATACCCAGACGGGACGACAATATAGATTTTTGACAAATCTTGCCTACGCAAATTCCAGAGGTATTACAATATCATTATTTAAACGAAGATCACCGGGAGGACTTTTCCAAGGGTCAGTAGATTACACTTTTTCTATTGCTGAAGGTAACCGAACTGAACCTTCTAGCGAACTCTTTTTTAGTGAACAATCAGGAAAGCAAACTGAGACTTTTTTAGTGCCATTAGATTTTGATAGACTTCATGTCCTAAATGCTACGGTAGCTCTGACGGAACCGAATGATTGGACAGCAGGATTTGTGCTTAACTTGCAGACAGGGACTCCATATACGCCGAGTTTACCAACAAATCTTGTTAGTATAAGCTACATTCAAAATTCTGGTAACCAACCATTGCAGTGGAATGTAAATTTCAAAGCCGAAAAATTCTTCGATTTTGGTTCGCTGAAAACTTCAATCTTTTTACAAGTTGAAAATCTATTTGATACACAAAATGAACTTTTGGTGTATGCAAGTTCGGGAAGATCATTATCAAATGTAGAGCAAATTCTCAATTCATTCGAATTTCAAGATCTTAAAAAACGAATTACAAGAGGCGATCCTGGATTGGTACCACTAGATCAAATTCAAAATTATTACTCACATCGACCTGACCGTGTAAACAAACCTCGCGAAGTTCGTTTAGGTTTTTCTCTGTTATTTAATTAGAGCAAAGGGTAAAGGAAAAAACTAATGAAGAAAATATTAATATTTAACTTAATCATCTTCTTTCTTTTTTTAACTAACGATTTGTTTTCACAACAGTTAGATAAAGATGGGAATATCAATGTCAAAGGACTTTCTCAAGAAGATATGATTCGAATATTTGGCGATTTGTTTAATCCTAATTCGTTCCGTAAAATTAGCGGAGAGCAGAAAGAAAAAAGTTTGATAATAAGTGGAAATAAAATTACCACAATCTTGTATAACACTGGTTCAATTTGCCGACCAAACACATTGGCAAATATTGCGGACTTAGTGTGGCAAGGGCTTGGTTATGGGTTTGAATTTGGTCCTTTGGCTGCCGGACAAGTGCTCATCCCAAGCAGTTCAGCAACGGGATATGATACTTTAATTATAGTTGATGATTCATTCGTACTTACTAATCAAGGTGGCTACTCTCCAGATGGAACTCAAAAATGGGGATGGCTTCCAAAGGCAGGGTATGCCGATCCTAATCAAAATGAAATTGCGAGGTTGAATGCACCAGATAAAAACGGAGATGGAAAACCAGATTCCTGGCCTGATAGGTGGTATTCTCCAGAAACCGGTAAATATGTTTGGCCTGCATTTTTAGGTGATCAAGCGACTGCTCCTGATGAAGAAGTCTTTTATGTTATGGATGATTATACAAATAAAACAAAATATGTTTCTTATGGAAGCCCCAGTTCTGAATATTACCCATTTCCAACAGATTCTACAAAAAGGGGATTAGGACTTGATGCTGAAGTTCGGGTTTTGCAGTTCAATAACGCACTCGCTGAAGATATAATGTTTCTTGTTTATAGGATTACTAACGCCAGCGAAAAATTTCTTCCCAGGCTGTATTTTGGAATGCACGGCGATCCTCACGTCGGTGGAAGTGCTGACTATAATGATGACAGAGCATATTTTATTCCTCCCTTAGGAACTCTTGCTGATCCATATCCACAAAGAGCAAGAAGCATGGTTTATGCATTTGATGAAGACGGTGTTGGATTGAGTGGACGAACTGTTGGGTATTTCGGATGGAAATTTTTAGAGTCACCATCTGAAAACACTGATGGTTTTGATAATGATGATGATGGGATAATTGATGACAGTCCATTCAACAGCCGTGGCAATTATATTGATGGAGTGAATTTACCGCTAGCAACAGGAATAAGTGATTTAGCAAAATATCGGGCTGTCTATGGTGAACCTAAAAAGAGATGGTCTGGAGATGAAGATGGAGATTGGGATCCATTGAAAAACGATATTGGAATTGATGGTATTGGACCTGATTCACCAAATTATCCTGGTGCTGATTATGGTGAAGGTGATGGATATCCTTCTCAGGGTTGGTATGTTGATGCAAATGGAAATGATAAATACGATATTGGAGAAGTTATTTCTGATGAGAGGTTGCCAGGTTATCATTGGGCCGGCTCTGAACCTAATTTTGGATTACGGGATATAACTGAATCAGATCAATTAGGATTAACAAGTTTTCATGCCGCAACTTACACGAATAGTTTACCTAATGTTCCTAAAAACACAACCCTTATGTGGGAGTGGTTATCTTCTGAAACCATTGATCCAAATCAGGAATTATTGCAAAATGCAGGTGATAATGTTTTTAACTTTGGTACGGGTCCTCTTTCATTGGAGCCTGGTGAAACTCAAAGATTTTCAATGGCGATTTTGTTTGGTCAAAATTTAGATGATTTACTTTTGAATGCTGAAACATCATTCAGAGTATTAGAGTCTGATTATCTCTTTGCTAAGCCACCAGAAAAACCAAAAGTAACAGCTGTTCCCCGCGATGGTAAAGTTGTGTTATATTGGGATACACGTTCCGAAAAATCTTTCGATCCATTCACCAGAATTTTCGATTTTCAAGGATATAAAATTTATCGAAGCAGAGATTATACTTTCTCGGATGTTTATACAATAACAGATGCTAATGGTGTTCCATTTATTGGTGAAGCGTTACGAGATAAAAATGGCAAATTAGCTCAGTTTGATCTAATTGATTCCTTGAGTGGGTTTCATCCAGTGGAATATTTAGGGCGTGGGATAAAATATAATCTTGGTACCAATACGGGCTTGGTACACGAATATGTGGATGAGACAGTTAAGAATGGCATCAAATATTATTATGCGGTTGTAGCTTATGATGGTGGTTCGATTGAATTTTCAATTCCTCCCACTGAATGCCAAGCATCCATCCAAAAAGACCCAATTACAAGTGAATTGAAATTTGATGTAAATACAGTTGAAGTAACCCCTGGACCTCTTCCTTCTGGAATTTTAAATGCTAATGTCGGAACTGACGGAAAAATAAATATTCTGCCGCCAGGAAATTCAACAGGTGCTGTCACTGTAAGAGTATTGAATGATTACGAGGTTCAAAATAAATTGTTCAAACTTGACTTTACCTCAGTAACTAACTATCGTTTACTCGATTCCACAGGTGTTAGTGAAAGTTTGATTTCTAAAGATACGGTCTTTGTTACTTTATCTAAAGAGAATGTTCAAGCAGGAAGTTTTGAGCTTTATGATCAGTCTAATAATTTAATTGATCCATCAAAGTATGAAATAAATTATGGAGCAGGTAAGATAAAAGGAGTTCATCCTGGTGATTTACCAGCCAATCAAAGATATTCGGTAAAATATAGATACTATCCGATTGCT
>CAYMKU010000003.1:110276-124594 GCA_964391015.1 uncultured Ignavibacteriaceae bacterium
TTTAAAGTTGTTAACACAACAACAAATGAACCTGGTAAGTTTTTACTTTTTGTAACAACAGGGACCCCAAATTTGTCACGCTGGAAAATAACTCAGCCGATTATTCTCCGACCTCAGAATGCAACTGGTTCTACAACAAGTTATGAATTGCGTTTTTCATTACCAGTTGATTCAACGGTAATCCCTAAATATCCTCAAGCAGGAGATGTTTACTCTGTAAAGACATTGAAACCATTCCAAGCAGGTGATAAATATATTTTTAATTCAAGCGAAGTGAAATTCGAATCTAATGTTGCATCATCAAAATTGAATAATATCTATACGGTTCCAAATCCGTATGTTGCTTATAGTTTGTCCGAAGAACCTGGAAGAACTTCAGAATACCGTGGAAATAGAGATTTGCAATTCAGAAACCTTCCACCCAAATGTATAATCAGAATCTATACATTGATGGGTGAGCTTGTTCAAACCATAGAAAAAGATGACATGACAAGCTTAGCACACTGGGATTTGTTGAGCAATGAAGGACAAAGAATCGCTTATGGAATTTACATTTACCATGTGGACGCACCTGGTGTTGGCGAATACATTGGAAGAATCGCGGTAATTAAATAAAAGTAATTGAGGTGAAATTTTTTGAATTATTTCATAGGAATTTAAAATGATAAAAAAGATTTTGTTTTATTCGTTCACCTTAACAGTTTTAATCTTGCTTTCGTCTGCAAGTGCTCAATTGGGTAGAAGCACATCAAAAGTTGGAACTACTGCTGCTCAATTTCTTAAAATTGGGGCAGGAGCAAGAGCTATTGGTATGGGTGGAACTTATACTGCTGTAAGTAACGATATCTATTCAATTTATTATAATCCCGCCGGAGTTGTTAACACGGGTGGATTTGGACAGGTTGCATTTAATCATGCGAATTGGCTTGCAGGCATCAACTATGACTTTGCAGCTTTGTCATTAAACTTACAGGATTTTGGAACTTTGTTTTTTAGCTTGTCTTCTTTGGGTGTTCCGGAGGATAAGGTTCGTACTTTTGATTATCCTGAAGGTGATGGAAGAGTATGGGATGCAAGTTCATTAGCAATCGGAGCTGGGTTCGCCAAAAAGTTGACTGATAAATTCGCAATAGGATTTCAGGCAAAATATGTACGCGAGGCAATTTGGAATGAAAGCGCAAGCGGGTTTGCAGTTGATGTTGGGACATATTATGTAACTCCATTTAACGATCTTATAATTGGGGCAAGCATTTCTAATTTCGGCTCTAAGTTACAGCTTGAAGGCAGAGATATTCTTTTCAACGCAGATCCGAATGGTGACCCTGATACAGGTCCTAACAATATCCTCTCGAGATACGAAACAGATAAATTTGATATGCCCTTGACTTTTAGAATAGGACTCGCAGTGGATGTTGTTAAGGAAAGATATTTTAGAACAACTGTTGCTGTAGATGCTACTCATCCGAATGATAATACAGAGTATGTTAACACTGGATTAGAACTTGCATACGATGAAATGGCTTTTTTGCGCATAGGGTATAAATCTCTTTTCTTGAGAGACAGTGAACAAGGTTTAACTTTTGGAGGCGGCTTAAAGTATTCGTTTAATGATCAATTCACTTTATTCGTGAATTATGGTTGGGCAGATTATGGAAGATTAAAAGATGTCCAGTTCTTCGACCTTGGAATAGGATTTTAAATTTATTAGAGGACAAAAACTTCTTTGAGGAGCTTTGACGCTCCTCTTTTTTTACTCTAAAATGAAATTGCTGCTTAAAAAAATAAACAAATTTCTTATCCACCAATTTGGCAAACCTGAGCAAAGTAATTCTGCTGATGCAATTGATATGCTAATTGCTACAATCCTTTCACAGAATACTACAGATAAAAATTCTTACAAAGCATATATGAATTTGAGGAATAATTTTAAAGGTTGGGATGAAGTTGCTTCAGCAAAAGAAAAAGTGATTGAAACACAGATACGAATCGGAGGGTTGGCTAAACAAAAGGCAAAATCCATTAAGAGAATTTTAATCGAACTTAAAAAGGTAAAAGGAAAAATAGACTTAGACTATCTGCAAAAAATGTCGAATGATGAAGCGATTGCTGAGCTTACTAAGTTTAAAGGAGTTGGTATAAAAACAGCAAGTTGTGTTTTGTTATTTTCATTAAAACGAAACGTTTGTCCAGTTGATACACATGTTCATCGGGTTTTGAATCGTGTTGGAATAGTTTGTACGAAATCTCCAGATAAAACATTTGAATTATTAAATAAAAATTTGCCGGAAGGAGTTGCACATTCATTACACACAAACTTAATTAAACTTGGGCGAGACATTTGTAAATCTGGAAAACCATTCTGTTCTGTGTGTGTACTTAAAAAAATTTGTGCTTTTGATAAGAAAAATATGCTTCCAATCTCTTCTATATCAAGAAATCATTTTTTATTGTTAGATAATGTTTAGGAAATGCGAATTGAAATAAGCTGACAAAATTCTATGTGGATAATATTTGCAGTCTTAAATCCAATTCTTGATGCTTCGAGAAATGTCTTCTCTAAAAAAGCTTCACTAAATATTGATTCATTAGTTGTATCATGGATAAATAATTTCATTCCTCTTCTATTTTGTCTTCCTATCCCTTTTTTTATTGAGTTAAAATTTAATCACCAATTTTTTATAGCATTAATAATCTCGGGTACAATTAACACTGCTGCTGTAATTCTTTATCATAGAGCAATTGCCAAGGGTGATATTTCAGTAGTTGTTCCAATGTTGAGTTTTACTCCGTTATTTTTGCTACTTGTGTCTCCTTTTATTATCGGTGAATTTATTTCCTGGAATGGAGTAGTTGGAATTATATTGATAGTTATCGGCTCCTATCTTTTAAATGTCAATTTGAAAAAAGATGGTATATTCTCACCGCTGAAATCGTTGGTAAAAAATAAAGGCACAAGATATATGCTAATTGTAGCAGTTATCTTGAGCATCTCAGCTAATTATGACAAGAAAGGAATCGAAGCATCTTCAGTTCTTCAATATCTTCTTTTCATTAACTTTTATATAACTATTGGAACTACACTCTTTGCAATTTCTAAGGGGAAATTATCCATAGGTGCCGTATGGCAGGAAAGAAAAAATTTGTTGTTTGTCGGGGTGATCACATCTTTGGCATATTTTGTTCATATGACAGCATTATCTTTAACTCTTGTAGCTTATGTCATTGCAATCAAACGAACATCTGGAATGATCTCAGTCATTTTAGGATATTTTTTCTTGAAGGAAAAAAATATTAGAGAAAGGTTACTCGGGACTGCCATTATGTTTATTGGTGTGTTGTTCATTGTTCTTTTATAATAAAATGATGTTCAGCACACATTGGCTCAAATGCTTTTGGTATCTATTTAAAATAGTATAACTTTGCTCAACTAATTCATAACAAAATTTCTAGAGGAAATTATTAATGATTGAGCACTTAGGTATAATTGGATATGATTATGTCGAGTTTTACGTCGGTAGCGCAAAAATGTGGTCTTATTGGCATGCTAAAGCGTTTGGGATGCAAATATCCGGTTATTCAGGTCCTGAAACAGGAGTAAAAGACAGAGTATCTTTTTATCTAACTAAAAACAATTTGAGGTTTGTTGTAACATCAGCTATTAAGCCCACTAATTATGATGTATCTTATTTTACACAAAAACATGGTGATGGAGTTAAAAGGTGGTCGCTGAAGGTAAAAAATGTTAAGCTTGCTTTTGATTTGGCAGTAAAGAACGGTGGAATTCCAATTAGGAATCCAAAGAAATATGAAGACGAACATGGATACATTGAAGAAGCAGCAATAAAATTATATGATGATGCTGAAATAGTTTTTGTGAATAGAGATGACTATAACGGCATTTTTAAACCAGGCTTTGGAAAACCAATTCAAAACATACAGATAAAATCAGAAGATACTGGAATTATTGAGGTCGATCATATCGTTGGTAATGTAAGAATAAATGAAATGAATATCTGGGAAAATTATTTCAATAAAACATTGAATTTTGAGACATTTATAGAATTTGGTGCTGGTGATATTTCAACTCAATATTCGGCACTTCTTTCAAAAGTTGTCCGCTCGCGTGAAGGTGTGATGGTGAAAAACCCTATCAATGAACCTTATGAAGGACTTAAAAAATCACAGATAGAAGAATATATTGATGAGTATTTTGGATCAGGAATTCAGCATGTTGCTATAACTACGGATAACATTATTGCAACAATAAAAGCAATGAGAGAAAATGGGGTTGAATTTTTAACAGTTCCAAATACATATTATGATCTACTAAAGGAGCGAGGATTTAAGGTAGCAGAAAATATTGAAGACCTACGAAAATATGGAATCCTTTGCGATACCGAAGGTAAGGGTTACCTTCTTCAGCTTTTTACAAAACCAATTGGTGATCGTCCTACATTTTTTTATGAGATCATTCAGCGAAGAAATGGTGCAGAAGGATTTGGACAGGGTAACTTTCAATCATTATTTGAATCAATCGAAAGAGATCAGCAATTAAGAGGGAATTTCGATAGAGATTAAATTAGCAAAACATAATTGAAACATTATAGAGGTTCTAAATGCCATATTATGTAAAAGTTGGAAAAGTTCCACCTAAACGGCACACGACATTTTTTAAAGAAGATGGAAAATCTCTTTACCGTGAGGAACTGTTCGGGACGAAGGGTTTTTCTGGTATCTATTCGAACAAATATCATTTGTATCTGCCGCCTCAAGTTGATAGTATAAAAGAACGAAAATTTGGGACTTCAATGGATTGGTTAGATGCCCCATTAAAGTACTATCATTTTATAACGGGCAACAAACCAAGTGAAGGCAATTTCCTTACCTCAAGAAATATATTTCTTAAGAATGATCATTGTACAATTGCAACTGCAGTTGTTACTGAAGATACAGATTTATTTTATAGGAATAGCTACGCTCATGAGATCGTGTTTATTCACCATGGGGAAGGTGCGATGCTTTCAGAATATGGTAAACTTTCATTCGAGCAATGGGATTACATAGTAATTCCAAAGGGAACAACTTATCAACTAAAATTTAAGAATTTCGAAAAAGTGAAAATCCTTATTATTGAATCTGATACTCCATATGATATTCCAAAACATTTTAGAAATGAATATGGACAATTAACTGAAGAAGCTCCATACTATGAAAGAGATTTTAAAACTCCAATGTTTATGGAGCCAATTGATAAAGTTGGCACATTTCCTTTAATATTAAAAGTTGCAAATAGATATTTTGAATATTCTCTTCCTCATCATCCATTTGATGTAGTTGGGTGGGATGGATTTCTTTATCCGTACACATTTAACTTGAAGGAGTACTCCCCAAAAGTAGGGAAGATTCACTTACCACCGCCAACTCATCTCATGTTTGTTACTGAACATTTTGTTATTTGTAATTTTGTTCCACGGCTTTTTGATTTTCATCCGGATGCAATTCCTGCTCCGTACTTCCACTCAAATGTAGATAGCGATGAGGTTCTATATTATGTTCATGGTGATTTTATGTCGCGAACTGGCGTAACTGAAGGATCAATTACGCTTCATCCAATGGGAATTCCACATGGACCGCAGCCAGGAAAAACAGAAGCATCAATTGGTAAAAAGGATACAGAAGAGTATGCAATTATGATTGACACTTTCACTCCTTTGAAAGTGACGATGAATGTAAAAGAAACTATGGTGGATGATTATGAACGTTCTTGGGTTGTAGAATAGTTTATCATTTTTTCAATAGGCATTAAAATTTGAAATGAATTTAGTTTCTTTCTTAAATAGAAATTCTAAAGAACGAGTTGGAATTTATCACGAAGATAAAATTTATGACCTAAAGCAATCTGGAAGCATTTTCAATATAAAGCTTCCTTCTAAAATGAACAAACTTCTTAACAAATGGGATGAATGTTACCCATTGCTTCAAAAATTATATAGTGAGATTGAAAAAAATAATATTGAAGCGTCAATTCAAATTTCAGATGTGAAACTGCTTTCTCCAGTACCTCATCCTACCTCGTGTCGTGATGGATATGCTTTTAGACAGCATGTCGAAGCTGCTCGTCGGAATCGTGGTGTTGAAATGATTCCAGAATTCGATCAATATCCTGTTTTTTATTTCACCAATCATAATGCTGTTTATGGCCCAGGAGAAATTATAGTTGAAGAGGATCATTTAAAAAACCTTGACTTCGAATTAGAAAGTGCAGTTGTTATTAGCAGAAGGGGGAAAAATATTCCTGCAGAAAAAGCTGATGAATATATTGCTGGTTACATGGTTATGAATGATTTCTCTGCGCGTGTTCTTCAGATGGAAGAAATGAAACTCAACCTTGGTCCCGCTAAGGGAAAAGATTTTGCCACTGCTTTCGGTCCCTGGTTGGTTACAATTGATGGTCTGGAAAAATACAGGCTCTTTTCTGCTTCTGGAAATAGATACAATTTACCAATGACGGCAACACATAACGGCAAAATTGTTTCGAATGGAAATATGAAAGATATGAATTGGACGTTCGCAGAGTTGATTGAACGTGCATCTTACGGTGTTGAAATTTTTCCAGGAGATATTATTGGCTCTGGAACTGTTGGAACAGGCTGCTATCTTGAATTAAATGGAACATGGGCATTAGAAGCAAAAGCTAAGGGTGAAAAATTCTCTCCAATATGGTTGATGGATGGTGATACAATAGTATTAGAAATTACCGGTTTGGGAAAGCTCGAAAACAAAGTCGTGAAATCCACTGAATCAAATTCAATTTTGTTAAAGAAAAAAAATATCTAGTATGTTCCATTATGAACCGAAAGATTTAAGTGTTCCTGAAGTTCACAAATTACTTTTGGGTGGAGTGGCTCCTCGTCCAATAGCTTTAGTATCTACCATTTCAAAAAGCGGAATTCATAATCTCAGCCCCTTTTCCTTCTATAACGCATTCGGTGCTAACCCTCCAATTATTGCATTTTCTCCAGCAAGAAGAGGAAGAGATAATACTTTGAAAGATACCTACAATAATCTTAAAGAAACCCTTGAATGTGTAGTTCAAGCTGTTACCTATGATATGGTTGAACAAATAAATTTAGCATCAGTTGAGTATCCTCCCGAAATTGATGAATTCCAAAAAAGTGGACTCACACCTATTGATTCTGACTTAATAAAACCAAAACGTGTTAAAGAATCGCCTTATCAAATGGAGTGCAAATTAAAAGATATTTTTAGCTATGGTGAAAGCGGTTCTTCCGCAAACATTGCTGTTTGTGAGGTTGTTAAGTTCCATATCGCTGAAGATATTTTTAGAGACGGGATTATTCATCCTGATTTGATTAATCTTGTTGCAAGAATGTCAGGTGATTTTTACACAAAAGCATTTGGTAAATCCATCTTTGTTGTTGGAAAACCAACAAAAAAAACTGCAATTGGTTTTGAACAGCTTCCAGATTTTATGAAACAGTCAACAATTTTTTCAGCAAACAACCTTGGGAAATTTGCCAATGTTGAAAAAATTCCTACTAAAGAAGAAGTGAAAGATTTCATTAATTCAATTGAACTCCAAAATTGCCAGGATATAGAAATTTCTAGGGAAGCTGTAAGAAAATCTGAACAGGACATGGATTATAAAAAGATGCTGAAAATCATAATTTCATTGAATGATTTGAATGATGAAGAATTGCATCGGGAATTGGAGTTATGTGCTAAAGTTGCATTAGAATGTGGTGATACAGCATTTGCCTGGAAACTTGCACTTTATTCACACAAACAATATTTCTTCTAAGTTCACACCTAATAAAAGCTAATGTCCACAAAAAGACCACTTTGGATACCGTCTGAGGGGAGAATCCTTAATTCGAATATGTTATCATTTATAAATTTTGTTAATGCAAACCATGAAAAAAATATTGCCAATTGTGAGGATTTATATAATTGGTCAATAAATGATATTTCTAATTTCTGGAAATCTCTTTGGGAATTTGGCAACATTAAATACTCAAAGAATTATACAGATATAATACTCTCAAATTCGATGATTGATACAAAGTGGTTCCCTGGAGCGAAGTTGAACTTTGCTGAGAATTTATTGAGATATAAAGATTCTAAAACCGCCTTAATAGGTGTGAAAGAAAACTCTTCCATTGTAAAGCTAACGTATGAAGAATTGTACAATCAGGTTGCTGCATGTGCAAAATTCCTAAGGAGCTTAGGTGTAAAAAAAGGTGATTGTGTAGCAGCATTTATCACAAATATACCTGAAGCAGTGATTGGAATGTTGGCAACAACAAGTATAGGAGCAATCTGGACATCGTGCTCCCCAGATTTTGGGATTCAAGGAGTTATTGATCGCTTTGGACAAATTAAACCTAAAATATTATTTGGTGTAACAAGCTACTTGTATAATGGGAAAGTGATTGATTGCAGAGAAAAGCTTAAAAACATAAGTCAAGCAATTCCGGAAATAGAAAACATAGTTTTAATAGAAGGGATTTTTGAGCAATCTTTTAATAGAAATAATTCATATAACTTTTTACAATATAATGAAATAAATCAACATACCTCAAGTTTAATTGAGTTTGAACAAGTTGATTTCGATCACCCAGTTTATATCATGTACTCGTCAGGGACTACTGGTAAACCAAAGTGCATTGTACATGGAACTGGAGGGACTCTGCTTCAGCACTACAAGGAATTGTACTTGCACACAGATTTGAAGCGTGATGATGTGATTACATTTTATACTACCTGCGGCTGGATGATGTGGAACTGGCTAGTAAGCTCCCTGCAAGTGGGAGCAAGTGTGTTGTTGTATGATGGTAGTCCTACTTATCCTAATATCTCAAAACTCTGGGATTTAATTGACGAGCACAATATTTCGATTTTTGGTACTAGTCCTAAATATATAAGCGTAACCCATGAGAGAAATTATGTTCCTAAAAGTAACAATGAACTTGGAACACTAAAAACAATTCTATCGACTGGTTCACCTTTGACGAATGATAATTTTCATTGGGTTTATGAAAATGTAAAAAAGGATGTTTTGTTATCCTCAATTTCTGGAGGAACTGATATAATTTCCTGCTTTATGCTGGGCAATCCACTTCTACCAGTTTACTCCGAGGAAATTCAATGTCGTGGATTAGGAATGAAGGTGGAGGTTTACAATGAAAATGGGGAATCTGTCCAGAATAAAAAGGGCGAATTAGTTTGCACTGCACCCTTTCCATCAATGCCTGTTTATTTTTGGAATGATCCTGAAAAGGAGAAATATAAAGCAGCATATTTCGAACATTATCCAGGGGTCTGGCGGCATGGTGATTATGTTTTGTTAACTGAAAGAGGAAGTATTATTGTTTATGGAAGATCAGATTCAACTTTGAATCCCAGCGGAGTTAGAATTGGTACAGCAGAAATTTATAATGTTGTGGAAAAAATGGATGAGGTAGCAGATTCGCTTGTCATTGCGCAAAATTGGAAAAGTGACGTAAGAATAGTTTTGTTTGTAGTCTTAAAAGATAATGCTGCTTTATCACCTGAGGTAAAAGCTAAGATTGAATCTGAAATAAAGCAAGGATTGACTTCAAGGCATGTTCCGGCAAAGATAATTCAGGTTAATGAAATACCCCGGACAATTAATATGAAAAAAGTAGAAATTGCAGTTTCACGGATTATTAATGGCGATAAAATTGATAATGTTGAAGCTTTAGCAAACCCCAAATCCTTGGAACAATTCAAAAATTTGAGCGAATTACAAACGGATTAGATTTTATTATTTTAAAAAATTTAATTTGACCAAGTGATCAGGAATTGCTATCATTACACCCGCAAAAAATGAGGATTTATTATGTCTTTTTTGAGTGAAAAAATTGATGATGTAGTTATAGAAACTGTAGAAATTAGCCGAGCCACTTTCAAAGAAGCAGATAATTTTAAAAAGCTGCTTAATCAAGATATTGACCGTGGTTATTTGAAGATCATAATTGACCTTTCAAAATGTGTCTTTATTGATTCAACATTTTTAAGTGCAATTGTTACTGCATTGAAAAGAGTGAGCAAATCAGGTGGAAACTTGAAATTAGTTGGGGTTCATTCTGAAACTCAGGCATTGCTTGATTTAACAGGTACATCCAAGGTTTTCGAAATTTATGATTCAAAAGACGAAGCAGTAAAAAGCTTTTCTGTTCAACCGATCATCAACTAACAAAAAATTAGCTATACATATAAAGCCCGACCAAAATCTCTTCTATAAGCAACAGTAATCTCATTTTCTTCACCTAAGAATTTGAATATTGCTATACATGCTTTTCGTGCAATGTCATCATTGTAATATCTATCTTCTTTTATGATTTCAATAAACTTTTCCAAGGATAAATCTAATTTTGCATTTCTTAAATGATTTACTGCTTCAAGATAAATATCTTTTGTCGGACTGTTTTCAAGGGTTGAATTTTTATTATCGTCAAGTAAATCAATTATGGTTTTTATTGAATTGATCATTTCGGAATTATCATTTATTTCCTCTATGCTGTTGACCAACTCAGATGTTTTTACCTTATCCTTGAATAACAGAATTTTTGCTAACAAGAGTTTTGCAGAATTGTTGTGAGGATCTTTGATTAATAGCTTTTCTAATATTTCCTTTGCTTCACTTTCTTTACCTGAGATCAACAAGCTATTGGCACGCGTTAATAGGTCATGATATTTATTCGGAATATTTTTCTTCAACCATTCTTTAACTGCATTTTCAGGAAGTGCACCAACAAATTCATTAATAACTTTTCCCATGTGAAATAGTTTTACATTGGGAATACTTCTTATTCCATACTGTGCTGAAATTTCCGGATACTCATCGCTGTTTACTTTTACTAAGTTCCATTCACCATTATTTTGGGAAGCAAGTTGTTCCAATACCGGACCAAGTACTCTGCATGGTCCACACCATTCAGCCCAGAAATCAACAAGCACAGGTTTCTTAAAGCTTGCTTGAATAACGTCAATTGAAAAATCTTTTACTTCGTAATTCATTGTTTTCTTTTGTTTAAAAATTAGATGTTCTAGGAAAGAAAAAGATCCAAAACCTCTCTCATCTTTTTTATGTGAAGTGGAGTTGTACCGCAGCATCCGCCGAGAATATTCACACCGGACTTTAGAAACGCTAAAACCTTAGGTCCAATCATATCCGGGTTTTCTTTGTAATGCAAGTTTCCATCAACAAGTTCAGGGATTCCAGCGTTTGATTGTGCAAGGATTGGTTTGTTAGAGAGTTTTCTCATTTCACTTATAACTTGTATCATCTCGTCAAAACCTTTTCCACAATTTGATCCAATAATATCTGCTCCGGCTTTGGTTAATTCACTGACTGCTGTCTGAACATCGATTCCCCAAGGAGTTCTTAATCCGCTTTTTCCTAATTCAAATGTCATTGAGGCGGCAATCGGCAGAATAGTATTTTCTTTTGCTGCTTTTACCGCAATAACTGCTTCTTCAATCGCCATCATAGTTTCAATAAATAAAATATCTACACCACCTTCCTCAAGTATCTTAGCTTGCTCACAGAAAATTTCATAAGCTAAAGTTTCTGATATGTTTCCCACCGGTTCCAATACCTCGCCTAATGGTCCAATTGATCCTGCGATGAATTTATCCTTTGGGCAAACTGCTTTAGCATTATTTACCGCTGCGAGGTTTATATCTCGTACTTTATTTTCTAAACCATAAAATTTTAGCCGGAGGCGATTAGCTCCAAATGTATTAGTTTCTACAATATCCGAACCGGCATCAAAATAATCCTTGTGAATTGCTTGGATTAAATCTTGGTGAGATAAATTATACTCTTCCGGACAGTCACCAACTTTTAATCCTCTGCGTTGCAATTCTGTTCCCATTGCACCATCACAAAGTAAAACTTTTTTGGAAGTTAATGTTGATACTATATTATTCATAAAATTAATTTTTATAACGAAGTCAATTATATGTCATGCTGAATTTATTTCTCCGAGGAGTCCTTCGGACAGCATCTCAACAATTATCCAGGAAAGATTCCGAAATAAATTCGGAATGACATAACTCTGTGTCATATCTTATTCACAAACTCTCTTGCAATCCTAACTGCTTCTGAGGCATTCTTACCATACGCATCTGCACCTATTTGTTCTGCAAAAGCTTTTGATACTGGTGCACCACCAATCATTATTTTTACAGACAAATTTTCATTCTTAATTTTTTCAATCACAGTTTTCATGTAAAGCATTGTTGTGGTTAATAGGGCAGACATACCAACTATATTCGCATTTTCTTTTTTTACAGCATCAACGAATTTTTCCTGTGAAGCATCAATCCCAATGTCAACGACTTTGAATCCGTTTCCGCGAAGCATCATTGAAACAATATTTTTTCCAATGTCATGAATATCACCCTTTACAGTTCCCATTACAACAGTTCCGATTGCAGGAATGTTTGATTCTGTAAGCAATGGTTCAAGTAACGCTAAGGATGATTTCATCGCACGCGCTGAAATTAAAACTTGAGGCACGAAAATAATGTTGTCTCTAAATCTTAGTCCAACCACATCCATCCCCGGAAGTAATCCGTTGTCTAAAATTTCCTTTGGTGAATGATTTAATGCCAGGAGCTGTTTTGTTAATTCGATTGCTTCGAGATGCTTGCCGTCAATTACAACTTCAGATAATCTTTTTAGGAGTATTTCTATTTCAGTGTTCATCAATAATGTCCGAAAGTTTCAACGAGCTCATACAGCAGTTCAACATTTTGCGGTGGAGTTTTGGGGGCAACTGAACAAGCAGAGCTTAAGATAAATCCGCCTTTTTCTTTCCCGACATTTATTCGCCATTCCGTATCTTTTTTTATTTGTTCTGTTGAGCCGAGCAAAAGTGTATTTACAGGATCAATATTTCCTTTGATGAATGCTTTGCCTATTAAAATTTTCTTCGCCTCTTCCAATTCAACAGTTCCCAATGGAGGCGGATCGAGCGTGTCTATTCCATTTGTGGATGTTTCAAGCATTAAATCAAGCCGATCACCAATACTGCCGCAAGTATGTGTGTAAATAGGAACATCAAATTCTTTTTGAACTTCTGTTATAATTTTTCTCTCGTAAGGAAGCACAAATTCAACATAATGTTCGCGTGAAATCAATCCTGCTCCTGCAAATGCTGAGGAGATTAAAATGGCATCAACTTTTTCCGATGCTTGGAGTTTTGCCAATGTAATTGCTCCTTCGGTTAATCTTTCTAATATTGCTTTTGATTTTCCGGGATCATCCATAACTGCAATCAACGCACTTTCATAATTCAGCATTTCAAGAAATTGAGACCAAGGTGAAAATATCTCCGAATGAACAGAGATTTTATCACCAACTTTTCTTTTTACTGCTTTGATTATATCTGCGTGATAAGAAGGAAAGAAGTTTTGGAATTCTCTTGGCTCAGTTTCAAAACTCCATTTGTAAGGATATTTTATTTCAGTTAAGTCCCATGGTTCCATGTAAAATAATTTTTCGGGGTCAATATCTTCAAAAGTGGGAAAGTAACGTGAACCATCCGGCTGATAAAAATGTGGATTATCGTCTGCTGGAATTATTGTAAAGCAATCATTTTTCCAGATGATTTTTGTTTCAGTATCAGTCTTTTCAATTTTCTTAATATACTTTTTATTCTGAGGATCACGCCCGGGAAGATTGATCAAAATTCCATCGAAGTTATATTTCTTTTGCTGTTCAACTAAAGCTTCAGCAAAACCTTCGGACTCCAACCAAATATCTACTGGATTTAATTTCGAGTTTAGAAAATAATGTCCAATAGAAAGCTGACACATAAGCGGAACTCTGTCGGGAATTCCGAGGTGCATTGCTTTGTATATGCGTTCTTTGGATGTCATTTATTTATGCGAATGTATGAATTAAAAATACGGAAAGAAAGGAAAAGATGTGAAATAGCCAAAGCGCGAAATCAATTGTTTCCTCTCATTTATAGTATGATAAATATCTAATTCCTTTTGCTTGATTTCGTTTTTCTTTCGTTAAATATTGTATTGATTTTCTTAGATGTCTTTAATCTCTGGCTAAATATCTAATTTCTTTCGCTTGATGTCATTTTACTTTAGCTAGTTATCATATGATACCAAGCAAGAGTAAATGGATACCTTGTGACATCAAACAGATACCAAGCAAGAGTAAATGGATATGTTGTGACATCAAACAGATAGTAAGCAAGAGTAAATGGATACCTTGTGACATCAAACAGATACCAAGCAAGAGTAAA
>CAYMKU010000003.1:124694-174255 GCA_964391015.1 uncultured Ignavibacteriaceae bacterium
GAGTAAATGGATACCTTGTGACATCAAACAGATACCAAGCAAGAGTAAATGGATACCTTGTGACATCAAACAGATACCAAGCAAGAGTAAATGGATATGTTGTGACATCAAACAGATAGTAAGCAAGAGTAAATGGATACCTTGTGACATCAAACAGATACCAAGCAAGAGTAAATGGATATGTTGTGACATCAAACAGATAGTAAGCAAGAGTAAATGGATACCTTGTGACATCAAACAGATACCAAGCAAGAGTAAATGGATACCTTGTGACATCAAACAGATACCAAGCAAGAGTAAATGGATACCTTGTGACATCAAACAGATACCAAGCGAAAGTAAAAGGATAGTAAGCTCCAGAAAAAGGATAACGAGCGAAAGTAAAGGGATAGTGCACAAAAGTAAATAGAAATTGTACACGTAAGTCTAAATTGTTGATTAAAGCGGGAAGATGTGAAATGTTATTCTTTAACTTGTGACTGTCATTCCGAACCTGCCTGCAGACTTGTTTCGGAATCTACTGAGGCAGCTGCATAAAAATAGAAGCTGTCCGAAGGACTCCTTCGGAGAAACAAGTTCAGCTTGACTACTCAGACACTATTCCGCAAACTTCACGCTTTCGAGATAGAAGGGTGGTTCCATCACTCTAAGCATTACTTCGTTAGTCTTAAAATTTACTTCCTCGTTGGGATTCAATTGAGCGATTGTAGTTGAAGAGATTTGCCTGTCAATCATGTAATTGATGACAATATTTTTAAGGACTTTATCAGTCATATTTTTTGCAGTGCCTTCCGCATGACCATAATTCCTTGCAGAAACTCCGGGTGCATCCAAGCTTGCGCTTTGCTGTACACGGACTAAGCTGCCTTCAACATGAATTGTTTCTTTTTCCTTTACAAAATTGTCATAGACCAGGTACGCTGCCACCACAACTGCCAAAAAAATAAAAAGCTTTTTCATAGTTTCTTCCTTCGTTATGAATGATTCTTATTACTCACTTGTCCAAAAACATACCATGAAAATGAGTCAAGGGAACTGATGCAATTGTTATTTTCATGTCTCAGTTTTACGTTTGCAGTAATTGTTACAACAAAGTTGTACATTTTAGAGGTTACCAGCGATAGATATTGAGTTTAGGAGAGGTTATATTTGTGCGGTAATTATTCTAAAAACTTTGGAAGTTGGAACAAATAAATCAGATTAACTTTATAAACAAATATTAAATTAACTATATGGAAAAAGAGTTCAGTTTTCAAGCCAGAGATACTAAATTAAAGGAAATACTTTTCTCAACTGCAAAATATCAAATACCTCGCTATCAAAGGCCGTACACTTGGAGTGAAGATCAACTTTCAGACTTTTGGAACGATTTGTCTAACAATCATAGTTCTTATTTTATTGGTTCATTTATACTCAATAAAGAGACACTGAATGATTCGGGGTACGTTGATGTTATAGACGGACAACAGCGAATGCTAACCGCAACCATATTTATTGCAGTTATTCGTGATTTAATGAAAGATTTAGACACCAAGAAATCGGAGCTTATTCAGATTCAAGACGTAGCCATATTGGATAGAAACGGTAATGAATCATATCGTGTTATCTGTGGAGATTCAACAAGGTCATTTTTTGAACATCATATACAAAGTACTTCATTAAAAATATTAGAAAGCGATCCACAAACCACTGAGGAAATCAGAATAAAAAAGAATTATCATTTTTTCCATTCGAAAATTTCAGATGAACTAAGAAAAAGAGCTAACAAAGAAGATAAAATAATTTACCTTCAGGAGTTACGGGAGAGAGTAGCTGATTTGATTGTAATCGAAATTGAAATTGAAAGTGAAGAAGATGCTTACGAAATATTTGAGACTACCAATGCTCGAGGTGTGGAGTTATCAGTTGCTGACCTGCTTAAAAATCTTATATTTAAGAAAATTCCAAAGAAAAAGGATAAAGACCTGGCAAAAGATCTATGGACAGAAATTGTAGGTAATATAGCAGCTACCAACACTGAAATAAAGAAATTTCTTCGTTACTATTGGATTTCAAAGCACTCCTTTGTAACAGAAAAGAAATTATTTAAGGAAATAAAAAAAGAAATAACTGACTGGGAACAATTTCTTTATGATCTGTTTGATGCCTCAGAGGATTATTTCAAATTAATTCAAGGTTCAGACGATGAGTGGCGTGATATTAAAAATGGGCAAAAGATAATAAAATCGTTATCGGCAATTCAGATTATGAATGTGTCTCAATGTTATGTTTTATTCTTATCTATTTTACGTAATATCAAAAAAATTGAAACTGATCCAACTAAGATTTTTGAACTGATAGAGAAATTTACTTTTCAGTATTCTTCGATCTGTAAATTACCTGGAAATAATGTAGAAAAAATTTATTCAAAGTATGCAAGAAGAATTGAACAAATTATTAAAACAGAAACTCAGAAAAACATCACAAAAAAGATACAATCGACGTTTGAAGAATTAAAAAAAGAACTAATGGATGAAAAGCCCTCATTTGATCTCTTTAAAGATAATTTTATGGAAATCGAATACGGGCGTTCAGAGCGTACACGTACACTAGCTAAGTACATTCTGAATGGTATTAATAATCTTGATGAAACTGGCGAGTATTTAATTGATTTTGCGAATGTTAATATTGAACATATACTTCCTCAAAATCCTGATCCTGGTTGGAAACTAACAAAGAAAGATATTAAGGATTATGTTGATAGGCTTGGTAACCTAACTTTAGTGCATAAAAAAATAAATTCGAGAATTGGCAATAAAATTATTCAGGATAAAATTGAGGAATTGAAAAAATCTGAGATCAAAATGACGAAGGAAATTGTAAAATATCTTGGGACTAATAAATTTTCTTGGTCGAAAGATGATATTACAAAAAGACAATTGACTTTTGCAGAAATAGCATACAATAAGTCATGGTATTTTGATTAGGAATCACCGTAGTTTTTGTAAGTAAAATATTGTAAATGAAAAATGGAATACCTAATTCTCTCTTCAATTTGGGTGGGATATTGTGTCCTGCATAGTTTTTTAATCAGCATAAGGTTTACAAATTTTCTCACCCGCACATTAAAAAACTATTATGCTTTCTACAGACTTTTCTATATACTGTTTTCTTTGGTACTGCTTGTCTGGGTAATCAAATATTCAGCTCAATTAGATAATGAGATTATAATAACATACGTCCCGCCCTGGTCAATAATCAGGCAAGTGCTTACGTGGGGAGCATTACTAATGTTCTTCTGGGCTTTTTTCTTCAACTATGATTCACTGTCATTTTTCGGAATCCGCCAAATACTAAACTTTGGAAAGGTGAAACAAACCAATCCCTCAGAAGAAATTAAAAAGAACGGGCTGTTATCAATTACGAGACATCCGATGTATTTGGCGCTCATAATTTATTTATGGTGCCAAACCTTTAAGTTGATAGATATTGTTGTAAATATAATCTTAACAATTTATGTCATCATAGGGACATTGCTTGAGGAAAAGAAACTTGTTTTAGAATTTGGTGAAGCATACCGAAAATATCAGCAGGAAGTCTCGATGTTAATTCCATTTACGAAAAGAAAGTATAAACAGTAATATACGTCTTACGTGTGGACGTGAATAATTTACAAATGTGGGCTGAAGCCCAATGACGAGTGGCATGTTTAATAACCCCAGCCTTAAGGCTGGGGTTAGGCAAATAACGTAATAATTTATGGACTTCAGTCCATTTTCCTACAGATAGGTTTTATACTTTGCTAATTGGATTTCCAATTTATTACGGGGCAATGTTTTCCTTAATGCTTGCGTTTGTTTTCATTGCGAGTATTTTATTCTGGAGATATTTGGAAGAGATAGAATTGGATAAAAGATTTCCCGATTACAAAGAATACAAAGTACGAACGTTGTTTTGAGTTTAAGATTTATAAGTTACTCGCTGAAATAAAACCTTTATTATAATTCCCGTCTTCTTCCGCAATTAAAGTTCAACCAATAAAATGGAGTGTTGCATATCACTAAAGACGTTATATACTTAAAGATAATCCAAGTATTTTAAATAAGACAAAAGAGTTCTTTGCTAAACTTGGTTTTACATTTGATCCATAATTTTCCAATGAATGGGGCTAGCTGATATCAAAGAATTACTTCAATAAAATTTTTTTAACAATAATAAAGATAGATAAAGATGAAATTCTATCTGAGTCGAATTATAGAGAAATAGTAGTCATGATTTTTCTTACGGGTATAATTTTATTACTTGCAGTCGGATTTATGTGGTTTTTTTATTATAAGCAAAGAAATATTTATAAAAATTTATGGGAAACAAGCGAAGAGTTTCGAACAACATTGTACAGTATCGGGGATGGGGTAATTACAACTGACGTAAATGGGCGAATTAAAAATTTAAATCCCATTGCTGAACAGATTACTGGTTGGAAAGAATCAGAAGCGAAAAACAAACCCCTTAAAGATGTTTTTAGAATTATAAATGAAGAAACAAGAAATAAAGTTGAAAATCCTGTTCAAAAAGTTCTTAAAGAAGGTTTGGTTGTAGGACTTGCAAATCATACTATTTTAATTTCGAAAGATGGCAAAGAAATACCTATTGCAAACAGCGGTGCACCTGTCAAAAATGAAAAGGGAGAAATAATTGGTTTTGTCCTTGTTTTTAATGATCAAACCGAGGAGCGTTCTTCAGTAAAGGCATTGCAAAAAAGTGAATCATTTATTCGTACGGTGCTGGATAATCTTCCTATTGGAATTGCTGTAAACTCAGTTGATCCATCTGTAGCATTCAGTTATATGAATGACAATTTTGTTAAGCACTACCGGACTTCAAAAGAAGCTCTTGCAAATCCAGATACATTTTGGGATGCAGTTTATGAAGATTCAGAGTTTAGAGAAAAAATGAAAAAGAAAGTCTTGGATGATTGTGCAAGCGGTAATCCGGAGCAGATGCATTGGGAAGATATACCCATAATGCGTAAAGGCAATGATACCAAATATATTAGCGCAAGAAATATTCCGCTGCCGGATAAGAAGTTAGCAATATCAACAGTGTGGGATGTTACAGAACGTAAACTTGCTGAAAAGTCGCTCAAGGAAAGTGAAGAGCGTTACAGATTACTTGTTGATAATAGTTTAGATGCAGTTTTATTGACTGCTCCTGATGGAAGGATTTTTTCAGCTAATAAAGCTGCCGAAGAAATATTTGAAAGAAGTGAAGAAGAAATTTGCAGACTTGGAAGAAATGGTATTATAGATACAGATGATCCTAGATTAAAAGCTGCTCTTGAAGAAAGGATATTAAAAGGGAAATTTCATGGTGAGTTAAATGGGTTACGAAAAGATGGAAGTAAATTCCCAATCGAGGTAACTTCTGCATTGTTTGAAGATCCAGAGGGTAATTTAAGAACTTCCATGATAATCAGAGATATTAGTGAACGAAAGCAAGCTGAAGAAAAAATACAAAGCTTTTTTAGGGCAGCACCTGTGGGAATTGGTGTTGTTGTAAATCGAGTTTTTACTGAGGTCAATGAAAGATTCTGTGAAATGATTGGATATTCCAAGGAAGAATTAATCAGGCAGTCTGCAAGAATGATATATGCTACACAAGAGGATTTTGAATATGTAGGACGCGAAAAATATAATCAAATTGCTGCATCAGGTTTGGGAACAGTTGAGACAAGATTCAAGTGCAAGAGTGGAAACATTATTGATGTGTTGTTAAGCAGTACCCCGATTGATCCTGCAGATCATACAAAAGGAATAATTTTTTCCACATTAGATGTCACCGAGCGCAAGATGGATCAAAAAGTTATTCAAGAAAGCGAAGAAAGATTGCGTCTGATTGCTAACAATATGTCTGATGTTCTTCTGATATCTGATTTAAATCAAAACATTATTTATACAAGTCCCTCAATATTTAAATTGCTTGGCTATACGCCCAAGGAAGCATTAAAGATAAAGTTAGAAAAGATTTTAACACCAGAATCTTTTCAGTTTGTGCAAAAAATATTAGCAGAAGAATTAAAAAGAGAAATAAATGGGGTTGTGGATGAAAATAGGACAAGAAAACTTGAATTGGAGAATATCAGAAAAGACGGTTCAAAAATTTGGGTTGAAGTGGTAGCGTCATTTCTGCGTGACAAAGACAAAAGACCAGTTAATATTCTCACGGTTACCCGTGATATAACTGACAGAAGAATTGCAGAAAACGCAATGGTTCAGAGTGAAAAAAGATACAGACATCTATTCGAGCATAATCCTCATCCAATGCTGGTTTATGATGAAGAAACTCTTCGCATTCTTGCTGTGAATGATACTGCAATCTATAAATATGGTTATTCAAAAGATGAACTGCTTAACATGAATATCAGCGATATTGGAGTCGAGGACGAAAAAGAAAAGCTAAGTAATTATATAAGTAAGGACAAAAGCGAAATCAGGGTTTCAGGACCTTGGAAGCAGAAATTAAAAAATGGCAAGATAATTTTAGTCGAAATATCATCTCACCGCATTAATTTTTTAGGTAAAAAATCTAGATTGATTTCGATCAATGATATAACTGAAAAATATATTGCGGAAGAAGCGCTGCGGCAAAGTGAAGAAAAGTACAGAAAAATTTTCGATGAGGATTTGACAGGTGATTTCATATCTACTGCAGATGGAAAACTTTTACTTTGCAACCCTGCTCTTGTGAAAATATTAGGTTTTGATTCGATTGAATCTTTGATGAAGGTAAATCTTAAAGATGTATATCCAACATTGGATGAAAGAGAGACTTTCTTAAGATTGTTGAAAGAAAAACACAAACTCGAATTATATGAGCATCATTTGAAACGACGAGATGGAAAAATTATTGCTGTTATAGAAAATGCCATCGGAGAATTTAATGAAAAAGGTGAACTGCTCTCATTGAAAGGATATATATTTGATATTACAGAGAGAAGAGAAGCTGAACAAAATTTGAGAAAATTGTCGCGGGGAATTGAGCAAAGTCCGGTTATTGTGGTAATTACTGATGCAGAGGGTAATATCGAATATGTGAATCCGAAATTCACGGAAGTGACCGGGTATTATTCAGAAGAAGTTGTCGGTAGCAACCCCAGAATTTTAAGCTCCCGTGAAAAAACTAAAAGTGATTATAAAGAGTTATGGGATACCATTTTATCTGGCAAAGTATGGCGCGGCGAATTTCATAATAAAAAGAAAAATGGTGACCTGTATTGGGAAGCGGCATCAGTCTCTCCGATTTTTAATGAATTAGGCAAGATCACTCACTTTATAGCTGTAAAAGAGGATATAACTAAACAAATACAAATGGTGAACGAACTCGTTGCTGCGAAGGAAAACGCAGAAGAGATGAATAGGTTAAAATCCTATTTCTTTGCTAACATGAGTCATGAACTTCGGACCCCATTCATTGGAATTCAGGGATTTGCGGAACTTTTGTTGGAATCGGTTGAAGATTCAGAAGCCAAACATATGGTAAATGGTATTCTTGAAAGTTCTAAACGTTTGACAGATACTCTTGATAAAATTTTAAGTTTATCAAAACTTGAGTTTGAGAGCGTGGAAATTCAAAATACTTCAGTTGATGTTACAGAATTGCTTCATGACAGTTATGTACTTTTTCATAATTCTGCCGAAAGTAAGGGCTTGTCGTTTGTCTTCAAAGGATTAAAAGAGCATCTTACAATTAAATCCGATGAAAAAATATTGATAGGAATAATAACTAATCTTATAAATAATGCCGTAAAGTACACTCGTAAAGGAAAAATTGAGCTTAATTCTTATGTTGAGGACAGAAAAGGAAAGGAATATTTGATTATCAAAGTATCAGATACGGGAATCGGGATACCAAAAGAAAAACAAGATCAAATCTGGATGGCATTCAGGCAAGTCAGCGAAGGATTGAACCGAAGTTTTGAGGGTGTAGGATTAGGGTTAACAATTACAAGAAAATATGTTGAATTGTTAGGTGGTACAATTTCACTTGAGAGTGAATTAGACAGAGGGTCAACGTTTACTGTTGAATTACCGATTGAAAGATTCAGTATAACTCCAGTTAAGGAAGTTAAACCTAAGCAAAAACAAATTGAAAAGAATTTAAAACCAAAAATAATTTCTAAAAAGTTACTCTATGTAGAAGATGATGTTTACTCTCAAATGATTGTATCAAAAGTTCTTTCAAAACAATATAAGGTAGATGTAGTTCAGGATGCCGTACTTGCACTTGAAAAAATAATTGTTAACAGGTATGACATATTGTTAATTGATATTAATCTTGGTCACGGTATGGATGGATTGCAGCTGATGGAAAAAATTAGAGGGTATTCGGGTTATCAAAAAATTCCAATTATTGCAGTTACATCTTATGCATCAGAAAATGATAGAGATGAATTTCTTTCGAAAGGTTTTACCTCTTATATCTCGAAACCATTTATGTTAAAAGATTTAGTTAATCTTGTCAATGAAATTTTTAATAAAAATTAAAACTCAAATATGGCAAAAAAGAGTTGTCGGTATTTGAGAAAGTAATGGGCTTGATTTTTTATAAGCTGGTTTCACAGCACTAAGTTATTATTAGCTGATAATACGACTACTTTGATATGTTTGTCGTGCTGCTTGATTAAGTAAAATCGTTGTCATCATCTCTATTAACCGCCCAAACAAATAATCATATTTTACATACAGAAAAATCTAACTTTTCGTGTGAGAAAATTCTGATTATTTTTTCAAATATCATTTTAGAATTTATGAGAGCACTTTTACTATTTACTGCTTTTGTAATCATCAGTTCATTCAGTTTTGCGTTTGATGATTCTCTAAAGACGAAGCCCATCACCATTCAAACTTTTCATACTAACGAAACTATGATAATTGACGGATTACTTTCGGAAAAAGCTTGGTCCTCAACAAATTTTATTTCTGATTTTACTCAGCTTGATCCAATTGAAGGAACTAAACCAACTGAAAGAACAGAGGTCTCAGTGGTGTATGACGATGAAGCTGTTTATGTCGGAGCGAAACTTTATGATACTTCTCCCGATTCAATTGTTGCTCGGCTGTCACGACGTGATGATGAGACTAATGATGATATTTTTGCAATTTTTCTGGATCCACACTATGACAAACGAAGCGGATATTATTTTGCAGTATCTGCCGCTGGGACTCAATTTGATGGAGTTCTTTATAATGATAAATGGGATGATGATTCTTGGGATGGAGTTTGGGAGAGCAGCGTAAAAATTAATAATGATGGCTGGTCTTGCGAGTTAAGAATCCCATTTTCCCAAATGAGATTTAATGAAAATGAAAGGCACGTATGGGGTGTGAATTTTAGAAGAGACATCTCGCGCAAAAATGAAACTGATTATCTTGTTTACGTTCCTAAGAAAGAATATGCCTTTGTATCAAAGTTTTACGATTTAGTCGGAATTGAAAATATAAAACCATCGGGCAATATTGAAATTATGCCTTACTTTACTACAAAAGCTGAATACCTCAAACATTCACTTGGTGATCCTTTCAATGATGGTTCAAAATATTCTCCAGGAATTGGCGGTGATTTGAAGATGAGCGTTGGTTCGAACTTAAAACTGAATGCGACCATTAATCCGGATTTCGGACAAGTTGAAATTGATCCTGCTGTAATTAATTTAAGCGATGTAGAAACATTCTTTTCGGAGAAGCGGCCATTTTTTACTGAAGGAGCAACTATATTTAATTTTGGACAGGGCGGAGCTACAAATTATTGGGGATTCAATTGGGGAAATCCAATTTTCTTTTACAGCCGCAGAATTGGTCGAATACCGCAAGGCAGCATTCCTGATGCAGATTATGCTGACATTCCAGTCGGTACGCACATACTTGGTGCTACAAAACTTACAGGAAAAATTGGTGACAACTGGTCAATTGGTACTATTCAAGCTTTGACCAATAAAGAATATGCTGAACTTGATATAGATGGTGAAAGATCGAAAGTCGAAATTGAACCGTTAACCTATTATGGAGTTGTTCGTGCACAAAAAGAATTCTCTGAAGGTGCGCAAGGGTTTGGAGGGGTTGCAACTTTAACAGCACGTAAATTTGATGATGATAGATTGAAAGAGGAGATCAATAAAAATGCTTTCACTTCGGGAATTGATGGTTGGGTATTCTTGGACTCTTCAAAGACTTGGGTTTTTGCTGGTGTAATGGGTTTCACTCAGGTTACCGGAACAAAAGAAAGAATTTTGGAACTTCAACAGAATTCACAGCATTATTTCCAACGACCGGATGCAAAAAAATTTCGTCTTGATAGCAATACAACTTCTCTTAGTGGATATGCAGGCAGATTTGTTCTTAATAAACAGAAAGGAAATTTTTTCTTCAATTCCGCTTTTGGCTTTCTTTCTCCTGGTTTTGATGTTAACGATGTAGGATTTTTGTACAGAGCAGACGTGATTAACATGCATGTTGGAGCAGGGTACTTTTGGAATGAGCCGACTAAATCTTATCGCTATCTTGAATTAGGTGGTGCTGTTTTTGGTAACATGGATTTTGATCGTAACCTAACAGGGAACGGAATTTTTCATTTTGGTTCTATCCAATTCCTAAATTATTATTGGTTGAACTGGAATTTGGGATTGTACGATGCGAGTGTGAATAATAGAATGACCAGAGGTGGACCATTGTCTATAAATCCTGCAAGCTTAGATTTTAGTATTAATTTGAACTCTGATCAAAGAAAAGATTTGACGTTTGGATTTGGCTTTAACACTGGAGGAAAATACGACTATCCACTTTACTGGCAGGTGTACTCTGATATTCAATACAGACCATTGTCAAATATTTTAATAAGTGTAAGTCCATTTTATAATAGAGATTATGATTTTGCTCAATGGGTTGATGCCTTTGATGATCCAACAGCTGCAAACACATTTGGTAAGAGGTATGTTTTTGCTGAATTAAGTCAACATACATTTGGTGCGGGCATTAGATTGAATTGGACGTTTACTCCCAAACTTAGTCTTCAGATTTATTTGCAGCCATTAATTTCTTCAGGCGATTATAAGAATTTTAAAGAGTTAGCTAAACCAAGAACATATTCTTTTAATCAATATCAAATTGATGATGCACTGCAAAATAATGAAGAGTTTTTTGTTGATCCTGATGGGAATGGACCATCGCAGGGATTTGTAGTTAGTAATCCGGATTTTAACTTCAAATCATTGCGGGGGAATGCTGTTTTGAGGTGGGAATATCTGCCTGGCTCAGTTCTGTATTTTGTTTGGACTCAAACACGGTCAGATGAGGAAAATATTGGTGAGTTTAAATTCAAAAAATCATTCGATCGTCTGCTTGATGCTCATCCTGATAATATTTTTCTTATCAAGTTTACGTATTGGTTGAATATCTAAAGTACAATCCTTTGGAAGTTGTTATGTACTCAAATTGTGTGTAGTTATTTCGAGAAGCGAAAAGAAACCTTCTAAATAAATTCTTCAAATAATCTTTCCATTACGGATTTTAAGATATTAACAAGATTGACCCGTCACTTACGAAGCTTTTATTTTCAAATTCACTTCTTTATATTTCTCGCCACAAAAACAAAAGTCAAGGTTACTTTTTCATGTTAAAAAATTATGATATAACTGTTTTGGGTGGTGGACCAGGA
The DNA here is from genome assembly GCA_964391015.1 of uncultured Ignavibacteriaceae bacterium. GTDB lineage: Bacteria > Bacteroidota > Ignavibacteria > Ignavibacteriales > Ignavibacteriaceae > XYD12-FULL-36-8. The sequence goes on from CAYMKU010000003.1 coordinate 136,383, forward strand.
GGCTATGTAGCTGCGATTAGAGCAGCGCAATTAGGTTTTAAAACAGCAGTGATTGATTATCAAAAGTTAGGTGGGGTTTGTTTAAACTGGGGATGTATTCCGACAAAGTCCCTTCTTAAAAATGCCGAAGTTTTTGACACATTGAAGAACCACAGTTCAGATTTTGGGATTAAAACAAATGGTTTGGAATTTGATTTCGCAAAAATTATACAACGCAGCCGAGATATTTCAGATCGTATAACTAAAAATGTGGAATTGCTCGTTAAGAAAAATAAAGTTGAAAGAATTAAGGGTTACGGAAAATTAAGCTCTAAAAATCAGATTGATATTTTTGATGAAAGCGGTAAAAAAACTGAATCAATATTGTCTGACAAAATCATAATTGCTACAGGTGCACAACCCCAAACGATTTCCTCAATTCCTGTAGATAAAAAAAACATTATTACAAGTACTGAGGCGATGCTTCTTAACGAATTGCCAAAGGAATTAATTGTTGTTGGTGCAGGAGCGATCGGTGTTGAGTTTGCATATTTTTATTCTGTACTTGGTACAAAAGTTACTATACTTGAAATGATGGATAGAATACTTCCAATTGAGGATGAAGAAATCTCTGAAGCACTTGCAAAAAGTTTTAGGAAAAGAGGTATCGAAATTTTCACTTCTGCGATGGTTGAAAAAGCTGAAGTCAAAGGAAAAAAAATTCAAGTTACTTTCAAGAATAGTGGACAAAAAAAAGATATTTCGGCAGATAAGGTTTTAAGTGCCATTGGTGTAACAGGAAATATTGAAGGATTTGGGTTGAAAGAATTAGGTGTTGAGATTTTTAAAGGACATGTCAAAGTTAATAAATCAACTTATGAAACAAATGTAAAAGGAATTTATGCTGTTGGGGATGTTATTGGTCCCCCATGGTTAGCACATGTTGCATCTGCAGAAGGAATAAATTGTGTAGAAAAAATAAAAGGATTAAAATCACCTGATATTAATTACGATAACATTCCAGGATGCACATATTGCCAGCCCCAAGTTGCAAGTATCGGATTGACTGAATTCAAAGCGAAAGAAAAAGGATATGAAGTTAAAGTTGGTAAGTTTCCTTTCATGGCAAGCGGTAAAGCTTTTGCAATAGGGGAACGAGAGGGATTTGTTAAAATTATTTTCGACGCAAAATATGGAGAGATATTAGGAGCACACATTATTGGAGCAGAAGCAACAGAAATGATTGCTGAAATAGGAATTGCAAAATCCTTAGAGGCGACTGGTGAATCAATTATTAAAACAATTCATGCTCATCCTACATTGTCGGAATCAATTATGGAAGCCGCGGCAAATGCTTATGGTGAAGCCATCCACATTTAATAAAGTACAGATTCAGCTGAATGTACCGATTAGGACAAATTAGTTCTGTCAATTAACCGATTCGATTTGTTTTCTATTTTTTAAGAAAAATAATTTTGATAGAAAGAAAATTAACGTATTGTGAGCTCGGCTTGATTGATTACCAAGAAGCTTGGGATCTTCAAAAGGAAGTTTTTGACTTAAGATATAAAAATGAAATCTTCGACGTATTATTTTTGCTCGAACACCCTCACACTTATACGTTAGGAAAAGTTGCTGATAAGAAAAATCTTATCGGTTCAGAAAAATATTTGAAGCAGAACAAAATCACGGTTTATGATATTGATCGTGGTGGAGATATAACTTATCATGGCCCAGGACAAATAGTCGGATATCCAATCATGAATTTAAATGAGTGGGAAAGAGATACTCATAAATATCTTCGTGCATTGGAGGAAGTATTAATCAAGGTCTGCGAGGAGTTTAGATTAACAGCATTGCGAAATTCAAAATACACTGGTGTTTGGATTGATGAAAAAAAAATCGCAGCAATTGGGATTAAAGTCAGCCGTTGGATTACCATGCATGGTTTTGCATTTAATGTAAACACCGACCTTTCACTATTCCAGGGGATTATTCCTTGTGGAATAAATGACAAAGAAGTAACTTCGCTTCAAAAAGAACTAGATAAAGAACAGAATTTAAACCATGTAAAAGATTTGATTGTTAAAAACTTCGCTGAAGTGTTTAGATATGATTTACTTGAAAAAATTTCGTTAAATGAAATTCGCACAATTTTTCTAAAATGTAAAGAATTAGCGCAGCATTAATATGTCGAAAAAAAATATAGTCCAGAATAAAAATCAAAAAATCTTAATAGAAAAGAATAACTCAGAGACGTTACCTAAATTATCAAAGGAGGATTTAATAATTGCTTTGAAACTGATGGCAACATCTCGTGAAATTGACAACAAAGCGATGAATCTCCTTAGGCAAGGAAAAACGTTCTTTCACATTGCTGCCGCAGGCCATGAAGCAATTCAAACTGCTGTCGGGATGAATTTGAATCCTCAGAAAGATTGGTTGTTTCCATATTATCGTGATCTTGCATTAGTACTAACCGCAGGTGTCACGCCAAAGGATTTTTTCCTTCAGTGTTTTGCGAAAGCAGACGATCGGTCAAGTGGTGGCAGGCAGCTGCCATGTCATTATGGAGCAGCACATATAAAACTTCCTACACAATCAAGCAATACAGGTACACAATTTCTACAGGCAGTCGGGACTGCATTAGCATCAATTAGAGAAGGAATTGATTCTATTACTTATGTGAGCAGTGGTGAAGGGACAACTAGTCAAGGTGAATTTCATGAAGCAATTAATTGGGCAAGCAGAGAAAAACTTCCGGTACTTTTTGTAATTGAGAATAACAAGTATGCAATCTCGGTTCCTATATCACAGCAAACAGGTGGAGTCGGCGGATCAATTGCCGAAATGATGGCTGGTTATGAGAGTTTATTACGAATCCAGATTGATGGAACTGATTTTGAGGAATCACATAAAGCAGTATGTAAAGCGATTGATCATCTGAGAAATAAGAAAGGTCCTGCACTGATTGAAGCAGAAGTTGTTCGCTTACAATCACACTCATCATCTGACGATCAAAAAAAATACAGAGATAAAAAAGAATTGGAAAATGATTTGCTCAATTGTCCAATCAATAAACTTTCACAAAAATTAATTGCCGAAGGTATTCTCTCTCAATCTGAGTTCGATCAAATGAAAAAAAATGCTCATGATGAAGTTGAAAAAGCAGCTGATGAAGCATTGAAGTCCGGCGATCCAGACATTCGCACAGCAGATAAATTTATTTTTGACGAAAGTGGATTTAAGGAGCAATTAGTTTATGAAAAGAATCAGCCGTCAGGTAAAAACATAGTTATGGTTGATGCGATAAATCACGCGCTTCATGAAGAAATGGATAGAAATGCAAAGATGTTCATTTTTGGTGAAGATATTGCAGATGGAAAGGGAGGTGTGTTTACTGCGACCAAAGGTTTGTCCACAAAGTTTGGAAACGAACGAGTGTTCAACTCACCGCTTGCTGAGGCAAGCATTGTTGGTGTGGCAACAGGTATGTCATTAGCGGGTTTGAAGCCAGTCGTGGAAATCCAGTTTGGAGATTACATCTGGCCTGCCTTTATGCAATTAAAAAATGAGCTTGCTACAATTCGTTATCGTTCCAATAATATTTGGGTTTCTCCTGTTGTCATTAGGACCGCAGTTGGCGGTTATATCCATGGTGGTCTTTATCACAGCCAAAATATAGAATCAATCTTTGCTCATATTCCTGGTATTTATATTGCTTTTCCTTCAAATGCTGCTGATGCAAAAGGATTACTAAAAACAGCTTGCAGAATTAATGACCCAGTTTTGTTTTTAGAACATAAAGGACTTTATCGCCAGAGTTTTGCCATGACTCCTGAACCTGATGATGAATATCTTGTTTCATTTGGTAAAGCTAAAATTGTGAAGGAGGGAAGTGATCTTACTGTTATTTCGTATGGTGTTTGTTTGTGGGATTCTATTCTAGCGGCTAAAAAACTTCAAGATGAAGAATACTCTGTTGAAGTGATTGACCTAAGAACAATCATTCCCTTAGATACGGAAACAATCTTTAATTCGGTTAGGAAAACTAATAAAGCAATTGTCATACATGAAGATACATATACTGGAGGATTCGGTGGTGAAATTGCAGCAAGAATTTCTGAATTTTGTTTTGAACATTTGGATGGACCAGTTAAAAGAATAGCTGCTAATGATTCACACATCCCATATTCGCCACAGTTGGAGGATGCGATCCTGCCAAACCGTAATAGAATATATCGTGGAATTAAAGAATTATTAGAGTATTAGTTAGGAGCAAAACTTTATGAACATTATTATGCCAAAAATGGGAGAAAGTGTGAACGAAGGAACCATTATCAAATGGCATAAAAAAATTGGTGATACGGTTAAACGTGATGAGATAATTTTTGAAATTAGTACCGATAAAGTTGATACTGAAATTCCATCACCTGCTGATGGAATTCTTTCTGAAATTATTGTGAATGAAGGAGAAACTGTAGATGTTGGAACAACGGTAGCTGTCATTCAAGCTGATGGGGATTCGATTTCATCATCAACTGCAAAAACAATAGCTCCATCTGAAATAAAAATACACGATGTAATTGGGAAGAATGCTTCTCTAGAATCAAGTAGGACTGAAAAGGGGATAGTTGAAGTGGTTATGCCTAAAATGGGTGAATCAGTGATGGAAGGAACAATAATTAAATGGTACAAAAAGATTGGTGATGGTGTTAAAAAGGATGAAACTCTTTTTGAGATTAGCACGGATAAAGTAGATACAGAAATTCCGTCGCCTGAAGATGGGACGCTCATCGAAATTTTAATATCGGAACAGCAGACCGTAGAAGTAGGAACAGTAGTCGCACGGTTATCATCTAAGTCAGCAAATGTTTCATATAAAGAACAAGAAACTTTTTTAGATAAGGAATTAGCAGTTAAAGAAGTTTCGGTGGAAGCGATTGTTGATGAGACCAGTATTGAGAGTAATCAGGATGAAAAAAAATCATCCAGATTCTATTCACCATTGGTATTAAGCATAGCTCGAAAAGAAAATGTTTCTTTTGATGAACTTGAAAAAATTAATGGTACTGGTCTTGCTGGCAGGGTTACAAAGAATGATGTTTTAACTTATATTGAACAGAAAAAATCTTATAAAGTAAATCAAATAAAAGTAGAAAAAAGAGAAGTATATAGCGCTCCCTCAGAACCATTTGAAAATAAGGCTATCGTTTCTTCAGATGGGATTCAGAAAATTGAGATGGACAACATCCGTCAAAAAATTATGCAGCACATGGTTAGAAGCCGAGATACTTCTGTTCACGTTGCAGCAATGATTGAAGTTGATATGAATAAAATTCACAATTTTATTCAAGCAAAAAAAGATGAATATTTAAGCAAAGAAAATATAAAACTAACTTATATGTCCTTTATTACTTATGCAGCTGTAAAGGGATTAAAAGAATTTCCTTTAATTAATTCTACAATTGATGGAACAACAATTTATCAGAAAAAGTTTATCAATATTGGTATTGCGGTTGCAATCGAACCGACTGGTTTAATAGTTCCAAATATTAAAGAAGCTGGAGATAAAAATATAATAGGGCTTGCAAGATCAATAAATGATCTGGCAACTCGTGCAAGAACAAAAAAACTTACACCTGATGATATTGCCAATGGAACATTTTCAATTACCAATTATGGAGTTTTTGGAACATTATTCGGTACACCAATAATTAATCAACCTGAAGTTGCAATTTTAGGAGTGGGGGCAGTTCAAAAGAAACCTGTGGTCCTAGAAATTGATGGTATTGATACCATTGCAATAAAACCTGTTCTGGCATTGACATTATCTCACGATCATAGATTGGTTGATGGTATGCTGGGCGGAAGGTTCTTGAAGTTCATTAAAGACACACTTGAAAGTTTTGATGGGAGAGTTTATTAGAGGTATGCAAGTAATTAACCAACATCAAAAAGCTTATAAAGAAAAAGTTGAAAAGGAAAAAGTCCCACTTGGGAAAAGACCCGATTGGTTGAAAGTAAAACTTCCTACTGGAGAAAATTATTCTGATGTTAAGACTCTGATGAGGAAGCAAAATCTTCATACGGTTTGCGAGGAAGCTAAATGTCCTAATATTGCTGAGTGCTGGAATCATAGAACCGCAACATTCATGATTTTAGGTGATACTTGTACAAGAAGCTGCGGTTTCTGTAATGTGAAGCTGGGCGTTCCCAACAAGCTGGATTTAGAAGAACCAAAACGGGTTGCGGAATCAATAGTTGAATTAAATCTCAGGCATGTTGTAATTACTTCAGTTAACCGAGATGAACTTGAAGATGGTGGTGCTTCAATTTTTTCTGAAACTGTTAGACTAATCAGAGAGCGAATGCCGGAAACTACGATTGAAATCTTAATTCCTGATTTTAAGGGAAGTGAAAACGCATTCAATATCATTATGAGCAATCCTCCAGATATTTTAAATCATAATTTAGAAACAGTGCCTCGACTTTATCCAGTTGTGCGTCCTCAAGCAAAATATAACAGAAGTTTAGAATTGATCAGGTGGTTCAAGCTAAAAGGTTTGAAAACAAAAAGTGGAATAATGGTTGGTATTGGTGAACTACAAGGTGAAATAATATCGCTAATGAAAGACCTGGTTTTAGCTGGGTGTGATATACTGACAATAGGACAATATCTTCAGCCAACTGTACTGCATCTACCTGTAGATAGATTTGTTTCACCGGATGAATTTTATCTTTACAAACTGGAGGGATTAAAAATGGGATTTAAAGTAGTCGAATCTTCACCACTTGTTCGCAGTTCTTATCATGCGGATGAACATGCAAGAGCATTGTTCTGATTGTAAAACTGAGAGCAATTGAGTAATTTAGCAAAGGGCATTTTAATTACTATTTCCCAGGAATAAAAAGTTATCTATAACTCTTTGCATGAATAAAGCTACCCTAACTTTCAACTTATTTTGGCTAATTTCTTTTCTCTTGGTGGGTTACGCACAAACTGATAAAGAAAGATTTGGTAAAACTCTTACCGATGAAAGTCGATTTACAAATGCTGGCAATATAGGTCTTTCTGTTACAAACTTTGGAATGTATGGGAGCGGCTGGGTAAATTGGCCCGATGTTCCTTCCTGTGAATATCCACTTAGCAGCGGTATTGAACATCTCTTTGCAGGAGGATTATGGGTTGGTGGTTTTACAAAAGATAGTCTAACCAGCACAAGTAAAAATGGACCCTTGGTTTCAACTGCAGCAATTGATGCTGCTTCTATTAGCGCGAATAGGGGTGGGGGATTTGAATATACAAATTCTCAAGCCGATAAAATTATTGAACGCTCTAGTCTCCTCGATTCGCGGTTTTATAGTCCTGATGCAATTTCTCATCAAGATTTCACAATGAATTTTTCAGATACCAATACAACGTATTTGAACGGTCAATTAATTCCCGAGCATCATCCATTAGGATTAGCGGTACATCAAGAGACTTATGCATGGAATTTTCCTTTCGCTGATTTTTTTGTTATTCTCAATTACACAATTAAAAATGTCTCTAATAAATACTTAGATAGTGTGTATGTCGGTTTATGGACTGATGCAGTTGTAAGAAATACAAAAATAACCGGCAGACCTTCTGGTTCTGCATTTTATTTACATGGTGGTAATGGGTTTATTGATTCTTTAGGTATGGCTTATGAATTTGATGTCAATGGTGATCCAGGATTTACGGATAGTTATATTGGTGTTATGTATCTTGGTTCAACGCCTAAAATCAATAACTTTTTTATTCAAGGTGGTAATGATACTTTGCCCGCTACAAATTTTAATACTTGGACACACAATAATACAAGCGATCCTAACTTCTTTGCACCACAAGATGATATCTCACGATACCGTAAAATGCAGGGTTACTTTGGAAGTAATAGCAGATATGGACATGGTATAGATCCTGTGTCATTGAAAGCAGCATCCAATCGGTCAATTACCATCACGCGTGGATATTATATGAATATTGCTCCAGGGGATTCGGTAAATGTTGTTTTTGCAATTGTATGTGCAAAGAAATATGGTACTGATCCAGCTTCGAATGATTCTGAAGAGCAAAGATTTAATTTGGTTGGCAATGCGGATTGGGCTTTGAGGGCTTATCATGGAAACGATAGAAATAGGAATGGAGTAATTGAGCCTGGTGAAGATATTTTCGGAGATGGTAAAATACATCGTTATATCCTTCCGGCACCACCAAATTCTCCTGTTGTGAAAGTGATCCCTGAAAATAATAAGGCAACTATTTATTGGGATAAGAGAGCGGAAAATTCTGTTGATCCTATTTCTGGGCTAAAGGATTTTGCTGGATACAGAGTATACAGAACGCAATCAGGATTTGATATTACGGAAGATCAAGATATTCTCAATTCATTAGTATTAATGACTCAAGTTGACAGTGCGGGACCAACTGGTTTTAATACTGGGTTTGGATCTGTTGAACTTGATGAGCCTGTAACCTTTCCGAATGATCCAACTAACTATTACTATAAGGTAGAGATTCCAAACCTTTTAAATGGATGGCAATATTTATTTACAGTAACTGCTTTCGATAAAGGTGATCCGGTAAATAATTTAGATCCTTTAGAATCAAGTCTTCTTGTGAATGTTAAGAGAATTTTACCTGGTACTCCTCCTGATGAAAATGGAAATGCTGAAATTGGAGTTTATCCAAATCCTTACTATGGAAATGCAATATGGGATGGAAGTTCTGAAAGATTACGGAAAATATATTTCTTTAATCTTCCTGCTGAATGTGAAATAACTGTTTACACGCTCGCTGGTGATATTGTGAAAAAAATGGATCATAATTCATTACAGAATGGAAGTGATATAAGGTGGTTCGAACAGTATGCCGGAGATGGGAAACAGCAATTTTCTGGGGGCGAACATGCCTGGGATCTCATTACGGATAATGATCAAGCTATAGCTACGGGACTTTATCTTTATTCAGTAAAAAATATTAAAACGGGTAACATTAAAATCGGCAAATTTTTAGTTGTTAAATAAATATCTATGGAGAATGCTATGAAAGCAAAATTATTTTTTATGGTTTTAGTGATGTTTGCAGGACTTGCTTCTGCGCAAACATATCCTCTCGTTACATTGCATGATATTAATTACATATCTGACCAATCAATACTGCCTACTTTTCCCCCATCTCCATTGGCTGGAGATACAGTCCGTGTAAGAGGTGTTGTAACTGTTCGAACTTTAGTTGGTGGGGCACAACCAGGCGTTGGCGATAGAAGACCAGTTATTTGGGTTGGTGCTGGATGGTCATGTTATATTCAGGATAAGGATAACCCAGAGTGGGGTGGTATTCAAGTATATCAAGCAGATAGTACAAGTGCCGCTGCACAACAGACATTATTTGATCTTGCAGATTCTTCAACAGTTTATGAATTTACAGGTAAAGTTACTCCTTATTTCCAAAATACTGAGTTAGTTCTCATAACGGCTCCAAGCCCTATACCAATCGAAGAAATTGAAGTTTTGCCTAAAAGACCTAACCCCACGCCATTAACAATTGATAGCTTATTTTCAACTTCCACTACTGGTAATTACTTGATGAGAAAATATATTGGAACTTATGTAGAATTTAAAGCTGACGCCAATCATAATTTAATAACCTCAGATAGAGTTACGGGAACAGGATCTACTTCAGGAAATTTTAGAATCAATGATGGTACTGGTAAGTCGATGATGTGTTATGCGCAGTCAACCTATTTCAAGACCAATGCAAATGGAATTAGACCGAGTTATCAATCTCCAGTTAACGGAACATACCTTTCTTATATTCGCGGGATATTGACTGAAAGATCTGATGCAACAGCAGGGGTTTTATACTGGTTAGTTCCATTATATCCTGATGATTTGGGATCAGCATTGGTAATTCCCCCATCAGTTACTAATGTTGTGAGAGATGCTGCAACAGTAGCACCAAATCAAGCTGTTACTGTGACGTGTGTTGCAAAAGGTGTTCAAGCAAATCTTCAAAGTGTTAAGTTATACTATAGGAAAAATGGTGGTTCTTTGGATTCTTTAGATATGACACACCCAACAAGCGATACTGTTTATACTGTAACAATTCCAGGAATCACACAAGATTCAGCTTTTGTTGATTACTATATAAAAGCTATCGACTTAAATGGTGCATCAGTTACTAATCCTTCTAACTTAAACACCAGCAGGTATTTCTATTTTGTATTGAACAGACCAATCACAATTAGAGAAGTTCAATACTCACCATTCGGCGGCGGTTTAAGTGCATATTATAATTATAGAATTACAATTTCTGGAATAGTAACTGCTGATACTGCTGGAAGATATTCAAGTGCAGGAAATGGTGCCCCAAGCAGCTCGAACAGAGTTATTATTCAGAATGGGGAGTCGGCTTGGAGTGGAATATGGTTAAATGCTGCTAACACCAGTCAAGATGTTTATGGACTTAAAAAGGGTGACAATGTAACAGTTACAGGAGTTGTTAGAGAAGATTTTGATGTTACAAGAATTGATAGTATATCTTCTCTTACTATTAATTCCACAGGTAATCCGTTACCTAACCCACAAGTTGTAACTACAGGTAGTATTGGAATATTGGGCTCAAGCGCTGTTGCTGCAGAACAATGGGAATCTGTTCTGATAAAATTTAATAATGTTACAATAACCGATGTCAATGCCGATGGTAACCCTGGGCCTGATCAAGGTTCTGGTGGAAGCAGAAATTTTGGTGAAATTACTGTGAATGATGGTTCTGGTAATGTCAGGGTGGATCTTCAGGATGGAAATCACCTTTATCATAATATGTGGGATGCTGCTTTAGCGGGACATCCAAATTACATAAGTGTTGATAGCGGGGCTACACTTACAAGTTTATCTGGGTATCTATACTTTTCATTCAGCTATTACAAAATAATTCCTCGATTCGGAGCTGATTTTGTTGGCTACACGCCACCTGTTGGAATTAATGAGGAAGATAATACGATTCCCGATAAATTTGTTGTAGAACAAAATTATCCTAATCCATTTAATCCTTCTACAACTATTTCATACTCACTTCCTAAAGAGGGATTGGTAAGTATTAAAATTTATAATTCACTTGGTCAGGAAGTTACAACCCTTGTTCATGGAGTGCAGCGTGCTGGTATTCATAAAGTAACTTTTAATGCATCAAAACTTTCCTCAGGAGTTTATTTCTATAGAGTAATGTCAGAGAATTTCTCCCAAGTAAAGAAAATGATGCTTATGAAATAAATGGATTATGAATCATCTTGGATGAAACTAATTCTATGCAGTTCGGATGATTTTACTAAACATTTTTAGGTAAACTGATTTTGGATACAAAAAAAATAAAAATATTATACAATGGATTTCGTTGGAGTAAGAAAAACAGATGGTTCGTTGTATGCTGTGTAGCGATATTAATTATGGGTGTTTTTATTTCATGTTATGAAGAAATGCCAAATGTTCCAGTTGGAAATAAACCTCCCACAACGAAAGTATTTTTAGACCCCGATAGCAGTATTTCGAAACAACCTAGTAAAATAAAACTTCACTGGACAGGCGATGATCCTGATGGTATAATAGTTGGCTATTATTTTTCCTTTGACGGAATAAACTGGACATTTACTACGAAAAACGACAGCTTATTTGAGCTGAAAATTGGTGCTGTTGATACTGTATACAATTTTCGAGTTGCCGCAGTTGATAATAATGGAAATAATAAATACGATTCACAAATAAATCAATATAATATAAATTTTGGTCCCGAACCGTTTACTGATTTGAATGGCAACAATCAATGGAATGAAGGTGAAGCTTATATTGACATTGGGTCAGTTGATCCTCATCCAGCAATGTTAGTACTCCCAATAAAAAATTCTGCTCCGATAATAACTTGGAACGTTCTTTCTACACTTCCTGATTCTTCATTTCCCGCTATGTCATTTGGATGGAATGTTTCCGATCTTGATGGTGAAGAAACAATTACTAATATTAAAATTGCATTAAATGATACGGTCAATGCTGTTCTTTTGAATGGTGCGATTAGAACAATTACTATCAGAACAAAGGATTTTGGTAATAATAATCCACTAATGGACATTCTGATAGATGGTAATTCAAACAATATAGCACCGGTCAAGCTTCCAGGATTAGTATTTAACAATAATAACAGATTTTTTGTTCAAGCAGAGGATATCTCAGGTGCAAAATCTGATTGGATATCATTACCCGATTCCTCTCACAATTGGTTTGTTAAAAAACCGAAAGGGAAATTTCTAATTGTTGATAATTACAAAATCGTTGATGATGCAGCAAGTTTCTACAATGCAATGATGGATAGCATTGGTTTAACAGATAAATATGATATCCTTGATTTGCAAACTGCTAAATTACCGTATTTAAATACTACGTTTCTTGAAACAAGCAAATTATTTAGTGGAGTTCTATGGTATGCAGATAATGATCCTTCATTGGATGTTGCTAATGTTACCGTTCCAAATTACATTGAAGCAGGCGGAAAAATTTTCTTCTCGATGCAATTTCCGAATACAATAGACCTCTCTCAGATTCAAGGATTTTTACCGTTTATAGAAATAGATACAAGTTATTATGCTTCTACGATTGGAGTTAATAAAACAATAGGTTCGGTGGATACTACTAAATATCCAAATCTATTAAGTAATCGTTCATTTGCGAGAGTGAGATCATTTAAACTTTCAAATGTTGGTGTTGTCCCTATTTACTATTTTCCAAACGGTGAGCTTAGTGGTTATATCGGTTTCGAAAGCAGCAGTAAAAATATTTTTTATATAGGTGCACCACTGCAAAGAATAAATGGAATACCTGGAAGTGTAAAGAATTTATTAAATCAAGTTTTATTTCATGATTTTAATTTGACTCCTTAAAAAATCTCTTTTTGACGAGGAGAATCCGAATTGATAATAGAATAAACATATGGTCGTAAAAAAATATCTAATATTATTCTTAGCGCTTGCCTCCTATTTTCAATTGGTGGGGCAAACTGGAAATATTTCTGGGAAAGTTACTGACAAAAATTCAGGTGAAACTTTACCTGGCGTAAATATTATTCTTAAGGGTACCTACTACGGAGCCGCAAGTGATTTTAATGGGAACTATAATATAAAAGGAATTAATCCCGGAACATATAATATGGAGGTCTCATTTATCGGTTATAAGACTGTCCAATATACGGGAACAATTGTTGAATCTGGGAAGACAAAGCAAATTGATATACAACTTGAAGAATCTGTACTGACGTTGGGACAAGATGTCGTGATAGTTGGAGAGAAACCGTTGCTTGATGTTGAAGAAACTCAAAGTAAGAGGACGATCTCGAAAGATGAAATTGAAGTTGCCGCACTTGAAAATATAAATGATATTGTAACTCAACAAGCTGGTGTAGTTCAATCCGATAATGAAATACACATTCGTGGTGGAAGATCTTATGAAAATGCTTTTTTGTTGGATGGAGTTTCTGTGCAAGATCCATTGGCTGGAACTGGTTTCGGACTTCAGCTTTCAGCAAATGCAATTGAGGAAGTTGAGGTTATTACTGGTGGGTATAATGCTGAATTTGGACAAGCAACTTCTGGAGTTGTAAATGTAAAGACAAGAGAAGGAGGCAGATCATATCACGCATTTATTTCTTATAAAAGAGATAATTTAGGAAACTTAGATTCTTATAGTACATTTAATACTGATATAGCAGAAGGTAATTTGAGCGGTCCCGAACCTATATCGACCTATCTTTTGCCACTGCTTGGTATCCAAGTTCCAGGAGAGCTAAGCTTCTTTGGCAATTTTTATATGGGTTTGACTGATGGAGTAACTCAAGGACGTTATAAATCAACTGCAAATCGAGTTTACTCATCAATTTTCGGAGGGACCAAATTTGCACCGCGTGCCGAAAATAACTGGTTCTGGCTAGGTAAACTGACTTATAAAGTCTCGCCTACATTTAAATTACAATATTCGTTTAATCAGTCTGTGAACATTAATCAGAATTCTCAATCACTGCAATCAAATTTGGAGTATGTAGAACCAAGTCCAGGTTTTCAGTATAATTTCAGAAATATTCTTGACAGTGCGAATACATATACTCACAATAATGTTTATCAGACATTAACATTAACGCATACCTTAAATCCCAAAACATTTTATGAACTGAAGATAAATTATTTCTTTACACATTTAAGAGCCGATGCTAATGGTAAGCAGTGGTATCAGTATAATGAGCCGAAGGATATAGCTAATTTCCCAATTGAATATTATAATATAAATCATGACACAATTGGTGTAATTCCGGGTGATGGTTTTTGGGATATAGGAAATCCATATACGTGGCACGATCATTATGTCGAAGAATTTTCAGTTAGGGGAGATATTACAAGTTTTTTTGATGAAAAGAATAAATTCAAAGCTGGATTTGATTTCCAATTTCAAGAAATGCAGTCCATTGATATTTATCAACCCTGGGTTGGGGAACTTGGTTTAAATAATGATATATATAAAGTTCATCCGGCTAAAGGAGCTTTTTATGCACAGGACAATATTAATTTTAGCGGGATGATATTAAATTTTGGGTTACGACTCGATTATTGGTTCCCAGGAAAATATGTTGATGATGCTGTCGGAAATCCCGAGGTTATCACAATCCCTCAAGAGATTAGGGACAGTTATATGGAAAATTCTTTTGGCTGGTTTGGGAACAGAAGATTTAAGGCAAGACTAAGTCCGCGTCTTGGTATTTCTCATCCTGTTTCAGATAATCAAACTTTGTTTTTTTCCTATGGACATTTCAGTAAGTGGCCTAAACCGCAATTTGTTTATGCAAAGCTTAATCCTTTTAGTGCACAATCATCCTTTCAGAAGTTCGGCAATCCAAATCTGAATCCAGAAACAACCGTTGCCTATGAGTTAGGATTAAGAACACAGTTTTCCAATGATGATGTACTTACGGTTACCGCTTATTACAAAGATATATTTGATTATGTGAGTACAAGGTCTGCAAGAATAACATCCGTACGTCTTGCCTCACAAAGTTTTACTACTTATGTAAATTCCGATTATGCTCGTTCGCGCGGAGTTGAACTTGAGTACAAGAAAAGAATTGGTAAATGGTTCTCCGGTTCAGCCAATTTTTCGTATTCAATTGTTACTGGGAAAAGCACTTCACCTGATGAAGGTGTTCTTGTTTTAAAGGGCGATATTAACGAATCAGTAAAAGAATTATACATGGCTTGGGATCGTCCATTAAACATTTCTTTATCTACAAATTTTTATGTTGAGAAAAATGATGCTTTATTCGGATTTGGTAATGGAATTCTTGATGATTATAATATTTACATAAGAGGGCAATTTCAATCTGGCAAGAGATATACTCCAGTTGATTATACAGGTACAAATCCTCAAACCGGTAGGCCAGAATATGAAGCCAGTAGATATGATCGGTACAGTAAAATTGGTGACAATTGGTTTTGGATAGATCTGAATTTTGAAAAATATTTTGCATTCAATCAGCTGAAATTTTCAATTTTTCTCGAAGTAAGTAATTTATTTGATACTAAAAATTCGGCAATAATAAATCCAGTTACAGGTCAAGCATACGAATATGGTGATCCCACTCCGTTGAGTTGGAATGATCCATTATATCCTGATCTTCAGGCGCCCATTAGTCCATATCCCAATAATCCAGCTCGATACCTAACTCGAAGAAATATAAAATTTGGTGTGAGTGTGAGGTTTTAAATGAAAAAAATAATACTTGTAGCCACAGCACTCTTTATATTTATTTATTCTGAATCATTTGCTCAGTTGTTTCCAACGTTGGGGGGACAAAGAGCAGGAATTTCAACAGCACAGTTTTTAAAAATTGGCGTGGGGGGAAGATCGTCTGCAATGGGTGAATCGTTTATTGCAGTAGCTAATGATGCCTCGGCACTTTATTGGAATCCGGCAGGTTTAGTACAATTCGATAAACATCAAATTATCTTTTCTCACAACCAGTGGGTGGCAGATATCAGTCATGACTTTCTTGGCGCGGTTTATCATTTGGATATGGAAAATTCATTTGGTATTTCGCTTACATCATTAACAATGAAGGATATGCCTGTTAGAACTGAATTTGCACCGTTTGGTACCGGTGAATATTTTGGTTTCAGTGATTTTGCAATTGCTGTAACTTACGCTCGAAAAATGACAGATAAATTCAGTTTTGGTGGTACTGTTAGGTATATGGAAGAGACTCTTGATAAATTAAAGATGCGTGGAGTAATGATAGATCTTGGTACTTTCTATTGGACCGGATTGGGTTCCTCAAGATTTGCTGTATCAGTAACAAATTTTGGAAACAATCTCGCACCTGATGGCGAAATTGTTCTTATCGGGAAAAGGAAAAAGTCAGAATGGCAGTCATTTGCACCACCAACGATGTTTAGGATAGGTTTTGCATTTGAGCCATATGAGAATGAGGAACATACAATTACAACATCAATTCAATTGAATCATCCTAATGACAATAGTGAAAATGTTGTTACTGGTTTCGAATATAATTGGAGTAAAATGCTCTACCTAAGGGGAGGTTATAAATTTAATGTTGATGAACAAAACTTTTCCTTTGGAGTGGGAATTAATTTACCAATAAGTTTTGCAGAATGTAATTTTGATTATGCATACTCAAATTTTGTAAAATTGGGTTCAGCTCATAGGTTTTCACTCGTGCTTGGATTATAATTAATGGAAATTCTAAAGCATTAAGGTTTATTTTATACTGTAACTGAATATAAGTAAAGCAATGAAACAAATGAGAAATTTTTTATTCATAATTTTTTCAATCTTGATGCTTGATAGCTGCTCTGATAAATTCGACATTAATCAGTTCAGTAAGTATTCCAAAGATGTGAATATTGGTGGTGATACAGTTTATATTAAAACGGGTGAACCATGGGGAGGTTTTAATAACCCACAAGCAATTTTCATGGGAAGAGAACCATTTATTTATGTTTGCGATACAGATAATAACCGAATAGTAATGATGGATATTACTGGAGCTGTTCACGGGGTTTTACCTATTAAGAGACCTATAGCTATTTCCCAGGATTATAAACTGAACCTCATCATATGTGCGGAATTCGATACAGCAAATGTTACTTATAGTGCTATATATAAGGTAGATTTATTTTCTGTAGGACATAGAATTGAAATTGCACCTGTTACCAGAGTCCTTCCTATTAGAGATGTTGACTATAATATTCAGCGTAAATATACAGCTGTTACGGTATTTTACGATAACTCATTCTTTGTTGCGAGAACAGGACCAAATAACACAAGTGTTTCTAATCCAGATAACTCAATTTTCAAAATTGCACCCAAGAAATTAGCTGCGGGGGGTGATATACTTGTTCCGTCTGATGGTGATACGCTTACAATAGGAAGAGTTCCATTTATTGATCCACTTAGCCAGGGTTTAATTTCTGCAAATGGTATTAATTCTATGTTTGCTTTTAGTAAAAAAAACATGGATTTCATTGCGACACTTTCTGGTGAATCAAGTTTTAAAGCACAGTGGTTTCATTTTTATTCTTCTGGAATTGAAGAAAAATATATTAGCCAGTTCGATCCTAGAGATGGTGTAGAATTCGTAAAACCGAACAGATTTCTTAATCCCAGCGGAGCATGTTTAGATCAATCTGGCAACATTTTTATAGCTGATGCCGGGAAGGATAGTGTTTTCAAATTTAATTCATCTGGTGATGAGCTTCAGTCATTTGGAGGGAATTCAGTTTTTACCAAACCTACTGCAGTAGCATTTTTTGATAAAATTTTATATGTGTTGGATTCAGAAAGAAATCAAATATTAAGATTTACTCTATCAACAGATCTTTAATTTTTTCCATACTCCTTATATATCTGTTTCATCTAAATATTTCTTTGGACTATTTTCAATACACGAAGATTCATAAAAGAAATACGAAGTTTTACAAAAATTTTTGATTTAATTTAACAATAATTTCTACGTTACTAAAAACATTAATTTAAGAACAAAGGATATAACCATGAAAATAACGTTCTGGAAACTTTCTTTAATCTATTTAATTTTAGTTGTATCTACCAGTGCGCAACCGATAATCATTAACGAGATATATAATTCGGGAAATACTGATGAATGGGTAGAACTTCTTGTAGTGCAAGATCAGTTAGATATTCGCAATTGGAATATCCGTGATTTCAATGGAAGCGGTGTTGCTCAAAATCCATTAATCTTTACTAACAATGACTTGTGGAATAATTTAAGGAAGGGGACAGTTATTGTTATTGCTCGTTCTGAAAATACTTTTGGAGAGGATTTAGACCCAAGTGATTACACACTGACTGTGAAATCAAGTAACTCCATTTATTTGTCGGGGAATGTTTTTTCAATTGCAGGTGCATCTGAAGCGGTTCAGATTCGAAATAGTATTCAGACTCATATCCATGGTATATCTTGGGGTTCGGCAAATGCTGCAAGCCTACCTGAGCCCAAGGTTCATTTTACTGGTTCTGCAACTAGTAATACATCAACCTATTTTAATGAAGATGATGTATCAAAGCTGCCTCTCGTAACTAACTGGACTCAAAACGGAACTTCTTCCAGGGGAATAGGAAACACGGCTAATAATTTAAATTGGATACTTTCACTTAGAGCAAGAGCCGAAGGATCTGGTACTGTAGCATTGAGCCCGACAATTGTTACGGGTGATTCGCTTATCAGCTTATCTTTCAATTACAAACGTGATCCTCAATATTCAATCAATACTCTCAAGCTAATCTTTCCTCAAGGATTTGTGTGGTCTCAAAATATAGCTCAGGTCAGCATCACGAATTTTACGGCTTCTTCAGTTGTTTCTGCCGACACGATTCTGTTTTCAAACGTCAATTTTCTTAATGACTCAGTCATCATCTCGATTGTGGATGTAACCACTCCGCTATTTACCGGAAACTATAAATTTAAATTTTTATCAGGCATAAATTCTCTGCTCGGTGATGTAAGTCCAATGCCAACACTAACAGTTTATGGTGCTCCTATTCCCATAGCTGAAACAAAAATTAATGATGCTAATGGTGTAGCTGTTCGGTTGGGTGATTTAGTGACAGTAAGAGGAATAGTTACTGTTGGCGGGCAATTCGGCAGTCCGAGTTATCTTCAGGATAACAGCGGCGGTATGTCAATCTTTGGATCGGCATTTTCAAGTGCTGTTCAAATTGGGGATGAAGTTTTAGTTTCCGGAATAATAGCTCAGTTTAATGGATTGAATCAACTCAATTATCAGACTTTGCATTCAATAATCAGTTCAGGAAACGATGTTGAGCCAATTCTTGCAACACCAACGCAACTTAACAGTGACGGTATTGGGGGAATTGAAAATTTTGAAGGTCGTTTAGTAAGATTGAACGGGGTTTTAGTCACAGAATTGAATGGCAGCGTAGTTACTAATTGGGCATATAAAAACTATAGATTGACCGGTTCTTCAACTTCAGATACTGTTCAAATAAGAATTGATAATGATACTCAAATTATTGGAATGGTAGCTCCCGCGGGAAGATTTGATGTAATTGGTGTTCTAAGCCAGTTTAAAAGTGCACTTCCATTTATCGGAGGGTACCAGATAATGCCAAGGATTCCTGAAGATATTATTTCCTCTGGACCAATCATTGAGACGTTCCCGGAAGAAGTTTCCCTTACTTCTAACTCTATCACGTTGGAATGGCATACAATTAACCCTGGTACGTCACGAATTAGATATGGTCGAACTACTAACTACGAACTGGGTGTTGCAGAACCCGATACCATTTTAAGGACTATACATAGCGTTTTAGTGCCAGGGCTAAGTGCTGCAACTATATATAACTTACAAGCTTTTTCTGTTGCAAATTCTGATACAAGTTTTTCGGGGAATATTATTTCGAGCACTACTTCAACATCACCCACAACTGGGCTTATAAATGTATTTTTTAACAAGACAATCAATACTTCTGTTTCCACAGGAATTCCAGCAAATGCTAATGCTGATCTAAAATCAATCTTAATCCAGAGAATTAACAGTGCAAAACGTTCGATTGATGTTGCACTCTATAGTTTAAGCGGCACTGTGGGTGCAGATATAGCAACTGCATTAGTCAATGCGAGAAATCGTGGTATAAAGATTAGAGTTATTGGAGAGTATGATAACAGGACTACAGCTCCATGGTCAACTCTTCAAAACAATGGAATTCCTTATATAAATGATTATTTCGGTGACAATCTTAATACCGGATTATTTCATAATAAATTTTTTGTGATAGATTTTCGAGGTGGTGCCGCCGATAGTGTATGGGTAATTACCGGTTCGTGGAATCCGACAGATCCCGGAACTAATGATGATAGACAAAACTATGTTGAGATACAAGATGTTGCACTTGCAGGTGCTTACACAGTCGAATTTGAGGAAATGTGGGGAAGTAATACAGATGTAGCTAATGCTCAGATATCTCGCTTTGGTTCTCGTAAGTTTAACAATACTCCGCATAATTTTGTAGTTGGTGGTAGAAAGATCGGATGTTACTTCAGTCCAAGTGATAGGACTACATCATACATAGGAAGGACATTGGGTAAAGCTCAGAAATCTATTAATATCGCTACTTACACTATTACTCGCAAAGATCTTGCTGATTCAATCATCGCTGTTAAAAATAGAGGTTTAAAGACGCGTGTTATTCTTAGTAATAACACTGATGACAGTACACAGTTTGTCTATCTGCAATCGAATGGAGTTGATATTCGATTAAAGGGTTTTTCAAACGGATTGCTCCATCATAAATATGGAATAGTTGACGCTGAACCACTTGGTTATAGTCCTTATGTTATCACTGGATCACATAATTGGTCTTCTTCTGCTGAAAACAGAAATGATGAAAACACGTTAATAATTCAAGATGCACAAATTGCAAATTTTTATCTTCAAGAATTTGCAGCACGTTATTATGAAGCAGGTGGTAATGATTCAATACTCGTAACAGATATAGAAGATGACATACAAACTCCAATTAATTATTCATTATCTCAAAACTATCCTAATCCTTTTAATCCAATAACAAATATTATTTTTTCGATTCCCCAAAAAAATAAAGTTGAGTTAAATGTTTATAATACATTAGGAGAACGTGTTATTTCTTTGGTGAATGAGGAAAAGGAAGCTGGGAGCTACAAGGTTTCTTTTAACGCTTCTAATTTACCTTCTGGAGTTTATTTTTATAGAATCTCTGTCGGTGAATTCAACCAAACGAAAAAACTTATTTTGCTGAAATGATTTTAGGTCAGTTTTATTTGAAAAGAGGATAAGTATCATTATTTTTGACGCTCAAAATAACAAAAATTGCCAATCATTTCGGAGTTTCAAGGAATAAATATGTCTGAAGTTAAAGGTTTCATTAAACAAGTTATCGGACCAGTAATAGATATTGAATTTGAAAATGGTCATCTTCCCAAGATCTTAAATGCAGTTAGAATACCTCGTGTTACTACAGAAGGAAAAGAAGAAAATTTGATTGCAGAAGTTCAGCAGCATCTTGGTGAAGATCGAGTTCGCGCTGTAGCAATGGATTCAACCGATGGTTTGGTTAGAGGTATGGGTGCATATGATACACTCGAACCGATTTCAATGCCTGTTGGTCCGGAAACTTTAGGACGCTTGTTAAATGTAGTTGGACAAGGAATTGATGGTTTAGGCGAAGTTAAAACCAAGAAGAGATATCCGATTCATCGTCCTTCGCCAAAATTTCAGAACCTTTCAACGAAAACTGAAATGTTTGAAACAGGAATTAAGGTGATTGATTTAATTGAACCATATTCTAAGGGTGGGAAAACAGGATTGTTTGGTGGTGCAGGAGTTGGTAAGACTGTTATCATTCAGGAGTTAATTCATAACATTGCCCATGAGCATGGCGGTTATTCAGTGTTTGCAGGTGTTGGTGAAAGAACTCGTGAAGGGAACGACCTGTGGTTAGAAATGAAAGAATCGGGAGTAATTGATAAAACCGCTTTGGTTTTTGGACAGATGAACGAACCACCCGGAGCAAGATTGCGTGTTGGTTTAGCAGGTCTTACAGTTGCTGAATATTTCCGTGATGAAGAGGGGAGAGATGTTCTGTTGTTTATTGATAATATTTTCAGATTCACACAAGCTGGTTCTGAAGTCAGCGCACTTCTTGGCAGAATGCCTTCAGCAGTCGGTTATCAGCCAAACCTTGCGACCGAGATGGGTGCCTTGCAGGAAAGGATTACTTCAACGGATAAAGGTTCTATTACTTCCGTTCAAGCTATTTATGTTCCTGCGGATGATTTAACAGATCCTGCTCCAGCTGCAGCATTTGCTCATCTTGATGCTACAACTGTGTTAAGCCGTCAGATATCAGAGCTTGGAATTTATCCTGCTGTTGATCCGCTTGATTCAACTTCAAGAATTTTGGAGCCAGGAATCATTGGGCAAGAACACTACAACGTTGCAAAGCAATGCAAAGAAATTTTACAGCATTACAAAGACTTGCAAGACATCATTAACATCCTCGGAATGGACGAATTGTCTGATGAAGATAAAACGATTGTTAGACGAGCGAGAAGAATTCAGAGATTCTTTAGCCAACCATTTTTTGTTGCTGAACAGTTTACAGGACATAAAGGCAAATATGTAAAGCTCGAAGACACCATTCGCGGATTTAAAGGAATTATTGATGGTAAATATGACGATCTTCCTGAAGCAGCTTTTATGTATGTCGGTACAATTGAAGAAGCAGTTGAAAAAGCTAAAAATATGTGATTTATATGAACGAGCTAGATTTAGAAATTATTTCTCCTGAAAAAAAGGTATACTCGGGAAAAGTCAAGTCAGTTACTATTCCTGGTACTAAAGGAAATTTTCAAGTATTATTCAATCATGCGCCATTAATTTCAACCTTTGAAATTGGGATTATTAAGATCGATTTATCTGACAATTCAACTAAGATTTACACTACTAGTGGCGGTTCTGTGGAAGTGCTTGATAATAATGTGTTAATTCTTTCCGATACGATTGAGTCATTGGACAATATTGATTTTGAAAGAGCAAACAAATCTAAGAAACGTGCAGAGGAAAGATTGTCAACCAAAAGCAGTATTGTTGATGTTGATAGGGCAAGGGTGTCTTTGGCAAGGGCATTGAATAGAATTAAGGCTGTGGAAAAATATTCATCAACTAGTATGTTAGAGAACTAATTAGTTAGTTTAAATATCCATCTCCTAAAATTATATTTTTCAAACCAACATTTTTCGAAATTTCTTTATCTAATTTTTCAAAGTGGTTGATTAAAAAGTTTATTCTACGATTTTCATCTTGAAGCGTAAGTAAATCTTGCTGCTGTATTAATGAAAGTCCCGATTTCTCAGCGATCTTAAATGATTTAATTTTTGAATCTTGATAGCGATTCCAGAAAGATTCTTCCAATTTGAGTTCATATTTTTCTAATATTTTCTCGAACATTCCTTCCATCTCATCCAAAAGAGAAGGGTTTGCATCAGGTTGGATATCAAAATAGTCTTCAACTTCAGCGACCAAGTAGCCATCTTGATGAGAGAAAATTTGTTTGATCAAGAAACGATTTTTGGCTTCTACAACAATATCCATTTCTCCGTTTTCATAATGCTTTAAAACCTGAGGAATAGTAACGTAGCTTCCAACTTTAGATAGTTCTTTCCCCATAGGAGTAATAATGCCAAAACCGGATTCAACTTCGAGACATTTCCTTATCATTTTTTTGTATCTCTCTTCAAAAATATGAAGCGGGTATCTCGATAACGGAAAAACAACAAGGTTTAATGGAAATAAAGAAATAGTTTTCATTAATACTTAATGCTAAATTTAGTTTTAAGTACATGTAAAATTATAAAAAATGTAGATAAATAAACATAAAAATGGGGCTGTCTCAACGCTGTCATCCCTAATTTGTTTCGGAATCTGAAACTGTATATTCACTCTGTGAATAGATCCTGAAACGAATTCAGCATGACAATTTTAAGCTCTGAGACAGGCCATAAAAGAGTTGACTTAATTATTTCTTAGCTGCTTGAAAGTTGGCTGATGCTTGCTCCCAATTTACCACATTCCACCAATTCTCAGTATATTCATTTCTACGGTTTTGATACTTTAAATAGTAAGCATGTTCCCAAACATCCAAACCTAAAACGGGTGTACCTTTGACATCAGCAATATCCATCAAAGGATTATCTTGATTAGGTGTTGAGGAAATAACTAATTTACCGTTTGAATAAACAAGCCATGCCCATCCTGATCCAAATCTTCCTAAAGCTGCTTCGTTGAATTTCTTCTTTAATTCGTCAAGTGAACCAAAAGTCGAATTGATTGTTGAAGTTAATTCGCCTGAAGGATTTCCACTACCTTTTTTCATTAACTTCCAGAAGAAACTGTGATTCCAATGTCCGCCTCCATTATTTCTAACAGGCATTGGATATTTTGAAATACTGGAAATTAGTTCTTCAAGGGATTTATTGGCTAGTTCGGTTCCTTCAACTGCTTTATTCAGATTTGTGACATATGCATTGTGATGTTTAGTATGGTGGATTTCCATTGTTATCTTGTCAATGTATGGTTCTAATGCATCATAAGCATAAGGTAATGGCGGCAATTCAAATTTTGCCATGAAATTATTCCTTTCGTTAGTTATAAATTTATTAATTGGTTTTGAAAAACTGTTAACACTTGTAATCAACGGAATGGATAAAGCTGAAAGTATAAATTTTCTTCTTTGCATCTTATGAAATAAGATTCAACTCAGGCACTGAAGGATTCACCACAACCGCAAGTTTTAGTAGCATTTGGATTGTTAAACACAAAACCTTTACCGTTCAAACCGTCAGAAAAATCTAATATTGTTCCCATCAAGTAGAACAAACTCTTTCCATCTACGTAAAGTTTTATATTTTCTTGATTGATAATTGTATCGCCCTCTCTTGATTCCGCATCAAAGCCAAGAGTATAAGTTAAACCCGAGCATCCGCCGCCTTTTACTCCGACACGCAGACCATATTCTTCAGGAACTTTGTTTTCAACCATTATTCTTCGGATTTCTTTAGCTGCTTTATCTGAGACCTTTATTTCTATTTCGTTTAATGTTTCATTCATCATTCACCTCATTAATTCTCAAACTCTATTTGAAAGGATCACCAGGAACTTGAGTTGAAAATTCGGGATAATTGACTTTCCATCCAATACCATTTGTTCGCACAAATAATCCTTGTGATTCAAAATACACAGCCAATTCCTTAGCGAGCATTTCAGATTCCTGATAGTTTAAGAATACACCTTTCTTTTCAAAATATTTTTTAATTCCGTAGTGGAAGTCCCGAAAGAAAAAGTTTGAGTTGTGGAATAATGGGAATTTTGCTTTTAAGAAGTTTAGAAAGATTGTTTGATCGTTTTTGAGTTGATCGAAATATTTTGAGATTGATTTGTCCATATATTATTGCAATAAATTTATTAAAAATATTTAGTAGCTCTGTCAAATTGGTCGTGCTGAACTCGTTTCAGCATCTAAGCATTTAGATCCCGAAATAAATTCGGGATGACCTACTCAATGCTTTGCGTAAGTCGGTGAAACTGCTCGAAGCTTTTCGACTGTCTCAACAACTCTTTTAATAGTATAATCTATTTCTTCGTCGGTATTAAATCTTCCTAAACCAAAACGGATTGAACCAACTGCTGATTCTTTCGATAGCCCAATTGCTGTTAAAACGTGACTTGGTTTGAGCGATTCAGATGTACATGCTGCTCCGGCAGAAACTGCAATATCTTTCATCTCTAATATAAAACTTTCTGATTTTATTCCATCAACGCTGATGTTTAAGTTATTAGGGAGACGATCATTTAAAGAACCATTTAATTTAACTCCGTTTAATGAAGAAACAATTCCTTTGTACAACTTGTTCCTTAATCTCTCAATATTTTTTGATTCAGCTTGCATGACTTGATAACAAATTTCTGCAGCTTTACCAAAACCAACTATTCCGGGAACGTTCAACGTTCCTGATCTCATTCCATTCTCATGTCCGCCGCCAAGCATTTGAGGAATAATCTTAATCTGTTTAGGTTTCTTTTTGATGAACAGAGCACCAATTCCTTTTGGTCCATAAATTTTATGTGCTGTGAGTGAAACAAGGTCAACATTATTTTCTTTTACATCGAATGGAATTTTGCCAATTGCTTGAGCTGCATCTGTGTGAAAAAGGATGTCTTGCTCAGAACAAATTCTACCGATTTCCTTCACATTCTGTATTGTTCCAATCTCATTGTTTGCCGTCATTATCGAGACTAAAATTGTATCTGATCGAATGCTTTTTTCTAACTTTTTTGTTGATATAATTCCATTCTCATCAACTGGTAGATAGGTTATTTCGAACCCAACTTTAGCGAGATAGGAGAGTGTATCCAATACAGCGGAATGTTCTATGGCAGTTGAAATAATATGCTTGCCTTTTGAATAATTAGCTTCAGCAATTCCCTTAAGAGCTAAGTTGATTGACTCTGTTGCTCCGCTTGTAAAAACAATTTCGTTTGGTTCAGCGTTCATCAGCTTTGCGATTTGTTTCCTTGTCAAGTCAACAGCACTTTTTGCTTCCCAACCGAATGAATGATTTTTACTTGCAGCATTTCCAAACTTTTCTAGAAAATATGGTTTCATTGCCTCAAAAACTTGAGGATCAATCGGGGTTGTTGCGTGGTTGTCTAAGTAAATTGGGAGTTTTCTATACATAAAATGCAAAAATTATTGTGTAATTGAACTTTTAATATTTGATTTTTGATCTTAGAAATTTTTCGATTTTGAATTACTAGATGCTAAAGAGTGATTAATATTCAATTTTACCTGTTTGTGAAAACTCTTCCAGGTATTGTACACCCTGATAGTTGCCTTACAAATTTTTGGAGCTGATTGAGTCACTTCAAGTTTTTCTTTGAGTAAATACATTGTTTCGGCCAAGTTTTGAGAAAATGGATATTTATTGAAGGTCGGAATTTTATTAGGATCGATAAAACCGCGAGCTAGGGTTTTTGAAACCCTGATTGAATTTTCAGACCAATAATATTTTTCCATCTGATTACGAGGTGAAACTGAATTAGATTCATAATCTCTCTTCCAACTTTCAAACTCCTCTTGGCACTTCGTAAAAAGATTTGATGAAATCACTGTAATATCCAAATCTGAATTTGAGGTGAATGATTTACCGAATTCTGGAGATGGTGCTAAAGAGAAACCAGTACGTGCGCTTCCTACTATTCTAATTTCCATGGGATTTATCTGAAGTCGAGATGAAAGCCAGGTTCTAATTTGCTCATATATCATTGGAATTTTTGAAAAGACGTAAGGCGTACCATCCATTATCCAATGGCGTAAAAACCCATCTAATTCTGATTTTTCAGGCAAATCTATTACTTTAAGAAAATCAGAGGGAGGTAGAAACTCTGCTTTTAGGTCTTGGGCTAGATTTGAGAGTGTAAATGGGATCATAGTTGTTAATACCTTCGTATACATTTGTCAATGAGTGCTTTTTATATAAATTTATTAAATGTGAAGACCGATGTGAAATTTGAAGTACTCTACTCGGAGGGGCATTTTGGGGTTCGGGGTACTTTAATCGAGCAACTAGCGATGCGGCTTGCTGTAAATTTAGTTCTTTTCCTTTTAATCGTAACCTAATACAAGCTTGATGATAACCATTCATTTTCCAACCATAGTATGCAATAAAAAGATAAAGTCCAGGCAAAATCTTTTTGTTTGTACAGTTACTTAATAAAGTTGCTAGTAAAATTTCCTTAATCTTTCTTCTAAGCGTTTTCTGATAATTTCCAGTTACTACTCTGACAATTTGTTGCTCAATAGTACTAGCCCCTTCACGTTTTTTTAACACCTTAGTTTTCCAAATAGCACGCGCAATCGCAATTGGATCAAAACCGCCATGTGAAAAAAATCGATGGTCCTCTCCCGAAATAAGAAGTTTTTGCATTATTATTGGTATATCATTTTTTTTACAACAATAATTAGTTACAAGTTTTTGTAAATCTTTTGATAAGCGCGTCCATTCTTTTTTAAGCATAAATTTGGCTACAATCCTAACTGGTAATGATAATAATTTCATTATATGTATTCTTTTATAAGACAAGTTATCTAACCTATGTCTATAGTTGATTTAAATTTCTTTTGTGAAATTAAATCAAATTTAATCAATTAAAAATAAATCCTTTGAGAACTAAAATGATTATTATAAAATTGAGTGAGTTTTCAATAATGGAAAACAGAAGGATTAGTATTATCTTATTTTAATGTTGGATTTTAAAATCCTAACAATGCAATCGAATTCTTTGCGAGGTTTACAATTGGAGTGAAGTACAACCCAAAAACAAAAACCGGAATAAGCAACGCCATCAGTACAACTGTATCAGCTACGCTAATTGAGATCTTTGTTTCTTCAGTTTTTGGTTTTGCGAGGAACATGTGTTTTAACACTCTAACGTAGTAGTAAAGTGAAACGACTGTGTTAAGTAGCGCTATGATTGCTACAGTAATCATCTTTGCATCTACAAGAGCAATGAAGAGATACAACTTACCAATGAAACCAGCAGTAGGAGGTAAGCCGGTGAGTGAAACCAAAAATACTGCAAGTGAAACTGCAAGCAGAGGAGTTTTGTAACCTATTCCATCGTATTCATCAATTTCTTCGCTTCCGATTTTGTTAGCAATCAGCATAACTACAAAGAATGCGCCTAAGTTCATGAACAGATAGACTAAGAAGTAAATTAAAATTGCCATTACTCCTTGATCGGAGAAAACTGCAAGGCCTAAAATCATGTAGCCCGCATGAGCAATGCTTGAGTAAGCCAGCATTCGTTTCAAATTATCCTGCCAAAGTGCCGAAAAGTTTCCAAGCGTCATTGTTAAAATTGAAATCATGACAAGGAAGCTTTTCCAATCAATTACTCCGAGTAACTGCCAGTAGCCATCAGAGCCAATGCTTTGGATGAATGTTATCTTGATAAATCTGATCAACAAGGCAAATCCGGCTGCTTTACTTGCAATTGATAAATATGCAGTAATTGCAATTGGTGCACCTTCATAAACATCGGGAGTCCAAAAATGGAAGGGTGCAGCAGAAATTTTGAATCCGAATCCGGTGAAAATCAAGATGCAGGAAATTATCAATGCCAATGGCTGGAAAGCCCCGTTCTGCAAAATTGTGTTGATTGCATAAAGATTTGTTGTTCCCATTATGCCGTAAAGAATAGAAATGCCAAACAGCATAATTCCGGAAGCAACACTGCCGTAAATAATATATTTAAGCGATGCTTCGCTGTTTCTGAGCGAATGTTTTGTGAATCCGGCAAGAACATAAGAGGATAAAGAAACAAGCTCGATGGAGATATAAATAAGAATTAAGTCAGCAGAACTGACCATCAACATCATGCCGAGGATCATTCCGAAAATCAGCGAGTAGTATTCTCCATGACGATCAAAAACCTTCTTAATTTCATCAGATGAAATTGAGAACAGCACAACAAAGAAAGATGAAAGTAGAATGATCAGCTTGAAGTAATTTCCGAAGGAATCTATTGCAATTATTCCGAAGTTTCCAATGTTATTCTGAGGCGAAGCAAATGTAGATAAACCGAAATGCTGAATGACGTAGTATGCCGAAATAACAAGTCCAGCCAACGAAATGTAAGGAAGTACCTTTTTATCTCTCTTGCCAAGGATTAAATCGACGACTACTAGAATAACAAGGAATAATGAAATGGTTATTTCTGGTTTAAGAAAACCTAAGCTGTCAAAGATATATTTTAAAGGTGCTTCCACTTTTTAATGAATGTATAATTTATATTTTCAAATTTCTGTTTTGGGCTAAAGCCCCTTTATTCCTTTTTTATTTTTCAACGTCATAAATGACGTTGCTAATTAAAATTTTTTCGATCATTAGACACGACATTTATGTCGTGTTGCAATGGAAAAGGGAAAAATGGCTTTAGCCCAAAATAATTCTTTATCCATTTTTAATTTCAAATCCATAACGCTTAATGAATTGCTCAAACTCTTGCTGAA
Source organism: uncultured Ignavibacteriaceae bacterium (assembly GCA_964391015.1). Lineage (GTDB taxonomy): Bacteria > Bacteroidota > Ignavibacteria > Ignavibacteriales > Ignavibacteriaceae > XYD12-FULL-36-8. Next base: position 166,584 of record CAYMKU010000003.1, read on the forward strand.
ACGAAACCTTCTTATGGTGTTCTTCCTGTTGTGCAATATAATTTCTAACATCTTGAATTTTATCATCTCCAATACCTATTGCCAAATACTCATCCTGCCATTCAAATTTCGTTGCGGTCAATTTATTTTTATTTATCCAATGCGATGATTCACCTTTTATTAACTGTGCCATTTTCCCAATGCTCAAATCGTCATTCAATGAAATTAAACAATGAACATGATCTGTATAGCCATTTATGAAATCAATAAAGATATTTTTAGTACGTGCATTTTCTTTTATGTGTTGAAATACATTTGGACGAATATCATCCGATAAAAAGGGATGTCGGTTTTTTGTTGACCAAACATAATGCACATAAATTTTAATGAACGACATATTTATTTTTGGCTAAAGCCAAATTCTCTTTATTCATTTTTACAACGCCATAAATGGCGTTGCTAATTATTTTATGCTGCCTAAAAATTTGCCTGATTCACTTAAAAACTGAACCATCGAGTTAACCGAAGTATTCATCAAATCAAGCATTGCTGAGGGATAAACTCCCAAGAAAATAATTATCAAACTTAATGGAACAAGCATAGCATATTCTCTCAAATCCATATCCGGCAATGATGTCCATTTCTCGTTCAGTTTTCCAAGATAAATTCTTTGAAGTGTCCACAACATGTAACCGGCTCCCAGCAAAATTCCAAGAGTTGAAATAATTGCAATAACTCGGATAGTTCCGAAACCAAAACTGCCAAGGAAAACAAATGCTTCGGAAATAAATCCGCTTAATCCCGGCAAACCAATTGCTGCAAAGAAAGCTAAAGTTGTAAAGCCTGTATAAATTGGCATTTGAACTCCTAAACCGCCGAAACCATCAATATCTCTCGTATGCGCTCTATCATAAATAACTCCAACTATCAAGAAGAGCATGGCTGTGATTGTACCATGATTGAACATCTGAAGAACTGCGCCTGAGATACCGAGTGTATTTAACGATGCCATTCCGAGCAGTACAAATCCCATGTGAGAGATAGATGAATAAGCAATCAGTTTTTTGAAATCTTTTTGAGCCATTGCAGTTAACGCACCGTAAATAATGTTGATCATTCCGAACAATGCAATGTACCAAATCAATTGCTTGGTTATCTCAGGAAACATTGTGTAGTTGATTCGAAGAATTCCATAAGTTCCCATTTTCAAAAGCACACCAGCCAGAATAACACTGATTGCAGTTGGTGCTTCAACATGTGCATCAGGTAACCATGTGTGGAAAGGAAACATCGGGATTTTAATTGCAAACCCGATGAATAATCCAAGGAATGCAATGAATCTCAAATTATTCGGATTGAACGGAGATAGAATCCCAGTTGCAGTATAATTTGCTGGATCCATCATTGCAATCATGTTGAAAGTAAAAACTTTGCTTCCATCTGCTAAAGTTTCTGTTGTGCTGAAGTACAATCCAATAACAGCTAAGAGAATGAACACACTTCCTAGCAAAGTGTACAGGAAGAATTTTATTGCTGCATATTCTTTGCGAGGACCTCCCCAAATACCGATTAAGAAGTACATTGGGAGCAGCATCAATTCCCAGAAAATGTAGAAGAGGAAGAAATCTAAGGAAACAAAAACTCCCATCATTCCGGTATCGAGTAGAAGGAACATTGCAAAATACCCTTTAACAGATTTATTTATGCTGAAAGATGAAAGTGTTGAAATAAAACAAATGATTGCGGTCAATAAAACTAGGGGGACACTGAGTCCGTCAATTCCCATATAATAATCAATCTTTACTCTGCCAATCCAGGAAAATCCTTCAATATCAATCCATCTGAATTTTTCGATGAACTGAAATGAACTAGCATCGAACACTCCGCCTTTAGCGTAATTAAAACCTGCAAGAATAATAATTGCAAGAATAACCTGGATACTTGTTATAAGCAGAGTTAATCCTTTAATTGCTTTTTCCTGAGTTTTAGGAATAAATAAGATAATCACCATTCCGAGAATCGGAAGCAGTGTTATCCATGAAAGAATTGGATAGCTTGCCATTTTATTACCTAGAATGACTTAAATAAAAATAATAGTATCAATAAGGAAAAGATTACCAGCACAATGTATGTCTGAACTTTTCCAGTTTGAAATTTTCTAAATAAAAGACCAATAAAACCGCTGAAGTAAGCCATGAAATTAACTAAACCGTCAACCACACCGCTGTCAAATTTCCCGCTGACCTTTGATAAACCTCGAGTTAATGTTGCCGAACCGTTTACAATTCCATCTATAATTGTGTTATCAAACCACCGCAAGAAATTACTGAATGCGAGAGTTCCTCCAACAAACACCGTGTTGTAGAACTCATCAAAGTACCATTTGTTAAAAGACAAATTATAAAGCGGTTTGATCTTAGCTGCTAATTTATCCGCATCCAATTTTTTCCATTGATAGAACAGGAATGCAAACAAAATTCCTAATCCTGCAACAAATCCCGACAAGAAAATAGTTGGAACATGAGCAGAGTGCATAGCATGAGTATATTCATGCGAAAAAGTAACTTCCTCATTTTGCTTAGTAGCACTTTCTTCCTTTGGTGCTTCAACCATAAATGAATAACGAGAAGATTCGGGTGTTGAAAGCGTTGGCGGCTTAACCCATTTGGATAAAACCCATCCGGCATCTGCATTAAACGGATTTGGTGTGTACCAAATAAAAATTGATAAACCGGATAGAAGAATCAAAGGCATTATCATCAAGAATGGTGACTCATGAGCATGATCGTATTTTTCTTTGTTCCTTGGTTCGCCATGAAAAGTGAGTATCACTAATCTAAACATATAGAAAGCTGTAAGCATCGCAACTGTAAATCCAATAAAAGTAAAGAACCAATTTCCAGTAAGCGAAGTATATGCTAAAGTTCCAGCTAAAATCCCATCCTTACTTAAGAAACCTGATGTTAGTGGAATTCCTGAAAGTGCAAGTGTTGCGAGCAGAAATGTTGCATAAGTTATCGGGAGTTTCTTCCTCAATCCGCCCATGTTTTGAATATCTTGTTCATGATGCATTGCATGAATAACCGATCCTGAGCCAAGAAACAAACATGCTTTGAAGAATGCATGAGTAATCAAGTGGAAGAAAGCAAAAACATAAGCCCCAATTCCAAGTGCCATAATCATGTAACCAAGCTGACTTACAGTAGAGTAAGCTAAAACTCTTTTAATATCGTTTTGAGTTAATGCAATAGTTGCTGGAATAAATGCTGAAATTGCACCGATGATTGCGATGATAAGTAAAGCATCACCGGAAAGAATTGGGAAAATTCTTACAACGAAATAAACACCGGCTGCAACCATTGTAGCAGCATGAATCAATGCACTAACGGGTGTCGGACCTTCCATTGCATCTGGCAGCCATACATGAAGAGGGAACTGAGCTGATTTTCCTATTGCACCACAGAATAAAAGTAATCCAGTTATTGTTAACCAAAATTCGCTGTTGAATGGTAGAACTCCAGCCGCGACTGAATCGAATATTTCCTGGAATGAAAATGTTTTATAAGTAATGAATAATATCAAAATTCCAGCAAACATTCCGAGGTCACCGATTCTATTTACAATAAATGCTTTCTTTGCAGCATCGGAGGCAGTTTTCTTTTCAAACCAAAAGCCAATTAATAGATAAGAAGATAAGCCAACCAATTCCCAGAAAATGTACATCATCAAAACGTTGTGGGTGAAAACAATGCCCGTCATGGAGAAAGTAAATATTCCAAGATAAGCGAAATATCGATTGTATCTTTTATCTCCCTTCATATAATCAATTGAGAAGAGATGAACAACCATGCTGATTAAAAAAACTGTGAAGTTCATAATCACAGCTACATTGTCCAGCTTAATTCCGAGCTTAACAATTATTTCACCGAAGAAGGGAATTACTCCGAAGTTGATCCAATTAAATTCTGAAACAATATTCTCATACAAATAACCGGAAAGTTTTGTGTAGAGTAAAACAACTGAAAGAATGAATCCAAGTACAATTAAAACATTCTCAATCAAGAATGCCCACTTGAACTTCATCCCTGTGAACAATGTTAAGATGAATCCTAAAAGTGGAATGAATAAGATTACAACGGATAAATTAATTAAAGCTTCTTGAGACATAGTTTATTCTTTAAGCCGATCTATTTCATCAACATTAACAGATGAGAAAACTTTATAAATATTTAATACGATTGCCAATGCAATTGCTGCTTCTGCCGCAGCTAAAACAATAACGAACAAAGCCATCAACTGACCTTGAAATCCAAAATTCCCATATCGAGCAAAAGCAACAAAATTTATGTTTGCAGCATTAAGAATTAGCTCAACTCCCATAAGAACCATCACTGCATTTTTTCGCGTAACGATTCCGAAAATCCCTAACGCGAAAAGAATTGTGCTGACAAACAAATAATGATATACACCTACTGTAACCATAAAATAATTTTCCTATTTCCTTGCTATTGATGCCGCACCAAGAAGTGCGATTAACAAGACTACTCCCAACAGTTCAAAAGGTAAAACCCATTCGTTCATTAAAAGCAGACCTAAATTAAAAGTCGTCGCCGGAGAATTTTTTACGTCAAGATTAAGCCAATTTGTGTTTAACAAAACTGCAAGAAGAAATCCTCCGAGAATTCCTACTCCAATTGTTGCCGGAAGTATTTGGAACACTCCGGTTTTAATTTGAACATTCGTAATCTTGTTAGTTAACATTACACCAAAGATCATTAAAATTAAAATACCGCCGACATACACAATCAACTGAACAATCGCCACAAAATCGGCTCCAAGCAGAGCATAAAGTCCGGCAATGCCAAACAGTGTAAAAAGTAAAGAGAAAGCTGAATAGACAATATTCCGAACCGTAACAACCATGTAAGCAGATAAAATTGTTACAAGTGCAAAAAGGTAAAATATGATATCGTAAAGTGTCATGTTTAGCTTACCTTGTTTTCTCCTGGATTATCAGTACTTGGCGGTGGAGTATCAACCTTAGGTTTTACTTCTGCTGATGCAGTTGGAGTAACCGGCTTTTTAGCAGCAGTTTTCTCCGCTTCATATTTTTGATAATTAAGTTTTTTCTGTTCACGTTCTTCGGGTGTAAGAGTTACAAAATCATAAATCAAATCATTGCGACTAAATTCTGAAAACTCGTAAACGTCTGTCATGTATATGCATTCTGTTGGACAAGGAAAAACACAAAGCTGACAGTAACAGCACTTTGCAAAATCTATATTGAATTTTGTAACCCACAGAGCTTTCTTTTTTCCATTAGAAGTTTTACCAATATCGTCTGTTGGCAGTCCCTTTACAGTTTCAATTTCAATACAGCTTACAGGACAGGCACGTGAACATTGGTCGCATCCAATGCAATCATCCATGTTAACATAAAGTCTGTTTCGTTCCCTTTCAGATAAATCTAATCTTACGTCCGGGTATTGGATTGTTACTGATGGAACAAACATGTGCTTGAATGTTACCTTCATTCCAATTGCTATGGTTGTTAAGCTTGACCAGATATTTGAGAAGTATTCTTTCATCTACAAAACAGTAATTAGTCCGACAATGATTAGATTAACAAAAGCAATCGGAATTAAATATTTCCAGCACAATGCCATTAGCTGATCAACTCGCAATCGTGGAAGTGTCCAGCGTAGCCACATCTGAACAAATACGAAAAATGCTCCTTTGAATGCAAACCAGAAAAATTGTTCAATGGGAATTAACCATGAAGTGCCGATCAAATTTCCAAAATAACCGAACGGGGATTGATAACCACCTAAAAATAATGCAGTAACGATTGCTGAAACTGCATACATGTTTGCATATTCAGCTAAGAAAAACATTGCGAACTTCATTCCCGAATATTCGGTGTGATAACCTGATACTAATTCTGATTCTGCTTCAGGAATATCAAATGGAGTTCTATTCACTTCAGCAAGTGAGCTAGTGTAAATGACAAGGAATCCAATGAACATTAATGGAATGAATAAAAACTTTTCTATCCCAGTTCCTGGTCCGCCAAATATCATCCAATTCCAAATGTAACCGGTTTGCATTTCGCTGAGAGTGTGCAAGTTTAATGTACGAGTGATCATCACAACTGTCAGTACAACAAGGATTGTTGGGATTTCATAGCTAATAATTTGAGCAGCTGCTCTCATTGCTCCAAGCAGCGAGTACTTGTTGTTTGAAGACCAGCCAGCCATTAAAATTCCAGCTACAACTAAACCCGAAATTCCAATGATAAAAAATATTCCCAAATCTAAGTTGGAACCGATGTAATAGCTTGAAAATGGAATGGCGGCAAAAGCGGCATAGCTTCCGGCAAAAACTAATATTGGAGCCAAGTTGAATAGCGGTTTATCATTAGCGGAAGCCGAAATATCTTCTTTCTGAATTAGTTTAATTAGATCTGCAATAGTTTGCAGCCAACCGTGCCATCCTGTCCGCATCGGGCCTAATCTATCTTGCATGTGGGCAGATACTTTTCGTTCAAGCCAGACAGCAAAGAGAACAAATAAAAGAATAAATAATAATGGAGGAATTCCAGTAATGATTGCAGCAATAATTTCATTTCCGAATAGATCAACAAAAAAATCGTACATCATCTGTCAACCTCGCCAAGAACAATATCAACACTACCGAGAATTGCAATTATATCTGCCACCATGTGACCACGGCAGAGTACATCCATAACTCCCAAATTCACGAAGGATGGAGCACGTGCTTTAACTCTAAATGGGTTTAGGTTTCCGTCACTTATTATAAAATAACCTAATTCACCGCGAGGGTTTTCAACTCGCGCATAAACTTGTCCTACTGGTGGTTTAATTCTTTTTGGAATAGCTGAAGTAACATCTCCTTCAGGAAGTTGGTCGAGTGCCTGTTCAATTATTTTCAAGCTTTCGCCCATTTCAAGAACTCGTACCCAGTATCGGTCCCAGCAGTCGCCAACTGTTCCGAGCTTTCCTTCGCCAACGGGAATATCAAAATCGAATTTGTGATAAACCGAATATGGATCATCTTTTCTTAGGTCCCACTTCAAACCCGATCCTCGCAGCATTGGACCTGAGATTCCATAATTTATAGCAGTGTCGAGTGGAAGGATTCCAACGTTAGCAGTCCGCTCAACAAAAATTTTATTGTAGGTAAGGAGATCGTTTAGTTCTTTTATTTTAGGTTTGAAGTATGTACAAAATTCTTTTGTCTTTCTTACAAAATCGGGATGAAGATCGTGAGATAAACCGCCAACCCAAATGTAATTGTAAAGAAGCCGTGCACCGCAAGTCATTTCAAACAGACTTAGTATTATTTCACGGTCTCTAAAGCAGAACAGGAAAGGAGTCATTGCTCCAATATCTGCGCCATAGGTTCCCAAAGCAACTAAGTGTGATGCAATTCGCTGAAGTTCTGCCATTATCACACGAATGTATTCAACTCTTTCTGGAACTTGAATATTCAGTAACCTTTCAACCGCAATAACATAGCCAAGCTCATTTCCCATTGAAGCAAGATAATCCATTCTATCAGTGTAGGGAATAACCTGTGGGTAAGTCATTACTTCACAGTGTTTCTCAAAACAGCGGTGGAGATAACCAATGTGTGGAATTACTTTTGTAATAATTTCCCCTTCAAGTTGAAG